>JBGTEP010000071.1:0-106614 GCA_041747735.1 Chryseolinea sp.
TACACGAAGCGCAGGTGGAAAAACTTTGCAATCAGCGGTGCTAAACTATTATGGGGCTGTGAAGCTGTAGCGGTTCGCCATGATGGAAGGGCGAATCCAAATCAACTTCTTATTGACGAATCGAGAGTCGATGAATATAAAATGCTTTTTGATTCCCTGATAACTGATCATCACGAGAGATTTGGAAAGACAGATGATCTATTGATAGGACTTCAACTTACTCATTCAGGAAGGTTCTGCAAGCCCAATGATAAAATGAAAATGGAGCCGCAAATACTTTATCACCATCCGGTGTTGAATAAAAAATTTGGATTGCCAGATGCCTACCCGGTGATGACGGATGAATATATTGATCGGTTAGTCGATGATTTTGTTAACGCTTCTGTGCTGGCACAGCGTGCGGGCTTTCATTTTGTTGATATCAAACATTGCCACGGATATCTCGGACATGAATTCCTTAGCGCAAGGACTCGACCAGGAAGGTACGGCGGAAGTTTTGAGAACAGGACACGCTTTCTTAGATCTATCGTTGAAGGAATAAAAGCATCAGCCCCCGGTCTTGACGTGGGAGTGCGATTAAGTGCATTCGACTGGATTCCTTTTAAGCCTGGAGAGGATCACGTCGGAGTTCCTGAAACGTTTGATGGTGAGCAGTATCCTTATACATTTGGCGGCGACCTTTCAGGATTAGCTAGTAATCTTTCAGAAACATATAAGTTTCTGGAGTTGCTGAAAGCATTATGTATTCAGTTAGTCTGCATCACAGCCGGAAGCCCGTACTACAACCCGCATATCCAGCGCCCGGCTTTGTTTCCGCCTTCTGACGGATACACGCCACCTGAAGATCCTCTCGTGGGTGTAGCCCGACAGTTACAGGTTACGGCAGATATAAAGAAGGCATTCCCTGAGCTTGCAATAGTTGGATCTGCATATTCTTATTTGCAGGAATGGCTTCCTAATGTCGGGCAGTACGTATTGAACAATAACATGGCGGATTTTATCGGACTTGGCAGGATGGTTTTGTCGTACCCCGAAATGCCGGAGGACATATTATTGGGAAATCCCATGAAACGTGATAAACTTTGTCGTACATTTTCGGATTGTACGACGGCACCTCGTAATGGAATGATCTCGGGCTGCTTTCCGCTTGATCCATATTATAAGGCAACACCAGAGGCGGCAAGGCTGAAGGAAATAAAAGCAGAATAAACATGCGAAAGACAGCACTCATTACCGGAGGAAGCAGGGGGATAGGTTATGGTATCGCTGTGTCGCTTGCACAGCAGGGGTACAGTCTTGCTATAAATGGTATCCGCAGTGAGGACCAGGTTCAAGGGCAGCTTAATATTTTAAAAAGCCATAGCATTGACGTAATTTATTGTCAAGGTAATATTGGTGACCGTAACGATCGTAATAAAATTATTACCAGGACAATTGAGCATTACAAAACAGTTGATGTACTGGTGAACAATGCTGGCGTTGCACCAAAACTTCGCCGTGATCTGCTGGAACTCGATGAAGAAAGTTATGATCATCTGATGAATATCAACCTGAAAGGCACGTTTTTCTTTACTCAAGCTGTTGCAAATCATATGCTGGTCGAAAAACAATTTAATCCCACCTACCAGCCTTCAATTATTTCGATCACTTCTGTGTCCGCTGACATAGCGTCGGTGAACCGTGGGGAGTACTGTCTTTCCAAAGCTGGCCTTAGTATGATGACAAAATTGTTTGCGGTAAGGCTTGGGGAATTTGATATTCCTGTTTATGAAGTACGGCCCGGCGTTATCAATACCGATATGACTGCCGGTGTAAAAGAAAAATACGACAAGCTCATAAGTGAAGGACTAACGCTCGAAAGGCGTTGGGGTACACCTGAAGACATCGGGAAAATTGTGGCGGCACTTGCTACAGGTCATATTCCGTATTCTACCGGACAGGTAATTATGGCTGATGGAGGGATGAATATCCGGCGATTATAGCGCTTCGGAACTTATTTGTACCACTTATAATTTCGCTTTTCGTTTTTAAAGAAAAAGAGAGAAATGTCAATCCAGAGTCGATCAACCAACCTGCTCGCTCAGACCTTTTTGTTGAAAGATGTTTGCACACTAACGCCTTGAATCAACGTTTGGTAGACCACACAATATCGTTTCGTCAGCTTGGCTAAACTTTGAAGTTGTTCTTCGGTTGCATCGGCGTCGAGGTAAAAATTGAGGTGTAATGTTTTGAAGCCTACCGGAACGTCCTTCGAGACTCCAAGTGTTCCACGAAAGTCGAGTTCACCCTCTGCTTTAATTACTCCTTCCTTAAGTGTAACACCTATCGCGGTAGCCACGGCTGAAAGTGTAACTCCCGCGCAAGCCACGAGAGCTTCAAGCAACAGGTCACCGGAGCATACGAGCAATCCGTTTCCTCCAGTCGCAGTGTGTAGTCCAGCTTCAATAATTGTCTTGCCTGTCTCAACTTTGCATGAAATGCCATTTCCAACTTTTCCGTCTGTTTTGAGGGTAACAATAGCAGATTCAGGTAGGGCGCGATATCTTTCTTTTAGTGGCGCCTGGAGATTTCTAAGCTCTTTTGATTCCATATTTAGTACTTTAATTGTATTGTAATTTTTACCAGGATCAAAAATACCACTATCCCCGCACCGGAGGATAATGGTTTATAAAATTGCCTGTTGTACTAATCTGACGGATCAGTTGGCGGTGGCTGGACTTATAGTATTGGATACTAAGCTGATGGTGTTTATGGGAAAACCACCTTTTTTAGCATGTGTTCGCAGAGCTTCTTCGTTTTCAGCGCGGTAAACACAAAAGATTTTGTCGTCTGTAACATAACTATGAATCCATTCAATACCTGATCCCATTTCTTTAAGCACCGTGCACGATGTTTGGGAAATAGTCTTCAGTTCTGTTCCGTTTAATTTCCCGGCTCCCGGAATTTCGCGTTCGATAAGATAAGTTTTCATTTCTTTTGTTTCATTAGTTTTAGAAATTTCTGGCTTAATAGCAGAAGCAGTTTGAGCGAAAGCTGATGCTGAACTGATTACAACGATCAGGATCAACATTTGAGAAGTTATCAAAGTTTTCATAGTGAGAAGGGGGTTGAAAATTGTATATGTAAAGCTAATCCCCTGTATGTAGTATGCATATCACATATGATTCATTAGATAGAAAAAATAGTTCAGACTATTCCTTTATCTTGACGTAGGCCTGAGGCTGTAAGCCGAATCGTTTTTGGAAACACTTGGTAAAATACGAAGGGCTGCTGAAGCCCGTATCAAAAGTAGTTTGCGCAATATTTCGGACATCATGCCGAAGCATGTTGAGTGACTTTAACAGCCTGTATTCTCTCAGCAAGCTATTAGGCGACTTCCCAGTCGTGGCAATACTCTTCCGATACAATTGAGCCTTACTAATTGACATTATGATGCAAAAATCAGGAACTCCAAATTGTGGATTTTGCCAATTTTCATCAAGCGTATTGACTAAAGTCTCTAAAAAACATTCTTCTGCCGACGTCAGACATCTAACGTTGCCCCTATAGGCAAAATCATTGTTGTCACCTTCTTTGTAAAAATCCCGTACAATGGAAGATATAATGATCTTATGTGTGCTGGTCAAGGTGCAGAGGTAGCGTGCAAGATTGATGGTGGTTCCAAAAATCTCATGGCTTTTGTTAACCGGAACCCCTGCATGAAGGCCAAGACGAAGGCCAATCAAATCCCCAGAAGTATCGAGACGATTTTGAATAGCCAGTGCGCATTCAACGGCCTTGTTAACTGATACAAAAGAAATAATGATACCGGAATCGCTACTCTCTACCTTCCGGCCCTCAAAATTCATTATTTGATCGTGAAGGGTTGTATTATATAGTTGCAGCAGTTCTTGTGATTTTTCTTTTCCTAAAGAAAGTTGTAACAAGCGCGAATCCATCGTCTGAGAAAACAGAATGATTCGGAAAGCAGGATCACTGAATACCCTGACATTTTTGTCATCGGGTTGATTGTGGGTTTCAGGGTCTGAGATACGGCCGAGGAATGATTCAACAATACTGCTGCTGACTTCGATGATTTCATGAGGGATAAGGCCGTGTGCCTTTTTGTGCAATTCTTTGACGGCATCCTGATGGGGGGCTTCAATAAGGCAAAACACATTACCCCTGCTTTCATCAATCCAGTATGTCATGGTTTTACAACAGAATTCATCTTGTATATTAAGATCAAGACGGTGCGCTTCGGCTACTTCCTTTGGGGTAGCACCAGGCACAATGTGGAGGTCCATAAATATCGGCATGGTTCAATTCAAACTTTCAAATTAAATATACCTATCTGTTTCATATAATACGTTTGGTTCAACAAATAATACAATTGGTTCTAACCGTCAGGTTGAAATACATCTATCCGGTGAGTCCCCGCCGACCCCCATCCCTGAAGTCAGTATTACCCATGTTTCCAGAAGAGTGCTTGTCATCCATAACATTGAAATGTGTTGCGTTTATGAGGGTTTAACCACTTCCCTGTGGAAAATACTTCCGACTATAAGAACTCATTTTTTTAATGATTGTCGTCTTTCACATGAAAACGGGTTTTTGATTTTGGATTGATTTTGGATAGTGTAGCGAAGGACATAACTCTGTCATTTCAGAATAGCAACTTAAAAGGTTGAGACTGTCCAGACCCGAATTGTCTTTCGGTTGGAGTGTGGCGTCAGATGCTGTTTCTCGTTTGATCAATAATGAAATTACATATTAAGAATATGCTCAGCCTGCGCTGCAAATTGATGGTAAAGCAGGAGTTCAAGAAGTTAGGGATCCGTTATGGGGAGGTCTACCTGGGTGTGATTGAGCTGCGAGGTGCGATGAGTGTGCGTCAGCATCATCAGTTAAAAACTAACCTGCTCGCAATTGGATTAGAGCTGATGGACGATAAACGCGATATCCTGGTTGAGCAAATCGTGGCCATTATCAACGACATCATTCAGCATGATAAAAACCCGGACCAATCCAATTATTCCGAGGTAATAAGTGAGACAGTCGGCTACAATTATACAAATCTCTCGAAGGTATTTTCCAGCGAGAAGGGTATCACAATTCAACAATACATCATCAATCGAAAAATAGAAAGAGTGAAAGAGTTACTACAAAATGAGGAACTCAACCTGACAGAGATTTCCCGAAAACTTCATTACAGCAGTGTGGGCCATTTATCCAACCAATTCAAAAAAGTAACAGGGTTTTCGCCAAAAGAATACGAACAAAAGAAGCGAATTCGAGAAATCACTCATGATACCGGATATGTGTAAGACATAAACCGACATGTGTAACACAAAGCAATTTAAAGTCCATCACCTTTGCTGACTATTACATTCGGTTTTTTAAAACTTAAAACTTAAATATGAAAATTCAGCATTTTGTCAGATTTCTCGCGGTGTTATCAATAGTGTCGTTTGGCTTAATTATGGGCTGCTCTGATGATGATAATAATCCGGTGATGGCACCCACTGTTGGCACTACAACGCCAGAAAACAATGCAACAAACGTTCCGCGTAATAATTCGGTAGAAATTGAGTTTACTGAAGAAATGGATCCTACAACTATGAACTCTTCAACAATCGTTGTTAGAAGTGGTACTACTGTAATACCAGGTACAGTTACTTACTCTGGAACAACTGCGGTATTTACGCCGACTGATACCTTTCTGGCATTGACGGCTTACACAGTGACGGTAACAACTGATGCCAAAACACTTGCGGGGGTTCCGTTTGCGGCTAATAGCGTAACCAGCTTTACGACTGGAGGATCTATTGTGGTTCGTAGTAAAGTCGAGTTGGGAAGTGCGCTTAACTATGTTATCGTTGCGAAAACTGCCATAAATAACAGTGCTACCTCGGCGATCACCGGAGACCTAGGTCTTAGCCCTGCGGCCACATCGTACATCACGGGGTTCTCCTTAACGAATTCTACAGGTTTTGCCACCTCAAGTCAGGTAACAGGAAAGATCTATGCAGCAGATATGGTTTCGCCAACGTCGACTAATTTGACAACCACTGTCAATAACATGACGACAGCTTACAATGATGCAGCGGGTCGCGTGTCACCCGACTTTATTGAATTGGGTGCGGGGAACATTGGATCAAAAACACTTACGCCCGGACTTTATAAATGGTCGGGCAACGTGACTGTTCCGACTAGCATCGTCCTTTCAGGTGGTGCGAATGACGTTTGGATTTTTCAAATTGCGGGAAATCTTGAAACAAGTGCTGCGACAAACATGACTCTGACTGGAGGGGCACTAGCAAAAAATATTTTTTGGCAAGTTGCTGGCCAGGTCACCATGGGAACTACTTCACATTTTGAAGGTATTATACTCTCACAAACCGGTATTACCATGTTAACAGGAGCTTCATTGGATGGCCAGATGCTCGCGCAAACAGCCGTTATCCTGGATAGTAATGCAGTAACGAAGAAATAGTTAATGGTAAGTGGGAAATATTAAAATTGAAAGAGGCTGCCGTTGGGTAGCCTCTTTTTTCGTACTTACCTGTCGAGTTAACGGGCTGCAGGTAAAATTAGTTGAGTTAATCTGGGACGCATAATTCGAGGTGTTCTGCATCCGCATCGGTGATTCTGATGTGAAATCCCCCGGCATTTATACGCTTTTTATTTTGCCAATCCCTTATTGAAGAATACACAAAGCCCGTCTTTTCCGGCAACCACAATATCTTTATAGTTGTCGTTATTTAAATCAGTGACCGCAAAAAATATTCCTGTTCCTTTACCTGTTCCTGGTAAACCGAAACTTATAATTTGTTTAGTAAAAGATTCGCCATTCCATTTAAAGTAGTATAAGCCAACGGGATCACGTGCTCCCGGATCTTTATCGTCGTGTGCGCGATATCTTTTACCGGTTACCAATTCCGCCTGTCCATCATTATCAAGATCGGTCCATTCCATGGTGTGGAACTGTGAATTATCCGGATCAATACCGTGTCTGATCCACGTTCTTTTTTTCTTTTTATCGATTCGCTGCTCATACCAATTTAACCCATAGTCGTGTCCCTGACCCACGATGAGATCTGCAATACCATCCCCGTTGACATCGGTAACAAGTATTGGAATACTCGCTTGTACAAGGTTGAACTCGGCATGAAAAATCCACGGCATCCCAAATGGATCGTCCGGACATTCAAGCCAGCCCCTATCCAGAACGAAGTCACCGAGTCCGTCGCCATTCAAATCGCCATACCCCAAACCGTGACCCTGTTTGGAAAAGATGACTATTGAATCAAATTTTACAAGACTATCATTGTAACGGATTTTATAAATCACCAATGGTTTACCGGGTGTATTTGGCACAATCTCAGGTAAGCCGTCTCCATCGATATCCCATGCGCGTGTTGTTTCAATATTTCCGCACCGGGCAATGATGTGTTCCTTCCAGGGTTCATCGCCTCCTGAATTTTCTCTCCACACTAATGTTCCTTCAAACCATCCGCCTGTAATTACATCTGGCTTACCATCTCTATTTATGTCAAAAATTATGGTTGAAAAATCTTCATAGTATTCTCCGTGACGTTTTATTGAGCCGACGAACTTTCGGTTTGAAAACCCAGGACCTTTGTACCAAAACGATCCTGAGAAAATATCTAATATACCATCACCATCAACATCAAAAGCATTAACTGATTCAAACGCTTCCGAGGCTATGAATTTTTTTTCAAAAATAACAACGCCTTTTACCGGATTTTCCTGTCCATAGACTTTAATGCAAAAGGAAAGGAAAATACATAGCAAAAGCAGAATACCTTTTGGTTGTCCCATGCGTGCTCAATAATTATTGATTCGAATCAGTGTTTTCATGCTCTTCATTTGGCGAAACCAAGTCTTTTTTATAGGGTAAAACCGATACTAAATCATCTTGTTTTTTTAGGAAGATAATATCACCAGGTTTTGTTCGGCTTAAAATTTCGGATGATTGCGTGCTCACAATCATAAATGAATTCTGCTTTTCAAGAACTTCACGGAGCACCTTCATTACTATGGAGAGTAGAGACGTTTCAATACTTTCCTCCGGTGAATCAAAAAATGCCAGACTTCGCGGAATTATTTTTGAAATGAACGTGGCTAGAAGGTGCAATACAAGCTGATAATTTCTGGGTAATTCCAGAAAGAAGGTTTCCAACTGTTCGTCTGTTAAATTACTGAAGTTAATGTCGCCGATAAACTGAAGAGATGAGTCTTCCTGAATAAATTGAAGAGCGGTCTCCAAAAGATCCAGTCGCTCACGGTCGTCTTCGATAGCAACCCATGCCCCCATAAATTCCTCAAACAACATCGCTGTTGTCTTTTGAAAAGATGCTTTTTGGTGTGTAGTATTCTGGTTTTCCCACACCCTTCCATCCGTATCAATAGTGAAATGTGCGAGGGATTCTTCCATTTTTTTTGGCAGATCATAAATCCCGCAGAATACAAATCTTCCAACGCCCTTAGTCATATCATTTGCTATCTGCTCTTTTTCATGGAGATAGATACCCGGTATACTAAAGGTATCGCAGTCACCATATGATAAACAGATTATTTTAGAAAAACCAATACCAGCAGGCTGAAGGTATCCTTCTTCTTCCAGCAGATGGCGGTCTTCATTCGAAGCAAAAGCAATTTTAGAAAATTTAGAAAGAAAGATTTGGCATTCCAATTTGCACTCACTCGTAAGTACCCAGACTCGCGAAGCCACATCATCGTGATCATGGTAACCATATTCTGGCGGATCAAATTCAAATGTTACAGGTGCTGACATACCTGACAGGTGAAATTTGAAACTTAGTTCGGAGTTAATAAAGTTGTCGAAATTATGGTTTAACACGGCAGGTGCAAGTGAAAACAAATCGTCATCCCTCTCAATGAAATGGAGAAGTGACAACTCAAGGCCATCTTCCTTTTCAAAACCTCTCAATATCTCGGGGAATATAAAAATGTCTCTTAGTGCCGAGAGGATGTCAAAGCGTAAGTCTTTATCAACCTCCGAAAGTCGCTGGTAATAGTCAATCGACTGTCCGGCAGAGCAAAAGCGATAGTCCAGGAAATCTTGTTTGCCTGGTTCCAACAACGCAGGGTCGTCTTTACGTTGACCCTTTTTAAGAATTTTTACTTCGCCAATCCAGACCGGTTCTCCATCTACCGTTGTTTTGCCGGACAGATGCAGGTGATATCGGGTTTTAAAAAAGTTGTCATTCCAGTTATCTCTTTCCAGGTAGAAAACGGGTTCATTGTCTTTTCGTAAAATAATATGACCGCACCAGTCGATAACTTTCAAAAGCATTTGTAAATATAATCCTATGCTTTTATAATACCGTGAGTTTGAATTTAATTACAACGTTGAATCATCGATGATGGTTTGCAGACTTCTTTTTTGAAATTTGCCTGTGAAACGTTAAAATCGAATTCATATTGACTATGTTTAGGTATGCAATCTAGACTTTTTCAGACTGTATGCTTATCCATTGGCGCTATTGCAGGCTGGACCGCAGTCGGATTGCAGTTCTATTTAATAGTTCTTAATCGGGTAACTTCTATACCGGAGACAATCATCAGGTTCTTTAGTTTTTTTACCATCCTGACAAATATTTTGGTTGCATTTTATTTTACTGTATTGCTGGTTGGAGGATATGGAAAGGTGCGTCAATTTTTTTCCAGGACTTCAGTGGTAACCGCCATCGCCGTCTACATTACCATTGTAGGATTGGTTTATCAATTCTTGTTACGCCAACTGTGGGATCCAATGGGTCTGCAGAGGATTGCTGATGAGTTGTTGCATTCTGTGATACCGTTTTACTTTGTGGTGTATTGGTGGACTTTTTTGGATAGAAATAATCTAACATGGAAACAGATTCCCGCCTGGCTAATTTATCCCTTGTGTTATCTTTTGTTTATCCTTTTTCGAGGCGAACTATCGGGGTTTTACCCGTATCCTTTTGTTGATGTCGCGGAAACTGATTACGGCACAGTGCTCCGCAACAGTGTGGTACTTCTTCTTGTCTTTGTCCTATTTTCAAGTTTGTTTGTGTGGTTGGGGAGGATGAAGTCATTTCAAAAGTCTTCATGAAGTCTGCTTGTATCTTATCGAATATGTTTGATTCCTTAACCTTTTAAGACGCCTTCCGTTCGAAGGCATTGTTAGCGGATCCCTGATTAAAGGTGTCTGTCAATAGAAAAATTTCACGAAAAAATTTTAACATTGTTCTATAAACTATCTACTATGAAAAAGAAAACCTTCCTGAGCTTTTTATTTGTCCTAATTGTCGGATTTGCAGCATTTTCGCAAACCTATGTAACGCAGGTTAAACCTGCAGGTAGCAAAAAATGGGGATATGTGGATCAAAAGGGCCAAATGATTATCGATGCACAATTTGAAAAGTGTTATGAGTTTTCTGCTGCTGGTTTGGCGGCGATTTACGACACGAAAAACAGACAGTATTATTTCATTAATACTAAAGGCGAAAAACTGCAAACTGAAATCCAGTCTTTCAAATTGATCGACGGTTTCGGATTTGATTTGAAAGGTTTTGAGAATGGATTAGTTCCCATAAAGCAGGGCGATAAATGGGGTTATCTCAATACAGAAGGAAAGGTGGCTATACCTGCGAAGTACGAGTCGGTAACGGATTTTAACGGAGGATATGCTCCGGTTAAAAGAGATGGTAAATATTTTATCATCAACACATCGGGTGAGGAATCTGAGGTGGATGGTGCTGGTGTATCGGATGTCAAAACGTTCTCCGAAAAATTGGCGCCATTCCGTGCGGCGGATAAAAAGTTTGGCTTTGTTGATGAAAATGGTAAGATCGCCATACCTGCACAGTTTGAGAGTGTCGGATACTTTAAAGAAGGTTTGGCCTGGGCAAAGACTGCTGATAAGAAAGTAGGATACATCAATGCAAAAGGAGAGTGGGCCGTAAACCCAAAGTATGATGTAGGAAAGAATTTTGAAAAGGAAAGTGGGCTGGCGCGGATTAAAAGTGGCGACAGATGGGGATACGTAACAAAAACAGGAGAAGAAGTTTACCTGAAGGATACCGATATTTTTGAAGACTTTTCTGATGGACTGGTTAAGGCCAGAAAAAACACAAAGATCGGTTTTCTTAACAGCAAAGGGGAGTGGGTTGTTGAGCCACAGTTTGAGGGGTCACGTGATTTCAAAAATGGTTTTGCTGCTGTTAAGAAAGGGGAGAAGTGGGGTATGATTGATAAAAAAGGTAGTTGGGTAATTGAACCTTCCTTCGATGGAATCAAAGATATGGAGTTGACAAAGTAAGCTCTGGAAATTAGTATAAAAGGCTATGGTCGCGCTGGTGACTGTAGCCTTTTTTCTGTTTGATGAAAATTGAATTTTGAAGAGTGTTTTAAAGTAAGGTTGAAAAAGTGCTCCGATCTATCTCAGTGGGTCTGCGAGTTCACCAACCTTACCATTTGCCTGGAAAAGACTCATCGTAAACTCTGGATTATTCATTACTACTACATCGCTGACATCACCCAATACTTCGTCAATCAAGCCAAAGCTTTTTGCCTCAGGAGCACTTAAGTATTTGTCTCGCAGAAAATAATCTTCTATTTCTTTCCAGGTATGGCCTGAATGCTTACCCATCAGATGAAATAGTTGCGTCTGCAGGCGCTCCTGTTCGCGCGTGGCGATTCTCACATCTTCGGTATAACCTTGCGCCCCGCCACCTGTTGGATGCATGTGAATTGTCGCATGGGGTAGTGCGTAACGTTTTCCTTTACTCCCTGCGGTCAGCAACGCAGTACCCATACTAGCTGAAACACCTACCGCTACCGTTGAAACCGGTGCTGAAATCATCTGCATCGCATCGTAAATTGCCAGCCCGGCATAAACATGACCACCTGGACTATTAATATACAGGCTGATCTGCTGTTTCTGATCGATGCTATTGAGGTATAGCAGTTGTGCCACTATCAGGTTGGCTACTGTATCATTGATTCCGGTACCCAGAAAGATGATGCGTTCTTTCAGTAAAAGGCTATAGATATCATAAGCACGTTCCCCGCGGCTACTGTTATCAATTACCATGGGAATGGTTGTCGAATTGAACATGGATTAGTGTTTAAAGAGTGTAAAAATGGATTGTTGAAAATCGGCCTTTTCCGGATCATTGAATAGTTTTACATGTACGGCGTCAATGTCTCCTTTTAATTTTTTTCGGTTATAAAATTTAAGAAGGTCATACACCTTTTTAAGGAATTGCAAATTTGATTTTAAAGACGCATTTGTCAGCATCCGTGCTTCAAAAAGCAATGATTCCTGCGTACTAAGTTGGTTCTTTAGAAACTTTTCCGATTCCTTGATCTCAGTCAATGAAGTCCTCATAGATTCTTGATTTTTCTTTTATTGTGTCTCTTACTTTTTCAAGGCACTTGTATTTCTGCACTGTTGCAGAGTGTTCATTGCGATAGCCAAACACTTCACGGATTTCCCGGATAGTTAAATTATCATAGTAAAATCCGTGAAGTAGATCCATGCATTTCTTTCCAGTCGTTTCAAGAAATTGAAGGATAAGTTTTGATTTAAGCGATGGAAAAAAATCTTCGGGTATTGTAATAGATGCTTCAAAGGAGTCGAGTGAAATGTGTTTCCTGTTCCGATTAAACTTCCGGATCCATAGATTTTTGGCAATACCCAGTATGTAAGCTTCCGGAGTCGTGCGGATGTGCGTGCCTGGGTTGTTCGATCTTTCATAATAAATTACCAGTGCATCCTGAAAAATATCCCTTGCATCCTGAAATGATCCATTCATTTTAGAAATAAACTTTGCTACTACCGGAAAAGCGGTTTCATACAGTTGTTCAAAAACCATCTCAGTGGTAAATATTTCTATCTCTTTATTTTCGACGATTTCCATATGCTTTATTACTATGTGCAAATTGTTACCGGAATATCACCCGCGTTTTCTTATTATTTTCATATTTAACGAAATTCTTGTTGATTAGGCTGGTGTTTTTCGGGTGGGGAAAGGACCGGGGTTAAAAAAGCACAATGATTAATTGAATTATTCGTTTACAGATTGCCTTAGGACTTTGACAAAATCACCCTGACATCTGACGCGAATCATTCGTCATGAGGCTAACTTGTATAAAAATGTATGAACATGAAAATTTGGGTACTCGTATTTGTCGCTCAGTTTGTTCAACATGTTTCGGCGCAGTCATTTTTTAAGACTTCACTCCGCCATGGTCCACACAAGGTAGGCTTCAAGGCTGGGGTTCATTACGATATTGGGAGGCCACCCATCGAGGGACAATTTACCCGTTTTCAACAGGGGAGAGCAGTTCACATTAGCGTTTGGTATCCAGCGAAACCGAAACCTAATCATCCACCAATGATTTATGGTGAATACGTTGATGAAATTTCAAGTATGCTAAATCCAACCGAAATCAATAAAAAAACACGCAATGAATCTATTCATCAATTCAATGTACTGCTCTCTCAACTCGGGGGCGATAGTTTAGTTTTAGAAAAGTATCTTGGACCTCTGTTAAATTCGGCTACAAGCGCATACAGAAATGCATTAGCTCAATCGGGTTCATTTCCATTAGTATTTTATCCGGAAAGTTTACATCTAAATAATATCCTGTGCGAATTCATCGCTTCGTATGGTTATATCGTTGTGTCGGTTTCGAGACATGGTACTTTTTTGCCTGACTTCGAATGGCAAACTGTAAGCGGTATTGAGACGCTCATCCAGGATTGTCAATTTGCATTAACCGTTGTGAGCAAGGAATTCGCATCTGCCGGAAAACCTTTAGCAGTAATGGGCACGGGTATGAACGCTTCAGCTGGATTGGGCTGGATGATGCGGAATCCTTCCATCAACACGCTGATAAGTCTTGACGGTGGTATTCTTACACGATATGAGTATGAACTGATTCAGAAATCTCCATTTTTTAATAACAGGCGTGTTACAAATCCTTTGCTTGTAATGCATTCACCTCACGAAGCTGTTGATGCAGAAATGATAAATCACTATCCCTATGCGGACCGGTACATGCTGAATTTTCCCGAACTAAGGGAATTTTATTATTTGAATTTTGGTGTCTGGGAAAAATCGATGCCAGGAATTCTGGGACCATCTCCTGGCAATACAAAGGCAGGTTTTGAATGGATGGCAAGATATACACTATCATTTCTGGATTGGCAGCTTAAACACAGTATGCAGGGGAAAATTATTTTTGAGGAAGCATCAATCGAACAATCAGGCGTTCCCGAGGGTTTGGTGGAATTTACTTTTAAGCAGGGAATTGATTTGGACCTTGATGTTAATTAGGAATATTTTCAACCAACGATTGTATTTGTGATTGATTACATTTTTTTTGTCTCCATCAACCTCTTTCTGATTCTGCTCAGTGACTCTGGTTGGATACCCAGGTACGAAGCAATATACTGTTGGGGTATACGCTCAATTACTTTTGGCCTCTCCTTCATTAAATTTAAGTAGCGCTCTTCCGGAGAATTAAAAAGCAAGGCTTTGTTACGATGCACAATGAAAACCAGAATATATTCCGCCATTAGACGGCCGAACTTTTGCCACAACGGAGATTTTTCATAGCTGGCTTGCAAATCCTCATAGTTAATTTGTAAGATTTCAGCTTCATCCATGGCAAGAATGTAATCACTCGACGGCTGCCTGGAAACAAAGCTGGTGTAGTCGGTTATATAATTGCCTTCAAATGCAAAGTTTATGGTTAGCTCCTCCTCATTAACCACATTATACACCCTGAAATGTCCTTTGTTTATAAAAGTAACGTGATTGCAAACTTCTCCACCCTTTAAAATATGCTCGCCTTTTTTCAGGAAACGGCGTTTGAGAACGGCCTGGTGCAATTGCCAATCCTCGTCAGTAAACGAAAGAAACCTGGATATGTAATTTCTAAGTAGCGCGAATTCCTCCATCCCTAAAAATAAGGGAAAAACTAATCCGTGGCACCTGGGTTTTATAAGTTAACATTAAGGCTGTCTCCTTAAACAAAACTTGTCGCGGGAGAACAGCCTCAGGTTCCGAATCAAAACGTGAACCTTACAAACGGAACCGGGAAAAAACCTTGCTGATATTGCGTTACTACGCTGTTTGTTCTTGGGTTATAGGATTGTGCGAAAATGTTCTGATTTCCAGTAATGTTTTGAAAATCAACGGCGGCTTCCAGTGTGCTCCTTTTATATTCTTTCCGATACGAAACTTTAACATCCATCCTGAAGTACGGATCTTGTTGCTCACTAAAAGCATTAGCTTCGTCAAAAATTGTTCTTCCAAATTGTTCAGATGCAGCAAGATTTATGGGTGTAAGATATTTTCCACCAATCGTCGTTAGTTTCAGGTTCAAAACAAGGTAGTTTTTATTTTTTCCTACCCGCCATTCCTTTCCACCAAGGGCATTCACTACATATCCGGTATTGAATGCCGTATTCCGTTCAATATTATCACTACCCTTGTAGCGCGATTCAAAGAGCGATGATGTGATCAGAAAATAGTACCCTTTACTAAAAAATCTCTCCAGTGTTAACTCGATCCCGTAGTTCGTACCAGACCCCCCGTTGACTAAACTATCAACATCCGAAGGGATAAAGCTGGCACCGGTATTCAATGCGGAAAATGAACTTGGATTTCGTTCAACAGGGACCTCATTTAACTGTTGATAATACGTTTCTGCTTTCAGTCGAAGCGTTTCGTTTATGTTCCAATCGTAGGTTAGCACCGTATGCTGACTGCGTGTAAAATCAAGGTTAGTATTGGTAAGGGTGATTTCATTATCCGGAAGCCTCGTTTCTACAAAAGACGTGTAAATGCTTTGGGTTTGATTGTGTATCCCATATCCGGCGCTTAAGCTGTGTTTTCCATTAATGATATATTGAAGTCCGAGGCGTGGTTCGATCGCAAGTTGTTCATTGAGCGAATAATATTGTGCATGAACACCAACGTTAAACAAAAACTTGTTGTTCACCCTGTGTCGCCAGGTTGAGTAAGCCTGGTAGAGCGTGGTATTGTCTTCGATGTTAACGCGAACGGTGTCCCGACCCAGATTAGCATAAATATCGCGATTGAATAAATCGAAACTAAGGTAATCAATGTAAAACCCGGAGGTAATGCTGTTCCTTGCATTTAGTTTTGTTCGGATTAATCCTGTTGCGGAATATTTGAGTGTGTTTAAAAATGATTCAGCCCTCAGGTATTTTTCAGTAACTTCGTTCTCGGTGTTGCGCACGAGAGAGTCGGCTGAAAACTCCTCTGAAGTGTAGCTTATCCCTCCCGTGAGCTTAAAAAATGTTTTGCTGGAAATATTTTTCTCATAGCTGATTCCACCGATGCCCGTCTGAAATCGGGGATAAGTATCCTGATTTTCGTCACCGTATAAATTTGTATTGTCGCTTAGATCGGCCTCACTTCCAAGCAGGTCTATTTCGCTAATACCACCAATGCCGAAGATCGTCCACTTTCCATTTCCTTTGGTGGGCAATGAAACCTTAAAATTAAAATCCTGATAAAGCGGAGTGTTTGATCCGGTACCAAACTCAATTCCCAAAGATTGAAACAGACCTAAGGTAGAATACCGGTAATTCGCGATGAATGAAGCTTTGCTATTCTTCGAGAATGGCCCTTCAGCGCCAAGTTCAAAACCGTTGAAGCCTACCTGGCCAACATATTCCCGCTTTTGGTTGTTACCGTCTCTCAACCGTATATCGAAAACGCCGGCAAGTGCGTTTCCATATTGCGAGGGAAATGCACTGGTCATAAAATCAGATTTATCAAGGTTGTTACTGTTTAACATACTTACAGGTCCACCGGTACTTGTAAGAGAGCCAAAATGATTGGGATTTGGAATGTTTAGACCTTCGAGTTGCCAAAGCATACCGGTTGGTGAATTGCCACGTACAACAATGTCGTTGCGTGAATCATCGCCGCCAATAACACCTGCAAAGTTTGCCGCCATTCTTGAGGGGTCACCAAGCGCCCCCGCATACCTTTTTGTGTCATCGAGGTTAAAGGAACGGGCGCTTACCACGGCAAGGTCGTTGTTTGTGGCGGTTTTGTCATCACGGGAATTGGCCGTCACGACAATTTCATTTAAGGTACTGACGCTTTCTGTGAGGTTTATATTGAGAATTACTTCTTTGCCAGCCGTAATGACAATGTTGGATAGCAATTGATCCTCGTAGCCGATAGACGTAATTCTAAATGTCTGCCTACCCAGCGGCACTTGTTCAATCCTGAAATTGCCATCAATATCAGTGGCAGTACCCGTTACACCGTCGCTGCTCACCAATGCAATATTGACGCCGATCAATGGTGCCTTGCTTACTTCATCCAGTACTCTTCCTCGTACTGTTTGTGTTGCTTGCCCAAAGGAAGCATACCCCGCTAAAAGCGCCACGATAATTCCCGCGGCCATTCCCATTTTTTGTAAGGTTGATTTTTTTCTCATTCGTTTGTTCGTTTTGACGTTACAAAACTCGAGGCTTGAATGAAAGCAATTGATTGATCTGAGTTAAGGAAAGATCGGAAGTACTTGATTTGAGTTAAGAAAAAAATAAGGCGTTGATACGATTTCCTTTGGGAACGTTTGAAATTGGCGATTTCGATTCTTTCTATTTTATCTTATATTTCCCGTTCATCTTAGGTTACTCCTTTGGTAGCTTGATGATGGGTGAAAAAACTTCAATTCATTTAACCTGAAACCTTCGATCTTTATGGAGAAGATTCCACTAACCGAACGCAAGTACCTTGTGACATTTATTTTCGTGACCAGCCTCTTCATGTTGTGGGGAATTGCTATTTCAATGGGGGAGACCCTTAATCGACATTTCCAGAAGGTGCTAGGTGTAACGTTGGGTGAATCCGGCCTTGTTCAATTTTCAATTTTCGGTGCATATGCGGTGATGGGTATTCCCGCGGGGATTCTGATGAAGAAGTTTGGCTACAAGAATGGTGTACTCATCGGACTATGCCTTTACGCTCTTGGTGCCTTTTTATTTATCCCTGCTGCCGGTGCAGAATCGTTTGGTTTCTTTCGAATTGCACTATTTATATTGGCTTGCGGCCTGGCGACGCTCGAAACGGTGGCCCACCCTTTTACAGCATCGTTAGGAGATGAGCGGAAGTCGGAACAGAGGATAAATTTTTCACAAACCTTCAATGCAATCGGTACAATTATCGGCCCTTTTCTTGGAGGCTTTTTTATTCTAAGTGAAGTGCAGACCGGAAATACCCAGGCTGACTTGAGCACCGTTAAGATTTTATATGCTGCTATCGGCGCGCTGGTATTAACGATTGCCCTGGCTTTCTGGTTTGTAAAGGTGCCGGCGATAAATGATTCACCTGCCTATATTGCAAAGGAAAGATCGTACCGTGATTTGTTTAAGTACAGGCATTTCCGATGGGCAGTTCTAGCGCAGTTCTTTAATGTTGCCGCGCAAGGCGGAACATGGGCTTTCTTCATAAACTACGCCATTCGATATATGCCGGGTATGACGGACGAACGCGCCGCATACTTCTTTTCTTTAAGCATGGTGATGATGCTGGCAGGACGAATGATCGGGACTTACCTGATGAATTTTATAGCTCCCAACAAGCTACTGGCGATGTATACGAGTGGATCGATCTTTTTTTGTTTACTGATTTCGCAAAAGTTGGGGTGGGTGTCTTTTGTAAGTTTAATTGGCCTTCAGTTTACATTTTCAATTATGTTTCCTACAATTTTCGGATTGGGGCTGAAGAATCTCGATGACCTGAAAGCAAAAGCTTCTTCATTTATTGTAATGGGTGTCGTTGGCGGAGCCCTTTTTCCTCCCTTGATGGGGATGGTTGCTGACCATGTTGATGTAGCAACAGCCTACCTGTTACCGATAGTTTGCTATGTGGTGATTCTTGTATTTGCACTAAAGTTCTCTGAGCCATACGTAAATGGAAAGAAGGTTCAGCCCGTAAGCGAAGCATAGGGTATAAGTTATCACGTCGTACACCGTTTAAAGGAATTTACGACCTCCTTCACAGGGTTCCTTTTCCGGCGTTATATCGTTTGATAAATTAACCGAGAGTTGGTGTTTGAGAAATCCTGGTATCTATGAGGAAGCACGTGAGTTGGAAACTTGGAATTATAGTCTTTTCGATTGCAGTACTTCTTTCGGCTAATACTCTGGCGCAAGGTTTAAGTACAGAACACGCCGCCGATCCGGTGACTATGCAAAGCAGAGCATCTATTGATATAGAATCATATCTTTTTCATATTGATGCACAATTCTATGCGGTAAGATTGGGCTATTATTATGGCTTAAAAAATGAGCGTCACTTGTTCGGCATGTCTCTTCCACTGGTACACAATGTTTTTAATGCTGATTATGCAGGGTTTGAAAACACAACCGGATTTGGTGATCTTGAAATGTCATACTTATTTGTACCATACGGTATTAAGAATACAATCGGATTGGAACGGCTATCGCTGGCTCTCGATGTGTCAGCACCTACAGGAGAATACAGGTTAGGGAGAGGAGCAGGGGCATGGTTGTATAAACCGGGAATTATTTTTACGCTGCGTCCGGGGCCATCGTTGGCATTCTACCCTGAAGTGCGGTTTCAATTTTCTGGAAAAAGCGCCAACACAGTCGGAGGAATTGATGGTGTTCCTGATCCCGTAGATGCAGCAAAGGATAATAACCTTCAGAATTTATCCGTGTCAATTCCGATGGTGGCTCAAATAGGTGATTGGGATGGGTGGTTTGGCGTTAATATAATTTATAATCGCTCATTAAACGAGAAGGTAGATTTTCTCTTTTTGCGTACCGATTTCGGGAAAATGATTAATGAGAATACTTCTGCCTCTCTCCGAATTACAAAGTTTATTGCTGGTCAGCCACGACTTAATGTCTTGGTGCAGGCAAATGTTTCGTTTTTCATGCGCTGAATTAGAGGTGTTTGGTTGGCAAAATGGATCGTCCATGTTGACAAGTATTCCAGCGGAGAATCTAATCTCAGTAACTAATTTATTTATCTTTGTTTCATGCGATTGATCTTTTTTCCTGCTTTGGTAGTTTTGTTTCTGAGTTGCAATAGTACTTCCACCGAGAAAAATGCAACAGCGAATCTCGGAGGTAATACAGTGGCCTTAAAAGATAGTCCATCGGGAATGGTTTGGATTCCAGGAGGTGAATTCACAATGGGTACCGATGATCCTGAATCGTATGAATATGAAAGACCTGCGCACAGGGTAAAGGTTGATGGCTTCTGGATGGATGAAACTGAAGTGACAAATGCCCAATTCCATCAGTTTGTTGAGGCAACCGGCTATATCACTACAGCTGAGAAAAAGCCGGAGTGGGAAGAATTGAAAAAGCAACTTCCACCAGGAACACCAAAGCCGTCGGACGATTTGCTGGTCGCAGGGTCACTTGTTTTCAACCCGCCTGCATATGCAGTTTCGTTAGATGATTATTCACAATGGTGGAGTTGGATGGGCAATGCGAATTGGAAGCAACCAGAAGGTCCTGGTAGTAATATTGAAGGCAAGGAGAATTACCCGGTAGTACATGTTTCATATGATGATGCGGTGGCGTACTGCGACTGGGCTGGTAAGCGATTACCCACTGAGGCAGAATGGGAGTTTGCATCGCGTGGGGGGCGCGAAGGACAACGGTTTAGCTGGGGTGATGATTTTAATCCTGGAGGCAAGTTCATGGCAAACACCTTTCAGGGTGTTTTTCCCGGAAAGGATACCGGCGTTGACGGTTTTACTGGAAGCTCCCCTGTAAAAACTTTCCCGCCAAATGATTACGGACTATATGACATCATTGGCAACTGTTGGGAGTGGACACTTGATTATTATAATGTGAAGTATTACGCTGAACTGGCGAAGCAAGGAATTGCCATCAACCCTAAAGGTGCAAGTGAACCTTACGATCCAAGAGAGCCGTTTGCCAGGAAACATGTTACGCGTGGAGGTTCATTTCTTTGTGCCGAGGACTATTGCGTAAACTACCGTCCGAGTGCAAGGCAAGGTTCTGCTTTTGACAGTGGTATGTCGCATATTGGGTTCAGATGTGTTGTTACACGTAGTATGGTGAATAAATGACATTGGAGGTAGGGGATGGCTATGATCTAGGCAGAAACCAGAATGGTATAAGCCACGAATAAGCCACTGATACGCCACTGATATCGCTATAAGGTCGCTATAACGTCCCTATAAGGTCGCTGAAAGGTTGGTATAACTTTGTTGTAAAATGAGAGAGGCTAAAGCTGAATTTTGGGTACTTAAACCATATATGAAAAGATACTATCAGCCGCTTGAGTTAACTATTTTATCGGTTCTGTCCAAACAAACTCACTGTTAAAATTTTCAAGACATGAGGAATATTTACCTCTGCAAAATCCGGATTAAATCATCGTTGAGATAAAATACCTCGGTACCCTCCTTCTTTGGAGTAAGAATTTTCGCCAGCACCAACTCATCCATGTATTTGGTTAAGGTTGTCCTGGATGTTTTTCCAACAGCATTGGCAATTGTTTTCGGTCGGCTGTAAGGCTGATGAAACAACGCCTCATTCACTTCTTTTGTGTACCATTTGATCTGCTTCTTGCCATGGTCGAGTGTGGCATTCATCTGCAACACAATTTCATTGATGAGTTCATTAGACATGGTGGCAGTAACTTCGAGGGCATCGAGCATATACAATATCCATGGCTTCCACGCGCCTCGTTGTGTTACCCCAGCAAGGTTATAGTAGTAGTCTGTTTTATTAACGATAATGTATTTTGATAAATATAACACAGGTTGAGAAAGTAGTCCCTTCTGTACCAGGTAAAGCAAATTCAGTATTCGCCCAGTTCTACCATTGCCATCCTGAAAAGGGTGTATTGCCTCAAACTGATAATGACCGATACACATTTTTAATATCGGATCTGCTGGGTACCTATTGTCATCATTTAGGTAATCAAGAAGATTACTCATTAGATTTTCAAGAATGTGTTCACCTCGTGGAGGAGTGTAAATTATTTCTCCTGTTCTAAATTCGCTTTGGCCCTGACGAATGACAACCTGTGCTTGCTGTGGGCGAAGACCAGCCGTTGTTTCTTTGATCTGCTGAAAAATGTGAATGACAAGATCGATGGAAATTGAATTTTCGTTTTTCAGTTTGCGATATGCTTCCCATAAGGCTTCTCTATATTTTAATACTTCCTTCGTGGCAGGGTTTGCCCTTTCCTCTCGAGCCGTGTCTGATATTGCTTTGTAGAGTTCGTCTTCTGTGGTAAAGATATTCTCGATGGCAGTTGAGGCTTTGGCTTCTTGAAGAGCGATGGTATTAACCAGCATGGTAGGATTGGGAAGCCTTTGGACGTTCGATCCAAATGTTGCCAGCGCCCGTGAAGTCTTTATCAGCTTCTTAAGGATTTCCGGGTCATTCTCGATTTCTGCCGGCGTTGGTAGTGGTGGAAGCTCGTTGAAAGGGACTATCCTATCGTATTTGGCCATTCATATGTCCACTTTATAAAGGTAATCTGAACATAGTGTGAAGATATGGCTAAAAACTGGACACAAACCATAGTAATGTTCATTTTTTTCATAAAAACTGGACATTTGAATGAGAGTAGCATGTTTGTGTTAGAAAAGTGGAAATAAGGGCCTTTGCTGTCTATTTTTCTTTCCCGGCATTTTTCCCAATATGTCCGCACAGCTGCGTTTGCAGTTCAGCACCATTTATCGAAAAGCCAGTTCGTAACATGTCGAGATAATGATTCATTTTAAGGGCGGATTGTGATGAGCATGGGAAGGCTTTTTAGAAGTCACCATTCGACTGGCTTTGTTGTCAAGTTCTGGTCAACACAAATCCTACTCCAGAATCACTCTCTTTAAATAATAAACATCAGGATCTGCGATTGGTGTTGTGGTGCTTTTGACAACAATACCCTTTTTGTCAATATTGAGTCTTTCAATACCATTGTTAGTTTGGACATCCATTGGCAAGGGCGTGTCAATGTTTAGCAGTTGGATGATGTACTTGTCGACGCCGGTTTGTTTCATTCCTACTTCCAATTTTTGAGTGGTGCGGAGATAGAAATTAAATACAGGCTTTAGATTTATGCCGGAAGCACTACTGAATAATTGCTCAACATCATTTGTGCTGATAAGATTATCATAGGTGTATTTCGGGTCGGTAGCAAGCTTTTTTAGTGTAGGGAAGAATACTTCATCTCCAATTATATAACGGAGGGTGTGCATAAAAAAGGCAGCTTTTCCATAGATGTCGCTGTGATACACTGAGTCGGTATCCAGATCTTTTCCCTGCACGATGGCCTTAAGGTTTTGTGCAGACCTTGCAGTTTGGTGCATGCGTTTCTGATAGGATTCCTTTCCGTTGTAATCTAATGTGTAAAGGTGATCACTGAAGGAGCAGATACCTTCCTGGATCCACATGTCAGCCCAATCGTTGGCTGTAACTTTATTTCCCCACCACTCATGACCCAGTTCATGCAAGAGAAGCCAATCCAGATCTTTACCACCTGCTTCGGTATATTGAAACTTGTTACCATAAGCATTCAGGGTTTGATGTTCCATGCCCAGATGAGGTGTTTCGCAAAGGGCGAGCTTCTCCTTTGCCCAAGGATATTCACCAAAGTATTTTTCCTGATGCCGCGCACTGCGTTCAAAAATATCGAGTAAACGTTCTGCCTGATTGGAATGGTAGTCCAACAGATATACCTGCATAGGAACTGTGTTTCCGTTTGTGGTCTTATAGGGTCGCGTTGCTACTTTGTATTTCCCAATATTAAAAAGAATACTATAGTTATTGATTGTATAGTTCGTTTCCCAGAGGTAAGTGGTTTTTAGATTTTTGGTGGATACTTTTTTGAGGAGTCCGGGACCAGCAACATATAACCCATTGGGTACTGTGATGCTAAGTTCTGCACCTTCGTTGGGCTCGTCACTGGGGTGGTCTTTGCAGGGAAAATATATTTTAGCACCTTCTCCCTGACACGTAATGGCTACCCAGGGATTACCTAAAGAATCTTTGGCCCAGGTAAATCCTCCTGACCACGGCGGATTTTTCGCGATACCAGGTTTTCCGCCATATTCGATTTTTACTTTTGCTTTGCCCGGAGGTAGGGGAGATGTCAGCGTTATTGTAATCAAGTCATTAGTGTGCGTGAACTTTTGTTCTTTCTTGTTTACCCACACTTTTCGTACCGTGAGTAAATTCACCAGATCAAAAAGCAATACCGGTGTAGCTGAGGAAAGAATAATATCAATTTCCGTTGTTCCATCTATAGATTGTAATACAGGATCGACTGCTAACGCAATAGAATAGTGTCGGACATCCATCACAGCCTGCTCCGGTTTTAGTAGACCTCCCGATCTTAGATTTTGTGCGTATGTATATCCCGTTAGGAAAATCAGAACAAGAAGAAGTGTATGGGGACGCATAGAATTCACGTTAGTACCAGTGAGTGAGGTGACTATTGAACTTCCTTAATCTTTGCAAAGGTCTGGCGGAAGCAATTCCAGAGTGTTTTGGTGCCTGCTTTATCATCTTTTTTTTAAAAACCATCCATAAAACTATCTGCATCAGACCACACGGTTTGAACTATTCCCTGAAAATTATCTTTCATTTCCGGTGTTGATTCAGAATGGAACCGTGCCATATCGGCTACTTAATTTCCCACGAACTTTTACGGATGGTGTTCCTTCGTGTGAAATGCTTTCTTCAGTGTCTGGAAACGTTAGTGCCAGGTTCTTTACAAGGTCGAAATCTGAATAGTTGAAATTGTTCAGTTTAGTTTTCATGTAATTATCGTTACGTTCTAACTGTACGATAGGTTTCAGTAACTTGGTATTAAGCACCTTTCTGAGCCGTCTTGTTGCATACCGTTGTTTCAAGTATTTGTAGCCAATTTTCAATTGCGTTGCCCCACTTTTTCGCTACTTCCTTGAATGAAGTCCAACAGTATTGCCTTCGGAGTCAATAAAGATGGATATAAAACCAAATTCTCCGATGTTCATTTTCGGTTGTATGATTTTTCCACCCGATTTTTCAATTCTACTTTCTTCAGCAGTGCAGTCTTCGGTTTCAAAATAAATTACGGTGCTATTCCCATTAGCAGTCATATCAACTTTTTCTACCAATGCTCCTGAAATGTTTGGACTTTCCTGGTCAAATGGGAATAATGATTGTTTACCAAATTCTATTGGCAGGTCAACAAGCTGCGTGTTGAATACCGTAGAATAGAACTTTTTCGCTCTTTCTAAGTCTGATACATAAATATCAAACCAACCTACTGGATTTGCATTTTTCATTTTTAAAATTTTACGATGTGTTATTGCAAGATTGCACTGCAAAGATGTAAGGACACTAAAATGTAAAATTGTAAAAATGGGACAGGACTAATCTTTGGTATCAAAGATCAACGACATTTTTAAGTTATCTCCGTAAAACTCCTTGGGTGTCAGTCCAGTGAATTCCTTGAATTCTTTAATAAAGTGAGCCTGGTCAAAATATTCGTTCTCGTGAGCCAGATCGGTAAGGTTTCTAACTTCTTTTGTCAGTAGAGTTTTAAGTGTGGCTTGTATTCTTATGGTTTTTGAGAGTTGTTTAGGACTTAAACCAATGGCTGATGAAAACTTGCGTACTAATTGTCGTCGGTTGATATTATTTTGTTGTGAAAGTTTATTCACTGAAAATTGTCCGTGAGCAGCTAAAATAGTTTCCACGGTCGATTTTACAATGTTGTCAACGGTTTCTTTATTGGTCAGTCGGCTGTTTAAAAACATTTCGATAAGGTTTATCCTCTCAGATGTAGATTTTGCATTGAGAATACTTTGTTCAAGTTGTTGACCGTCTTCTCCAAACAGCTTTTCCAATGGGACAGCTGTGTTTCTCATTTGCTTTATTGGAATGGTTGTAAATGGTAAAAAACCGTTCGGGTGAAAGCAAACAAAGAAGGTGCCTGTTTCTCCTGTGGGCTTTACTTCATACGGTCGCGTTAGTTGTCCAATTAAGAAGCATCTGGGTAAAAGCAGATCACTTCCATTTTTCGGATAGTGTTTGTATGGATCTCCGTAATGAAAAATTAATTTCATACAGCCGTCGGGAACAATGGTGTTTCTCGCTGGAGTTTTTTCTTTTGGACTTTCTAATGTCCAATAACATTTGACTAGTCCCGCCAACTCCCCGCCGGGTTCAAATATTTGGTGTTTCATTGGAGTATCATTTAACAACCAATTAAAACCTGTCTACCGAAGATTGCCAAATTTAATGACCATTTCATTACTATTCGTGTATAGAAAGCAGAAATACCGTCATGGTCTTCGGACCGTGTGCTCCAAGTACAAGCGATTGTTCAATATCTGCGGTTTTTGATGGGCCTGCGATAAAGGTTCCGAAATTATATTCAGCCTGTCCGATTTTCTCATATGCATCGTGCATGGTGTTCACCAGTGAATCGCTTTGAACTATGACGGCAAGGTGTTCGCAGATAAATGGAAGTGCACGATCACCCATCTGATCGTCTGTAACCCATACAGCACCATTTTCGGTCACACCAAAGTGACCTTTTAAAATCGCGAGCTTCACATTTTCAAGAAGGTGAGGATCTGCTCCGTTTGGAGCACCTTTGATGTTGCCGAGTTCCGGCACCATGTTTACCCAGCGTACTTCTTTTAAGAAACGTTCGTTCAGATGAAACTCGATGTCTTCCCATGAGTGAGTTTCGATTGCTGTTCCTCCAATGCTTCCCAGCGTCCTGATAAAACGTTGCAATGGGTCGCTCACGGAATGATCAACGGAAGTAAACAACGGTAGAGGTAGTGCCTTTGGTTGATTTTTTTTTACCGCATCCAGGATCTTGTCTCGACTACTCATGATGACTTCAACTTTTAAGGCCGGTTCTTTTTATACCAGTTGTTAAATGACTGCTTTGGAATATCGGGCATATCACGTTGCTTATACCAGGGGTTGTATCTGTTATTTAGGACATATGGCATATTCTTAAGAATCCATCGTCCAACATTTCCACCAAACCGGTAGAGACCGGGATGAGACAATATAAAATTCAATCCTTTCAGCCCTGACTTTTTCGTATTGCCGACAAGATTATTCTTTGCTATTACCTGCCGCCACTTATAAAGTTGGTCATGGATGTCAATTTTGACGGGACATACATGCGTACATGATCCACATAAAGTTGATGCAAAGGGAAGATCTGCATGTTTTTTCATATCCAGTCCGGGCGCGAGGATGGCGCCTATCGGTCCCGCTATGGCATAATGGTAACTATGCCCTCCACTTCGCCTGTATACCGGACATGTATTCATACATGCACCACATCGGATACATTTTAGTGCATTTCGAAAATCCGGACTCGCAAGCCGTTCGCTTCTCCCATTATCAACCAGTACAATGTGCATTTCCTGACCTTTACGTGGACGATTAAAGTGACTTGAATATGTAGTTATCGGTTGCCCGGTGGCACTTCGTGCGAGGAGACGGAGAAATATACCCAGGTGTTTTCGCTTCGGGATAAGTTTTTCAATACCCATACAGGCAATGTGTATGTCTGCCAGTTGAACACCCAGATCAGCATTACCTTCATTCGTGCATACCACAAATTCACCCGTTTCGGCGATGGCAAAATTTACACCGGTAATGGCGAGTCTGCTGGTCATGAAGTGTTGTCTCAGGTGTATTCGTGCTGCAGTCGTGAGGAATTGCGGGTCGCTGTTTCCTTCAGGTGTGCCCAGATGTTTGCTGAATAATTCACCAATTTCTTCTTTCTTCCAATGGATGCAGGGTAATACAATATGACTGGGTGGCTCACCAGCAAGCTGTACAATACGTTCGCCTAAGTCTGTGTCGATAACATCGATGTTTTGCCCCTTCAAATAATCATTAAGATGACATTCTTCGGTGAGCATTGATTTGCTTTTCACAACCTGGGTGACACCCGCCTTTTTTATAATACTATGAACAATCGAATTATGTTCGGCTGCATTGGACGCCCAATGAACTGTTATTCCATTTTTCTGCGCATTAAGTTCAAACTCTACTAAGTAGGAGTGGAGGTTACTGAGAACATTGTTTTTTATCTGTGACGCAGTCTCGCGTAACTGTTCCCATTCCGGTGTTTGTGCTGCTGCCTTGTCGCGCTTCTGACGGATAAACCACAATGTTTTATCATGCCAGTCTACCCTGGGTTCATCAAGGTTAAATTTATCCGCCAGGGTTGCGTGATCTGAGCTACGAACATTTTCAAGAGTATCCTTAGACATTACAATCCTGCATTTAATATTTCAGCGATGTGTATCACTTTTGTAGCACTATTTTGACGTTTGAGAATTCCATCGAGGTGCATCAGGCATGACATATCATTTCCTGTAATGAATTCAGCATCATATTGGAGGTGATCACGAACACGATCCTTACCCATCTTTACCGACACGGATTCCTCGGCAACACAGAATGTTCCTCCGAAACCACAGCATTCATCTTTTCTGTCGAGGGAAATGAGTTCAAGACCTTCAACCATCCGTAAAAGACTTTCAGGTTTGGAGAAAGCCGGCGCTACTAACTCTGACATTTGTGAAAGTTTTAAACCACGCTGGCCATGACAACTTTGATGCAAGCCAACTTTGTGACGAAACTTTGCGGTAATTTCTGTGACCTTGACCACGTCGGTAAGGAACTCAGAAAGTTCCATTACCCTTGATCTGATAACTTGAGCATCCTGCTCGTTGGTAGTACTGTGAAGGTGATCTTTGATATGCAGCACACAGCTTCCTGAAGGAGAAACAATATAATCGTACCCTGAAAAATTTTCAATAAAAAGGGTATTGCATGAATCTGTCAGATGCGCAAATCCAGCGTTAGCCATTGGTTGGCCACAGCAGGTTTGTTTTTCTGGATAGAAAACCTCTATTCCTAATTTTTCGAGTAGTTCCAGTGTAGCGATAGCAACCTGCGGATAGAATTGGTCTACATAACACGGTATAAAAATAGCAACCTTCATAACTCCATTAACCAGATGTTACTCTGCTGATCTCCGGAGTTCTATATCAAGGCTGATACAAATCCCGGAGGGCTGAGTCGGATGAGTAATGATAACAGTTATTGCTGAAGTTTTTCTTTTTTTTTCAGGTTTTTATTTCGTTCGGGATTAGCGTTTCGGCTTTGACGTTTGTAAAGACCTGTGTGGCGGTTTGCATACGTCTAAAATCTACGAGTAAACTGTGATTGTTATAGCAGGTATCAGACGCATCAAATACAAAACGAACTATTGTGCGCTAAACACTTTCTTTAGTAATTCGGTGGTTCTCGCGCCGGGGTTTGCACGGATGTTTTTTTCTTCTTTCGCAATCATTACAAAAAGTCCTTGAATGGCTTTTTCGGTTGCGTATTCATCCAGATTAGGGTTTACTTTCTGGACAAGCGGAATTTTATTATAGGTCTCAACCAGGTCACTGTAATACTTCGTAGCATTCACCTTGTTTAAAGAGTTTTGGATAACGGGTTTGAATTTATCGGTGAGCAGAGGTGAAGTGGTTCGATTCAGATACTGGGTTGCAGCGTCTTGTTCACCTTTTAAAATTGACCATGCATCCTGAATGGTCATCTGTTTAATGGCAGCGACAAAGATTGGTTTTGCCTCTTTGGCCGCATCTTCTGCTCCACGATTTAATGATTCAATAAACTTGTCGACTTCACCACCTAAACCGATTTGTCGCAACCTGGTCTCAACTTGTTTTACTTCTGGTGGAAATGGGATCTTGATTTCAGGATTTCGATAGTAGCCATTGAGTTGGGAGACCAGATCTGAACCCTTCGATACTCCGTTTGTAAGTGCTTCCTTTAGCCCCTCACCAATTTCTTCGCTGCTGAGCGACTCACCACTTAACGACTTTTTCAGTTTGTTTAAGTTGAGTTGAGCGTGCGAAGAAGTACCACATATTATTAATACAATTACGAAAAGCAGTTTTTGTCTCATTCGGTCTTTCTTTAAAGCTGAATTCTACAGCAGCGGTTCAATTATTTTTAACACATTATCAGCTACAATTTTATGTCCCTCTACATTGGGATGAATACCATCAGCGAGGTTCAGCTTTTCGTTACCGGCGACATCCTGTAGAAGGAAAGGAATTAAAGTAGCTTTATTTTTCTTTGCCAGTTCAGGAAATATCTTGCTGAAGCTTGACGTGTAGTCGGACCCCATATTTGGTGGTACGAGCATCCCGGCAACCACGATCTTTACGTCTGGATATTTCGCCGATACCTTGTCGATTATAGTTTGAAGATTCTTTGTGGTTTGATCGAGCGGTAATCCCCGAAGTCCGTCGTTGGCACCCAGTTCCAGGACAAAAATATCTACCGGTTGTTTCAATACCCAGTCAAGTCTGTTTAATCCACCTGCCGAGGTTTCACCACTAAGTCCTGCGTTGATTATTTTAACGCGCTTTTCCTTTTGATTCAGTTTTTTATCAATCAATGCTGGAAAGGCCTCTTCTTGCGATAATCCGTAACCAGCGGTAAGGCTATCGCCGTAAAATAGAATTACCTTAGGGGAGTGGCTTGTCTGAAATAGTGCCAGAAATGAAATAATTACCAACTTTTTTGCGACTAAGAACATAAAACTCATTGTCTTTTCGTGTAAACTGAAACAATTTTAGCGTATTAACGCTTTACAAGCATAATTGATTAAACAAAAATCATGTCAACATCCATTCTTCTATCAGAAAATCTCACAAAAGTTTATCGTTCAGCCGGCAGAGAACTCACTGTACTCGATAATGTATCGTTTTCCGTTAATCAGGGCGATTCGCTGGCGATAATCGGACCCTCAGGGAGTGGTAAGACCACTTTGTTGGGGCTTTGTGCTGGTTTGGACACGGCATCTTCGGGAACACTTTCACTGATGGGGTTTAAGCTTAGTGCGATGGATGAAGATGACAGGGCTTACCTCAGAAATCAATACGTTGGGTTTGTATTTCAGAACTTCCAGCTTTTATCAACGTTAACAGCGCTCGAAAATGTTATGGTGCCTCTTGAACTGCGGGGAGAGCGGGATGTGGCGCCAAAGGCGAAGGAATTGCTGGAGCGGGTAGGGTTGGCAGATCGTTCACATCATTATCCGACGCAGTTGTCTGGCGGAGAGCAGCAGCGGGTTGCTATGGCACGGGCATTCATTACAAATCCGAAGATTCTTTTTGCTGATGAGCCTACAGGAAATCTCGATGAAGAAAATGCGACACATATTACAGATTTACTTTTCGGAATGAACAAGGAGAACGGTACTACACTTGTTCTCGTTACCCACAATCTTGAGTTGGCACAAAAGACCCAGCGCATTTTGAGGATGCGTGGTGGTAAACTTGAAGAAGAGATTCATCAATTACAACACGCCTGATTCAAAATCAATTTTATTGTCTTCAAGTTCTATGGTTGAATATTTAATTAAATTAAAAAGAGAAAAACGGTCCATCCTGAAGGATCGCTGGGTTTGGTTAATGGCCTGGAGGGATGCGCGTCACAATTTCTCGCGGTTGTTGTTATTTACGGCGTCACTCGTAACAGGTATAGCGGCCGTTGTAGCGCTGGATTCATTCAGTCATACGATGCAAAATGATATCGACCGAAATGCCAAAGAGTTGATTGGAGCTGATCTGGTTGTCAATGGGGACAGGGCATTCGGAGGAGAGATTCTTACGGTTTTCGATTCAACCAAATTAGAGCAGGCTTCGGAAGCGGATATGGCTTCAATGGTCCTTTTTCTGAATAGCGGGCAGTCGCGTCTAATACGACTGGTTGCTTTCTCCGGACCTTTTCCGTTCTACGGAGAGATTGAAACACTTCCATTAGATGCATATGAAAAAGTAAAGACTGGAAGGTATGCGATGATGGACGAAACGCTGGCGAGTCAGTTTGTAGTGAGTTCCGATGATTCTATCAGGGTAGGCAACACCGTATTTAAAGTTGCCGGGGTTGTGAAAAACATTCCGGGTGGTGGGGGTATTATGGCTTCATTCACACCGTCTGTTTACATATCGTTAAGTGAGCTTGACTCTACCGGATTAGTACAATATGGAAGTAGGGTGAACTACAAAAGATTTTTTAAGACTACCTCGGATGCGGAAACAGAAGACCTGATAAAAATCTTAAAGCCTACGCTAAAAAGGTTAGGTTACCGATATGACACCGTACAGGAAAGAAAAGAAGGACTCGGCGAAGGCTTTCTTTCTATCTACCGCTTTTTCTCTCTGCTCGCTTTTGTTGCGCTTATTCTGGGATGTATTGGTGTTGCCAGTTCCGTACATATTTATGCACGCGAGAAGCGAGAAGAAGTTGCCGTATTGCGGTGTGTAGGTTCATCGGGATGGCAGGCCTTTAACATTTACTTTATTCAGATATTTATATTAGGCATTATCGGGAGTATTGTTGGTTCTTTTCTTGGGATCGGCATCCAACAACTTATTCCCCTTTTTCTGGATGGCATTCTACCATTTGAAGTGGAGTTTTCCATTTCCTGGATTTCCCTGCTCATGGGGCTGCTCATTGGTGCGCTCGTCTCTGTTCTTTTTTCCATTCTTCCCCTGGTTTCCGTCCGGTTTGTTCCACCATTGTCGGTGTTGAGAGCTGGCGCCGAAATCAAAACGAAAGTTTCAAAAACACAAATTACTGCTATCGTGTTGATAGCGTTGTTTCCTCTTGGATTCGCAGCCATTCAGACGAAAGACATCCTTACAGGTACCTTCTTTTTCCTGGGACTTGCCGCTGCGTTGGGATGTCTTACCCTGGTGGCGATGGGGCTTCTTTACCTTGTTCGGAAATTCTTTCCAGATAAAGCTGGATTTATCCTCAGGCATTCACTATCGAGTTTATTCCGCCCGAATAATCAGACCCGTGTATTGCTTGTCACCATCGGACTCGGTGCTTTTATTATATCGACGCTTAATATTGTTGAGCAAAGTATGCTTGGTCAGGTTGAGTTTACGGGGCAAGAGAACCAGAGCAACACAATTTTATTTGATATACAGCCTTCACAGAAAGATGGTGTAATAAAACTGATGGAGGATAACTCTTTCAAGGTAAACCAGGTAGTACCGATCATAACGTGTAGGCTAAGCGAAGTAGCCGGAAAATCGGTTCAAATACTTCAAAACGATACAACTGATAATATACCGAATTGGGCCCTTACACGCGAGTATCGCGTAACGTACCGCGATAGTCTGCACCATTCTGAAGAGCTTATCAAGGGAGAACTTCACCGTAAGCAGGCTGGCAAGGATTCAGTCTGGGTAACCATTTCTGAAGGCATGGAGGAAAATCTAGATGTAACGGTTGGCGATTCTCTAGTATTCGATATTCAGGGTGTACCGTTAAAGGCACATATCGCTGGCGTTAGAAAAGTCGAATGGTCGAAAGATCCGCCAAACTTTATTTTCGTGTTTCCACTCGGTGTTCTGGAGAATGCACCCCAGATTTTTGTGACGGCAACTCGAATTGACGATCAGAATAAAGCCAACACATTTCAGCAGCAATTGGTGATGCAGTTTCCAAACGTATCACTTATTGATCTCCGGTTGATCCTGAGTACAGTAAACGGGCTGTTCGATAAGCTGGGTCTGGTAATTCGCTTTCTCGCATTATTCAGCATCATTACAGGACTTATCGTGCTCGCAGGGGCAGTCATAAATAGTAAGTTTGTTCGCATTAAGGAGAATGTATTGTTACGAACAATCGGCGCACGTACACGTCAGATCACTAAGATCACACTAATTGAGTATGCATGGCTGGGAATTTTTTCAGCTATGACTGGTATGATTTTGTCGCTGGGTGGTGGCTGGTTGTTAACAAAGTTTTTCTTTGAGATAACCTTTGCTTTTGACTGGCTTGAGTTGACCATCATCGGCTTTGGTGTCGTCTTTCTAACTGTATTAATTGGTTGGTTTAATTCGCGTGAAGTGATTAACACGCCTCCTTTGCAGGTATTGCGGAAAGAAGGGTGATTTCATATAACTTCTAGCATCCCGGTGAAAAGCAACTTTAATTAACAAATCTGACTTCAACACGTCTGTTTATGGCTCGGCCGTCTCTCTCGTCATCATTGGAAACGAGTGGACGAGTTGAACCGTATGCTCTTACGCGTAACCTTGAAGGTTCAACTCCGGAGCTAACCAAATATTTAGCCACTGAATTTGCACGCTTAACAGAAAGTGCTTTGTTCAACAAATAACTTCCGGTGTCATCCGTATGACCGTCAATTAGTAGTTTAACCTTGGCATTTTCCTGAAGCAGACTATAAACGTTTTTCAGTTTCGAAACAGACTCCGCATTAAGAACTTCCTTACCAATACTGAAGAAAAGAAACTTTCTGGATCCTACTACAATGGAATTGACAGATGAAGCTGGACCTGAAACTACGGGCCTGGTTTTCTGCAGGGTGGAAGCAAAATCTTCTCTTGAAGCTTCAAGCTCTTTCTTACTATCTGCTAATGTTTCTTGCGGGCTTTCATATTTCTGAGGCGTACTGAGGAAATTCCCTTTCACAACGTGAGCTATTTCTTGATCTGGTTCGATAAACGTAAGCGTATAAATTTCAGCATTTCCTTCTTCCCGAAGCGTTGAGAAATACGCACTTCTTTTATCAGTTGAAATGGCGAAAAAACTATCGTCTTCAACGGAGTTGATCGGGTAGCCCATATTTACAGGCTTTTGCCACTGTCCATCTTTAAATTCGCTTTTGAAAATATCCATTCCACCCATGCCCTCGTGGCCGTCAGAAGAAAAGTATAAAGTTGACCCATCAGGGTCTACCGCAGGGGAGTCTTCTCTTCCAGGTGTGTTGATTACAGGACCAAGGTTTGTCGCGTTACCCCAGTCTCCTGTCTTTTCCATTTCGCTTACATAGATATCCAGATGCCCCATGCCTCCCGGCCTGTCACTCGTAAAGTATAATTTCTGTCCGTCTGCAGTAAGGAATGCGGATGTCTCCCAGGATACCGGGTTGTTTATATTTTTATTTAGTGGGATAGGTTTCGTCCATTCGTCGCCTACAGCCTTTGAGATATAAATATCGCCACCTCCATATTCATAATACAAAATCAAAGTCTTCCCATCACCCGATAATGAGGCAGCGGCATCGTTGAACTGAATATTTATATTAGGACTAATCTTGGTCGGTTTGCTCCATTGTCCATCTACCTTTTTGGAAATGTAAATATCCTCATACAATTTAAGAGGAGTAACCTTTACATTGGGATCAGGACGGTTTGAGGTAAAGATCATGGTGTTTCCGTCGGCAGAGACCAGCGGAGAGTACTCATGAAATGAAGAGTTGATTGCTTTTCCAACATTCTCAACGACAACATTAGAAGGTATTTGAGTTAATGAATCCGCAAACTGGCTTTGACGAATCTTCTTGTCAATCTGTGGCGCGATTTTTTTGTTTCTTTTTTTTGCTTCTTCAAAAAATTCCAGGGCTTTTACATATTGCCGGTTGCTTTGGTATGATAATCCAAGGTAATAATAAAGGTTATTGTCCACCCCAGGGTTAATGCTAAAGGCAGCTTGCAGATACCGAAGCGATTCAGCTTTGTTCGGAAGAGAAAGGTAGGTCAGGCCGGCGCGGAAATTTAAACGGGCCTCATTTGGATGTACCTTTAATCCATCGCGAAATGTTTTAGCGGCAGCGGTAAAATCATTCGCGTCATATTGTTGAATGCCTTTTTTTAAAAAATCGTTAACGGATTGGGAATACCCATCCACGTAGTGAAACAGAATTAAAATAATTATGACCGTTTTACGCATGTTGTAACTAATAGACGTCAAAAATTTCTATTTACTATGAAGTCTGGCCGTGTACGAAAAAGTTTTTCATGACAGTTTCTTACTTTTTCACCGCATGGATTGCTTGCAGCAGGCCATCGTTATAAGTATCATTGGTTATCTCCCAGAACATTATTCCATTTAATTTATTGCTTACAGCATACTTGGTTTTTAATTCCATGGATTTTTTATCGTCGTATGTTATGAATAATCTTTTTTCTGCATTGTACGCATAGGGTGCCTTCGCTGCATCATCCCAATAGGAAACGAAACCCTTGTCTTTAGAAAGTTCGGTTTTGAATTTATTGTATTTCAAACTTTGTTTAAACGTCCCTGATTGATATAATCCATTGTGGGCTGGGGGTACATCTTCCCACATCCTGCCATAAAAAGCTGCACCAATAACCAATTTGTTTGAGGGAATTCCCATCTTGACCAGATACTTTACGGCATTATCGGTTGATTCTTTTTGGTCAGGTGTATTGTATAATGCAGTGTGATGTCCTGTTGCGGTCGAATTTCCATTTACCAAATCATAGGTCATAAGGTTCACACGATCAACCAATGGCATAACGTCCTTCCAGGCAACGGCTTCATCAAGGAATTTCTGAAATCCCCCCGCTGCAAAACTTATTTCGTAACTATCTCCTAGTGTTTTGCGGAGCTCGCGTATAAGTTCCGTAAAACTCTGTTTGTCTCCCGGCCCATACTTGTGCCCCGGATATCCTTCTACCGCGGGATACTCCCAGTCGAGATCAATACCATCGGATTTAAAGAACTGGTTTAGCTGGAGAACTGATTGCGAGAATTCTTTCCTGCCCTGGGCCGTAGAAAAAACATCAGAACACGTAGCACATCCACCCCACCCACCCAGGGAAAGTAACACCTTCAACTGCGGATTACGGTTTTTCAGTCCGACTAGGTTCGTGATGGTTGTAGCATCGCGGCTGGTCCCGATCTGTAATGTATTGCCCTTCAGATGACAAAAACTAAAAATGATGTGCGTAAGTTTTTCGGCTGCTATACTATCGACTGCTTCCGGCCCGCCCATATAATAGCCAGTTACAGTAAACTTTTTTGGGGTCTGTGCGGTACACAGCGTAATCATCAAGCTCAATGCAAAACCGGGCATCATAAATTGTTGGACCATCGTCATGAAAAGTTCTTAAAAGCGTTTTGGGAAAATTATTTATAATTAAAATCATTTCAATATGACACAACTTCCAGAAAATATGAAATTCATTTTTTTTAGAGGTCGATTTACAAAACGAAGAAACTGATATAATATGATATGTATGCTTTTATGTTGTGTCTTTTACATCTTACTGTTTTAAGCTCCCTTAAACAACCATTTGGCCTAAAGTCCGATTAAGCATTGTTGAAAAAAACAACACTTAAGTGTAGTTATTGTGAACGAAACGACGGTGGGGTTTACCTGTCTCACTTCACCACAAATTTCAAGTGCTCTCTGTACTGAAGTTTACAGAACTATAAACTAATGCTTACCTTTGCGCCTTAAATTTAGAAACCTTGAATTACCTGTCTGCAGAACTTGTTGCGAAAACGTATAATGATCGTTGGTTATTTAAAGAAGTATCGTTAGGGATCTCCCAAGGTGAAAAACTGGCACTCGTTGGAAATAATGGGGTTGGTAAATCCACTTTACTTAAGATTCTTACAGGAGAAATTCAACCCGATATCGGAAAGGTAAGTGTCAGAAATGGTATCCGCCTTGGTTTTCTAACGCAACAACCGTCTGTAGATGGGCAGCTTACAGTGAAAGATGTACTGTTCAGCGATTCAAATGAAGTAGCAAAAGTTGTGAAGGAATACGAAGACTGTATCCATCACCCTGATACATCACCCGAACGCATGCAGGCTGTTCTTGAAAAGATGGAGGAGTTGAACGCGTGGGACTATGAAAACAAAGTCCATGAAATCATTGAAAAGCTGGGGGTGCCTGACATTGATAAGAAGTTTGGCGAGCTATCGGGTGGGCAAAAGAAGCGTATTTTCCTGGCTCAGTTGCTGTTATTAGAACCCGATCTCATCATCATGGATGAACCAACCAATCACCTGGACCTCACGGCAATAGAATGGTTGGAGAACTATTTGTCGGGTCAGCTTATTACGTTGATCATGGTGACTCACGACCGGTATTTTCTGGACAATGTGGCAACCGAGATCATCGAACTGGACCGTGGTCAGCTTTTTCGGTATAAGGGCAAGTATGCCTATTTCCTGGAGAAAAAGGCAGAACGAGAAGAGATTCTGAAAGTAGAGGTAACTAAAGCGAAGAATCTCTTGAAGAAAGAACTCGAGTGGATGCGTCGCCAGCCTCGCGCGAGGGGTACGAAATCAAAGTATCGGGTGGAAGCCTATTACGAACTGGAGAAGAAAGCATCGCAAGACCTGAAGCGGGACAGGCTGGAACTTGAGATCAAAGAAGCCCGTCAGGGTGGCAAGATTTTGGAAGTTGAGAACATCTCTAAGAAATATGGACAGTTGCCGATTGTAAACGACTTCTCATATGTGTTTAAAAAGAACGATCGTATTGGTGTAGTTGGAAAAAATGGTATCGGGAAATCGACATTTCTGGACATGCTGATCGGAAAGCTTAAGCCTGACAGTGGCGAAGTTATGCCCGGGCTCACTACAAAATTCGGATACTTCACGCAAGAGTCGATTGCACTTAATCCGGCAAACAGACTGATCGAAGAGGTCAAGGAGATCGCCGAGTTTATTACTCTTTCTGATGGAACATCGGTTTCAGCTTCCAAATTTCTTGACATATTTTTATTTCCTCCGGAAAAACAATATAACTACATTGAAAAATTGAGCGGAGGTGAGAAGAAGCGTCTGCAGTTACTTAAGCTTCTGGTTACAAATCCTAATTTTCTAATTTTGGATGAACCTACAAATGATTTTGATATCGATACTCTGAACGTGTTAGAGGATTTTCTTGAGAAATTCGCCGGATGTTTATTGTTGGTTTCTCACGATCGATATTTCATGGATCATTTGGTCGATCAGCTGTTTGTTTTTGAAGGTGACGGTGAAATCAGATTGTTTAATGGCAACTATTCAGATTATCGTGAGTGGCTGGAAGAAAAGGAAGAACTCGCAGTCGTGAAGCCTGTTAAGCAAATTGTTTCAGAAATACCAAAGCCGGTAGAAAAGAAGAAAGTTACTTACAAGGAGAAGCAGGAATACGAGAAGCTTCAAAGTGAAATTAGTGAACTTGAGAAAAAGAAAGATGCTGTCATGATAAAAATGGCAGAAGGTTCTACAGATCATCAACAACTTCAGCAATGGTCTAAGGACGTCCAGGATATCACGAAGTCTATTGATGAGAAGACTATGCGCTGGCTTGAATTGGCGGAAGTGGTAGAACAATGATATTGAACTGCTTGTTACGAGATATCAATCAAAACGCTTAGTTGGATGCAAGCGAAAGGTTATAATTAATCTTTGCTTTATCCCAAACTCCGTTTATCAAATCTTTCCAATAGATCGTTTGCGACTTTATGGGAAATTTCAAATATGACGGGGATAAATATTTGATACTACCACTGATGTAAATTCCTTTTTAAATCGATTGAATAGTATAATTTTAAAAAAATTTTATATTGAATATGAATCTGAATACAGATGCAGAAAAGAAAAACACGTACGATGCCATAGTCGTGGGTACAGGTATCAGTGGAGGGTGGGCTGCGAAGGAGCTTACTGAAAAAGGTTTAAAAACATTGGTGTTGGAGCGTGGAAGGATGGTGAAGCATCCTGATTATCCAACCGCTACGAAGGATCCCTGGGATCTTCCATATGCTGGCAAACCTACTCAGGAGGATTTGAAGCAGCAGGCGGTTCAAGCGCGCACAGGGTACACCGTGCGCCAAGATATGAAGCATTGGTTTGTGAATGATCTTGAAAATCCCTACACAGAAGTAAATCGATTTGACTGGATGCGTGGTTATCATGTTGGTGGAAGATCGATTACCTGGGGACGTCAGAGTTACAGACTCGGTGATATGGATTTTGAAGCTAATGTTAAAGACGGGATTGCTGTGGACTGGCCTGTTAGGTATAAGGACCTTGCACCGTGGTATGATTACGTTGAATCCTACATTGGTGTAAGTGGTCAGACGGAAAACATTCCCCAGCTTCCCGATGGAAAGTTTCTTCCACCGATGGAGTTAAACTGCGTTGAACTTGGGCTTAAGAAAGCTACAAAAGAAAAATTTGATCGTTTGGTAACGATTGGCAGGGTGGCCCATGCGACAGCACCGCTACCTCACAGCCCGCAGCGCGGACAATGTCAGTATAGAAATCTTTGTTCGCGTGGATGCCCCTACGGCGGATACTTCAGCAGCAATTCATCTACACTTCCTGCTGCAGAAAAGACAGGTAATATGACTCTGCGGCCGAATTCTATTGTGCATGAGTTAATTTACGATGAGCAAAAAGGAAAGGCAACCGGAGTTAAAGTTTTGGATGGCGAAACCGGGGAACAGGTTGAGTTTTATGCGAAGATAATTTTCCTTTGTGCATCTACATTTGGGTCTACATTCATTATGATGAATTCTATTTCAAATCGTTTCCCAAATGGTTTTGGAAATGATAGCGGAGAACTCGGTCATAATATTATGGATCACCATCTAAGCGTGGGCGCCGGAGCGGAGGTAGAGGGATTTGAAGACCAGTATTATTTTGGAAGAAGAGCCAATGGATTTTATATACCACGGTACCGTAATATAGGAAAGGATAAACGCGATTATATACGTGGATTTGGTTATCAGGGAGGTGCAAGTCGTCAGGGATGGTCAAGTCTTGTAAGCGAACTCAGTATTGGCGCGGACCTGAAGGAGAGTGTGTCTAACCCAGGAAAGTGGACGATCGGAATGGGAGGTTTCGGCGAAATTCTTCCGTACCACGAAAACTTTGTCGTGATAAATAAAGATAAAAAAGATAAGTATGGGCTGCCTACCCTTACTTTTGATGCTACTCTACGCGATAATGAATTAAAAATGCGTAAGGATATGGCTGCCGATGCGGCAGAGATGCTGGAAGCATCCGGATTCAAAAACGTAAGCACGTTTGACAAGGAGATAGGGGTAGGGCTGGGGATACATGAAATGGGTACAGCCCGTATGGGTAAAGACCCTAAAACATCTGTACTCAACAAGTGGAACCAGGTACATGCCTGCAAAAATGTGTTTGTAACAGATGGTTCGTTTATGACTTCCGCTGCATGTCATAATCCATCATTAGGTTACATGGCGTTCACAGCAAGGGCTGTCGATTATGCCGTGAGTGAATTAAGGAAGAATAACATTTAAGGATTCAAATTATACAGTACTATGGATCGAAGAGAAGCAATAAAACGCACAGCCTGGCTCATGGGTGGAGTGGTATCGGCACCCGCTATTATGGGTGTGCTCAACGGGTGTGCAGCAAAACCCACTATCGACTGGAAACCCGTTTTTCTTACCGAGGATCAGGGTATTTTGATTAGTCAGGTTGCAGAAATCATCATCCCGAAAACGGATACACCCGGGGCGAGAGAGACCGGTGTTCCCGGTTTTATAGATCTGATGTTAAAGGATGTCTATAGCAAAGATGATCAGGATTTTTACCTTGAAGGCTTAAAGGCTTTTGATGATGAAGCTAAAAAAGAATATGGTGACCCTTTCATTGAACTTTCTTCGGAGGATCAGGGTGCGTTTGTTAAGAAATCACACGACGCTGCTATTACAGAAGCAAAGAACACAAAACCTACGCCAAGGCGACCGTTCATTTTGACGACAAAGGAACTCACAATGCTTGGATTCTTTACTTCAGAAGCAGGAGCAACTCAGGTATTACAATATTCAGCCGTTCCAGGTGCTTATAATGGATGTGTGCCGGTATCAGAAGCCGGAAACGGAAAAACATGGGCCACCTAATAGGTTTAAAACGTCAGCGCTGCAGAAAGGCCTGTAGCGCTGACGTTGAACAACGTTCTGAAATTTCAACGCGTTCTTAAAGAGCAATCATTTTTTTGGCGGTGGATTGATCATGATGTGTGCTCTGTGCGAGCCTGGATCCATAATCCAGGGCATTCCAGGCGCTTCAGGTTTTAACGGAAGCCCTGTACTTTCTGCAGTGGCATAGGGGATGTATACAACATAGCGAAGATTTCCGTCCGTCACTTCACCCGTTGTATGGTTGAATTTTTCATCAGCCGCGCTAAATACAAAAAGTGAAGTAGGGTTTTTAGGCATAAAGAGTTTACCCGACTTTACCTCCTCTTCGCGCATATCAAAGATTTCCTGGAAACTTTTGCCTCCCTTTTTTAATTCACGCCCTCTGGCCATAAATGCTTCGAGATCTTTGTGATAACACGATACATTCAGTCCCGCTTGTTTAGGATCGTCTGAAATGCACACCATTTCATTTCCACCTTCTCGTAATACAACGAATTCACCCTTTTCAGAATATCCATAAACCATTGCCTTCTCTCTTAATCCTTCCGGGGCTGCTAAAACTGCGGTCTTGATCTGAACATCTTTGGATGGAACAACCGAAGTCTGCGCATAGCACAAAATGCTGGAAATCATGGTTCCTAAAACAAAACATATTTTTTTCATATTAGATAATTTTAAAAAGTTACCATCCGCAAACGTACTTTTTCAAGTTCTGCTTGATTTTAAATCACCATCCAATTCCGTAGTCCTCTCCGTGATTGCTGGATCCTCCCCAGAAGCTCTTGTGCTCCCAGTCAAAAAATATTGCGTTTATCGGACCTGAAGTTCGGTCATCAAACGATAATTTGTAACCCATTTTAAATAAATCTTTTCTTACCCATTCTGGTGTCGCCGAATGGAGTAGCATAGCCCCCGCCTGCGGTTTCCGGTCCTCTCCACCCAAAGATGAATACATCTGGTACGTATTGATGTTTGGCGCCTCTGCTGCTTCTTGCACATTCATGCCGAACTCAACAATGTTCAGAAAAAACTGCAGTAGGTTCTGATCTTGCGAATCACCACCCTGTACGGCAAACGATAAGAATGGCTTACCATCTTTTAACGCCAGTGTAGGCGTGAGGGTGACGCGAGGCTGCTTCCCAGGCGCGACGACGTTAAAAGGATTAAGCTTTGGATCTGTGACAAAGCTTTGCATTCGCTGACTCATACCAACCCCGGTTTTCCCGGCGATACATGCCGGCAGCCATCCTCCGCTAGGCGTGATAGAAACAACCCAACCTTCTTCATCGGCCGCTTCAACAGAAGTTGTTCCCAGCATGAAGGACTCCAGGTAATTTTCATCCAGCCTTAAGCCATTATTCACTGAGGCCTGTCCCCATTCTTTCAGATAATCTTTATAGGGATTGATTTTTCCTTCGAATGGATAGGGATCACCTGGTCCGGCTTTGTCATCGTTTTTGTCTATCAGGATTTGCTTCGCTCGTTCCTTTGCATACTCTTTTGATAACAAACCTTTCATGGGTTCTTCCGGTGAAACGGCAGGATCTCCATAGTAAAAATCGCGATCTGCGAAGGCGAGGTTCATAGTCTGGCATACCGTATGAATGTAACGCGAGGAGTTGAACCCCATCGACTTTAAATCATAATTCTCCAGAATATTCAATGCTTGGAGCATCACAGGACCTTGCGTCCATTGGGAAAGTTTGTAAACATCAATTCCTTTATAGTTTACTTTTAAGGGTTCTTCAATTTTCACCTTCCAGTTTGCAAGATCTTGCGCAGTGATTAAACCGCCTTGTTCGGTACTTCCCCTTACAAATTCTTTAGCAATATCGCCTTTGTAAAATCTTTCGTTCGCGGCATATATGGCTTCCTTGCGATTTTTGCCTTTTTTCAACGCCTGCTGTTCTGCTTCCACCATTTTTTTTAAGGTTTCCAGTAAATCAGCCTGTATGAAAATCTCGCCGGCGACAGGTGCTTCACGATCTGCTCCTAAGTGTGGTAGAAAAACAGATTTGGAATAAGGCCATTGCTTAATTCTTTCTTTTCCTCTTTCCATGGCGTTAGCTGTTTGTGCTTCAATTGGGTAACCCTCGGCTAATTGCATCGCAGGAGCAAGAACATCTTTCAGGCTCATGGTACCATATTCTGCAAGCATCGTGCAGATGCCTCCGGGAGTACCCGGTGTCACCGCTGCAAGTGGGCCATACTCTGGAGGAAAATTCATGCCTTTGCCTTTGAAAAATTCCGGGGTAGCTCCGGTCGGAGCAACGCCCAATGCATTGATTCCAATTACTTTTCCGGTTTTTGGATTGTATATCAGCGCTTGTGTTTCTCCACCCCAGCTAAGCACATCCCACATGGTGCATGTGGCGGCCAGCATCGCACAGGCAGCATCTACGGCATTACCTCCTTTATTGAATGTGATAGCACCTGCCGTCGCAGCAAGAGGTTTACCTGTAATGGCCATCCAATGCCTCCCATGAAGCACAGGTTTCTGCGTTCCTTCTGGTCTTGCATTAAATGACTGGGCCGAGACGTGTGAAAAAATGACGATTCCAAAAAACAGAAGTATAATTTTCTTCATAAGGTTTAGGTTGATCATTAAAAGTACAGCTTATGGATAGATGAAAACAGGCCGCTGATAAAATATTTGAATTTCAACATTATCAGCGAGCTATTTTTTACTTGTCTGATCGATCTTCCGATCGGGATTAATGCATTGATGTTTTAGGCAAGTAATAAGAAGTACAGATCCAATGAATGACAATTTTCACACTATAGTAACGCAAGAATCTCTTCGGGAATACGAGTAGGACGCAGGCTATTGCCATTCAGAAGGCACCACGTTGTCTTTGCTTCAATAAGAATTTTCTTTCCGGTAAGCTGTTTCACGAAGCGATCGAACCTTGCACCGTGATGCTCTCCCACCCAGGTAAACCCTGTAATCTCATCACCAAGGAAAGCAGCACTTTTATAATCAATTTCATGTCGCAACACAACCCAAAGGTATTTCAATTTCATTGGATCCGGGGCGAGGTGATTCCAATGCGCCGCAGCTACTTCTTGTATCCACCGGACATACACTGCATTGTTCACGTGACTCATTTCATCTATATCGGACGCCACCACCTGAATCGTATGTTGAAACGGATTAGCAGGCTGCATGGATTTAAGTTACGGGGTGATTTTTTCTGCAATCAATTGCCCTCCTTTTTGAATATTCTTTTTAGATGCCTCATCATTTTTTGTCATAACACCATTAAATACAAAATTCCAGATAAGCTTTTCTTTTGCACGGTCGACCCAATCCATAGTCAGCGTTCCTTCATGATATCGCCCGACTTCAATAGTCTCGCTTTTCCAGGAGTAGTTACGCTGACCTGTATAACGGGGTCCATCCGTTCTGATATCTGTATCACGTGTCTGGACTTTTTCTTCGACAAACAAACCAATATTTACAAGGAGGTCAGGGTTGTTTTTCGATTTTGTAAGACCGCGGGAGGTAAGAAAACGATCTACCTCTTCCTGAATCAGTGATACCCTCTGCTGATACTCAGCAGGAACATCTCCTTCTGTTGATACCTCGTAAAAGTCAAACGTTTTGTATTGAGATAATTTAGCGTCAGGCTCCTGATGGAAACTGGTCATACGCACGGGACTACAGCTGACTGCGGTAAGCACAATGAACATTGAGAGGTAGAGAGTTTTGTTTGCTGGTTTCATGGATTTGGATTATTGGTCTGTGTTTTGAAAAGGTTAGAAAGCAATTTAATAAATCCAACGCTAGCATTAAAACTTAATCTGCCACTTTCAACCGCTGCTGTATGTATTGCAGATGATATCGGGTCATAGGATCTTTTATTTTTGACAATGATTTTTCAATATTTTTATGAATTTCACTCAGTTTATTTCTGGTGACCGGCGCGATATCTTTAGTGTCCCATCCTGACTTTGGTGTTGCCAGTTCAGCCAGACGGTTAACGTAGTGCCGTTGCAGGTTCCGACGGTAAATAGAAATCGCGCTTAAGGTGTTCAACTCTGTCCACATAATTTCATCAATATCGTCGATATACTCTACAAATTTGTAAGCTCTGGCTCCGTACATAGCCTCCGCTTCAAGTAGTTTATTGAGGGTATTATTACTTAATATTGAATTCAGAACATTTTGCTGCGAACTGGTTATGATCTGCTCAGGGGATTGCCCTGTTCTTGACAAAAGGATTGTATCCAGTAGCCATGTTGGAGTCTGAAGAATATTTTCCTTTAAAAATCTTACGGCGTCACGCTGAAGGGATGCCGGTACGAGGGAGTACACCGGGCCTATTTGCTCTGCTGTTTTTGTGGTTTCGTACGTTCCTCCGATATAAGAAATCACATGGCCCAGGTAACTGTTGAATTGGCTTAAAACCCCCGAATAAACCTGTCGCAGGTTTCGATAACCTTCATTGGGTTCGTAGGTCCAGTCGACAAGCCTTGGAACGATCCGTTTTAAATTTTTTATTCCGTACTCACCGGCCTTCATAGCATTATCTCCAAGATCTTCAGTTTGAATCCTAGGGTCGTCAGTCGTGTATTCTGAACCATACCACAGTCTGTTGTCTCTAAGGTTTTTCATGATCCATCCGTTAAGAAATGGAATTTCATTCTCCTCAGAGGTTATATCAGGAAGTAGCTTATACCCATACTGAATAGCCCAACGATCATAATCACCGATCCGTGAGATTAGACCCCTTTCACCAACACTATCTTCCGGCTGGGCTACGTAATTAAAACGCGAATAGTCCATGATCGAAGGCGTGTGCCCATTTACTTCAAGCCAATCACGATCTCTGAGTTTTTCTACGGGTACAGTAGAGCTGCTTCCAAAATTATGGGTAAGGCCCAACGAATGTCCGACTTCGTGCGCGCAGACAGCGCGAATAAGTTCACCCATGAGGTTATCATCAAATTTCATTTTTCTCGCGCGGGGATCCGTCGCCCCACACTGTATCATATACCAGTCTCGTAGTGTAGACATCAAGTTGTGATACCAGTTAATGTGGCTTTCCAGAATTTCGCCACTTCGGGGGTCAGTTATGATGGGGCCCGCAGCGTTTGCAAGCGAAGAAGGTTTATACACGATCGCGGAATGACGAGCGTCCTGTAAACTCCAGTTTGGCTCGTCAACAGGATTGGGTGCTTCTCTCGCAGTAATAGCATTTTTGAAACCTGCTTGTTCGAAGGCAACCTGCCAATCCATCACACCTTGGATAAGATAAGGTATCCATTTCCTTGGAGTAGCAGGATCAATGTAATAGACAATTGGTTTCTGTGGTTCAACAAGCTCACCACGTTTGTATTTTTCCATATCGTCTGGTTTGGGCTCCAGTCGCCAACGCTTAATGTAATTTACAATTTTAATGCCTTGCGGATTCGCATCATAGTCTGTGTACCGCTCTGTAAAATATCCGACACGCCGGTCAGCAAACCTTTTGCGCATAGGTTTCTTTGGAAGAAGTACAAGCGACGTATTTAGTTCAATGGTAAAGTTGTTGTTACTTGAAGTTTGCACATATGTTTTTATCGTTCGCACTTCGAGATTTAATGGAAAGGAACTAATATCTTTGATGTAGCACATATTAGATTGCATGCTTCCTACTTGCATCGTTTTTCGAGCAGAAGAGTTGAAAAATAAAATGTCATTGTCACCATTGATATAATCAGTGACATCAATAACGCTACCCTTACCATTTGGTGAATAGGCACCAATTCCAAAAGCTGCCACTAGAGGTTGTAAATTAGATCTGACCACTGCCTTGAACATAGAGTTGGTACTGTCGCCGGGCTGTTCTTCATACGTGATCCGGCGAAGAAATAGTTTGTGTTCCGGCCCTTTCTCAAACCGAATGATTGTACTTCCCACTTGATCACCTGCATATCCCGCATACTCTGGTCGGATACCGGCAGCGCCCTGCGCGATGCGTGTTACGATGAGTATGTCACGGCCTAACAAACTGTCCGGGATTTCAAAATAATATTTATCACTTACTTTATGAACTGTAAAAAGACCGCTACGGGTAATCGTGCTGACTTTAATAAGCCTATTATAGTTACTGGGTGCGGTTAATTGCATATTTCCCGCAGGGACCGAAGATGGCGTTTCTTTCAGCGTGGTATCGGGGGGGGCGATAAGGGGGCGGTCAGTAAGGATGACCGGAGTGGGGGTTTTCACGGTGTCCTGAAGTGGCTGTTGTGCGAGTAAGGCTGGTGAGCATATGACTATGAGAAAGAAGGTCAACTTCATAGAATTTTTTTAGGTTAAAAAAAGCAATGTATATTAATCTCCCAACGAATGGAAGTATGCTTAAGGTATGTTGTATTAACCTGTTTGATTGCTTTCGGGTTCCTTGATGGTGTGCGGTTTTTTTAGGCGTTAGTTCGACGCTGTGGAGGATTAAAATGCAGGAATCAGATGATGGATGGATTTGACTTTCCTGGGAATGGTAAAATGTTGAAATAGAAGTTTTATTTTGTTGGTATAATGATGGGATGAGTACCTCACCGTTCAACCTGGAGTTACCATTTTGAAAAAAAATTTTTGTTTTTATAAACGATAATTGAGATAATGATTTTGAACTTTATTGGCTTTTTGGTGTCGTCTGCGCTGATTTTCTATCACGGGAAGAAATTATCGTATTATGGCGACTTAATTTCTATAAAAAGTGGCTTAGGAAGAGCGTGGATAGGTCTAATCCTCATGGCTTCTGTTACATCATTGCCCGAGTTGGTAATCGGTATCAGCTCCGTTACTGTCGTGGGATCAGCAGATCTTGCTGTAGGCAACGTACTGGGTAGTTGTATTTTTAACCTGGCGATTCTTTCGTTGCTCGATGCAATTATTCCAGGTCAACCTATTCTGACCAGGGTAGCCAGATCAAATGTTTTGGCGGCCACGCTGGGTTCTATATTACTTTGTTTTGTTGGGATCGGTCTGTTTTTGTCAAATGAAACCAGTATCCTGAACTGGATAGGAATAACATCATTGGCCTTTCTTATCATTTATTTCATATCCATGCGCCTGCTATACAGTTATGGATTGAAAGAAAATTCAATTGTTCAGAATGACCCGGAACCCGCGGCTTCTGTAACGATGAAGTTGAATACTGTAATACTTTGGTATGTGATGCACGCCGTAATGGTTATTGTTGCGGCCTTGATTTTACCTTATTTCATAGATCAAATAGCCGATGCATATGGGATAGGCGAGACGTTTATGGGCACATTGTTTCTGGCTGCATCGTCGTCGCTACCGGAGATAACAGTAGCGATTGCAGCGGCGCGGATGGGACATGCGGACATGGCCGTTGGTAATTTATTTGGTAGTAATATTTTCAATATTCTCCTTCTCACAGTCTCTGATGTTTTTTATACCGAGGGCAATATTTTAAGCGATGCTTCAGAATCAAATATGATTTCGGTATTCGCCGTTATCATTATGAACGCAATCGCTATTGCGGGACTGACTGTGCAGCCTGAAAAGAAAGGCCTGCGTTTTTTAGCGTGGGATTCATTGTTGATATTAATCACCTACATCATCACCATGATTTTCTTGTTTACCTATCAATGATCTGTCAGACTGTTTCATAAATTTAATTGATCCAACTACTTAGACGTTACAGACCGGTGACAGGCGAATTTGCTTCCATTCGGGTCAACAGGTATTGAGTCGCATTGAGATCATCGATATTTCCTTCTCGGTCAAAGCATCATCTGTTAGTTAAAGGCTTGTTTATAGTTCCGCCGTGGGGCGTTACCCTAGCTCTCTGTTTATTCAAAAAAACCTTCGTAAATTTCTTTAGCGATTGGCAACCACTTTCTCAACGCCAACGTCCTGTGGAAGAGTTTAAAGACCCTGAAGACGTCACCTATGCTTCACCTGATACAGGGATGTAAAAAGAATGACCGTGAAAGCCAGCGGCTTTTGTACAATGCGTATTATGGATACTGCATAAGCATTTGCCTACGCTATTGCCGTACACGGGATGAAGCGACGGAGGTAGCGAACGACGGCTTTTTGAAAGTATTCCAAAAAATTGGACAGTACAAGCCTGATACATCTTTTAAGGGTTGGATAAGAAGGATTATGATTAATACAGCGATTGATCTTTTCAGGAAAGAACGAAAGCATTATTATCAACTCGAAGTTGATGAGGTTGCCGATCAGTTTGTTACACGGGACATTGCAATTGATGATCTTTCGCACAAGGAATTAATCGCTATGATTCAATGTCTTTCGCCAGCATACCGGGCTGTATTTAATTTATATGCTATCGATGGGTACACGCATGAGGAGATCGGGGTTATTCTTGGTATTTCGGTGGGTACTTCTAAGTCTAATCTTTCTAAAGCGCGTGGGAGACTGAGAGAGATGTTAGAAAAAATGAAACCAATTGAATATGCAAAATCAGTCTGACAAGGAACTTGATGACCTTTTCAAGAAAGCTGCTGAACAATCAGAAGATGATACTGCACTTCCGGATTGGTCTGATATGTCGGCGCGACTTGATCGTGCCAAGCCTGGCGGATACCGACCCATGATTAGCGCTATGATCGTTTCTGTAATCCTTGTTAGCAGTGTTACGGTTGGATGGGTAATCATAAACAGGAGTAAGGTATCAAAAATAGAAGTGACCGATGCTGACGCTACCCAAGACGTAAGTAGGAGGATACTTCCTCAGCAGGACGTAAAATCAACAGGAAGAGAGGAGATTGAAAATGAATATCGTGGAAACACGGATAGGTCACCCACTCGCGCACAATTAGGAAATATAAATTCAAATAAAAGTGCTCTCTCGTCGGAAGTTGATTCTCATCAGTTCACCAATGATTCAAGATATTCCGAGAAGGATGATTCTGGTGAATTTGAGTTACCAAAAAACATGGATATGGGTAAAAATGAAAATAGTATTTCCGACAACGAAAGTCGAGTTGAAGTTCCTTATGATTCCTTGCTGGAAAAGATGCAAAAGATACCTGTCGCCCGTATCACGAAAGAGATGTTGGTGGAATTAGATACTGCAGAATCAAATACAAACGAAGAAAGGTTTGAACGAGGTTTCTCTGTAAAGCTTGCTCTGTCGCCGGATTATTCTATGGTTCATTCCAGCAGGCCTCAAGGTCTCGGCATTAACAGTGGGATTTTGTTAGAGTACTCACTGAGTAAAAATCTGTCCATTGCAACTGGAGTGATCAGGGCGCGAAAAAAGTATTCGGCATATAAGGTTGAGTATTCAGGGTATGAAACAGACATTGTCGAGGGAGATTGTCGTATGTGGGATATTCCAATTTCTGTTTACTACCATTTTTCGCCAGGGAAAACATGGTTGTTTTATTCAGGCGTTGGATTGTCTTCGTATCTGATGAGCCAGGAGTCCTATGTGTATTACGTTGAGGGAAGTTATGGACAGCGAAAAACCTTTGAGCATTCGGTGAACGGCAAAAACACCGAGTGGTTTAGCATCTTGAATGTATCGGTTGGTATAGAAAAGAAGTTGAATCAAAAGTTTGCTATTCAATTTGAGCCCTTTTATAAAGCCCCACTGGCAGGTGTGGGAGAAGGTGATGTTTCACTCGCTAGTTTTGGGGCTTTTTTTATGCTTAAATACAATATGAACCAACTAAAATCAAACTAATAATCGATATGTGTTAAACGCTCGTCGGTAAGGAATCCTCAAATAGTATTATGATAGAAATATGCTGCGGCTGCGGAGTGGCACCACTATGTTTTGTCTGCATGCCAGCCTATTACGAACTCACACCCACTCTGAAATAATCTTCCCTAATAAACATTTGAAAAATGAAATCGCTTCTACACTACGTGAGTTTAATAATCATAACAGGACTTTCACTTCTGGTGAGTTGTACGGATAATGAAGAACCAGCGCCCTTTGATTGCAATACCTCCAATCTGGATATAGAGGTAACAGCGTCAACAGGTCCTACAGGTTGCGGTGAAGATAACGGTTCAATACAGGTAGCTGCCTCGGGCGGGCAAGCGCCTTTTCAATTCAAGTTGGATAATGGTTCTTTTCAGAATTCCAACACGTTCTCGAATCTTGGCGGAGGTTCGTTTACGGTAGTCGTTAAGGATAGCAGGAACTGCGAGATAACATCTGCCCCGATTATTCTTAATGCTGCCGAAGGATTACAGGTGGATTCCGAAGGGCTTGTTATCACGCCGCACACCAATTGTTCAAATCCCAATGGTTCAATTACTGTTACGGTATCAGAAGGTACCCCACCGTATTCTTACAAACTGGGTGCGGGTTCGTTTGGATCTTCAGCCACATTTTCAAATCTAAAAGGTGGTAACTATTCAATTACAGCACAGGACGCTGCGGATTGTGAAGTAACGATTAGCGCAACCGTTGCAATGGCTACGGGAGTAAGCTATCAAACCGATATCAAACCTATTCTTGAGGCAAGTTGCACCAAGTCCGGATGCCATAATGGCGATAATGGCGCCGCAATGAATTGGAATGTTTTTGCCAACGTCGAGGCGAAAGCTACGCTTATTAAAAATCGGACTGGGAATAAATCTATGCCACTTGACATTGCGCCGGCTGGATTACCTCAGGCGCAAATCGATTTGATTGCCTGTTGGGTTGACAGTGGGGCGTTGAATAATTAGCCGCAAAGAAACGCTGTGTGAAAACGATAGTTGTGTTTCTTTTTTGGTTTTCGGTGTTGAACCTTCCAACGCACGCTCAAAGATTTGTGCTTAAAAGTGGACGCATAACGGTTTCTTCAGAAACGTCTATCGAAAATATTGAAGCTAAAAACGATAAAGCAACCAGCGTTTTTAATCCAGAGAACGGTGATATTGCCTTTTCGGTACCCAACAACCAGTTCAAATTTAAAAAAAAGTTAATGGAGGAACACTTCAATGAAAAATATATGGAGTCCGAAAAGTATCCCCGGTCATCGTTCACCGGGAGGCTTGAAGGTTTCGGAAATTCAAGTGGTGAAAAGCAAAGTATAAAAGCAGTTGGTAAACTTTCAATTCATGGAGTTTCCCGCGACGTTACCATTCCAGGGACAGTATGGTTACTGGACAAGGAAATTCGGATGACTTCAATCTTTATAGTGCGACTGGTTGATTTTGACATAAAAATACCCCAACTCCTTTGGCAAAATATTGCAGAAGAGATTGAGGTAACAGTAGACTTTACCTACCGGCGCCCATAGTTTACAAACGAGCTTGTTTTCTTTTTACCCGTCTAATTTTCTCTTCTGCTATTGCGGGTAAGTAGTTTATGTCCATGTTTTGAACAATCTGTCCCAGAAGGTCTAATTGCATGAGGTCAGATGCTAACTTATCAGCGAATGATGACTCCGGAACCCCGCTAACCATAAATCCAATGATTTCTCCATGACTGTACGCCGGCGCATATTGTAACCCAGGATATTTTTGATGCGCACTTTTAATTTTTAACGCCAACCGGCTAATACTTTCTTCAATCAGCAAATAATCTGCACTTAAGTTGATCGTGGGATAGTCGACATTATTCGATAAAAGGATTGATGCTGGTGTTAGTTGAGCTGGTGCTTCAATATAAAACAGAGCAGCTGCGCCTAATGTCAACGCGAACAGAAAATTCTTCTTAGTAGGGATGTGTTTCATATACCAATGAATTTTCTTAGTAACATGTAAAATGCGTGCCAGACGCCAGGGAGCGATAAATTCAAATTGTAGTGCGCATTTTTAAGAATTTCGGATGGACCAGTGTGGAAGCCAATCCACACCAGTTTATACTTTTCTACAGGTCGATAAAGCTTGGTTTTCGGTGTTTCAAATGAGTTTGAGCAGGATTTTGTTTTGGCAGGCTGGCGGCTAATGATGATATTATAGTACTCGACAATTTATTAGAGTCAGATGCATCCTTTCGAAGATATATCATTCATAAGGATTAGTGTCCGAGCCGGACGTCCCATTCTGGTATGTGGATTTCTTGAAATGGAATCTAAACTCCCGGACCATTTCTTTGACCTATAATAAAAACCTCATAGTTTCCCTTTATGAATTTAAGTCTTTCTTAATTCTTTAAACGAAATGTATAAACAGCTTATGAAAAGAATTGTCACCGCGTTAATTATCGCCATTGGATTGTTCGGTTGTAATAGGAACTCAGAAGAAAGAAGGTACACCCCAGAAGAGACGACCGCTCTCGAATTGTTTAATGGAAAGGATTTGAACGGATGGTATGAGGATGTCCCGGATATGGATAAAGATTCTATGCTTACGACTCCATTTATCGTGAGAGATAGCCTGCTCGTTAGTCTGGGTACCCCTGGTGGGCATCTCATTACTGATTCATCATATAAAAATTATCGCCTTGAAATCCAATATAGGTTTGCCCGCGAGCCAGGCAATTGTGGTGTGCTTGTTCATGCATCGACACCTCGGGCTTTGTATAATATGTTTCCGAAGTCGGTTGAAGTGCAGATGATGCATGAAAACGCCGGTGACTTTTGGTGCATCGTAGAAGATATAAAAGTAGCGGATATGGAAACACGCCGTGGGCCTCGCGACGAGTGGGGGATTACCGAAGGCAAGCTTCGTCGTATCGTAAATCTGACAGATGGATCGGAGCGTCCTCTAAGGGAATGGAATTTCATGACTATCGAATGCGTGAGTGACACGGTTAAAGTCTGGTTGAATGGAGACCTTGTAAACCACGGATTTGAGTGCACTGTGCAATCGGGCCGTATCGCACTTCAGGCAGAAGGTTCTGAGGTAGAATTTGCGAAAGTAGCGCTGACTCCGATTAGCAACATTACAAAATGATAGATTCTACTATTGTTGTAAACAAGCAATCAGGAGTGTTGTCGTCTAACTGGGATTCTCCTTTTCCGGTTAAAATCTTCTATTAATTACCGATATTTAACAATCCTTCTAACTTTGTGCCGACAAAATCGACCGTATGCTATTGGATTTTGAAAAGCCCATCGCCGAATTGGAAGCGAAACTCATCGATATGAACCAATTGGCCAGTGACAGTGACAAGGAAGTGCAAGCCGCCGTCAAAGCACTGGAAAAGAAGATCCTTGACCTAAAAAAGGAAACATTTGAGAATTTAACCGGCTGGCAGCGTGTCCAGCTGTCCCGCCATCCAGACAGACCCTATACGCTGGATTATATTTATGAAATCACATCTGATTTCATCGAAATTCATGGCGACCGTACTGTAGGCGATGATAAGGCCATGATAGGAGGATTTGGAAGTATTGACGGCCAGACGTTTATGCTTATTGGGCAGCAAAAGGGTCGTAATACCAAGCAGCGCCAGATGAGAAACTTTGGGATGGCCAACCCCGAAGGATACAGGAAGGCGCTCAGGCTTATGAAAACTGCTGAAAAGTTCAATAAGCCCATAGTGACTTTTATAGATACACCAGGAGCATTTCCGGGGTTGGAGGCTGAAGAACGCGGTCAGGGTGAAGCGATTGCCCGCAATCTTAAGGAGATGTTTATGCTCAAAGTGCCTGTGATTTGTATTATTATCGGCGAAGGAGCGTCTGGCGGGGCACTGGGAATTGCCATTGGGGATAGGGTTCTTATGCTTGAAAATACCTGGTACTCTGTTATTTCTCCGGAATCTTGTTCTTCAATTTTATGGAGAAGCTGGGATTACAAAGAGCAGGCTGCTGAAGTATTGAAGCTTACGGCCAAGGATATGTTATCTAACAAACTTATAGACGGGATTGTGAAGGAGCCGCTTGGTGGGGCGCATGTTGATGTGAAATGGATGGCGTCACAAGTGAAGAAACAAATATTGGATAGTACAAAAGAGCTCTTGAAACTTTCTCCTGAAAACCGCATCGAACAACGTATTGACAAATTTTGTGCGATGGGTGTTGTCAAGGAGTAATTCAGTATTCGTTCCGGCGAATTATCGAACTACGACTAATAATCGTAGTTTTTTGTTTTCAGATCTGTACGTTCTCAGGCGGAAAAATAGCGTCACCTCAAACCCTTAAATTGATGAAGCTTCATGTTATTAATACCGGGTATTTCAAATTAGATGGAGGAGCGATGTTTGGAGTTGTGCCCAAATCCCTATGGCAAAAAACCAATCCGGCAGACGAAAGAAATTTATGTAATTGGGCTATGCGGTGTTTATTGATTGAGGATGGCGACAAGCTTTTTCTAATCGATAATGGAATTGGTGATAAACAAGATGCAAAATTCTTTAGTCACTATTTTTTAAACGGCATTGAGACGTTGGAGGATTCAATTCAGAAAGCCGGGTTTGCGCTGACAGATGTTACGGATATGTTTCTTACCCATCTTCATTTCGATCACTGTGGCGGTGGTGTTCGGTATGATACGAATGGCATCCCTGAGCTGACTTTTAAAAAAGCAAACTATTGGTCAAATGCTGACCATTGGAAATGGGCTACTAAGCCCAACGCCCGGGAAAAAGCAAGCTTTATGAAAGAAAATATTTTGCCCATGGAGGAGAGTGGAAATCTGAAATTTGTTGATCCTGATTTGGATTCGCCCTTTCCTCAATTTAATATTTTCTATGCGTCCGGCCACACCGATAAAATGATGATTCCTAGAATCAGGTATAAGGATAAAGTTATTTGTTTCATGGCCGACCTCTTGCCTTCAACAGGACACATACCCTTACCGTATGTTATGGGATATGACACGCGTCCATTGATTACGTTGGATGAAAAAAACAGGTTTCTTAATGAAGCGGCTGATAATCAATACATACTTTTTCTGGAGCACGATCCCGTAAATGAATGCTGCACGGTGATGCATACTGAAAAAGGCGTCCGGATGGACAAAACGTTTAGACTAAGTGAGGTACTTTAAATAAACGTGATGAAAACCGGAATAGTATTATCAGGCGGAGGGGCTAGGGGTATCTCGCATATGGGTGCACTGAAAGCATTACTGGAATTCGGAGTTTCAGTTCAGTGCGTCTCGGGTACAAGCGTAGGTGCTATTATCGGTGCCCTTTATGCTAATGGGTATTCTCCCGATGAAATCCTTGAAATTATTCTGACGACACCGCTTCTAAAACATATGCGGCCCGCCTGGACTTTGAAAGGTCTGTTAAGTATGGATCGTCTTCGCGAAGTGTTACTGCGGTATCTTTCGCACAATAGTTTTGAGACGCTTAAAATTCCACTTACAGTAGCAGCAACAGATATCAAAAAGGGCGAATCCCGATACTTCACGAAAGGTGAATTGATTCCGGTATTACTTGCTTCATGTTGTGTGCCAGCACTTTTTAATCCGGTAGTGATTGAAGGAAGAGCATATGTCGATGGCGGTATCATGGACAATCTGCCTGCTAAACCTATTCGGAGCGATTGTGATTTTCTGATTGGTCTGCATTGTAATTTTATCAATGATGAATTCGATGGAAAAAATTTCAAAGATGTCATTGAACGGAGTTTGCTGATCGCGATTAATGGAAATACAACTATTAGCAAAGATCTTTGTGATATCCTTATTGATCCTCCGGGTCCAGGTAAAATAAGTACGTTTGAATTGGGGAGAGCAAAAGAGTTATTCGATATGGGTTATGAGTATACAAAACAGCATTTCAGTAAGAGTGATTTTCAGTAAAAGCCTTGCGTTATGGAGTTAATTGATTTCAGGGCTCACATCCTACAGGGTATCCCGGATGAATTGCCGACTCCTCAGGAGTATGACAACACGATCAGCCATGCTCCAAAACGAAAGGATATTTTATCGATCCAGGAAAAGAAGCTTGCTGTATCCAATGCGTTGCGGTATTTCCATCCAAAGCATCACCCTGTATTGGCAAAAGAATTTTATACTGAGCTGGTTAAGTTTGGAAGAATATATATGTACCGGTTTCGACCTCCATATAAAATGCGTGCTCGTCCGCTTTCAGAATACCCGGCTAAGTCTGTGCATGCCGCGTCCATTATGTTGATGATTCAAAACAATCTTGATCCCGATGTCGCGCAGCATCCCCATGAATTGATAACCTATGGAGGGAATGGCGCTGTTTTTCAAAATTGGGCTCAGTATCTCCTGACGATGCAGTACCTGGCTACAATGACAGATGAGCAAACGTTGCACATGTATTCAGGTCATCCTATGGGTGTTTTTCCATCGTCAAAAGATGCTCCGCGAGTGGTTATCACCAACGGTATGATGATACCAAACTATTCCAGACAAGATGATTGGGAAAAGTTTAATGCGCTAGGGGTAACCCAGTATGGGCAGATGACGGCTGGATCATATATGTATATCGGACCACAAGGAATTGTACATGGTACAACCATTACCATTTTAAATGCGGGGAGAAAAATCAGTAAAAATGGAGAAGGACTTGAAGGTAAACTTTTTGTCACCTCTGGATTGGGAGGTATGAGTGGAGCTCAACCCAAGGCCGGCAATATTGCGGGCTGTATCACTGTGGCTGCAGATGTGAATAGTAATGCAGCTATAAAGAGACATGAACAAGGTTGGGTGGACGAGATGATAGTAACGCTTGATGAACTGGCTGAAAGAGTTAAGGTTGCTAAAAAGAAGAAGGAGGTTGTTTCCATTGCATTTCAAGGAAATATTGTTGAGGTATGGGAGAAGTTTTATGACGCAGACATTTATATTGACATCGGGTCTGATCAAACTTCACTACACAACCCCTGGGCAGGGGGCTACTATCCTGTTGGCTTGACCTATGAAGAGGCTAATGCTTTAATGGTAAATGATCCTGGAGTGTTTAAAGGATTAGTCGAAAGTTCTCTGAGGAGACAGGCAGGCACAATAAACAAGCATGTTGCACGGGGCACGTATTTTTTTGATTATGGAAATGCATTCCTCCTGGAAGCCTCACGTGCAGGTGCAGATGTTATGGATGAAGATGGTATTCATTTCAGGTATCCATCTTACGTCCAGGACATCATGGGACCTTTGTGTTTTGATTTTGGATTTGGTCCTTTCCGGTGGGTATGCACATCTGGTAAAGAGAGTGATTTAAAAATAACTGATCAGTTGGCGTGCCAGGTACTTGAGCGAAGTTTGATCGATGCCCCTGCCTCAATACGTTCTCAATTACAGGACAATATCCAATGGATCAAACAGGCAGAGAGCAACAAACTTGTTGTGGGGTCGAAGGCTCGTATCTTATATGCAAATGCGGAAGGTCGAATTAAAATTGCACTGGCTTTTAACAAAGCGGTTCACGATGGTATGATTGGTCCGGTAGTTCTCGGAAGGGATCACCATGATGTCTCAGGAACAGACAGTCCGTTTCGGGAGACGTCAAATATTTACGATGGATCCCGCTTCACAGCTGATATGGCTGTACATAATGTAATTGGTGATTCGTTCCGCGGTGCGACCTGGGTTTCAATTCACAACGGCGGAGGTGTAGGCTGGGGTGAGGTGATAAATGGAGGTTTTGGTTTACTGTTGGATGGTAGTGCTGATGCAGACCACAGAGTGCAGAGCATGCTTCATTTTGATGTTAACAACGGCATCGCCAGAAGAGCATGGGGAAGAAATGAGAATGCTTTATGGGCTATCAAGGAGGAGTTGAAATTGAATCCTGATTTACGCGTCACGTTGCCGTATAACATCGATTGCCGTCTGCTTGATTTTGAATGACATAAAAACAGTTTGCTCGTCAGCTGTGCGGGCATGAATTTCCTTTCATGCTTTCTGGCGTTGTTAATAGCTACTTAATTGATTTTAATTGAGTAAATCGAAATCCGGAATGCCAAACGTGGATTTTTATGAACTTTTGTGCAACTACAACAACAACATACTATGAAAAAAACAATCTTCATGTTTATGACATTCAGTATACTATTGAATGACGTAAAAGGGCAAGTATCGCAAGGAAATTTATTTTTTGGGGGATCATTCAAGGTAGCCTCCGAGACGCAACAAAGACCAAGCGAGGACATTCGGACTGTCGAATTTACTTTTGCACCCAGCGCAGGTTATTTTATTACCGACAACCTGGCGTTGGGTTTAAACGTTGCTTTGTTTTCAGGCAAAGAAGATGATGGGTTTGGTGGCGACGATAAATACTCCACGATTGGGGTTGGTCCCTTTGCCCGTTATTATAAGTTTACGTCAAACGAAAAATTTGCGTTTTTTGGTGAACTCGGTACCCTGTTTGGGACGGCCAAGTTTCGCCCTGACGGACAGAATGAAACCAAATCAAGTTTCTTTTCGGTGTATTTGTCGCCAGGGTTTTCTTACTTCTTTAACGAGCACTGGGCTTTGGATCTTTCGTTACAAGGAATTTCATTTGCAGGTTCGGACCCCGACAAAGATGACGATAATGATAAAACGACCAATATTACATTTGGGTTAAGTTCATTTAACCCTACGCTTGGTTTCAGGTATTATCTGGGAAACTAACAGGTCCTCCAACACAACAACTGAGGATTTCCTCAGTTTAATGATTGTGAATGCGGTGATCGCCTAAAAAATGGAACGATATTGGATAATGGATTTTCAAAAAAACTAATACTATGAAAAAAGCAAGAGTAATAATTGTGGTTTTTGCGCTTCTATCAGTAAGCATTGGAAGTTTTGCACAAGCACAGTTTTCATTGGGGTTAAAAGGGGGGCTTAATTTTGCCAATCTCGATGTATCCAGCCCCACTACAACTTATGAAAACAGGACCGGTTACCATGTCGGTGCGTTCACGTTGATTAAGTTTGAAAAAATCGGAATCCAACCAGAAGTCATGTTTTCACAACAGGGCTCGAAGGTGAAGTCACCCAATACCTCCGATTTTAGCTCTAATTTTAATTATGTAAATGTTCCCGTTATTTTAAAGTTGTACACCGTTGCCGGAATTAATTTACAAGTAGGACCTCAGTTCGGTTTTTTGATGAATGACCCTGTAGTAAAAGATGTAAACGGTACTACCATTGAAAATGCGTATAAGAGTTCTGATATAAGCGTAGCACTAGGTGTAGGCTGGGATCTGCCTTTTGGTTTGACCATTGACGGACGATACAATTTAGGGTTAACTGACGTAGAGGATAACCCTACCCTGGAGGCTACAAGAAATCAGGTGTGGCAGGTATCCCTAGGATATAAATTATTTACGACCGGAAAATAATACTTTCCTTTAAGTAATTGGATAAGAAAAAGAGCCGCTAGTGATAGTGGCTCTTTTTACATCCAACGGTAGTGCTAGTCAACTACAATCAGGTAGTAGTTCTTTTTACCTTTTTGTGCCAAAAGATATTTGTTCTGTAATAATCCTACTGTGGCTTTAGCGTTGCCATCCAGAATTTTTTCTTTATTGATACTAACCCCGCCGGCTTGAATCATTTTCCGCGCTTCTCCTTTTGAAGAAAATACCAGATTACTGGTTGCGACCGACAGGAGATCTGTTACCGTGGCGCAGTTTTCAAAATCTGATTTACTAATGGTTGCCTGTGGAACACCCTCAAAAACGGATAACAAAGTGTCTTCATCCAAACGCTGAAGTTCTTCAGTAGTCGAATTCCCAAAAAGAATGTTCGAGGCACTGACAGCTGACTCATAATCTGCAAAAGAGTGTACCCGTATGGTTATTACTTTAGCCAGTTCAAGTTGAAGCTTTCTAAGGTTTGGTGCAGCAGTATGTTCAGTTTGGAGAGCTTCGATTTCCTCACGGGATAATTCCGTAAAAATTTTTATAAAGTTTGAAGCATCTTCATCACTTGTATTGAGCCAATATTGATAGAATTTGTAGGGTGAAGTTTTGGACTTATCAAGCCAGATATTTCCGCCTTCTGTTTTTCCAAACTTTGTTCCGTCGGCTTTTGTAATCAGTTTGGTAGTCAGCGCAAAAGCATTTCCATTCGACTTCCGCCGAATTAGCTCCGTTCCTGTTACAATATTGCCCCACTGGTCTGAGCCACCCATCTGAAGCTTACAGTCCTTATGGTTGTATAACCAATAAAAATCATAACCTTGTACAAGCTGGTAGGTAAACTCCGTAAAAGATAAACCTGAATCCAAACGTTTTTGCACAGAATCCTTCGACATCATGTAGTTTATAGTGATGTGCTTCCCTACTTCGCGGATAAAATCCAGGAACTTAAAATCTTTGAACCAATCATAATTGTTTACCATTTCAGCAGCATTATTTCCACTGAAATCCAGAAATCGCTCGAGCTGAGATTTTACGCAGGCAACGTTATGCTGAAGCACGTCTTCGGAAAGTAAGTTTCGCTCTGCTGATTTACCGGATGGATCGCCTACCATTCCTGTAGCACCACCCACCAACGCGAAAGGTTTGTGACCCGCTTTCTGAAAGTTACGCAATACCATAATTTGCGCTAAATGACCGATATGCAAAGAATCAGCAGTTGGATCAAAACCTATGTACCCGGAAGTGCTCTCCTTTAGCAGTTGTTCCTCTGTCCCTGGCATTACATCATGAAGCATTCCCCGCCAGCGCAACTCTTCAACAAAATTCTTAATTATCATTCATCTGGTTTTAGCGTGCAAATATAAAAAAGCAAGCCAGAAGGTTCTGAAAAAAAATCTTGCTCGTTTCAGCGACACAAGTGATTACTTTGCAATATGTGTGATGGCGCAAGCTTAAAGCGAAGCAACTTGTTTGAGTTTGTGATTTGATTCCATCGAAAAAATTTCCTGAATCGATCCGTCCGCCAGGTCGAAGTACCATCCGAGTAACATCGGTTTGTTGCTTTTTTCCCATGCCTTCTGGACTACCTCTAACTTACTTAAATTCAGAATTTGGGCCTTAATATTCAATTCGCTCAACCGTTTTTCTTTTTGTTCAAAATCCAGTTGCTGCAGTTCATCAATATTGTTATGATATAGCTCGATAAGTCCGCTGAGCCAATTGTTAACATAAGGACGATCAGCTGATCCTAATAAAACATCCCGGACTCCACCGCAATGACTGTAGCCGCAAACAATTATGTATTCGATTCGACATACTTCAATAGCGTCTTGTATAGTAGCCATGAGGCTGATATCATCCGGACGAACCTGGGAAGCCATATTGCGATAAACCAATATTTCGCCTGGCTCGGTATTCGTCAATTCACGAACAGGTACCAGGCTGTCGGAAGATGCGATCCAAAGGATATTCGGCGTCGGCATCTCTGACAGGCGTGCGAAATACGATTCATCAAGGTTAAGCTTTTCCAATACCCAGGCTTTGCCCTCTAACAACATTTTTTCTTTGATGGTCATAATTTGAAAATTGGATTGTGTGCGGTAATGGATTGCCTTAATTCTACTGTAATATCCCTGTTAGGTGCGGAAGCCCTGAAATCACTTATAGTTTCGAGAATATCCTGATCGATAAATGCTGACCGGGAGCCATCAATAATTACTGTACTGCCATTTGGAATGTTCGTGAATGTTTCGCGCAGCAATGCCTTATTCAGGAAAGACACATCTTTCGTGAGCCGGATCAGGTAGTTGCCATTTTCATTCACGCTAAATAGTGCACGGTGGAAGTTAGTCTTTAAGACAAAAAACAATCCGACAAGAATCCCAATTAAAATTCCAATGAGGAGGTCGGAAAAAAGAATAGCCAGAATTGTAACGACGAAGGGTATGAATTGATCCTTTCCTTTACGGTACATACTCAGTATCAGCGAAGGTTTTGCAAGTTTATAACCGACCATTAATAGAATTGCGGCGAGGGACGCTAATGGGATTTTGTTCAACAAGCCTGGGATAAAAAGGACCGTTAAAAGTAACAATAGGCCGTGAGAGATTGCTGAGGTTTTGGTTCGTGCACCGGCCGCAACGTTAGCAGAACTTCTTACAATCACAGCCGTAATAGGGATTCCACCGATAAGACCACTTACCATGTTTCCGATACCTTGTGCTCTCAGTTCGCGGTTCAACGGAGTAGTTCGTTTAAAGGGATCGAGTTTGTCAACGGCTTCGATACTTAGAAGACTTTCCAAGCTTGCAACAATTGCAATAGTAAAAGCCACTATCCAGCATTCCCGGGTGGTGATAACTGAAAAATCCGGAAAGGAAAATTGACCAACAAAGGAAGACACGTCACTGGCAATGGGCAGAGATACCAAATGGTCAGCTGTAATGGACCACTGTGGTATGGTGTGCTTAAACACCTCATTTAATGCAACGCCTGTGAGTACAACCAGAAGTGGGGCAGGTATCAGACCTAAAAATTTCTTTGTTTTAATAAACGGTTTTTCCCAGAAAATCAGAATAAACAGCGCTATAATACAGATGACAAGAGCACCTAGGTTGATGTAATTGAAGGCTTGAACAAGCTCAGTAAAGGTATTTTTGCCGTCTTGTTGAAAGAAGCTTTCATCGCCTTCAAAGTCTTTATCATACCCGAAAGCATGAGGAATCTGCTTGAGGATTAGTATGATTCCAATGGCAGCCAACATTCCTTTAATAACAGATGAGGGGAAATAATTACCAATTTGCCCAGCATTAACAAAGCCGAGAATCAGCTGGATTAAGCCGGCAAGAAAAACGGTTACCAAAAAAGCTTCAAAGCTCCCCATAGAGGTAATAGAAGCTAGTACTATGGTTGTTAATCCTGCTGCCGGACCGCTGACACTTAATGCCGAACCGCTGAGTGTTCCGATAACGACTCCGCCCACAATGCCCGCTATTATACCCGAGAATAGCGGTGCGCCGGAAGCCAATGCTACTCCTAAACAAAGTGGCAGGGCGACCAGAAAAACTACTATACTTGAGGGTAAGTCAGTTTTGAAATTCTTGATTGGATTAAACTGATCTTTGCTCATTTATGCAGTCTCCTTTTCTTTTTGAATTTGTGAGCCGGCAACAACTTTACTATTGATTCTGTAAATTGACGACAACTTAGAGGTATTATCAAAACTAACGTTTAAATCGGTTATCAGTCCGGTTTGCAGGCTATATACCCATCCGTGAACTTTTGGTTCATTCCTTTCTCGCCATGCATTCTGAATGATAGACGTCTTTGTCAGGTCAAACACTTGTTCGATTACATTTAATTCTACAAATCGTTGAAATCTTAATTCATCATCTTGGATTGCATCGAGCTCATCGGTATGAGTTCTATACACATCCTTAATGTAACGCAGCCAATTATCAACCAGGCCGTGCTGCTCATTGTCCATTGCAGCTTTTACTCCGCCACATCCGTAATGACCACAAACGATGACGTGCTTTACTTTTAAAACATTAACAGCATAATCCAGTACACTGAGCATATTCATATCGGAGTGCACAACCATATTGGCAATATTACGGTGCACAAAGATGTCTCCTGGCTGTGTACCCGTAATTTCATTTGCAGGCACTCTGCTGTCCGAGCACCCAATCCATAAAAACTGAGGACTCTGACCTTTGGAGAGCCTTTCGAAGAAATCCGGGTCTTGTTCGAGTTTCTCCCTTACCCACTTTTTGTTTCCTTCCAGTAAGGAATGGTATAATTTCATAAATTTTAATTTTTCCTAATGAGACTTTACAAAGTATGATTTAATTGAACCATCTCTTTATGCTCAATGCAAGTTTATTGCGGGAATTGCCAAACCTGCGCTCAATACTTACAAAGCAAAAAAATGATGATTAGAATGTTGGAGAACCGTCAGCGGAGCTCAGGCGGTGGAATAAAAATTTCGACATTTCCGAATCGCGGCACACCTTGGGAAAATAATGACCCATCGAATAGAGACAATGGCGAACAACTGCCTGTTCCAGGTATCGGATTGGTAAAGAAAATATTAATTTGTTTAATAGAGGGGTTTTCTTCATTTGAGGGGGCACATCCATCCTTGTCGTCCTCTGAACACCCTGCGAATAGCTTAACTATGTTCTCCATTAGTTCCTCGTTTTGATCAATACCCAAAGCAGACACCTCGGCAAGGAAAAAGCTCATATTCAAAATGATTAAACCCATGAAGAGGCTAAAGGTGTTCCTTGCAATATTCATTCTGAATACACTCATTTCAAACTTTGCTAAAATTTAACTTTAAAAGCTGCACCTAAATAACCCCCAGGTGCAAGTTTCGAATACTGGTTCCAGGTAAAAATACGCCAATTTTTTAAAATCGTTTTGCTTTTGCGTTATTCGGCCCATTAAATCATTGTAACGAAAAATTGATTTCAGTTAATTACCAATTTGGATTCCAGACTTATGAACCAACCCGAAACCCTAAATCTTGTTGCTGAATTTCACGCAACATTTAAACACCCCATACTTGAAACTCCCGCCATACCCGATGAGAACCGATGTAAACTTCGCGTTGCCCTCATCGCGGAAGAATTAAAGGAGCTTGAGGTAGCTATACTGGAAGGGGATATTGTAGAAGTAGCGGATGCACTATGTGATATACAGTATGTGTTATCCGGCGCTATTCTTGAATTCGGACTTGGAGAAAAATTTAAGGCGCTTTTTGAAGAAGTGCAGCGGTCGAATATGAGTAAAGCTTGTATTTCTGAAACTGAGGCTAAAGCCACCGTTGAATATTACAAGGAAAAGGATGGTACCGAATGTTATTACAAAGAAGAAGCTGGTAAATGGCTGATTTACAGGTCGTCAGATAATAAGACACTAAAGTCTATAAATTATAGTCCTGCTAATCTTCAAAAGCTTTTGAAATGATTCAAAGGTAAAACTCAAACTGGAATACGGTATCGTGCCCTTTGAGTGGTAACGGATTTATGGCGATGATGTTAGCGTCATTATACGCTGTAATAAATTCAGCCCGGCTGATCCGAAGTTTGCTGTAACCAGGCTTTATTTTATGGTATTGCATTCTTCCCGATGCGTTTGCAGTAGCACTGTACAGGAAGCTGAATTGAATGGGGATAGGTGAAGGTATGTACCTCATAGCTTGCAATACGTATTTAAGAAGCCAGTGCTAAGAATTGAATTTTGTCTTAAATTATACTCTGCCAGCAAAACGTATGCACTATCGGGTACGTAATCAAAGTTTTGTTTGTATTCTTCTATTTTATGGCACAATTCACTTACATAAAATCGAATTTGCTCCAGATCTTTACATTGGGAAGGCCTTATAAAGTTTCTGGATGTAAATGCCTGCATTTCTACTTCGAGTTTTTTACGTTCAAAGTCAGTCATGTTTGTGTATTTTTGCACAAAGCTAATTAATATTTTAATCTGATTTAAATCAAAAGTGTGGGATATTTCACATTTGTGTTCAAACCAGTTTTCGTGGCAGATCGCAGTGCAAAATTGCATACGAGCTATTAGGCGCCCGTTGCGTTAACCGTCTAAAAAATAGTGTTCTGTCGGAATGGGGGATGCCGACATTTCGGTGGTGGTTAAAAATTGACCCCGGATGTAGATCAATCAGGCGGGTGAATTCGTTTTATTCATTTATCTTTAAAAGCACTTAAAAGCAATAAATTCTATCCATGCAGACTTCTTCTCCAAGCCCCTTTCTTGAGTATTGGCACTTTGCCATGATTATTGGTGCGATTGCAATGGCCACAATAGCCATAGTGATTTATGTTATTCACAATGTCAGGGTATCAACCATCAGCGACTTTAAGGGAAAGTATGATTATATCAACTCAAACGAAATCAACATCTATAAGAAAGTATTTCTTTGTTTTGGTATTTCGGTGATGTTGATCATAAACCTGTATGGTATGGGTGATCTTCAGACACTCGGAGTGTGGTTTTTTGTTCGGCTCTTCATTTCAATTGCGGGAGGTACGTTGGTAGCCTATGTATCTTTCCTTATCCTCGAATACTATTATCCAACGATTCTGAACCGAAAGCTTAAGAAATGGCGGTACATGCCGCGGACTGGAAAATCGGGTAATAAGTTGCGATTGCTCGGTGAAGAAGAGGAAGATGTACACCTCGAAGAGGGAATGTTGGCAGAAGAAAACGTTTTCTCTATAGACTACGATGTATGGATTGATGAAAAGTCGAGCGAAGTTAAGATTGAAAAGTATCCAGGTCACCTTCAGGCGCTCAAATGCAACAGCTGTGGTTTTTACACTATGAAGGTGGTGAAGGAAGAAATCACAAGGCAACCGGCGAAGGACGCTCCCGGAGAGCTCATCAAACATTTTCAGTGCTATTATTGTAAGTCTGTAAGGGCCACTGCTTTTAATATATCTAACAAAGAAGCCGAGGATTATCGAAGTGCTACCCGGCATACCTTCAAGAAGAATAAAAACATTGATATCGTTCGGGTAGAAATCCACACGAGCATGGGTGGGAAAAAGTTTTTTGAGTTCCAGAATATCGGTCAGGCTCAAAAATTCCTCGATGAATACGATTCAGAGAAATCTGCGTAGGTCGGACGAGAATTTCATCCCAAAGGTAAAACATAAAACTGCTTTCCTTTATTATATAATGGAGAGAACCTTATGCCACCGTACCTACGTTTAAATCTAGGGCATAACTTTTGCCTTATTCTGGAGAATGATATTAAAATAATGTTTTAGTTGAATCAAATTTCAAGTCTGACGGGCGGAACACAACTTGATTTAACACTTTGTAATTAAACTATACACAGATGAAAAGAGTATTTTTTGCAGGGATTTTGAGTGTAATGGTATTGGTCACAGGATTTGCGTTTGCAGTAAATCCCGCAGACACAGCCCAATTGCAGGCGAAACCGATTTACGGTAAAGAGGCAAAAATCATCGCATACATTTTAGACAATAACCACTATAGAAAAATTAGTCTAAACGATTCACTTAGTTCAGTTATTCTCGATGAATACATCAAAAGCCTCGACAATAACAAGACTTATTTTACGCAGAAGGATATAGATTCTTTTGAAAAGTATCGATATAAAATTGATGACCTTACGAGAGCAGAAAATGTTGACGTTGCCTATAATGTGTATGGTGTCTTCAGAAAGCGATTTAAAGAGCGGATGGACTATATCCAAAACCATTTGATAAAAAAAGAGTTCGACTATTCCGAAGATGAGTTTTATGAAAGTGATCGTGAGAAAGAGCCCTGGTCCGCAGACGGAGAAGAGCTGAATGAAGTATGGAGGAAAAGTATAAAGAACCAGGCGCTTAGCCTGAAGTTGGCTGGGAAAACCCAGGCAGAGATAGAGAAGACACTCACGGAGCGATATGAGCGATTCAATAAGTCAATTAGTCAGTTCAATAGTGAGGATGTATTCAGTATGTATATGAACTCGATCACCGAAGCGTACGATCCACATACGACCTATTTTTCGCCAAAAGCCGCGGACTTGTTTAAACAACAAATGAGTTTGTCTCTCGAAGGTATTGGAGCAAGATTACAAACCGAGAATGACTACACGAGAGTTGCAGAGGTAATTATCGGGGGGCCGGCGGATAAGAGTGGTCTTATCACCGCGAATGATCGGATCATTGGCGTGGGTCAGGGTGATAATGGAGAAATTGTTGATGTAATTGGTTGGAGGATAGATGAGGTTGTCAAGCTTATAAAAGGTCCTAAAGGCACTACGGTGAGACTTCAAATTTTGCCTGCCGAAACTGGAATTACAGGGCCTTCGAAAGTTATTTCCCTGGTTAGGGATAAAATAAAACTGGAAGATCTAAAAGCTCAGAAATCCGTAATTAATTATCAGAAGGAGGGTAAAGACTTGAAGCTCGGCGTGATAACGTTGCCAAGCTTTTACATGGACTTTGATGCCTACCAAAAGGGCGACCCCAACTATACCAGTACTACGCGCGATGTTCAAAAACTTATTAAAGAACTTCAGGCAGAACGAATTGACGGGTTGGCCCTTGATCTTCGGCATAATGGAGGCGGCTCGCTGGCGGAGGCAATTGATCTTACCGGTCTTTTTATAAAAGATGGCCCGGTAGTGCAGGTTAAAAATTCAAGTAATAAAATTGATATTGGAAAGGATGATGATCCGGCGGTCGCTTACAGTGGCCCCCTTGTGGTCTTGACAAACCGATTTAGTGCGTCTGCTTCAGAGATATTTGCAGGTGCTATTCAGGACTATCGCCGGGGAGTGATAGTCGGTGAATCATCTTATGGCAAAGGCACGGTACAAACCGTAGTTGATCTTAAGCGTTTTATCAACGACCCGAAAAGTCAGGTGGGGGAACTGAAATTAACCTTTCAGAAATTCTACCGGGTAACAGGCAGCAGTACACAGCATAAAGGTGTGCTGCCGGATATAAAATTACCAACCGCGCTCGATCCCGAACAATTTGGCGAAAGTTCACTTGCCAGCGCTTTACCATGGGATGAGATAAAAGGGACGTTGTATAAGAAAACACCGATGGTTAACGATAGAACACTCGCAGAACTCAACAGGCAGTATCAGGAAAGATTGAAAACTGACGCCCCCCTACAAAGATATGCTGCTGAAACCGATGAAACCCGTAGGAGTTTTAAGGAGACAAGAGTTTCGTTAAACGAAGCGATTAGAAAATCCGAAATGGAAGAGGCAGAAAAGCGCAAAGCTGCGAATGACAAGATGGGTACCAGAATTGGCGGCAAGGAAAAAGGTGCTCCAGTAGATCTTTTGGAAATGGAAGATGAGTTTTTAAGAGAAGGGCTGTTTGTTTTGGGAGACTTGCTTGTTGCAAAGATAGGGTAACACAAAATTCATTTTAATAATAAAGAATAGGCTGTCTTGAATGAGACCGCCTATTTTTTTATTCGTTGACCGTTAACTATGCCGTGTTTAAACATAAATCGTTTGATGTTACATATACTTCGTTGATCTAAAATGCAGACCTTTATTTTCCTCAATTTTAACGCTATTTTCGGGTTGGAAATTGAATCATGAGTGAGGAACTACTCAAAGCTATCTTACAACTTTTTGCTATTGTTGCCCGCGAACGGATTACGGAAGCGGAACGAAACAACATCAAGGACTTTTTAGGCCTTCATCTTAACCGTGAGGCTACGAATTATTATCTAAAGCTTTTTGATCAATTCGCACAAACCCATGAAATTGATTCACGGCAAGAACTAAGTAACCTTGATTCTGCGACGCAACAATTTGTTGATGATTGGGCGAAGATCATGAAAATTGTGAAGCAGGTGAACCAGGCGCTCACCATGCAACAGAAAGTTGTAATGATTGTAAAGATCATAGAATTAGTGTATGCTGATGAGGAAATATCTGATCGGCAGGGCAACCTTATATTCTACATTGGTCAGGCTCTGAAGTTGAAAAAGGACGATGTAATTATGCTGCAATCTTTTGTTACCGGGCATGATATTGACGAGCTCGCCTCACCGGAGGTTTTAATCATTGATGAAGGATCGGGTGAATGCCTTGGTCCACGTCTTATTGAAAAGGATCTTACAGGGTTAATAGCCATCCTGCATCTGGTGGATGCCGAAATTTACCTGATCAAATATCTTGGTATTACAACACTGTATCTGAATAGTATCCTGCTAAAAAGCCGGAAGATTGACGTTTTTCCCACGGGTAGTACAATTCGCGGTGATAAGGTCGGTCCGATTTATTATAGTGATATCGTTGGAAAGTTTCTTACGGATGAAAGTCAATCGAAAATATCATTCACGGCAGACCATTTATTCTACCATTTTAAAAGCGGACGGGCCGGGCTGCAAAATGTTAATGTTGCTGAAAAGGGAGGGAAACTCATTGGACTTATGGGAGCCAGTGGCTCAGGGAAGTCAACTTTACTAAATGTTTTAAATGGTTCAGAAAAACCTTCCAGTGGCCGGGTTTTGGTTAATGACATTGATATACATGAACATCCCGGTAAAGTACAAGGCATCATCGGGTATGTTCCTCAAGACGATTTGCTAATTGAAGAGCTTACGGTTTTTGAAAACCTTTACTATGCTGCGAAATTATGCTTTGGTCATTATGCCGAAAAAGAAATCATAGAACTTGTGATCCGTGTGTTGGTTAACCTTGGACTAACAGAGATCCGAGATCTGAAAGTTGGTTCTCCAATGCACAAGACAATCAGTGGAGGGCAACGTAAGCGCCTGAACATTGCCCTTGAATTACTCCGTGAACCTACAATCCTTTTTGTGGATGAGCCAACGTCAGGGTTATCTTCCCGCGATTCGGAAAACATCATGGACCTCCTGAAAGAATTGTCTCTGAGAGGTAAGATGGTGTTTGTAGTAATCCATCAGCCGTCGTCCGATATTTTTAAAATGTTTGACACCCTTATAATTATGGATGTCGGGGGCTTTCAGATCTACTATGGAAACCCTATCGAGACCGTACTTTACTTTCGGGATATTATCAATGCAGCTAATAAAGCGCAGGGTGCTTGTCCAGAATGCGGAAACATTAATCCTGAACAGATTTTTAGCATCATTGAAACACGGGTGGTGAATGAATATGGACGACTGACCAACACGCGAAAGGTATCTCCAGGCCAGTGGTATCAATATTTCAAACAAAAAATTAAAATCCCGAAGGTTGAACATGTAAAGGAATCTCTTCCTGTAGCACAGGAAATTCCAAACTGGTTTAAACAACTTAAGGTATTTGTCACACGGGATGTGCTTGCTAAGCTTTCGAATACACAATACTTATATATCAATTTGTTAGAGGCACCCGTGTTAGCCTTTTTTATTGCGTTTATGGTGAAGTTTTATAATCGCTCTGAGGCGCTTCAGGGGGGCTATAGTTTTTATCACAACAGCAACATTCCCGTGTACTTTTTTATGAGTGTTGTGGTTGCGCTTTTCTTCGGACTGACCATGAGTGCGGAGGAAATTTTCAGAGATCGGAAGATTTTGAAAAGAGAGGAATTTTTACACCTCAGCAGAAGCAGCTATCTGGTTTCGAAGGTAATGGTGATGTTCGTAATATCAGCTATTCAAACAATGTTGTTCATTGTGGTAGGGAACTTAATTCTCGAAATTCCACTTACAGAACTTCGGTATTGGGTGATACTTTTCAGTTGTTCCTGTTTTGCAAATATGCTCGGCCTGAACATCTCCGCATCATTTGATTCAGCTGTAACGATTTATATTTTGATACCATTGCTTGTCATACCACAGTTGCTATTGAGCGGTGTAGTTATCAGTTTCGATAAGTTTAATCCAAATGTATCCAAGCCTGTTGGCGTACCGTTGGTCGGAGAGATGATGGCTTCCCGCTGGGCGTTTGAAGCATTTATGGTAACTCAGTTTAAGGATAATCCATTTCAAAAGCAGTTCTATGAAATGGATAAAACGTTTGCCGAAGCTGAATATAAGCGTATTTATTATATTCCGGCGTTGGAATCAAAATTAGCATATGCTTTAAATCACCGGTCACAATGGCGAAATAATACTGCTGAAAACATGGTGGCTTCCCTTAGTATACTCCGGAATGAAATCCAAAATGAGTTAAAGTTTATTGGTGAAGATAAATTTCCTGAAGCAGACAGACTGGTGGTCGGAAAACTTGATTCAGCATTGCTGTTGAAAACGTCAAAGTTGCTAACTAGTCTCAGGCAATATTATAGTTTGAGAATCAACAGGGCCTCGAAACAACGTGAACAATTAATCGCTCAATTAACGGATACACCGGATAAGGCAGCGCAGTACGATGAATTGAAAAATCGTTTCGTTAATAAGGCCGTAACTGATGCCGTGGAAAATATTGCATCTTTTGAACGCATCATAGAATATAAAGGCACATTGGTGCAAAAAATATATCCTATTTATCTCGACACACATCGGCCGTCGAACAATCTGGACTTTTCTGCAAATTTATATCAGCCCACTAAACATTTTGCAGGATATTATTTTGATACTCTGTATTTCAATCTTATGGTGATCTGGTGCATGACGTTATTTCTTTTTATGACTTTATATTTGGATGCTCTTAAACGTCTGATCAAAAGGTTGGAAAGAGGCCGAAAATACAGACTCAAAGACCGATAAATTGTTCCTCTTTATTATTATCGTACATTAAACTATTACCCCATGACGAAACGAACAGTACTACATTTTTTATCACTCTTTTTCGCTGCGGTTTTAATTGGAGCCTGTTCGGCGAAGAAAGGCGATGAAGCCAGCGGTGGTCATCAACATGATGAATCAGATCAGGTATGGCAGGAAATGGATGAGTTTCATATGATCATGGCAGAGTCCTTTCATCCTTTTAAGGATTCTGCTAATCTTGAGCCTGCCAAATCAAATGCGGTAGCGATGGCCGCTGCTGCGGAAAAATGGCTTGGTGCACCGTTGCCTGAAAAGGTCAACAACGAGGAAACCAAATCAAACCTTAAACAATTAAGTGATGATACCAAGGCGTTTGTCGAAACAGTCAACGCAGGAGATGATGCATTGATTGGAGAATCGCTAACAGACCTGCATGACCATTTTCACTCGCTACAGGAATCATGGTATGGCGGGCACAGCCATGAAGGGCATCACTAAACATATTGCATTACGTCTGTGTTGATGTTTTTATCATGCTTTTGTGATGCTGAAAATTGCCTGGACAGATTTATACATTCTTCCGCTTCCCGAAAATCATCGGTTCCCGATGAGTAAGTATGAACTGCTGCCGCAGCAATTACTCTACGAAGGAACTATCAATGCAGCAAATATTTTTCATCCGGAACCTCTCGATGAAAAATGGATTCTGACCACGCACGATGTGGGATATTGGCATGCCTTAAAAACTTTATCCCTTACAAAAGCAGCAATAAGACGTACCGGATTTCCACTTTCACGTCAGCTTATTGATCGGGAATTAATTATCGCGAATGGAACACTCCAGTGTACTCAATATGCCATTCAGTATGGAATTGCTATGAATATTGCTGGCGGGACACATCATGCATTTGCAAATAAGGGGGAAGGTTTTTGTTTGTTGAATGATATTGCCATCGCAGCAAATTACTTATTAGCCAACGGCATCGCGAAGCAGATACTGGTTGTAGATCTGGATGTTCATCAGGGTAATGGTACCGCCCGGATTTTTTGTGATATTCCTGCAGTCTTTACTTTCAGTATGCATGGAATGAATAATTATCCCTATGTAAAGGAGGTTTCTGATCTGGATATTGGGTTGGCTGACTTTACGGAGGATTTCTTTTATTTGAAAACACTTGAAGTCAATCTCAAAAACATACTGGCACATATTGAGCCTGATTTCATTTTTTATCTTAGCGGAGTTGATATTTTAACAACTGACAAACTGGGGCATCTCCACATATCAAGAGAAGGTTGTAAGCAACGTGACAAAATGGTTTTAGAAATTGCCAGGAAAAACAAAATACCAATTGTGGCATCCATGGGCGGCGGCTATTCTCCTGATGTCAGGGATATCATCGAGGCACATGCAAATACTTTCAGGCTTGCACAGGAGCTTTTTTTCTAACGCTATATTTTAGTTACAGTTTGAGTTACCAAACAATTCGATGTCTCTTGACTGATTAAGTGCTTTTGTTGACAAGCTGGTTTGCATGGTTTTTATTTCTACTTATATTTCCAGTCTGTAGATTAAAATTCATTCATGCAAACTACCGTCGTCACCCCGCAGGAGAAATCGAAACTCTGGTTCGTTATTGCTGCATCATCTGTTGGAACACTCATTGAGTGGTATGACTTTTATATTTTCGGAAGCCTTGCTATTATTCTTTCGGAGCAGTTCTTTCCGCAGACGAATCCAACTGCAGCATTTTTGTCGACACTGGCTACTTTTGCTGCTGGTTTTATCGTTCGCCCTTTCGGTGCCATAGTATTTGGAAGACTTGGAGATATTGTTGGCAGGAAGTATACCTTTTTGGTGACATTAATTCTTATGGGCGGCTCTACGTTCGCAATCGGAATCGTACCAGGATACCAGTCTATTGGTATGCTTGCACCCATCCTTGTGCTGATACTGCGTTTGCTTCAAGGTCTTGCATTGGGTGGTGAATATGGAGGTGCTGCTACCTATGTTGCCGAACATGCGCCAGCTGCAAAACGAGGATTCTATACAAGCTTTATTCAAACTACAGCAACACTCGGGCTCTTTGTATCGATTGGCGTGATACTGGCCGTTCGTCAATACGTCGGTATCGAAGAGTTTAACGACTGGGGATGGAGAATTCCATTTATTTTATCTTCTGTTCTTGTTGGCGTTTCAATTTTTATCCGACTACGCATGCAGGAGTCGCCGTTGTTTACCAAGATCAAGGCTGAGGGCAAAATCTCGAAAAATCCGATTAAGGAAAGTTTCGGGAATAAAGAAAACCTGAAGCTCGTTCTTATAGCTCTATTCGGTGCGACCGCCGGGCAAGGCGTGGTGTGGTACACAGGGCAATTTTATGCCATGACTTTCATTGAAAAGACGTGTAGCGTCGACTTTGTGCAAACCCGAAATATCATTGCAGTTGCGCTGCTTATCGGCACACCGTTGTTCATCTACTTCGGCTGGCTATCCGATAAAATCGGACGAAAGATGATTATGATGATAGGCATGTTGATGGCAGTATTGTTATATCGGCCCATTTATAAAAAGATGTTTGATCTGGCGGATATGAGTCAGCAACAGGAAGTAGTTGACCTTAAAAGAATAGAAAAATCCGTATCAATAAATGCAGAAGGTGACTCTGTTATCACAGCTCAAACGATCCGTTTTTATCGGGATGAAAATAGCGTGAGAGAAACACAATCCAGAATTGTTCCGTCAGTTGGAAGTGAACGTGAGCCAAAGACGGAAAAAAGAAGGGAAGTTGTTTTAGGTGATAATTCATTCTGGGCTATGGCGGGTTTGGTATTAATCCAGGTAGTTTTAGTTACTATGGTGTATGGGCCGATCGCAGCCTTTCTTGTGGAATTGTTCCCAACACGCATTCGTTATACGTCCATGTCGCTGCCTTACCACATTGGCAATGGTATATTTGGTGGACTAACACCGTTCATTGCTACGATGCTTTACGAGTATAGTAAGACTGAAACTAAACCCGATGGCGATCCTTTTGCAGGGCTTTGGTATCCAATTGTGGTTGCTGGATTATGCTTTATAATTGGAATGATTTTCTTAAAAAACCAGAAAGTAGCGGACGTAATCGATTGAAATAATTGATTGAGTTGGTTGCTTTTTAGATTTTTTTTGCGAACTATGCAGGCGAAGATGATATCCTGAATTGAAAAAAGTCTTTTCTATAGCGCTCCTCGCCCTCTTTATTTTCCAGTTTGTTGGATATTATTTCCTTTACATAGGGCTTCGGCACCAGGCAAAAACTGAGATGATTTCGCGTTTAGATGCGCTGGAGTATTCAGAGGATGAAACGATCACACTGAAAATGCCCTTCGTTCTTCCATATTGGACTGACTCCAAAGACTATGTGCGTGTGGATGGTGAATTCCAATATCAAGGTGAATTTTATAAGCTTGTCAAGCAAAGATTAGAGAAAGACACACTCTACGTTGTTTGTATTAAAGATGTAAACGAAAAGAAACTGTTTGGTATGATGTCAGATTATGTAAAGCTTTCCAATGATATTCCTTCTTCCTCACAACAAGCGTTGAAACTTTTGGGTAGCTTTATTAAGGACTACGTTCAAAGTTCAAAAATTGAAATCTCTTTATCGGAGGGTTGGTCACAAGAATGTGCTTTTTCCGAACCTTTGTTTTATCTTCTAACACAGTCTTCGCCTGTATCTTCACCACCACCCAAGTTGATTGGGTAAACACCCAGGATCTGTAAATTAAGCTTGTAATATTGCATCCTCATAAGGAAGGTTCATTGCTCATAGGCATGTTACGAAGGAGCTTAAATTCTACACATCCTTTCATTCATTCATAATTTATCAGTCGGTGTTTTATACTCAATAGCTTGTTTGGGTTGCTATTGTAATTATAATTCCCCGGGTTCCAAATAAGAGGAAAGCCTGTCGGTGTGCGGTTTGGGTTCACTGGCGGGCACCTCTTCAACGAAATTTAATATGCCTTACATACCAGTAGAAGAACATTTGCCCGGCATCACGGGCTTGCTTGAATATAGAAAAGACTCAGCGGAGCCGATTCGCGACCTAACTCAGATTTTACTTCGTGGGCCATCTACGCTAACAGAAGGCGAACGCGAACTCATAGCAACAGTCGTATCGCATAACAACAATTGCACGTTTTGTACAGCGGCATACACAGCGGCCGCAGATCTTCTGTACGGAGAATGCAATACGGCAGACAAAGTGAAACTTGATATCGAAACCGCTCCTGTAAGTGAAAAGATTAAAGCACTTCTTACCATTGCAAAACAAGTACAGCATAGTGGAAAGAGTGTCACTACAGAATCAGTCGACCGTGCAAAGAAAGCCGGCGCGACCGATATTGAAATTCATGATACTGTTTTAATCGCTGCACTTTTTTGTTTGTATAACCGCTACGTTGATGGGTTGTCAACCATCGCACCCGCTGACCCGAAATTTTATGCAGGACTTGCGGACCGAATTGTAAACCATGGCTACATCAGAATGCCTGAAGCTTACGATCAACTAAAGAAAAATCATTCAGGAACCTTATAATTAAACTTTATATGAAAATACTTTTACTAGTTATAGTTACAATTTTTCAATCTTCACTACTGGTTGCCCAGAGCATAGTGATTTCCGGAACGGTATCAGATTCCGAGACTCAGTCGTCGATCATTGGGGCTTCAGTAGTTGTCAAGGGAAAACTTACGGGTACAACCACAGATGCAGACGGGAAATTTTCATTTACCACTTCTATACCCGCACCTTTAACATTGCTGGTGTCGGTGGTTGGTTATCAAAAGCAAGAAATTGAAGTAACGGAGCAGCAGCAACTTTCAATTAGTTTGTCGCCGAATTCGGTACTCATGGATGAAATGGTATTCTCGGCTTCACGTGTAGAAGAAAGTATACTCCAATCTCCGGTCAGCATCGAAAAGATGGACAGCAGAGCAATCCGCGAAACCCCGTCGATTAATTTTTATGAAGGATTGCAAAATCTCAAAGGTGTGGAAATGGTTACCAGCGGACTTACGTACAAACAAATTAATACACGCGGGTTCAATGATACAGGTAACGCAAGGTTTTTGCAGTTGGTGGATGGAGTTGACAATCAGACTCCGGGATTAAATTTTTCTGTAGGTAATCTCTTTGGTTCATCGGACCTGGATATGGAAAGCGCTGAGCTGATCCCGGGTTCTGCATCTGCATTGTATGGACCTGTCGCATTTAATGGTGTCTTAATGATGCGCACAAAAGATCCCTTCCTTTACCAGGGATTAAGCGCGCAAGCAAGAATAGGAGTGAATCATATAAATGAACAATATGCTGATCCGCACGGTCTCTATGATTACTCTATCCGTTATGCGAAAGCATTTAATAATCGCTTTGCTTTTAAAGTCAATGCTTCGTATTTGACGGGGCTTGATTGGTATGCTACCAATTTTACTGATGTTGATCCGGGAACTGCTCCGGGGGAACGTGGTGATAATAATCCGGCAAGGAATGCATTAAATATTTATGGCGATGACTCTGCTACTGAGATTCCTGGCGTTGGAAGTATTTCGCGTACAGGTTATGAGGAGCAATACTTGCTTGATTATAATGTTTATAGTGTAAAGCTAAATGGTGCCTTGCACTATCGCGTACGTGAAAACATTGAGTTAATTTATCAATACAACTACAATCAGGGAAGAGCAGCGTACACAGGTAGTAACAGGTTTCAACTAAACAATTTTAATTTTCAGCAGCACCGCGTGGAGATGAAGGGAAGTAATTATTTCATCCGTGCCTATGCAAACCTTGAAGATTCCAAAGACTCGTACAACGGAAAAGGCCTCGGACAACTCATCAACCGGACCTGGGTACGAGACCTCGAAGGTAATGTCGTAAATCCTAATCAGGCGGATGCAATGTGGTATACACGATACACTGCCGCGTTTAATGGAGACATCAATAACGTAACGCCTTCAAGTCATGATGCTGCCAGAGGATTCGCCGATCAGGGAAGGTTTCTCCCGGGGTCACCGGAATTTAATCAGGAGAAAGAAAGGCTTATTGCCGTGCAGGGTATGGGAGGTGCAGGAATACTAAGCCAAAGTAAGCTCTATCATGTGGAAGGGCAATACGACTTTAGTGACAGGGTAAAAGTTGTAGATGTTTTGTTGGGTGGAAATTTCAGAATGTATGACATGTTTACCAACGGTACACTTTATGATGACATCAACAACAAAATCACGATACAAGAAGGAGGAGCATTTTTGCAACTTTCCAAAAGACTGATCGCTGAAAAGCTTAAGGTTACAGGCTCCCTGCGTTACGATAAAAATCAGAATTTCGATGGTCGTCTTACACCGCGTGCATCTGCAGTCTTTTCCCTTAAAGACAATCATAATTTCAGGACCTCTTTTCAAACGGGGTTTCGCAATCCAACGCCGGGCGATCAGTACATCAAATTAAATGCTGGTCCGATAACAATTCTTGGTGGTGTTCCTGATAATAGCAGAGGGATGAATGTTTATGAAAACACATTTACAGCTGCTTCTCTTGATCCTTTCTTTAATGCCTATTACGGTGCATACTTCGGTGCTTTACAGGGAGGAGCGTCGCCGGAGCAGGCAAGCGAGCAGGCTATTTCTACTTCTAAAGACTTGCTTGTTAAGTCGAACGTACCGTATATAAAACCTGAACGCGTTCAGACTTTTGAAATCGGATATAAAGGATTATTTGCCAACACACTTTTCGTCGATGTAAATTATTACTTCAGCAGCTACAACGATTTTATACTGAATGAGGTAGTGATGCAGCCGCAGAACCCTGTACTAAGTCCGGACGGGACGATTAACCCGGATGCAGCAATGGATCTGCTGGACGGCAGTACGCGTCATCTTTTTCAATTGTATACAAATGCTGATGATAGGGTTACTTCACAAGGCGCCACGCTTGGGCTGACATATATGTTACCTAAAAATTTCGTCATCGGTGCGAACGGCACATGGGCAGATTTTAATTTGCAGAATGCTGATCCCAATGAAATTCCTCGTTTCAATACACCGAAGTATAGAACAACTGTAACCTTCGGAAATAATGCAGTCGCTGGAAATTTTGGATTCAATGTGGCGTGGCGGTGGCAAGATACGTTCCAATGGTATGGAACATTTAATCAGATGAGACCGGGCACGATTGACGCATATTCAATTTTAGATGCGCAGGTAAGTTATAAGGTTTTGCCGATGAAGTCAATCATTAAAGTCGGCGCGAACAACCTTTTCAACAATCAGATTTATCAGGCTTATGGTTCACCTTCTATCGGGGCGGTGTATTATGTGTCGGTGGTATTTGATCAGCTACTCCGATGAGTATGGTATCCGCACTTGATGAGAAAATGTTAATAGAAGGTGATGAAAAAGTCACTGGGTATCATTGGATTATGTTTGCCATCTGTTTTACAGGTAATGTATTGGGAGGTACGGCTTCTACATTACTATCCGTTTACCTTCCTGTTCTTGTGGTAGATTTATTGGGTAGTGTTCCTCAGGACGAACTCAGTCACGTAAGTGCCTACATCAGCGCACTGTATTTTGTTGGTTGGGCTATTGGAGGATTTTGTATCGGAATGATTGGTGATTATGTTGGTCGGGCGGGCGCACTTATTCTTTCGATTGGGATGTTTGGGTTGTTTACACTACTGATCAGTTTTGCTACTTCCTGGGAAATGATATTGGTGTTCCGGTTTTTCTGTGGGTTTGGGGTAGGAGGTATGCTGGTAATCAATAACACTTTACTATCGGAGGCATGGCCGCAAAAAACCAGGGCTGTTTTTATTGGTATTCTTTCAATTGGATTTCCAGTTGGAATTTTTGCGTCTGGAGCGGTTAACTATTTCGTTTCCGAATGGAGAGAAGGTTTTATGATTGGCATTCTTCCAATGGTATTGAGCTTTCTTTCAATCTGGATTCTTCGGGAATCCGAAACGTGGAGGATGTCGAAAGTGCTGGTCAGGGAAAATACAATGCGTAAAAATTTGAAAGAACACAGGAATGACATCCTAAATGGGTCCGTTATTTTTGGATCAATGTTGATTGGTTTGTGGGCAATTTTTAGTTGGGTACCGACATGGGTTCAGAGTCTTTTAACAGATTCCGACGGCCATCGTGAACGTGCTCTTAGTATGATGCTGCTCGGTGCAGGTGGACTTTCAGGTGGCTTTGTTTCAGGTTGGGTTTCGAATGCGATGGGTACACGGAAAGCTATGTTAATGTGTTTCTCGAGCTGCTTTATTCTTTCATTCCTGTTGTTCAAACTCAACACAACATTCTCTCTAATAACGGTTATAGAGATAGCGATGCTTTCTTTTATGTTTGGAATAAGTCAGGGCCTGTTATCGGTTTATATTCCGAGGCTTTTTCCGGTTTCCATAAGAGCAATGGCAACTGGGGTTTGTTTCAATGCTGGCAGGATTTTCACAGCGGCTGTGGTGTTCTTCGTGGGAGCTCTGGTGGTAACGTTAGGAGGGTATGGAAATTCGTTGTTTGTTTTTTCGTTCGTTTTTGTAGTAGGGTTTGTATTTCTTTTGTTTTCAAAAAAAGTATAAAAAAATTGATATGGCATATATTGCATTACCCGAAGTAATACCCGGCATTCGAAGCCTCGTAATGTTCAGACCTGAAACCGGGAAGCACCTATACGAACTTGCACAGGTCTTATTGCGGGGTGATTCACCGCTAACATCAGCCGAACGTGAGCTGATTGCTACACACGTTTCAAACAGGAATAATTGCAAGTTCTGTATGAACAGCCATGCAGCTGCCGCCAGAGTGTTATATAGCGACGAAAGTAAAATTGTTGATTGCGTTATTGATGATGTTACAACGGCACCGGTGAGTAACAAATTAAAAGCACTTCTCAATATCGCAGGTAAGGTACAGTTAAACGGAAAGGCCGTCGCACCTGAAGATATCGATGCCGCCCGGAAGTTCGGAGCTAATGACCGTGATATTCATGATACAGTGTTGATTGCCGCAACGTTCAGTATGTTTAACCGGTACGTTGATGGGTTGGCCAGCCTGACACCCAACGATCCTGCGGAGTACGCTGAAATGGGCAGAAATATGGCAACCATTGGATATTCGTTACCCCAACCACTAAAAAAATAATTATGGCACATATTCAGTTACCGGACGGGCTACCCGGCATCAGAGGACCGATGGCTTTCAGGCCTGACACTGCTAAGTCTTTAAATGAATTGGCTGAAGTCCTACTGCGAAGTGAAAATTCGCTTTCCAGAGGAGATCGGGAGCTTATTGCAACCTATGTCTCGTACCTCAACGATTGTTTCTTTTGCCAGAATGCACACGGGGGAATTGCGCAGCATTATCTTGAATGTGATATTACCTTTATAGACATGATAAAAAGTGATTTTCAATCTGCTCCCATTTCCGACAAGCTGAAGGCATTATTGAAGATTGCAGGAGGCGTTCAGAAAGGTGGTAAGCACGTTACTCCCGATTTGATTGAAGCCGCCAGAAATCATGGTGCTTCAGATCTTGAAATACACGATACGGTTTTGATTGCCGCTGCCTTTTGCATGTTTAACAGGTATGTTGATGGCCTGGGTACCTGGGCTCCACAAGACCGAAACTTTTATATCGAAAGAGGGAAACAAAGGGCGGAAGAGGGCTATAGTCAATATAATCCGTATCACTAGGTTTTGTATTTATTTCATTCACAAAAAGGGTAATCGCAATGAGAAAGCTATTTTATGTCGGAGTCGTCGGAATTGCATTATATGAGATACTAAAGGTTTACTTTATAATGCCCATGCCCGGGAGTCAGGAAATGAATAGCATTGATCTAGCGTATTTCCTGCACATTTACCGCTGGTATTTCCGTGTGTGCTTTGCGATTATGATTGTGTTGGGGTTGCAGCGTGCATTTCAGGTTAAATATAAGGGGATACCAATCCTGGTATTAGTGGTTGCGCTGTTCATAGTTTATACGTTCAATTTTCAGATGTTGGCAGAGAAGATGTTTAAACAACCTGAGAATCTTACTTTTAAACCAAAATCAGAAAGTGTTCTGACCGATAGCAGCCTGGTTATCGGCGTTGCATTCAATGGTGTAGCGAAAGCTTATCCAATCAGGCTGCTATCATATCATCATCAGGTTCAGGATGAAATCGGCGGCAAGCGAATGGTCATAACGTATTGCAATGTATGTCGAACAGGTCGTGTTTTTGAACCTGCAGTAAAAGGTAAACAGGAAAAGTTCAGACTGGTTGGTATGGATCATTTCAATGCCATGTTTGAAGATGAAAGAACGAAAAGCTGGTGGCGACAGGCAACAGGCGAAGCAGTGACCGGTCCGTTAAAGGGTGAAGTTTTGCCTGAAGTTGAATCAACCCAGCTTACGCTAAGGAAATGGTTTGAACTTTATCCTGAAGGCCTTGCCATGCAGTTTGATGAAGTGTTTAAAGATCAATATGATTCTCTGGGAAAATTTGAAAAGGGAAGGAGTAAAGGAAAATTAACACGGACAGATAGTCTGTCATGGGAGGATAAATCCTGGATCATCGGTATTCAACTTAATTCTGAAAGCAAGGCTTATGACTGGAATCGATTAAAAGACGAACGAATAATTAACGACCGGGTAGGCGGAGTACCAGTAGTGATTGCGTTGGCAGAAGACGATCAAAGTTTTATGGCTTTTGAACGTCCGGCAGATTCTATAAGGTTTCTGATACGGAATGACACACTATTAACGAGCGATAAGAGGTACAATTTTTCGGGTCGGGATCTGACAACATTGACAGGCAGGCTTACGGTAGTAAAGGCATACCAGGAATTCTGGCATAGTTGGCGCACGTTTCATCCAAACACTCTTCAGTACGATATAGCGGATTCAAAGTAAGGTTAAGAAAAGAATCTTCGGTTGCATTACATGCCAGGTGGCATTGTTTCTTTGTAAACTTTTTTCACTATCCGTGGTGCTTTGAACCGATAACCAATATCAAATCCGACATAGTTGAATTTTGTATTCATGGTTACTGCGTCCATTTTTAATCGTTTGCTGTCACCCTGATAACGGACACCAGCATAGATCCGTTCAGACTGGTAGCCAAAACTTGCACTGGCATCCAATACTTTGGCTACACTAACTCCTTTCTTAATCCGAGTATCATCTTTTGTAAAATTATTATATACGTAAAGATTATAAGGTGTGAAAACGGCTGCAGACAGGTAAACTTTCTTCATAAAGACAAGATTAGCCCCAATCCCCGGAGCCAGTTTAAGCGATGTGCTTCTGATCTGTTGTACGTCATCGAATTCTTCAAAGAAAGATTTTTGACTGGAGGTCAGAAGATCAGCGTTAGCTGATAATTCGTTGTAATATGCTCCGGCTTTCAGCAGCATCCCCACACTACTTTTCAACTGCCGCTGGGTATAGTCAATTGCCGCATAGTAAGAATATTTTTTCCAGTGAAAGTTGTACATGCCTTCAAACTGATACTCTTTTGACCGAAGATCTCTTCGCTGCGTGTAAACGGTCAGCGGGTTGACATTATTATTTTCATTTATGTCTGTAAACCCAATTGTACGCATATACCTGAATTGCAGGTAGAATGCGGCCCCGTTGTATTTAATTGTTGCTGTACGAAAAGACGTGGGAGCAAATTCTTTCTTGTTTTTTGTGTCAGAAGAAACAAGCATTGCAAAACCAGCACTTATAAATCGGTAACCCGCTTTAAAAGCTAAAATACTTCCAATGTTTGTTCTGAATTTCGATGTTGAGGCAGCGGCTGCCTGGTTTTCAGAAACGAGGTCAAGATCAAGTGTAGGCAGGATGAGTGATGTACCGGTAGTGAGGTAATTAGGATAGGTTTTTATGTACGTAGAATCAAAGGCAGGCTTGGTAATTTTAAGGTTTGGAAAAAACTTTTTATAGAATTTTTTAGGCTTAAGAAATACCTCGATTCCATCGTCTTGAGCGATACTCTGAATTGGAACAGCAATGGAAAATACAATCAAGCAAACTCTCAAGAAGACCATACATTCCCCATTTTGTTGGCTTGGTCGGGCAAGGTACGACTATTCAAGAGGTTATGGGTGCCTTTGAAATAGTTTGCGCTGATAATACAGTTAGGATGTCGGCTTCAAGAGGGGAAAAAAATGCATTACCGTTTAAGCGCAGGTTACCATTAGTCACCCGGAATGGAATAGCATATGGGTAACTGATTTATTTAATAGCTTTGTCAAAAAAGAATCTGTGAATGCCCTTTACGCCAGCTCACTCTGCAATTGTTCTTCCATTATTAAAGTCGAGGTTGTTTTCTGCTACTGGATTAATCGTTGGCAGTCTTTCACCTGACTTTGAGTACTTTTTAAAAATGCAGGTCAGTGGAGTGCATGGTCACACCATTCCCGGACTATTGTATTTTGACCTGCCCGTAACTGTCGTCCTTTCTCTGCTGTTTCATCAGGTCGTGAAAAAGAATCTGATCGCCAACATGCCATTATTTTTTCAGCGACGATTTCAGGATGTGTTAGAACTTGACTTCATAAAATACTTGAAAGACCGTTGGTTTGTTTTTGTTATCTCGGCTTTGATGGGTGCTGCCTCTCACATTTTCTGGGATGGGTTTACACATAACAACACATACTTTGTAAGGACCTTGCCTTTCTATGAAGGTACATTCATACCGTTTGACGGTGTACGATATCCGTTGTTTTATGCGCTCCAGCATATAAGCACTGTGGTTGGTTTAGCTGCTGTCGGCGTTTACGTTATTGCAAAACGAAAATCAGATAGTACTCCTGTACGGGATCCTAAGTTTTCTTACTGGATAATATTGTTCCTGATGACCTTATTAATATTATGGATACGATTTTACATCCATCCCGAAGACCTTGATCTTGGAAATTTTATTGTCAGCGTGATAAGCGGCCTCCTCCTGGCTTCGGTGTGCTGCGGATTCATTAACTTTAAAAATTCAATCCAAGAAAAAGCCTGAATGGCTCAGAAGAAAAAACAGTGGGTCAAAGTAGGTAAACGGGAACTTGAGCTTTCCAACCTCGACAAAATTCTGTTCCCGGAGGATGGTATTGTAAAAGCCAAAGTTATTGAATACTATTTGAAGATTGCACCCACCTTGCTGAATCACGTCAAGGGTAGAGCGCTAACGCTGATCAGGTTTCCGGATGGTATCACGGGTGAGAAATTCTATCAAAAAAACAGCCCTGGCTGGGCGCCGGACTGGATTGAACTTGTTGCGTTAGGTAAGGAAACAAAAGATTATATCATCGCGACCGAACCTGCACTTCTTGTTTGGCTTGCCAATCTTGCTTCTCTTGAAATACACCAGCTTCACAGTCGTAAACCAAACTATGACTTCGCTGACTATATGGTTTTTGATCTCGATCCCCCTGAGGATTATGATTTCACAAAACTCATCCCTATTGCAATTGATTTAAAAGAGGTTCTTGAGATTTACGGGTATACACCCTTTGTGAAGACGACCGGTGGCAAAGGATTGCATATTTGCTGTCCGATAGAGCCTCAATGGGATTTTCATACTGTATTCGAAGCAGCTGAAGACATAGCTAAACCTTTTGTAGAACAACATAGTGAAAAGGTAACACTTCAACTGAAAAAGGATGCAAGAAAGGGACGCGTGTTAGTTGATATTTTCAGGATTCGCTCTGGACAAAGTATTGTATCTCCCTATAGTCTGCGGGGACGAGATGGAGCACCTGTCTCAATGCCAATTTCCTGGGAGGAGTTGGAGAGAATCAGTAGCCCTATGGTCTTTAACATCGAAACAGCAGTTGATAAAGTCATCAATGAGGGTGATGCATGGGAAGGATTTGACGCCTATGCGGTGGCGTTACATACAAAGCGTCCCAAAAAATTAACAAAGAAAAAAGTATCCGCTAACCCAGCTGGTACAAAACACAAATCACCTGAACAACTGGAGGTTTATGCGAAGAAGCGCGATTTCAAAAAAACACCGGAACCTTCTGTAAGTATTGGAGAGGAAAAGGGAAACCGATTTGTAGTCCACCGCCATCACGCTTCGCGGCTACATTACGATTTACGGTTAGAGAAAGATGGTGTATTGAAATCGTGGGCAGTACCGAAAGGTCTCCCTCCGTTCCCCGGAGTTAAAAGGCTTGCTGTACAAACAGAAGATCATCCTCTCGAATATCTGAACTTCGATGGAAAAATTCCTAAAGGACAATATGGTGCAGGTGAAATGTGGATTTATGCACTGGGAAGATATCAAATTACCAAGGAGAAGAAAGATGGTTTCTATTTTCGTCTGAACAGCAAAGCAGTCACCGGAGAGTATCGTGTTCACAAAATGAAAGACAAAGAGTGGCTGCTGGAGCGCGTGGACGAACCTCAGGTTAATTTTCTAAGGCAGGATATTCCACCGATGCTTTCTGAAAACAATGTCAGTCCACCGAATAGCAAAGACTATATTTTTGAGATTAAATGGGACGGAATACGTGCGCTCATTTCTCTGGAAGACGATCACATTACTATCAAAAGTAGAAATCAGAATGATATATCGCTTCAGTTTCCAGAGCTGCAAATAGGGTCTAAAGCATTCCGTGCAACGAATGGGCTATTTGATGCAGAGATCGTTTGTCTTGATAAAGAAGGTAAACCGCAGTTTAAAAAGGTTATTAGCCGGTTGATGGCCACCGGTGAGACAGCGATTAAAAAGTTATCTGTTTCAAGTTCAGTGTATTGTTACGTATTTGACTGCCTTTACCTGGACGGTCGTTCACTTATAAATGAACCACTGTTAAAGCGACGGGAGTGGTTATCAGATGCGATCCGCCCTGACACGCCTTATCGGATGAGTGAGGATGTTGAAGATGGTGTTGCGCTATTTGAAGCGGCCAAGCTTCATTCGCTTGAAGGAATTCTTGCCAAAAGAAAAGACAGTAAGTATTTGCCTGGTAAGCGAAGCGATCTGTGGGTTAAGGTAAAAGTCAGACAGACATCGGAGTGCATTATAATAGGATACACGCCAGGAAAAGGCGAACGTCATCAAACCTTTGGTGCCTTGCAAATTGCAGAAAGGTCAGGGGAGGGGTTGTTTTACCGTGGAAAGGTAGGAACAGGATTTGATGACAAAACAATGAAGGAAATTTCCGATGTATTGAAGAAAGTGACGACAATCAAAAAGCCCCCAGTTACAGGTAAATTGGTTGATGAGAAAATTTCAACATGGCTCACACCTGAAATTCATGCAGAGGTGAGTTATTCAAAACTTACCCCGGATAAAATGTTCAGGGAGCCAGTCTTTGTACGGTTAAGGCCGGATCTTTAATTGTTGGCCAACCAGGAACAGAATCTAAAGTTATAAAATCCTTATTTTTGTGATTATCCTTTCTGCAGAGTTAAAGATACAAATCAACGAATTCAAACTCAAGCACGGTTTCAAGGTACCCTTTGAAACATCACCCATGCGATACCTGCAATTCAAACGACTGGAGTACAGCATCTTTTTGTTGCGTGAGACTGACAAGACAATAAAATGTATTGCGGACGAAATCGGATATGCTCATCCGACAAATTTTGCAACCGCGTTTACGAAAACGTTTGGTAATTCCCCATTGCATTATCGCAATAGCCGAAAGAAGTATACTGTACCCCAGTTTGTCGCATGTAAAAAATAGTGAAAGAATTCAGCTTTAGGCAATTGATAAACTAAGAATGTAGTCACGCTTTGTCCATTCATTACTTACAAATGTCCTTCATCATTTTGTCACTTACAGCCTGGCCCAATAATGCAGCTTTCTTAAGATCCTCACATGCCGCGATCAACTGTTTTTGCCTTTGAAATGCAATCGCCCGGTTATAAAATGCATAAGCATACTCCGGGTTGTAAGTTATCGCGACCGTGTAGTCTTCTATGGCTTCGGTGTATTTTCCCTGTTTATTAAGCACGTTGCCACGGTTCAGCCATGCCTTTTCGAATTTTTCATTCAAACCGATGGCCATCGTGTAATCTGAATAAGCCCCTTTGAGATCATTTGTTTTTTCCTTCAAAATACCACGCTTCAACCAAATTTCCGGATCTTTGTCGTTTATAGTCAGTGCCTGATTATAATCTTCCAAAGCACCTTTATAATATCCTCCCTCCATTCGCTGACTTGCGCGTTCCAGATAGGGGTATAGCATGCTGGAATCACTTTCGATAGCCCTTTCAAGTTCATCCATAGACTCAGCGGCTGAACCTTTGTTTCGTTTTAAGATAGCGATGTTATGTGAGGCAACAGCATGTTCAGGATTTAGCGCAAGCGCTTTTTTATAATCAGAGTATGCAGTGGTATCTCCGATACCCTCCTTTGCGATCCCACGATTCACAAAATAATCCGGTTCTGAAGGTTGTAACGATATTGCAGAATCCAGCCACACAATGGCGGCTTTATGATTATTCAATTGTGTCTCTACCAATCCTAAGTAGCTAAAAATTTGAGGCTTAATTGCGCTTTGAGCGGTAGTGATCTGGTTGGTTCCAGTAGTTGACGCAGAAATCCGGAAGTAAACCATATTGGTCTCTCCTGAGGGCATCGTTAGAAGCTTTAGGAAATCCTGCTTCGCGAGCGAATACATACCTAGCTTATATCTTAATGCGGCCAGACTGTAAAGTGCCTCTGGTTGATCCGGCTGTAATTCGACATAAATGCTGTAGTCGATATGAGCGCCTTGTAAATCCTTAAGCTGTTGGCGGGTTGCTGCGCGCGTAAGATAGGCCTCGGCAAAGGTTGCGTTTTCACGGATACACTTGTCAAGTATGATTAATGCCTGCTGGTATTCACCATCGTTATATAGTGCTTCTCCCTGAGCATAGAGTTTTCGAATATCTTTATGGGTCTCCTGGGCAGCTACGCCAGCTGCTGTGATCAAGAGGGCTGTAATAAGGCATAAAATTTTCATCGTCACGGAAATTTAACGAAATAATACTGCGCCTAGTGCAAACTCTTTATCAGAATTAGAGTTTAATACAGCATGGAAACTGTAAAGAAAACGACCCGAAAAACCGGAGGTAAAATTTCGGAAGAAAAAATCAGATCTTTTTATCTCGAGTTTCTCCTCACCAACGGCAAGCGCCCGGCCTCCATTTACAAATTTTGCCTCGATCTTGGTATAAAAGAAGAGGAGTTTTATGGCCATGTCGGTTCGTTCGACGGATTGGAAAAGCATATTTGGAAAGGATTTATCGACAAATCGATTGCCCGTTTAAAAGCTGACGAGTCGTTTAGCGGCTTTACAACAAGAGAAAAAATCCTGGCTTTCTACTTTACGCTTTTAGAGGAGTTTAAGCAAAACCGAAGTTATATCCTGTATCAGCTTGAACATTCCAAAAAGCCAGAGTTGGTTCCGGAGTATATAAAATCATTTAAAGCGACTTTCGAATCATTTTTCGAGAGTTTACTCAACGAGGGTAAGGGAAATGGGGAAATCGCCACCCGGCCGATCCTTGACAAGCAGTATCCACAACTTTTCTGGCTTCACATGGCATTTATTCTGGTGTTTTGGAAAGAAGACGATAGTGCCGGTTTTGAAAAGACTGACGCAGCGGTTGAGAAATCCGTTAACCTCGCCTTTGACCTGATTGGAAAAGGTGCCGTTGACTCCGCTGTTGACTTTGTCAAATTTTTATATCAAACCAAATCGAAATAATCCTTAAGCGTGAAAGAATTCGACCGTATCCCGGTAACCAAAGTTCAGCGGGCATCAAAGTTTATATCTACCGGGGCTAAAATAGGAACTAACTACCTGAAGCACTACGGCAAAAAATTAATGAACCCCGACCTCGGGAAGGACCAACTTCACGAGGACAATGCAAAAGATATATACAATTCCTTAAGCGAGCTGAAGGGCGGAGCGCTAAAGGTTGCCCAGATGCTTAGTATGGATAAGAATTTGCTCCCTACTGCTTATCAGCAAAAGTTTTCCATGGCGCAATACAGTGCCCCTCCGCTTTCTTACCCGCTTGTCGTAAAAACGTTTCTGAAGTATTTTGGGAAAGGGCCGGAAAAAATATTTGACACATTTACTAACAAAGCCGTCAACGCTGCCTCGATGGGACAAGTACATCAAGCGGTCCTTGGAACCAGGAAGTTAGCCGTGAAGATTCAATATCCTGGAGTTGGAGATAGCGTTAAATCAGATCTGGCGATGGTTAAACCTATTGCGTTGACAATGTTCAAGTTAAATCCGGTTGAATATGATGAATTTATCCAGGAGGTTGAATCCCGAATGCTGGAAGAAACAGACTATGTACTTGAGTTGAACCGGTCGATGGACCTCTCTCAGCGCACAAAGCATATCGAAAATATTATTTTTCCAACCTATTATCCGGAATACTCTGCTGCCAAAATCCTGACGATGGATTGGGTTGATGGTAAACCGCTGGGAGAAGTACTGACGAAGCCTATCCCACAGGAAGCAAGTGATAAATTGGGGCAGGCGATGTGGGATTTCTATCACTTTCAGATGCACACGCTGAAAGCTGTACATGCTGATCCTCATCCTGGTAATTTTATCATCACGGAGGACTATAAGTTAGGAATAATAGACTTTGGATGTGTAAAGGAAATTCCAGCAGATTTTTACAAGATTTACTTTCAACTTCTAGATCCAGAAATTCTGACGAATACAAAAAGGCGTAACGAAGTTTTCCATCAGCTGAATTTCATCTATCCAGACGATAGTCCCAAAGAGAAGGAGTTTTTTAATACGATTTTCACAACGTTGGTGGAACTTCTAAGTCGCCCGTTTAGATTTGAGACGTTCGACTTTGCGGATAATGCCTATTTTGATGAGCTCTATGCTTTTGGCGAAAAGATTTCCGCCATGAAAGAACTTCGCGACTCAAAGAAAGCCCGTGGAGTTCGTGACGCGCTTTATATCAACAGAACTTATTTCGGGTTATACACAATTCTCCATGACTTAAAGTCGTCTATAAAAACGGCATATTAGGGACTTTTTCTAATAGGTTTTATAACGATACAGTTGGAATAGAAGATTATTTCTCTTCATCCGGCAACAATTGAATCATTTTTTAAGGGGACTTTTGTTGGTTTACCAACAACCTGGATGCTCTGGACCGGTGCAAATTGCAAACGATAGAGTTATGTTTGGGGTGGCTCAATCAAAACTTCGTATGAATTTTTTAAACCCGTAGATTTTCAATACCTTAGTAGCTCCTGATTCATTTTTTAATCTAACTAAAATGTTATGAGAGCGATCTGGAAAGGTCATATACAATTTTCACTTGTCACAATTCCTGTAAGGATATATAATGCGATTGATTCGGGTCAGTCCATCAGTTTCAACTTGCTTTCCAAGGAAGGGCGTAACCCGGTTAGTTATGAGAAGAAAGATAAAGTCACGGGGCAGTCGCTACGTACGGAAGACATTGTAAAGGGATATCAGTACGAGCCTGGTCAGTATGTGATCATAGAACCGGAAGACTTCGAAAAAGTAAAACTCAAAAGCGAGAAGGTGATCGAAATTGAAGGCTTCGTCGATACGGAAGAAGTCCATCCCACACTATTCGAAACCCCTTATTTCATTGGTCCTGATGGAGACGTTGCAGCAAAGACTTATGGTCTTCTAAGTGCGACACTTAAACAATCTGGCAAAATTGCAGTGGGTAAAGTGGTGTTGCGTGACCGTGAAACCCCATTGTTGCTTGCTCCGCACGGTAACGGAATTGTCATGTACCGGCTGAGATATCCCAATGAAGTTCGAAGTATAAATGAAGTTCCACAACTGTTGGAAGTCAAAGCCGATAAGGACCAACTTAAGCTTGCTAAAACCCTGGTGGATTCCATGACCAAGAAATTCAGCCAGATAGAAATGAAGGATCATTACTATGATGCATTAAAGACTATTATCGATGCCAAAATAGCGGGTAAGGAAATTGTAATCGTTGAAGACGAAGCGCCGAAGGTTGTAGATATTATGACTGCCCTTAAAGCCAGTATTGACGCAGCCAAAAAGCCGATGGAGAAGGCTAAAGGTACCGTAGCAAAGAAGAAAGCAGAAAAACAAAAGACAGCTACAAAACGAAAGGCGAGTTAGCAAAAATGCAATCTCGAAGGCAAAGACGGCAATCATAAGCTTAGATCTGCTAACTTTGCGGAACGATGGCAAAGGTTGTTAAATTTCCCATTCCCACCCCAGAAAGATTCGGGCCCGAGCGGGTTCGAAAAAAGAAGAAGCCCGGTACCGAAAAACCTGGTCAACTTAATCTGTTCTCTGGCGGCAAGGTCATAAAGCTTAGTAGACTGTCGGATTTTGAGGAGGCATTAGTCATTGATGATCAGGGAAATAAAGATTCAGCGAGGAAGCTTTACCTAAAAGCTATTGAGGCTGAAGATTCATTGGAAGATGCCTATTGTAACCTCGGCATCCTTGAGTGGTTGGAGGGTCATCAGACAAAGGCCGTTGACTATTTCACCCTTGCCCTCAAAGAAGACCCTCGTCATTTTGAAGCGCACTATAACCTCGCAAACCTTTATAGTGAGATTGGAAACCTTCCGCTTGCCAAAGCACATTATAAGATTTCAATTAGCATCGAGCCATCCTTTCCAAATAGTTATTTTAACCTTGGCCTTACGCTGGCGATGAATAAAGAGTTTAAGGAGGCCGTAGACGTATTAAATCAATACCGCCAAATGACCTCCCCACAGGATCACCATCAGGTGGAAGAGCTGATTCAAAAACTGATGCATACATTCTGATTAAGAGAAGTCGATCCTGTCTCCATGAGTCAATCAAAAAAAATTTATTCTATCTGATTTCTTTGAGCACTTTTCTGGCTCTTGATCGAAATCCCGCCGATGCATACGGGAGTTGGTCCTCGATAATTATTCTCAATTCAGACTTCAGTGCAGGTTCTACCACAGCAATTTTGGCCAGCACGGACATTGAGAATACTTTAACGGCTACTGGCTCCCTGGTATCTTGAAGGAATTTAAAACAGATGGTCGCCACTTTTCCAACATTGCGTTTTGGTATTTCAACAAACTGGAGAATACGAACCGTGTTGCGCTTCGCTGCATCGGGAATCCCTGAATTAGAGAGGTGGTTAATGAGTTTAGTCAGATGAGGAACAATGAGTTGAGGGTATCGTTCGACACAGATACTAATGACCCATGCTGCGCGCTGTGTGATGCGGTAGGGGCCATCCAGGTAAATATCGATTAGGTCCTTAAACCGAACCCTATCATCACCGATATACCGGGCGATTTTTACCGCCTGAGCTCTGGAGTGCTCCAGCGCTATTGCATTTCTTAAATCCATTCGAAGCCAAATTTGATCAATTACCGGAAGTAAAGGCTGATAAACAATTGTAGATAAGGTCGTTTAAGGTATTCACCTACATTTAAATCAAATATTAAAACCCGTTCTTATGGAAGTGTTCATTACAATTTTTGCCACTCTTTGCGTTCAACTTGGAATTTGTATTTTTTGCTTCCTGAAAAAACGCTCAGAAGTCAGTCTTAGCTGACATGTAAAAAGCAATAAAAAAAGACAGAATGGCTATGACAAAGCCAAACATAAAGATGCTATAAGCAATCCTCAAATAACGGTACTTCCGTCCAAGGACTTTGCCGAGATAATAGATATCCTTAATCAGACTTCCGTACAGATAGTCTGCATCCTTAATCATCTCCTTCATACTCCACTCATAGTCGTCAACACTCATGGCGTGAAAGTTTCCGAAAAATAACAAGTTGGTACGCTTATTTTTGATGTCATCACGTGTAAACCTCCCGGACGTGACATTCGGCCTGCTGGCTAAAATAGAGAAAACCATGGTTCCCAGACACACCGAAATTAGCAGAACGGTCGGAATGGTGAGGTATGAATTTTCTTCAAGCTTCCTTATCAGTACAGAAACAACAAGCGACAATATGATGGAATTGATCGTTATGAGAATACTGGCTTTGCTGTCAACCATCTGACTCAGCATAATGTGATTATGTGACGTGGTCCTAAACATCGTTTCAATTCCACGGTCCGGCTTAAGGCTACTTTCCTTTTCAATTTTTGACCTTAGTTTTACTACCTCATCCTGAAGCTTCCTGTACTTTTTCTTACTAACCTCCGGTTCTACCAATTTTTTTAACTGCTTCAGATTCTTTCGTTTACCTTCTTCCAAAATGGTCTGCCCGTAGGGAGTATGAAACTGATGATTTTCCATAAACTCGATATTATGAGAAATCCATTCTACGTCGCTCATTTCGTTTATTCCTCTTGCCTTCCATTCCGCGCGAAGCATCTTTCCTTTTTCTTCGCAACCTGGCATAGTAGAAAGGTGAAAAAGGTCGGCGTCGCACAATACCTTTTCGAGCATAGAGGCGGGCTGCTGAGGGATCTTTGTCGCCATGATTGCAGATACCACTTGCTGAATTTTCTTGTGCGGAATTCCATGTTTTTCCAGCAAAGTGGTGGCCACCTTGCCGGACCGCTCTTCATGGTTTTTAGAGCCATCTTTGTATCCTACGTCGTGAAGCCAGGCGGCGACGAGAGCAAGTTCAAGTTCGTCGTTCGATAAGTCGCTTTGCATGCCGATTTCGTTGACAGCATCAACTACCTCTTTGGTATGTTCAATATTGTGGAAGTAGTGGTGGTTAAAAGCCCTATCTGCGAATATTTCCTCTGCCAATTTTTTGGCATGCCATACTAATTCTGAGTCCATGATATTCTTAAAGCAATAAAGGTAAAAAATATTTTATCCCGGATTGGGTTAGCTATACCACACAGTTAACAAACTTTTTAGCTTGCAATAACTTTTAATGATATTAAGTTCACGGGATTTTTCATGCAGCCTACATCGGTGATCAGGTTTTTTCTACTTTTTTTAATCCTTCCATCGTTTGTTCTGGGTCAAAAGAAGGGCGATGAAATTGACTACACATTATTTCTGGTGGGAGATTCTGGCGAGCCTTCAATTATCAATCAGCCGTTAGGCAGTGTTTTAAGGGAACAAATCAGAAAATCAGGAAACAATTCAACCTTGTTATACCTTGGTGATAATATTTATCCGAAAGGAATGCCGGATGAAGGTCATAAGGGCCGGGAGGTATCCGAAAGCATCCTGAAGGCACAGACGGATTGGATACGCGGGCTAGATGCTAAAGGTATTTTTATCCCAGGCAATCACGACTGGCAAAGGGGAAATAGAAAGGGGATTTCATTTATCGATAATCAACAACAGTGGATTGATTCACTTAATGACAAAAACATTACCCTGTTGCCACGAGATGGTTGCCCAGGTCCGGTCGAAATCCAGTTGACTGACAATAGTGTGTTGGTGATTTTAGATACTCAATGGTTTCTTCATCCCTGGGAGAAACCTGATGAAGAGAGTGATTGTGATGCCAAAACTGCAGCAGATGCGTGGATTTTGCTGAGCGATATTTTTACCCGGAATGAGAACAAAAGGGTGATCTTAGCCGGGCACCACCCTGTTATTTCTTATGGTGAACATGGTGGTTTTTTTGAATTTAAGGATCACATTTTTCCCTTGGCTATAATAAAACCCAATCTTTATTTTCCATTACCCCTAATCGGTTCGATCTATCCCCTCTATCGCAAATGGTTTGGCAACATTCAGGATTTGCATCATCCAGTTTACAAAGAGATGAGCAATGTGATTCAAAATCTTATGGCTGAAAACCCGGGAAGTATATATGTAGCGGGTCATGAACATGCATTGCAATACCTGATAAAAGATAGTTCGCATCTTGTTGTAAGTGGTTCAGGTTCGAAAACAACGTTGGTAAGAAAAAAGAAGTACACCAAATATGCGGAGGCGGTAAACGGTTTTGTGAAATTAGACATTCATAAAGATGGCTCAGTGAGTGTTCAATTCTGGCGTGCAGATGAAGAATACCCTCAGGGAAGACAAACGTATTCTAATTACGTGCCACCTCACAGTCGGTTAGTACAAGAAGCAACTGAAACAGTATCTGATTTTGCCGGCAAGACAGTACGGGTACATGCAAGTAGTCAGTATGAAGCGGGTAAGCGAAAAAAAAGGATCTTGGGAGATAACTATCGGGATGCCTGGGCTCAGGAAATAGACGTCCCTGTTATTGACCTGGGAACAGAAAGAGGAGGTTTAACAATTATCCAAAAGGGCGGTGGCATGCAAACCCTTTCTCTCCGGCTTGCGGATTCAACCGGGCGTGAGTTTGTGTTGCGATCTGTCGAAAAGTATCCTGAAAATGCCGTGCCTGAAATGTTTCGAAAAACCTTTGCACAGGATCTTGTTCAGGATCAGATTTCAGCCTCCCATCCGTACAGCGCGATTATCATCCCTAAGTTGGCAAATGCCGCGGGAATTTATCACACGAATCCAAAATTGGTTTACATTCCGGATGACCCCAGACTGGGCATATACAAAAAGGCGTTTGCCAACTCCCTGGCGCTATACGAAGAACGACCGGCTGATGATTGGTCCAATGCTTCTTTTTTTGGTCAATCCGAAGATATAATCAGTACCAGTAAAGTGTTGAAGAAGATCCGGAAAGATAACGACAATTCGGTGGATCAGCTTTTTGTGGTACGTTCCCGGATTTTCGACATGTGGATTGGCGATTGGGACAGGCATGACGATCAATGGCGGTGGGCATCGTTTAAGGAGAAGAAGAAGGAGGTATATCGACCAATTCCACGAGATCGCGATCAGGCATTTTTCGTTAATGAAGGAGCGTTACCTAAGTTGGCAAGTCGAAAATGGGCCTTGCCGAAATTAGAGGGATTTTCCGGTGATATTCGATGGCCCTCTGGCTTATCGTACAACGCGCGGTACTTTGACAGAACCTTTATGACCGAACCGTCCGAAGATGACTGGATTGCAATAGCCCGTGAGTTACAAGAAAAGTTAACCGATGAAGTTATAGAAGAGTCTGTGAAACAATGGCCGCCTGAAATCTTTGCATTGCACGGTGAGCAGGTAATTAAGAAATTGAAGCAGAGAAGATTAAAACTTGTAACCTATGCGGTACAGCATTACCAGTTTCTGGCTCGGGCAGTAGATGTTCTTGGGACGGATAAAAGAGAATTGATTAAGGTAAACCGTTTGTCAGGCGGAGATGTTCATGTCAAACTATTTGACATAAAAAAGGATGGAAGCCAGGGTCAGAAACTATACGATAGGATTTTCAGGAAAAAAGAAACAAAAGAAATACGGATTTACGGATTTGGTGGCGATGATAAGATAGATATTCAAGGTAACACCAAGAAAAGTATTTTAGTCCGTGTAATCGGAGGTGAAGGTGCGGATTCATTGATTGACAGATCTCATGTTAATGGATTGAGAAAAAAGACGTTGTACTATGACAGAAAACACAAGAATACCGTGCGTCATGAGGGCGAGGTCAGCAATAGGACATCAAATAATCCGGAAGTAAACTCTTATGACAGAAGAGCTTTCAAATACGATAAGCTGGCACCTTTGGCGTATGGTAATTTCAATCCCGATGATGGACTTTTTATTGGAGGCGGAATGCTTTATCAGACCGAGGGATTTCGAAAGAGTCCCTTCAAACAACGCCACCTTGCGTTGTTTGCTTTTGCGCCCAGAACAACTTCATATAATCTTTTGTACCGTGGAGATTTTACAGATGTGATCGGTAAGTTCGGACTTGAGATCAATGCGGACATGAAGGCGCCTAACTACGTGAATAACTTTTTTGGTCTGGGAAACGAAACTGTGTTTGATAGGGAAATTGACGAAAAACCAGGTTATGATCTTGAACGTGCAATTGATTTTTACCGCTTCAGATTTGAAGAGGTAAAACTTGAAGCATATCTCACGCACCGGATAGGTAAATGGGGTATGATCAAAGCCGGACCAGCATTTCAGCGTATTGAAGTGGAGGATCCTGGTTCTGCTGACAAATATATTAAGGAGTTTGGGGCCAGTTTGCCTTACAATATCTTCGAGGAACCGAGGAACTTCAGCGGGCTTAGCTGGAAGTTTTCTATCGACCAACGAAATAGCGAAAAATTTACGACCCGTGGCGTTGTATTTAACCTATGGGGAAGAAACATGGCGGGAGCCGACAGGCGTACTGCTGACTTCTCGTCATACGAAACTTCGCTTTCATTTTACCACTCCTTTCGTGTGCCAGCCCGTGTGGTTTTTGCCACGCGTGTAGGTGGTGGGTTGAATACAGGTAATTATGAATTTTACCAGGCCCAGATTCTTGGAGGACGAAATGAATTGAGAGGATTTAGAAAAACCCGCTTTTATGGCGACAGTAAATTCTATACCAACCTCGAAATGCGGATAAATCTTCTCACCATCAGAACGTATTTGTTCCCGGCAAGCCTGGGCATCCTGGGTTTTCATGACCTTGGGAGGGTGTGGTATAAAGATGAGAATGGAAACGATCCAACTATTCCCGCGGGAAGATCAAATGTCTGGCACAAGGGGTGGGGTGGAGGTATCTGGTTTACCCCATTTAACCTGACGGTATTGTCAGTTGAGGCAGGGCATTCAGATGAAGGCGTAATGGGATACATAAGACTGGGGTTTCTGTTCTGAAGCCTGTTTAAGTAATTATACAGGTACCTGCCTGAAAAGGGGGCGAATTGATCGTCATTTTCTTCAACCGTCAACGTCAGTTATGGGTCTATTGGTTTTATTGAATATTCTATATCTTGCAACACCAGAGCTGAGTTATAATTCCTAAGAGTATGGTGTGGATAAACAGGAATAGAAGTGTTTTCATTCTGCTATGGTGTTTTATCTCTTTGAGTGCAATGGCGCAGGATGGTTTCGAGGATGGAATCAATTTCATCGAAAACAAAAATCAATGGCCTGAGCAGTTTGCGTTTTCGGCAAAGGTTCCGGGCGGATCCATGTTCGTTCGTCCGGATGGATTTAACTATTATTTTCTTGACCATAACAAACTTCAGGAGTTGCATGAGCATACTCATGGCAGCGCCGCCTTAGATGAATCAACGACGGGTAGTCGGCAGATTGATGGTAATGCAGTTATGGTTCGATTTGTAGGGGCAAGTGTTGCTCGCACGCCGCAAGCATTTGGTAAGTCATCTGAGTATTACAATTACTTTCTGGGACGTGATACGTGTCGATGGGCATCCAAAGCTTTTGCTTACCAAGGCTTTCTCTACCCATCCATTTATGAAGGTATTGATTTGAAAGTATACTCTTCAGGTGCAAATGTGAAGTACGATTTTATCGTCGCACCGAGCGCAAATCCAAATGATATCCTGATTGAATATGCTGGATATGAAAGTCTGGTAGTTAGTAAAGCAGGTGACTTACTGCTGAAAACCCCACTTGCTGAAATCATCGAAAAAAAACCGGTTGCATTTCAATACATCGACGGAAAAAAAATCACAGTTGCGTGTCAATACCTTCTGGCGGATAATCGACTTTCTTTCTCCTTTGTTAACGGCTATGATCCTTGTTATGAACTGGTCATTGATCCATTGTTGATTTTCGCCACTTACTCGGGATCAACTGCTGATAATTGGGGCAGTACCGCGACACCCGGAGAACACGGAAACTTGTATTCAGCGGGTGTCACAAATCTGACGAATGCAGGCGGAGTCTTTCCGGCCACCACAGGGGCATTCCAGGTTGATTATGGAGGTATCTATGACATTGGGATTTTGAAGTATGATTCAGCCGGCGGGCAACTTTTATACGCAACGTATCTCGGTGGTGCAGGGACGGAATCCGCACATAGCCTGGTCATGAACGCAAACGAAGAACTTGTAATTCTTGGTACAACGGGTTCTTCAGATTTCCCGACATCGGAGGATGCATACGACAGGTCTTTCAATGGAGGAAGAGCAGTGGGTGGTGGAGGGTCGGTCGTGACTTATGGCGTTGGTACGGATATCTTTGTTGCACGCATCAGCAAGGATGGAAGCAGTCTGCTGTCATCAACCTATCTGGGAGGAAGTCAGAACGACGGTATAAATCCAATCTTTGGGGCACTTGAGAAAAACTATGGCGATATGCTGCGTGGCGATATTCTCACAGACGATGAAAATAATGTGTATATAAGTTCAACGACTTCTTCTCCTGACTTCCCTACACCCAATGGATTATATGGTTCCTACAATGGAGGTGAAACGGATGCTATTGTTGTTAAACTCAACGACGATTTGAGTGAACTTCTTTGGGCGACTTACCTTGGTGGGAGTGGTGCCGATGCCGCGCTTACATTGAAATTAGATAAAGCCAAAAACATTGTCATTGCGGGTGGTACGACGAGTCCAACTTTCCCCACTACACCGGGAGTGTATCAAACTCAGCTGGCAGGCGATGCAGACGGTTGGATTGCAAGCATTAGCAACGATGGAAGTGTTCTTTACCATGCTACTTTCACCGGCACATCTTCGTTTGATCAGATTTATTTTCTCGATCTGAACGAGGATGATGAAGTCTATGTATATGGTCAGACGACAGGAAATTTCCCGGTCACCTCTGGAGTGTACAGCAATCCAAATAGTGGTCAATTTATACAGAAGTTTAACGCATCACTTTCCGATCTGGTTTTTTCGACGGTGTTTGGTTCAGGGCGAGGCATTCCAGATATCTCTCCAACAGCGTTCCTGGTAAATGAATGTAATAATCTATACCTCGCGGGATGGGGTGGAGCAGTAAACTTTCAAACGTTACATTGGCAGAGTAATACGGTGGGAATGCCGGTTACTGCTGATGCATTTCAAAAAACTACCAGCGGTTCCGATTTCTATTTCATGGTGCTGACGGATGATGCTTCTCAATTTTTATATGGTACCTATCTCGGCGGTTCGCAATCGCGTACCCATGTTGACGGAGGAACCAGCCGCTTTGATAAAAGTGGAATTGTTTATCACGCCGTTTGTGCTGGTTGTGCGTCGTTTAATGCGTTGAACAAGTCAACTTCAGATTTTCCATCGACTCAAGGAGCATGGTCTCGTACAAACAACAGTCAGAATTGTAACAATGCAGCCTTTAAATTTGATCTTTCTTCTTTGAAGGCAAGACTTCGGTCAAATTCTGTTTCATTGGATATGCCAGGCTTAAATAAACTTTGTATCCCTGATAAAATTGTGTTTCAAAACTTTAGTACCGGTGGTGAGATTTTTGAGTGGGATCTGGGGGATGGAACAAAACTAACCAAGCTTGATACTTCCATGGTTTTGCACGAATACTTGTCAACAGGAAACTACACAGTATGGCTAAAGGCAGTCGATCAGGGTACCTGTCAGGTCAAGGATTCTGCTTCTATTAACCTTGATGTCTTTATCGCCGAGTCAGTTGTACAGGATGATGATGACATGTGTTTTGGCTCTCCTTATCAGCTTCAGGCAAGTGGCGGCGCACAATATTCCTGGCGAAGTGAAGATGGAAGTTTTCAGTCGAATCTTCAATCTCCGGTTGTCAGTCCAAAGGATACCATGGAATATTTCATAACCATCACTGAAAAAAGCGGATGCGTCCGGAAGGACTCTGTTATCCTGGATGTGATTCCATTGATCGTTCCAGACTTTGAGATCGATCGCAGTGCTGAATGTTTTAACAGACCTTCAGTCTATGTAAAAAGTATTACCGACAGTCTTCGTGAGGGTGATCGGTTGTTTTTTGATTTTGGTGATGGATCTACATCCGATAATCTTGATGCTGGATATGACTTTGACCGTGATGGGTTATATAACGTCAGGCTTATTGGTGTACGGGAATTCTGTGTATCAGAAAAGGCGCTCTCCATGCCGGTGTTTAAACTCTTAATACCTAATATCATAACGCCCGGTCTACAGGATAATGCTAATGACAAGTTTACCATTCAGTTTGGAGATTCTCCAGGTTCGACACCATTGTCCTTTGGTTATAAAACTTCGCTTACGATTTACAACCGGTGGGGTAATCAAGTGTATTTTTCGGACGACTACCAATACGATTGGGAAGGTCAGGATGTGCCGGCGGGCGTTTATTACTATGAGATTTCAGTCGATGGTCATGCAACTTGTAAAAGTTGGCTTCAGCTTGTGAAGTAGCGCTTAATAATTTTCGGCATTGTGGTGTAGCCGAGCTTGCATTTTCAATATTTTCATCTAAATTACTTTTGCGATCCGTTTAAGGTATATTTCTGCCATCGCACGTTATGACTACGCCTATTTTATTTTTAGTTTTCAACCGACCTGGTGCCACCGCAAGAGTTTATGAGGAGATCAGAAAAGCTAAACCTTTATTACTATTCATTGCCGCAGATGGGCCTCGGAATCATCGGGAGGACGACGTGGAAAACTGCAGAGCGGTTCGGGAGATGGTATTAAAGGTAGATTGGGATTGTCAGGTAGAGACACTTTTTCAGGAGGAAAATCTCGGATGTGGGAAAGCAGTTTCAACTGCTATTTCCTGGTTTTTTGAGCATGTTGAGGAGGGAATTATTTTGGAAGATGATTGTCTGCCAATGCCTGAGTTTTTTCCTTTTTGTACCGAACTGCTGTGCAGGTTCCGATATGATAACAGGATAATGCAAATTGGAGGCAATAACCTATTGCCTCCTCATCGTCGAAGCCATACATATTCATATTCTTTCTCTAACAGTAATATTATCTGGGGCTGGGCAACCTGGAAGCGCGCATGGGATTATTATGACTACCATATGAGCCAGTATGAAAAAATAAGAAATAACGAGTTTTTCAAAAAACATTTTACCTCAGTTTATGAGGAGGAGTACTTCAACTTTGTATTCAAACGAACTTATCATTTCCCACAGATTACCTGGGATTATCAATGGGAGTTTGCACGTAGAATTAATTCAGGGTTGACAATTGTACCGGAAAAAAATCTTGTGATAAATATTGGTTTCGGCAACGATGCAACTCACACTACGAAAGCCAGTGGTCCTTCCAGTAGATTATTGCTAGAGAAAATCGAATTTCCATTGAAGCATCCGCCATTTGTGATGGTAGACCGTGAAAGTGATAAAGCTAGTTTCATCTTACACCACACAACGCGTAAGTCAAGATTAAAGACGCTTATTAAATGGCTTCTTCCACAATTGATTAGAAAAAAAATATTCAAATATTCTTTTCGACATTCGGGAACCTCAACGGAGCCAAACACACAACTACATTAGGGCACGATAATCTGATCGTAAGTAGATCCCTACACAATTACACGAGGTCTCTGTATAATTTTATAAAGAAATGTATCATCCAGTATGGTGATCTCAATTCAAACGCTCCGTGTTTTTTCGCTCGTTAAATTAAATTGTCTAAATTTAGGGTGTTCACTTGTTCCGCATAACGATCTGCGAAGTGTAAAACCATAAATTTCTCTCAACCGCAAGAGCTGTGCTTCGTGGAGCAATTGGGTTATTGACAGATTTTATTTGACAATTTGAACATTAACGTTTGTTAATGGGTTAGGTTAGCTTCTATAGCTACCAATTGCCTATTGAACACTAACCTCTTGTAATGAATTCAAATCCTTTGGCAACCCCTGTGTTATTTTTAGTGTTCAACAGACCAGGCACTACAATCCAGGTTTTCAATGCGATACGAAAAGCCAACCCTACCATCTTATTCATTGCTGCAGATGGCCCCAGGCCTACCAGGGAAGGTGAGGCAGAAAAGTGCAGAGCGGTGAGGGAGATTGTGTCGAATGTAGACTGGGATTGTGAAGTCAAGACGTTATTTAGGGATGAAAACCTCGGTTGTGGGAGGGCAATTTCTGGTGCGATAAACTGGTTTTTTGAACATGTTGAAGAAGGTATTATTTTGGAGGATGATACACTTCCATCCCCGAGTTTCTTTCCGTATTGCTCCGAGATACTTGAACGCTACAGGCATGATACGCGCATAATGGAAGTTAGCGGTACAGCGCTGCCCAACCAACTGATGAAAAAGCATGAGCATTCATACTACTTTTCAAACTGGGATCATATTTGGGGATGGGCAACATGGAGAAGGGCATGGAAGCATTACGATTATGCTATGACGCGCTATCCTGATATTACAGAAAAAAAATTTCTTGATCAAACCTACTCCACCTTGTACGAGCGCCAATACATGGATTATGTGATGGAAACATCTTACATAAACAACGATAAGGTTACATGGTGGAGTGTTCAATGGGGTTTTGCAAGAAAAATAAATTCAGGTTTGGTTGTGGTGCCTTTGAAAAATATGATTGTCAATCTTGGTTTTGGAGAAGAGGCAACCAATACGGCAAATACAACAGAATGGGATTTTATGACATCGGAAGAAATGGATTTTCCGTTGAGACATCCTGATTTTATAATGCATGATCGCGCCACTGATAAGGAAGTTTTTGAACGATATCGCACCAACCCTGTCTCTCGTATAAAGGGACAATTGAAAAACGTTATCCCTAAGAATATTTATGAGTTCGCTAAGTCGCTTGTGAAGCGGATGCCTCCCTAGAAGAAAATTTATCTGCCTGATTATCAAAGGCTTAAAAAGTGGGCCCAGCTGGGCACGATCCAGCGACCCCTTGATTATGAGTCAAGAGAATACCGTTATCCGACATTTTACCGACTTATCAACATTGCCTAAATACATAAAAAACGCACATTTAGCTTTCATGAGTTATCATTTATTGTCACAGTATATTAACTTTGTGTAAACCATTGTGTAAACCGGGGGTAAAGGTGCCCTGAGATCCAGTTTTGATTGTCGGTCAGGCGTGTGAATACCGAAAATCCATCACCGCAGCCACCCAGCACAAAACCCGCGATCGCAGCAAGCTGCCAAGTTCCCCCTCCCGACCTCACGAGCAACGGCCCTCCGCTATCGCCATTGCAGGCGCCAGTTCCACTTGAGTCGATTGCAATCAAATCGGATTCCAACCGGTCCCCCACCGATTCCGCAAACGACT
>JBGTEP010000072.1:0-5488 GCA_041747735.1 Chryseolinea sp.
TTTATTGCTGTTGACAAAAACCCCATTACCAGGGCCATAAAAAAGATCGTGTAATTTTTTCTTTTCATCGCCGTTTAAATCTTGGTAATTGAATTGATGTCCAGGACAAGATGGGGTGTTCGTTTGTCGGGTTTAACAAAGTCCAACACGATTGTCACTAACTTCTTTCTGCGGGAAATGTGGATCGTTCCTTCAATTTCGTTGCAGACTGCCGTGTAGACCAACTCGCCATCCTTCGAGGCGTCCTTCCAGTTGCCCTTCACGGATTTCACTTCAAACACATATTCACGATCTACATTATTCTGATGCCACTTAAAGCTCGTACCACCATAGCTGATGATAGTACCGCTGAGTGATACGGTTTCCTTCTGAACCCTGTTTTCAATCTTTTTGTATTCCCATTTGATCGTATCAGTTTCAGGATTGGTAGAGCTCTGGCCATAGGAAGAAAGGCAAAGCAATACGAACAGATAAGGTGATTTTTTTATGAGCGTATGCATAGGTTATCGGTGTGGCTAGTTAATCTTATATTGGTATTCATTCCGGGCTTGTATGTTCCGCTCTTTGTCACGCACGAGACGCAGGCGCCCAAAGGCATCGTACTCATAATAGGAAGTGGAATTATTGGCATCAGTAACTGATGTTATTCCGAAGACTGGATGATACGTATAGGTAGTCATCTGAGCATCTGTGGGATGAAGTCGTACTTCATCGATTAGTACTGTTGTACCTGTCCCTTTGGAAACCGTGAGGGAACTAACGCCAGTAACTATGCCTTCCCAGTATATCCAGTTGTTGCCCGGATTGGTATAGGTGACAACAGAGCCGGCAACTGGTGTCGTAGAAATGTTGACGGTCCCTCCTTTGTAGCAATAAGAGAGCTTATACTTCTTCGCAGTAGTCAAACTTGTTTTCTGAAGTGAATTTGCAATGTTGTGCGAGATCACTCCGGTAAGGTAGTCGGTGGTGACGTTACTGGGCGTGTACGTCCAGTTTCCTTTATTTTCAGATTCAAAACTAGTGCTGGCCACATCATTAAGAACTGATACATTTGTTACCTGCGCCACCGGGTAAGCATCAGCATATCCCCAGAGATACGTGATCGGAAGATCATCCGTTTTCAGCACGGACTGAATGTTACCGGAAGCGGCATAGGTCTGCATTATGATCCGTGACTTATAACGTGTGTCCATTGTAAGGCCATTATTCGAGCCATTGATCATGGTGTTCGCATGCGTTGATTTAGGTAATGGTGCAGGTGATTCCCATACATAAATCTGATCGGGTACCACCTGAGTTGTATTGCTTGAATTTTTTCTGAACGTGGTCAGTTGCCCTCCTACGACCTGATCTCCGCCACTGTTGACTTTATAAGAATATGTTTCAATAGGTGCTGTGAGAATATTTTTTTGATTGAGCATATAAATGCCTTCCGCTACGCCAGTAGAGGATGCATTCGCATTGAATTCAAAAGGATACTTGTTGATGGTCCACGTTGTCTCACCGCTTTGGACCAGAGAGCTTTGAAGAGGCTGCAATTTATCAGCATGGTAGGCATGGGTGGTGGTAGTTTCCAAAAATTTATTTACATCTGTTGCCTGAAAAAGTCTTTCAGTCCGTGATGTTTCAAGGGAGGCACCTGTATCCTGGTAGTAGAACGTCCAATAATAACCGTTGACGTAAACAAAGATTCCTTCTGTTTGGCAAGTGGCACCGGGCCCTGAAGGGTACTTCCATTCAGCACAATAGATCCGGTCAACTGGATAATACTGATGAACGCCAAATCCGACATGACGACTCTCGCCTTTATGAAGAGAATAATTTATAATTGACTCCTGAAGCTTATTATTATTGGTGTTATATACCGTCCTGCTGGTAAGCTTGCCTCTTTTCCAGGAAAGATTATTCCTAAAGGATTTTCCGGAGGCTATGGTAATATAGTTAGAATCATTTATTGGTAGTCCTCCATCATAGACGTAAATGATTTTACCGTTTGTTGTGCCACCGAAATCACCTATGTACTCCGTAACGTGCGTGTACATAACCGGGTACGATTCGTAACTAAATGAAACATTTGACTGGTATGATCTTATTTGATATTGGACCGTAGGCTCGGTAAGCTCGCACTGCCTGTCTAAATAGAACTGGGAGCTATTATAATTAAATTGACTCTGCCAGAAGTTTGGGTGACCATACCCGGTTTCATTCTGGCCATATTTATAGGTTTTAACTATTGGAGGATTACCACTTCCATCACTGCTTGTAATTTTCGTCACGCGCAATCCTCCGACAAGTGTGGGAGTGCTTCCGTTGAGATATTTATTAGACTCGAAATCAAATTCGGTAAACCCGCCGGTGGGAAACGTAATTCTGCGGAGTACCCCCTCTTTAACATAAGCCGCATTAACCGAACGGTTAAATGCTCCTCCGAAAGAAATTGTGGTTGGTGATCCTACATTCGGGAGATAGGATATTGTTTGAGGAAGGAGCAAATTGGTATTCGCCGTGGCGCCGTTGTAGTAGCCCCAAAGATCACGGGCATTCAAATCACTATAGTTCTGGGGATTACTTCGTTTCCACGACACGGAATTGGTATGGTAATCAAGTTTATAATTCTGTACAATCGCTCCAGAACCATCGATCAACTGGACCAAATCAAGTTTTAATGCAGCCTTGCCACCATTAGGGCTGGTAAAGTATGAGTAGTTAAATTTGATTGTCTTCATAATAACGCCACCCAGAGTTTGAATCTCAATTCGGTCCAGATATTTGATATTTACATCTTCTCGAAAAGCCGCGCTGGGAATGAACTTAACCTTCCCTGTCGCAAAAGTTATAGTTGACGGACCTTTTTGATCTCCACTACTCGTTACATGGGTGGTCTGTGTGTGCGCCGGCGCTTCTGGTGGGCAAGATTCTCCACCCCAAGCAGAGCACGCGTCCGAAACCGTGAATGCATATGAAACATCATGCATACTAAATGAACCGATATCCTGATAATCGATCGAAATCTGATCACTCGAATTAGGAGCAACGATTTGTGTAAGATGCCACGCCGACCGGGCCCCGGTGGTGAGATCAGGTCCACTCTGAGTATAAGAATTTTCAAAACTTGAGTTTTGTCCAAAACGATGAACGATCCCTTTTTCATCAGTAATTTCGAACGTGTTTAATCCGGCTGAGGGTACTATTTTTATTGGAGCATACGGAAACAAGTATGGTGCATTGACTTGAGTCATCATAAATTTTCCACTGTGATTGCCGAAAGAGTAACTGAAAATATCAGGTTGTGTATCGATAATTCCCTTAGCTGCATTCGACAAATAAGAATACGAACTACATGTGTTTGGATCAGGGTGGAGCGGCGCACCCGAATAGCCATTTCCAACAGCCTCGTCTGCCCATCCATTTAAACTACGCGAAATTTGTCCCCCCGTCGAGAGTGACCAGCCGGCGCCAACCCAGCTTGCGACATCGGTTGGTTTTATTCCCGAGGCATGGTAGCTAAGTACTATTGGAATAGTAAGACCTCCACTTTTAACCTCGTATATAGGAATGGAGATATTTGGTAAGCCCGTGAAGTGACTTACTTCATAATCACCAAACTTACCCAATGATGCGACATTCGGTGAGGCGGGAACAGGAGTGGGCATCATCTTGTTGACCAGGTTTTGTTCGCCTGGTGTTTGAGAATAAACAAGGAAAGGACTGAGCCAAATAATTAAAATATGAAACTGCTGGAAAAATTTGCTACCATTTTTTTTCATGGGATACTTAAAATATAGTTAGTGATACCTTCGGTTTAGTCAATAGAATACCATCACACGTCAACGCGCATTTTTATATCATTTAGAAAAAAGAAAACTATTAAAAACCAAATGTTGAGGCCGTTGCCGAATCACAAGGCATGGCTATTCTAAAGCACAACAGATAGTTAAACTTGTTTTTTACCCAACCGTTTTTCTTTCACACAATAACCGGTATCGCTTAAAGGCTTGGTATGTTTACTGAGAGGGACGAACTAATACTATTTGATACAACACTCTATCCATCACGTGTTGATTGGATAAAAATGATTGGAAAGGCGGGACACAATTTAACAGCAGCCTCCATTTCTTCCAGGCATACCACTTTCTTCCAAAGGCTAACGGCACGAGGCATAGGTTTGTTAGGTTTATAATTAATACGCCATAAAAACATTGAGACGTTAACTCGCGTTTTTTTATTTGGCACTTATCAAATTTATCAATTTGATTTTACGAACAAAATTTTTTTTACTTTTTTTATAGCGTATTTATAAAAAATTAATTCGCATCTCCTAAATACAGATCGACGATTGGAGTAGCGAAGCCAGTCGGGCGATTCGAATAAGGGATACATATTAAAAGCAGAAAAAAATTCCTCTCTCCTAAACACCTACACGGCCATACTTACTAGCGGTCATTTTACATCTAAAGAATAAAAATAAAATCATGATCATTTGATCAACCACATGAGTTGAATCTTAAAACATAAACAGCCCCAATCATGATCGGTTCAAGCCGACTAACTATTATATATATATATAGAGAGAGAGAGAGCTTTATGGGGACGTTGTTAGGTAGGTAGATTTACTAAAATAACAGCTGTCACTGGCGAGCTACAGTCAGTGCGTGTAGGGATTCTTCAAAAATTGGGACCTCACTTTTATTAACATTATCGAAATAAAGCACAACCGTTTTATTAGTCATCGTTACCTCCTGCCAAAATTTGCCAGTTTTCTTGTCGCATCCCTTCCTAACCATCATCCCATCTATACTTTCCTCACTCAAAACTTTATAGTTTTTGCCCTTTAACATAGGCAACAACATGTTGCCACCAACAAACAACCCTATCCTTTGGCCGGAAGGAAAAGAAAAAGACCGAAGGGTTCCCTCAGTATAAGAGCTCGTTCTCTCCTGATAAGGTAAGTCAGGTAAAGAGAAGGAGTAGGTCATTCTATTGTAAAAGAATTGAATATCCCCAGCCTGTTGCGCTAGAAGTGTATAAAAGGTCAGTATAATAATCACCTTATAGGAAACCATAGTCATTAACATTCATCCTCAATGACCAAACAGATCAACCGAAATCCAGGGAAAAGCTATGTCCTCATTTTCTTCTTCATTGGAAACTCAAACCCCATCCGCATAATTAATCTATTGGTATAGGGGCTGCGATGATGAGGATCATAGATATTATAAAGTACATGAAACATACCTTTTACATTCTTATAAAACTTATACTCGCGTGATAATCCGGCCATCGCACTAGGAACCCATTCCCTTCCATTCGGATCATGTTTTCCAGACGAAAACCGAACCGGCACCAACGTATTCATATACTCCACTTCGGCACGTGCGCTAAACCCCTTGCCGAACATAAAAGAACTATATACTCTCGGTCCATAAATTCGGGCATCTGAATTAAACATATCGCGCTCCGGGTCATAGGCAAAGCGTTGATTCCATCC
>JBGTEP010000073.1:0-189558 GCA_041747735.1 Chryseolinea sp.
AACAAGGTATTTTCAGAACTGCCTTCTCAAAATGAAGAGATATATGAGCGCGATTTAATTATAGAAGCTGACTCGTTTTTGTTGACGCGGTCCTATAAAGATTATGTAAAATTTAGTAAGTATAGATTTCCTTTTAATCCACGAAATGATCTTGTCCCTGATAGTGTTGTAAAATGGAATCCAAATTCTTATCATGCTTATATGCTTGCAGGTGATCATTATCTTGGCGAGAAGGAATGGCAAAAAGCCATCGATATGTATAGTGAAGGCCTTACAAAAGTTGTAGCGACTGATCAAGAACGATTACACATGGTCGAAAACCTTCAACGCGCCAAAGATAAATTGAAATGATACTGGGCGTTGGAATTGATATAATCGAGGTTCATCGCGTACTTGAGAAAGTAGACAAAGGAAATGGTTTTAAAGAAAAAATATTTTCCAAAAGTGAAGTTGAATTTTGCGAGTCAAAAGCGAACCGGGGCGAACATTATGCAGCGCGTTTTGCAGCAAAGGAAGCTTTCTTAAAGGCCTCTGGTATTGGCTTAGGCCTCGGTTTCGAATTGGCCGAAGTCGAAGTAGTCCATGATACCAATGGTAAACCAATGCTGAATTTAATTGGAAATTTCCAGGAGAAGGCAGTGCAGCATAACTGGAACAAGATTCACGTATCCCTTTCACATGTACAAAATATGGCTTGTGCCGTAGTGATTATTGAGCAATGAAAAACACACCCGATATTGAGTTAAAAACAACCGAAGAAATTAATGATTTTCAGTTGCGGAAGCTAAAGGAATTGCTTGGTTATCTTTCACAACATTCAACCTACTATAGACGACTTTTTTCTGATCAGAACGTCGATATCAATTCAGTAAGCGTACTTGAAGATTTTTGCACGCTGCCTACAACCACAAAGGATGACTTCCACCAATATAACTGGGATTTCTTATGTGTTCCAAAAGACAAGATTGTTGAGTACACCAGTACGTCCGGTACGTTGGGAAGTCCCGTTACTATTGCATTGACTGAGGCAGACCTTCAGCGCCTGGCCTACAATGAATGCATCTCCTTTACCTGTGCAGATAGCAGCACGGACGACTTATATCAATTGATGTTGACGCTCGACCGTCAGTTCATGGCGGGTATGGCCTACTATGAAGGAATTCGCAAGCTGGGAGCAGGACTCATCCGGGTAGGACCAGGCCTCCCGGCAATGCAATGGGAAATTATTCAAAGACTCAAACCTACAGCCCTGGTTGCTGTTCCATCTTTTATCGTAAAGCTTATCGAATACGCAACACTACAGGGAATAGATGTAAATAAGAGCTCCGTCAGGAAAGCAATATGTATTGGTGAAAGTTTGCGAACGGCAGACTTCGAACTGAATACGCTTGGAAAAAAAATTTCGGATGCATGGGATATTCAGTTGTACAGTACTTATGCCTCAACCGAAATGCAAACCGCTTTTACAGAATGTGCTCACGGAAGAGGTGGGCACCTCCATCCAGAATTAATTTATCTGGAGTTGCTCAACGATGAAAATGAACCCGTGAAACCGGGTACGCCGGGTGAAATTACCATTACAACTCTTGGTGTTGAAGCGATGCCGTTATTGCGCTATAAAACTGGTGACATCGCGATAGCCGACCAAACACCTTGCTTATGCGGTAGAAATACCATTCGACTTGGTCCTGTGATTGGCAGGAAACAACAAATGATCAAGTTAAAGGGTACAACGGTTTATCCCCCCGGTATTTTTGAAGTATTGAATCAGGCTGATGCGGTGTCGGAGTATGTCGTTGAGGTGCTGACAGGCGACCTGGGTACCGATGAATTGAAACTTTATGTTTCGGTTGATACGCATCACCGTACAACTACAGAAGAAGTGCTGAAAGAAAAGTTTAAGTCCAGCCTGAAAGTTGTTCCGTCCATTGTATTTGTAGAACAATCCGAAATGGAGAAACTTCAACTTGTGGGGAAGAGTAGGAAACCCAAAAAATTTATCGACAGCCGTCTGCATCCGGCACTAGGCAAATAGGCAGATAGGCAGATAGTCATTATGTTCAATGTATTACAAAAACAAAGGGTGATACTTTTCGCATCACCCTTTCGTTAGTTTTACAGGTCGATTGTATTAGATTAACTTAATTCTTTTTGAAGTTCATCAATTTTAGTTTGAGCTTCTGACTTTCCTAAAGAAAGCGACAGTTTGTAAAGCTCAAGTGCTTCGCGCTGAGTTTCTTTCTTTTTCTTAGGAGCAAACTTAGTTCTGGAAGCAGCCGTTTCAAGAGCTTGGGCCTGTGCAAAGTATAAATCAGCCTGACTGGCTTTTGATGCAGTGTTCACTTCTTCCACTTTCGCTTCCAACGTAGCAACATCCTGCTCTTTCATTTTTATCGTCTCAAGATTTGTGTTGATAACAGAATCTCTTTTTGAAACTGTCATGGCAAGCGATTGATTTTCGCCTCTCATTTTCTCGACTTCTCCTTGAAGAGCAGCAATTTGCTGACTGGTTAATTCAAGATCAGCCTTTAGTCTTTTGATTGTAACAGCGTAATTTCCTTTTGCAGACTTCAGATTCTTTTCAAGTTCAGCAATTTTCATTTCAGTGTCCTTGATATGACTGTTGATTCCATGAAGACGCGTCTTATAGTCTGTATAAGATGTACCTTCTACAACATCGGTACGAAGAAGTTGACGATTAACATCGATTGAATCGATCAATACGCCTATCTCCTGAAGTGTCTGCGCAGTTGCCTGACTTACCTCAAGTTCAGTGCGAAGAGAATCATTTTGAGATTGAAGCGCTTCTCTTTCTTTTTTATCGCAGCCCCAAAGCATTGCTATCACTGGTACTGCTAAAATTAAATTCCTAATCATAAGTTTTTCAATTTAAAGGTTGTGACGGGCATATATCAAAAGTGGGGCTGAATAACTCAGGTCGTCCATTTCGGCGACGAAATGCGGATTTTGCTGTTGAACGGAAATTCCGCTTTCTTTTGGTCTGGTAGACCGCTGGCAACTGTGCGTTAGGTTGTGGAGTTATTCAACAACTTGTGGCAATAAAAAAGGGCAAAGCTATTAAGCTCCACCCTTTTATATTGAGGCTAAGAATATCTTTGGATTACTTATTTGGATTTACTCTTTATAAATGCCCCTAATTCTTTTCCAGCTTTAGCATATGCCTCCTGTAGCCGCGCGCCGGTTTCGTAATCGTAACCCATGAAATCACGCCCTGGAGCTTTCATTATAGTTATTTTTGCGATGACCTTATTTTTGTCGGTACTGTCGACGATCCAGGCTTCAGCATCAATAAATGCCGGTGCCCTGGAAATACCGATGTTCCAACCGGGTTCAGTTTTAATAGTTTTAAAGATCAGGGTATAGGGGGAGTCTTCACCCACGGTTGACATTTCGGCGTATTTGGAAAAGAGTTCGCGGAATTGCGGCTCAAATCTTTCCTGACGGTCGTCTTTCCAGTTTTGCTCCCACTTATCACCTCTTCCGGGCTCTTTTTTATCAAGATCAGACTTCTTTTGTGCGATGTAGTCTGCTTCTTTCGGGAATTTTCCCACGGACATATCTTCGTAGCTGAATTCTGTCTTAACGGCCTTTTGTCCTTTGAGGGCGCTCAGGTCACCTTCAATTAACTTGATTTTCTGGCTAAATCCTGCGACTGACAGGAAGATAAACATGATCAGTAGTACGTTCTTCATTTTGTATTAAAGTTTTAGTGTTGACTCGATTTCAATTCTCCACGCAAGGTAATTGACTTTTGTTAATCGTACTTCTGGAGTACTTAAAAAAATCATTATGATTCTTGTTTCGGACGACATGTTTTGGGAGAAATCGTTATTTTGAAATTATTAGCAGTTAAAATCCAGATGCTTTTATATATTTCCGGATACAATTTATGGAGACGATGAAAAAAATTGGAGTCCTTGTTTTTTTGTGGATTAGTATTTTAAGTGCCTCTGCACAGTTCAAAAACATTATGCTTGATGAAGCCACTCCCGGAAACCGGGTAACAGAACCCAGCATTGCGATAAATAAAAAGGATCCTAAGAACATCGTTGCGGCTTCAATCCTCGATAACATCTATTATACATTTGATGGTGGTCAGTCTTGGGAGAAAACAAAAGTGAAATCTCTTATGGGTGTATATGGTGATCCTGTCCTGGTGGCGGATCAAAAAGGTACTTTCTATTCTTTCCATTTGTCTGACCCTACTGGTGAAGGTTGGAGAAATGAGAAAAGCATGGACCATATAATATGTCATGTTTCGAAGGATGGTGGTAAAACGTGGGATGAGGGAAATTCTATAGGTTATAATCCTCCCAAAGACCACGACAAACCCTGGGCAACTGTTGATTCGAAAGGGAATGTTTATGTTACCTGGACTCAGTTTGACAAATACAACAGCTCAGATTCAACATGTCAGTCGAATATTATGATCAGCACTTCTTCCAATGGAAAAAAATGGAGCAAGCCATTTCAGCTTTCGCAGACTCCGGGCAATTGCCTCGATGATGATAATACAGCCGAAGGCGCGGTACCTGCCGTCACCAATGATGGGAAGGTGTTTGTGACGTGGGCGAATAGAAGTAAAATCTACATGGATCGCTCATTTGATGGAGGTGGTTTGTGGTTGACAAATGATATTGTTGTTGCTGACCAGCCCGGAGGATGGGACTTGAAAATTCCGGGTCATGACCGAAGTAATGGTATGCCTGTACTAATGGTTGATCAAAGTAAAGGCACTTATCAGAGCTGTCTCTATATCGTGTGGGCTGATCAGCGCGCTGGAGAAGATGATACCAACGTATGGTTTATTCGCTCGAATAATTTTGGTGACAATTGGTCGTCACCAAAGAAATTGGGCACCGATAGTACCGGCAGACATCAGTACCTTCCCTGGATGGCCGTTGATGCTGTAACGGGTTTTATTTACGTGGTTTATTATGATAGAAGTGCATACGAGGATAACCAGACTGATGTTTACCTCGCTTTCTCTTCAGACAGTGGGGCAAATTTTAAAAGCGTTAAAATAAGCGAAACTCCTTTCACTCCAGTAGAAACCGCATTCTTCGGTGATTATACAAATATTTCTGCGCACAATGGAATCATAACACCGATTTGGGCAAGGATGGATGACGGTAAGATGAGTGTGTGGACTGCTGTTATCAACCAGAGTGAGTTGATACCAGCCGCGGAACCAACTAAATCTAAAAAGAAAAAATAGGCAGCCAACGTTATCTTGCAGTTTGCGATGCCTCTGAGCCGATTTCTTCCAATGCTTTAACGAACACCTCCGTGGATTGGGCGCCTGATACACCATAACGTTCATTAATGATATAAAAAGGTACACCATTGATTCCATACTTCTGCATTTCCTGTTCTGCGGATTCGACATCGATCAGCATGGATTCATCGGCAAGTATTTGCACCACTTTCTCTCGTTTCATGCCCGACTCAACAGCTACAGAGATTAGGTTTTCTTTTTTTGACAAATCTGTTCCTTCCGTGAAGTAAGCTTTGAAGAATGCCTCTGCAACATCAAGCTGCTTGCCATCTTCTTTTGCTGCATGGATAATACCATGCGCTTTCCGCGTATTTGGTGAAACCTTTTGTTTGCTAAAATCAAAATTCAACCCTTCTTCCGCAGCAATGCCGGTCGTTTGATTTGTTATTTGATTGTATTTTGCCTCGCCTCCAAACTTTTTTGCCAAATATTCCCGCTGATCAAGACCGCCTTCCGGCATTTTCGGGTTTAGTTCAAATGGGTGATACTCCAACAAAAAGTCGTATTGGTCGGAAAGTTTATCAATTGCTTTTTCCAATCTCCGCTTTCCGATATAACACCAGGGGCAAACTACATCTGACACAATATCAATTTTTATAACTGGCTTCATCATATTTGTTCGATCGTAAGATAATGGTTGTTGAAACTTACCGGAATAACTGAAATACCCGTATCAATTACGGTATAAACATAACACCCATATTTATAGTTCTATACCTTTTTATTCCAAAGATTGTAGAAACACTAAACACCATACAAGGAGGTAGCTATTTAGTAACCTTTGTCTTACTTTTGTGTTTCTGTAGTAAATAACAAAAAAATGACTGTTGACGAGAAAAAATTAACATTTAAGGTCAAAGACCTTTCCCTGGCCGAGTGGGGCCGGAAGGAAATTAAACTGGCGGAAGCAGAAATGCCTGGTTTAATGGCTCTTCGCGAAGAATTTAGTACGCAAAAGCCTTTAAAGGATGCGCGTATTGCCGGTTGTCTTCACATGACAATTCAAACCGCTGTTTTAATTGAAACTTTGGTTGAACTTGGAGCACAGGTAACATGGTCGTCCTGTAACATATTTTCAACCCAGGATCACGCTGCTGCGGCTATCGCTTCTGCCGGTATACCGGTGTTTGCATGGAAAGGAATGAACGAAAAGGAGTTTGACTGGTGTATCGAGCAAACGCTTCACGCTTTCAAGGGTGGTAAGGCGCTAAACATGATACTTGATGATGGCGGTGATCTTACCAACATGGTACTTGACCGATATCCTGAACTTGTTGCCGGCATTAAAGGTATTTCTGAAGAAACAACAACAGGTGTTCATCGCCTTGTTGAACGGATGCACAATGGTAAACTGCCGTTGCCTGCAATCAACATCAACGATTCTGTTACGAAATCAAAATTTGACAATAAGTACGGCTGTAAAGAGTCATTGGTAGACGCTATTCGCAGAGCTACTGATGTGATGATGGCTGGTAAAGTAGCGGTTGTTGCCGGTTATGGTGACGTAGGGAAAGGTTCTGCTGCTTCTTTGCGCGGTGCCGGAGCCAGAGTTATCGTAACTGAAATTGATCCGATCTGTGCACTGCAGGCGGCAATGGACGGCTACGCTGTTAAAAAGATGAATGACGCGGTTAAAGAAGCGGATATTGTTGTAACAGCAACGGGTAATTTCGGTATTGTATTGGGTCACCATTTTGAGGCGATGAAAGACAAAACAATCGTTTGTAACATTGGCCATTTCGATAATGAAATTGATGTAGCCTGGCTGAATAAGAACGCTTCGAAAGATGAAGTTAAGCCGCAGGTAGACCTCTACACGCTTGAGAACGGTCGGCAGGTAATTCTATTGGCCGAGGGAAGACTTGTCAACTTAGGTTGTGCAACGGGTCACCCTTCGTTTGTAATGTCAAACTCATTTACGAATCAGACTTTAGCACAGTTAGAACTCTGGACTAACGCCGATAAGTATGAAAACAAAGTTTACATGTTGCCCAAGCATCTCGATGAAAAAGTAGCTCACTTACACCTTAAAAAAATTGGTGTTGATTTGGAAGAGTTGTCCAGTGAACAAGCTAAATACATTGGTGTTGAAGTGAAAGGTCCTTTTAAACCTGATTACTACAGGTATTAATCGATATTATAAATCCACTGAATATTTGGCGTATGTAATTTTTACATGCGCCATTTTTTTATCTGCATTTGGCATTATTCATGTAATAATTGATTTTCATTCTTAATGGGTTGCTTTTAAATTTGTGACATGAAGGTACAACGCTATATACTTCCACTCGTATTCATTTTCCTTATGGGATTTAAGAGTGTCAACCAAGGTGAAAATGTTGAATTCTCGTGCATGAAGACACACAAGGCAACGAACACATGCCACTTCAACTTTATAATCGATGGTGCAAAATATCGCTACGTGGACATGGGGTGCAAGTACAATCGAAAACTTGAGGACGTAATCAAGAAAGCCAAAGCAGGGACGCTTGCCCTTGCACGCGATTGGAAAATTGAATGTCCACCATCAAAAGAAAAAGCCGAATAAGCGAAGTCTTTACTTATGGACTGGATATTTTTTTAGTGTGCGGACTGCATCCTCTTTTGAAAATATGGCTTTAGAATCGCCCGATCAAGAACCAGCCATGCCAATCCCAGGTTAAGTAATACCAACGCATTCACTACGATTTTACCATTAAAAGGAATGGACGGCATCGGCTGATCGAAATATCTTTTTGTTAATTCAGGATTGAAATCCAATGTTGTCGTAGCATTGTCAAATAATCCGGACGACAAAAGGAACACTCCAATTCCTGCAGCAACAAGAACTCCAACAAGCAGGAAAATTCCATTTCTTATGGATAACCCATTTGTATAGGCAGGATATTCGTCAAGCCTGCTCATCACAAGCTGAGTGAAATTCCTGGAAGGTTGATCAGGTTTCAAATTCTGTAGCATTTGGTTCATGCCTTTCAGTTGATCAAGCTTATTTCTAAGAAGTTCGTCATGTTTTAATTGCTCTTCCATTGCTCGTTGCTCGGCAGCAATTAATTGGCCATCCGCGTAAAGCAGCAGTTTGTCTTCAAGTTTTCTCGATATCTCTTTCATCTGTTGATCATTTTTTACGAGGCATAAGGACTCGTCAGGCTGGTAATTTTATTTGCACCTTGTTGGTTAAGTATTCATTTTTTCATAAAGTTAACGCTTCCTGACTTAAAATATTCTTCAATTCATCTCCCAGCCGAAGCCTTGCTCTATGAATACGGACTTTAGCTGTATTGGATTGCATACCGGTAATCGAAGCAATTTCTTCCAACGAAAACTCTTCCAGGTAAAACAAAGTCAATGCTGTTCTATCGGCCTCATTTAACTTAGCCATCGCCTGATTGATATACTTTTTTTTATCCGTTTTCTCCAAAGAAACCCCTGAATCCTGATTGTAATCAACTACAGTGGTCTCTATCGATTGAAATTCCTGACGGTTTTTGCGCCTGTAGCTAATGGCAGTGTTGAACACGATGCGATACAACCACGTCGAAAATTTTGAATCACGATTAAAACCTTTCAGGTGGTGATAGGCTTTAATAAAGGCATCCTGGGCTGCTTCCTCCGCATCGGGTCTGTTTTGAAGTATTTTCTGCGCGATGGTAAAGGCATAGCTCTTATACTTATTTACCAACTCAGCATACATCGCCTGTTCACCGGCTAAAATTCTGTCGATTGTCAAATGATCCGGATCGTTCGTCATGTCGAAACTTGGACGCAAACCTTTTTATTGAAGTTACACATAACGCAAAAATTAAAATATGCTAGTGAGACCAGATATTCATCCATCCTTCTGAAACCCTATTTTCTTTAAGGCTGTAACCTCCCTGAAAATACTGCGTCATAGGGGCATTAATCAATTAAATCGTAAACATTATGGACGTAAAAGTATTAGGGGTGATGATACCCATCGTAATGATCGCAGGAGCATATATTATGATTGTATATCTGCGCAAGTATGAAAACCAGGAACGCATGGCTATGATTGATAAGGGCGTTGATCCTCAGTTTTTCAATATCAAGAAGACCCGTTACACTGCAGGTTCGCTGAGAGCGTCGCTCTTACTCATAGGTGCCGGTACAGGATTGTTGTTAGGTCATTTTCTTGATGAATCCTTTAATATGAAGGAAGTGGGATATTTTTCAATGCTTCTGATTTTCGGAGGAATCGGACTGGGAGCGTCTTATCTTATTGAAGAAAAGAAAGCCAAAGCAGAAAAAGAAGGAGAAATGAGAGCCCGGTAGTAGCGGATTATTGATCGCTATGTAGAATAAAAATCTCAAGGTGATGAATCCATCAACGGAAACCCACAGTTTCGTTCTGGACGGTTTTCACTAAACAGCTGACTAGTAGTGTGATAATAATGTACCAGGTGTGGCATGCCTTTAGTAATAAGGGTTATCAAATAAAATTATCCATTTAATCTTTAAATCTATAAAGCCATGAAAAAGTTAATGTTTGCCTTTGCCGCTATGTTGGGTAGTGTTGCCTTTGTAAATGCTCAAACTCAGGATGAACAAAACAACCTTAGAATTCCTGAAACTGCACAACAGGATGAAAAAGTGAAGATCAAAGCAGAAGAACTTCCTGCAGCTATAAGAACAGCACTTGAGTCACAAGACTACAATGGATGGATGATCGATGCCGCTTACAAGCACACCGCAACCGAAATGTTTGAAGTACAATTAAAGAATGGTACTGAAGTAAAAACAGTTAAATTCAATAAAGAAGGTGAGAAAGTTGATTAATTAAAACTCACTAGAAATATCTGAAAAAAGCTGGACGAACTCCAGCTTTTTTTATGCCTTATAAAACGATTCTTTAGCGAGCTTTCACACCGGGCTGTGGAATTAATCACTCAATGTGCTGAATGACTCTACAGAATAACACAACTAAAGAGCTTAAGGAGATTTTGCAATAATCTGATCAGGAGCGGGTTACTAAAAAGCTGCCCGATGGCATAACATTCGTAATCCTCCTGATATCTATCTAATATCTATCTAATCAATTTATCACTAAACACAAAGACCACTATGAAAAAGTTAATGTTTGCCTTCGCCGCTATGTTAGGCAGTGTTGCGTTTGTAAATGCTCAGGATGAAAGTAACAACATCAGAACACCAGAAACTGTACAACAAGATGAAAAAGTGAAGATTAAGACAGAAGAACTTCCTGCAACTGTTAAAACAGCGCTTGAGTCACAAGACTATAACGGATGGTTAATTGATGCCGCTTACAAGCACACTGCAACGGAAACATTTGAAGTACAGTTGAAAAATGGTACTGAAGTGAAAACCGTGAAGTTTAATAAAGACGGCGAAAAGGTTGAATAATCACCTTTTTATCAACTTATAACATCGATAAAAAGAAAGCTGGAAGAATTCCAGCTTTCTTTTTTATTTTGAGCCAAATATGGCGACCATTCTAGTAATTGAAGATGATTTGACGTTTTCCAGAATATTGGAAGGCTTTCTTAGTAAACAGGGTTTTCAGGTGAAGGTGGCGCACAAAGGCGCCGACGGGCTCCAGTTATTCGCGGCTAATCCCTGTGATTTAGTGCTATTGGATTATCGCCTGCCGGATACAACCGGTATGGACGTGTTGATTGAAATAAAAAAATCCGCACCAACCACCCAGGTCATTATAATGACCAGCTTCTCAGACATCCGGACAGCAGTAAAAGCCATGCAGGTTGGGGCCTTTGAATACATTACCAAGCCTGTCAATCCCGATGAGCTGCTGATGATAGTTCAACAAGCGCTGAAGATAAACCGGAAAGACGACGTTGTTTCTGCCGCACCCAAAGCTCCTTTAGATAAGAAGTTCGTGGAGGGCAGTAGTGCAGCTTCAAAGCAGTTGTATGATTACGTGAGGCTTGTGGCGCCCACACATATGTCTGTAATCATCGAAGGTGAGAGCGGGACCGGAAAGGAAAATGTGGCGCAAAAGATTCACCAATTAAGTACAAGGGCGAAATCCAAATTTGTTGCGGTGGATTGTGGCGCACTGTCCATGGAGCTGTCAGCTAGCGAATTGTTCGGACACCTTAAAGGTGCATTCACGGGTGCTATCCAGGATAAAACCGGACAATTTGAAGAAGCGCATAAAGGAACGCTGTTTTTGGATGAAGTCGGAAATCTGTCATATGAAGTACAGGTAAAACTCCTTCGTGCGATTCAAGAACGCGTGATCCAGCCAGTTGGTAGTAACAAGGAGATAAAAGTAGATGTGCGGATTATTACCGCTACAAATGATGACTTGTTTGAAAGCGTGAAAAAGGGCATCTTCAGGGAGGATCTGTATCACAGATTGAATGAGTTTAAACTAAAGGTTCCTGCTGTACGCGAGCGCTCCGACGACCTTGATGAATTCCTCACGTTCTTCCGTGAATCTGCTAATTATGAGCTAGGAAGGAAGGTAACGGGGTTTGATGAGGAGGTTGAGCGTATTCTGAAATCGTACGACTGGCCTGGTAATTTGCGCGAAATGAAAAACATCGTGAAGCGCGCAGTATTGTTGAATGAAAACGGACTGGTAACCACGAAAGCGCTGCCTTCAGAAATGCTGGAAGCCATCCACAATAACGCTATTCCGAAACCGGCTGCAGATGCTCCTGTATATGACTTAAAAGCTTTACAGGAGTCTCACGAGAAGGAAATGATCATCAAGACATTAAAAGAAGTCAGATTCAATAAATCGAAGGCTGCACGCATTCTAAACATAGATCGCAAGACGCTATACCTTAAAATGGAAAAATACGGAATTGCGTGATCTAAGGAATATTATTAAACAATAGGATTAGCAACTGCGAGATCTCGGGTAGTCTTTAATAAGCGGTCAACTTCCTCTCTTGCTTCCTGGAGCTCATCCACGAGGTCAGAAGCTGGTGTCCCGTCCGCAAGGCTCATTTCAATGGTGCGTAATTTTGATGACAGTGCTAACACACCCATTTGTCCCAGTCGTCCGGAAAGCTTATGTACAATTTCCCTAATGGGTTCAGGTCTCAGGTTTTTCAGAAGTTCATCCAATGCCTCCAGATCATTTTCAGTTTCTTCAATGAACTGTCCCAAGATTGATTGTAGTAACGCTTCGTCCCCCATAGTCATCGCCCGAAGGCTTTTGAGATCAATCTTTAAAGTTTCAGAATCATTATTATTATTTTCTGAAACGGTTATTCCAAAAACCTGTAATAGTTCTTGTTCACGAAACGGTTTAGATAGAACGATGTCGAAACCTTCTTTCAGAAGTTGCTGTTGCTCTGTCGGTAACACATGGGCAGTAAGGGCTACAAATTTTGTTTTTTCCGGATATGACTTGCGGAGGGCGTGGCACAACTCAATCCCATTGATCTCGGGCATACGGATGTCCATCAAAACGTGGGTCACAGCGGGGTCGGGCTCTTCATCGATTAATTTCAGGGCATCATTGTAAGTAATGAACGGTAAGCCATTCTTCTTCAGAATGAGACTGCACAACCGTAGGATCATCAAGTCATCATCAACAACAATTACCTTACCCTCGAACGACACAGTGGGCTCCGCTTCGTTTACACTGGTTTCTGTTTTGTCGTCAGAAGCTTTTTCAAAGATTAACTTCACTGTAAATGTAGAGCCACGGCCGGGTTCACTCGATACATCCAATGCTCCACCCTGTGCAGCTACCAAAGACTTCACAATACTAAGACCAAGCCCGGTGCCTCCAAACTGTCGTGTAATGAGGGCGTTGGCTTGTTCGAATTGATTGAAAATTTTATCGACATCTTCCTCCTGAATTCCAATTCCGGTATCTGAAATTTCAAAAGTGCAATTCACCTTTCTATTTTCATCCGTAGTTGTAATCGCAATTTTAGCATAACCTTTTGTGGTAAATTTAATTGCATTGCCAAGAAGATTGTAGAGGACCTGGCGAAGTCTGAAAGGATCTCCATATAAATTATACTCCGTTGCATGCTCATGATCTACCAACAGACTAAGACCTTTTTTTTCGGCTTGTACTCGTAATGCTGATTCAATTTCTGTGATTAGCGATAAGAGATTAAACCTTTCTGTGGTCAAAGCAAAGCTTCCACTTGAGATGCGACTGAAATCCAAAACTTCATTCACGATATGCAAGAGATGTTCAGAAGAGCTGTGAATAGCTTTCACTGCTTCGGGGTCTCCGTCATCCTGTTGTTTTAATTGCTCGGCAAATCCGATGATGGACTGAAGGGGAGTTCGGATCTCGTGGCTCATGTTCGCCAGGAAGCGTTGTTTGACCTGGGTCAACTCTTCTGCCTCATCTTTCGCTTTTTCCAGTTGTTCCTTATAGTAATTACTCCTGCTGATATCGATCCAGATCAGGTAGACCAGAATTGCTGCTCCGATGAAAAACACAATCAGTAAAATAGTAATGCGTGAAATACTCTGTGTTACAAGCGATACTGCATGATCATTGTTACGGTTGAGTTGTGCGAGTTCTTCATTTTCTACTTCGTGAAGAATACCCAACAGTTCATTGATCAAAAGACTATTGGCGTGTATCAACTCTAACTCTTCATTTAATAATTTTCTGTTTTCTGCGCGCTGGTCATTTTCTAAATCGACGATAATCTTTTCAACTTCTTCTAAAGCCTTATTCTGCCGTGCAACAGAAAAAGTATCAATGATGACGCTGAATTCCTCTCTCACTGTAATGTTGGTGGTCTGGGGAGTTACTTTTTTCTTTCGGCCAAACAATTTGCCAAGACGTGACCTCTCATCTGTATTGGTAACGGAGTCTTTCGATGAGGTTGTCGTGGTTTTCTTTTCTGTAGTAACAACGCTCGTATCGTAAATTATCCGTTCATTTACTAACATGCTTGACAGTGTATCAAGACGGCCGGATAAACTTCTGTTATCGATCAGTTCTGATTTTAGTTTTAAATAGGAAAAGAATAGCTGATTACGTTTTTGAAGGATTTCTTTTATTTCAAATAATCTCGTTTGTTGTGCACTATCCCATTCCATCATTCTCAATGAATCGATTTTATTCACAAGCGACTTTGATTGATTGAGAAATGCTTTGTAAGGATTTCTTGGGTTCTTAATTGCCTCAGCACGCTGCTGCTGATCTAATGTTGTTATTTCCTGAAAAATATTATTCAGGGCGTTGAGTTGCTTGTTTGGAGTAGAAAGCTGATCAACTGTTTCCATCATCTCCCGGAAGCCAAAGCGGGTGATACCCAACGCCAAAAGAATTGCAATAAATACGAGCAGGAATCCAGCGATTATTTTTCTCTTGACAGACGTTGTATATAGTTTCCCTTTGAAATACTGCATATGGATGCTTTCTTCAATAAATCAAACGCAAATTACCCAGATATTGTGCCAACTGGTTTTAATTTCTTTAAAACAGCTTGCCGAAATAAAATATAATCAACCATAAACCCATTTAACCAGTGTCATGGAGGCGAGTAAAATGATCAGAATTGATGCCACATCAAGCAAGATGCCGGCCTTAACCATGTCCTTCATTCGGATGTAACCGCTGGAAAAAACTATGGCATTTGGGGGAGTTGCTATCGGGAACATGAAACCAATACTTGCGCTTAGCGTAACCGGCATTGCTAATAAAACAGGATCAACCTGCATCCCTTCCGCGATGCCAAATATTACCGGAACAAATATCTGAACCAATGCTACATTACTCATGAATTCCGAAAGCACAACGCTGGTGACAATGAGCCCAAGTATCAACCAGATACCATACGTGGTTTGGCCGGCTAACCAGTCTCCTACGGCTTGGATAATTCCGGTATTCTCCAATCCATTTGCCAGACAAAGTCCTCCGCCAAATAAAAGCAGAATACCCCATTGTAGCTTAAGTGTATCTTTCCACTCCAGTAAAAAAATGTGTTTGCTAAAATCTGCCGGAGTAACAAACATTAATAGTCCACCAACCATGGCAATATTTGTATCGTTCAGAATGTCCTTCTGAAGCATGTATTCATTAATTGGTTGTTGAAAAATCCAGAAGAATGATGTCAATCCAAAAATCACTAAAACACGTTTTTCTTCTTTTGTTATACTTCCTAACTCCTGAAGTTTCCCGTGTATGAGTACATCAGTGCCCTTAACCTGCTGCAGGTTGTTTGGCAGGAGTATTCTTGTGATGATAAAATAGGTACTTAAAAGCAAAGCAATCGTTACAGGTACTCCGACAATCATCCACTTTGCAAATCCAAGTTTTTGATCATAGAACTCGTCCAGCAAACCAGCAAAGACCACGTTGGGTGGCGTTCCGATGATAGTTGCAAGTCCACCAAGTGTGGCCGCATAGCCTACCATAAGTAAAAGTCCCATAGCAAAGTTTCTTTCCTGTTTTGGAAGTTCGTGTACCTTAAGATCACCCTTGCTTTTTAGAAGATGAATAACAGAAAGTGCAATCGGGAGCATCATCATGGCAGTGGCTGTATTGCTGATCCACATGCTGAGAAAGGCTGTCGCCAACATAAAACCTAGTATGATACCATTTCCGGAAGTACCGGTGATACGAATAAGGTTTAATGCAATGCGCTCGTGGAGGCGATGTTTTTCCAACGCCAATGCTATCATGAAGCCTCCCAGAAACAAAAAGATGATTGGGTTGGCATAAGGCGCTGAGGCAGCTCTCATATTCATGACTCCGAGCAATGGAAAAGAAACAAGCGGCAATAAGGCGGTAACAGGAATGGGTACGGCTTCAGATACCCACCACGTTATCATCCAGGCCGCCAGTGCAAGAGCTTTACTTGCCCCGGGTGATATAAGATCCGCAGGAAATGTAAGGAGGATGGTTGCAAATAGTGCCGGGCCAAGAAAAAATCCAATATGTCTGGCTGAAAGTAACTTCATAATCCGCGGGAAACTCTGGCTGTTTGACAATGATCAAAACTAAGTCATTTGGATAATTATCAAAAGGTATCTTATGCTCAGGTTGCCAGCAATGACATTAATGAACCGGGCGAAAATCTTTCGTTAAATTCCACAAATATCTTCGATGGGCTTGCAATATTTTTCGTACTACTATCGACTATGTTGTCACAAGTACTCTGGAAGCGATGGATATGGCCATGCAATTAAAGGAACAGACATTTCTCAAAGAGAAAGACCGGTTATTGGGTTTTATACGCAATCGGGTGTCGTCGCTTGAAGAGGCTGAAGATATTTTACAGGATGTGTTCTACCAGTTTGTTGCCGGGTATGAGACCATCGAATCATTAGACAGGGTGACATCATGGTTGTTCTCTGTAGCCCGGAATAAAATTATAGATCGCTACCGTAGGGATGCTGCCCGGCCGCAACGTGCTGATATCGGCTTACAAACGGGAATGGATGAAGATGCCCCACTCACTTTACAGGATATTTTACCCGATTTAGGGAATACGCCGGAAGATGCATACTTCAGGGACGTAATCTGGGATGCCATTATGGATGCTCTTGATGAACTGCCTGCTGAACAAAGGGCAATTTTCGTCCTCAATGAGATCGAGGAGCGAAGTTTCAGGGAAATATCGGAAGAGACCGGGACGTCAATCAACACACTGCTATCACGAAAAAGATATGCAATCCTGGCACTAAGGAAAAGGTTACAACGACTGTACAATGATATTTAAAGAGTATTGCAATGAATAGCGGATTAAAGTTTTTAGCGTGTTTCGCCCTGGGGCTGCTTGCTATTTTTCTGATAGGTTTTATAACGATGTCCTTGTGGAACTGGCTTGTCCCCGTTTTGTTCAATGGTCCTTCGGTGAGTTTCTGGCAGGCAATGGGACTTTTGTTGCTATCTAAAATTCTTTTCTGGGGTTTTGGCGGAGGTAAAGGGAGGTGTAACTGCAATGCGCAACCGTATCAAGAGGGGCGTTGGAAGGACAAGTTTTATGGAAAATTCGCCTCGATGACTCCGGAAGATCGGGCTGCCTTAAAACAAAAGATGAAAGAAAAATGGTGTTATCGCGAAGAAAACACGTCAGCCAAAGATTCACAGTCTTCAAACGATTGATACGACAGTTCAGGATATTTCCTAACAAAAAATCCCAGAATTAGTAAACTAAGCTACCTTTTATGCGTTGAAGGAAACTGAGGAAACTTTTTAAATGTGAATAGTTTCCTTAGTATTGCGCCCTATATGGAAGACGACGACATCAAAAAGAAAATTCTGAACGGGGCTGAAGGCCTTTTTATGAAGTATGGCGTGCGTAGCATTTCTATGGATGATATTGCAAGGCATTTGTCAGTTTCCAAAAAAACGCTTTATCACCATTTCACGGACAAAGAGGATATTGTCACGAGCACATGCCAATCGCATATTGATAGTATCTCAAAACAATTTGATGAAATAAAGACTAGTTCAAAGAATGCGATCGATGAGCTTGCCCGGATATCATTTTGTTTAAAGCAGAACGTCGAAGAAATGAATCCGTCATTGTTATTCGACTTACAGAAGTATCACCCTAAAGCCTGGGCGGTATGGATTACGCATAAAAATGAGTTCATCCGGGAATCTGTAAAACGGAACCTGAAGCAAGGTATTGAAGAAGGTTATTTCAGACCCGAAATAAACGTCGAAATCATTGCAACAATCAGGCTTGAACTCGTGCAACTCGCATTTGATTTCGAGATTTTTCCAACTTCGCAGTTCAAACTGGCCGAAGTCCAACTTCAAATTTTTGATCACTTCGTATATGGTCTGCTCACTGAAAAAGGACGAAAACTGTATCAGAAACATAAAGAATCCCTTGTTGAACTTTCAAATCCCTAATATGAAACGATCCTACCCAGTCTTATTCTTTGTACTCGTAATTCCGCTGATGGGCATAGCTCAAACGCAGGAAGTGTCACAGAAATCCTTCTCACTTGATGATTGTATTGAATATGCGCTTGCGAATTCTAACGACATTAAGAATTCGATTCTCGATGAAGGAATCGCGGATGCTAAAGTAAAAGAAACGCGAGGCATTGGTCTGCCTCAGGTGGATGGAAAAGTTACGCTTCAGCACAATCAGCAGTTGCCAAGATTCTATGCCACCAAACAGACTTCATTTGGTTTCACTGGTTTGCCTCCCGAAGACTATCCAAACTATCTTCCCACACTGGCTGATAATGATGTTGTAGCAGCGCAAAACTTTTTCCAGTTAAAAAGTAGTGGCGACGCCGGATTAAGCGTGAATCAGATCCTGTTTAACAGTTCATACCTGATTGGACTGAAGGCAGCAAATGCTTATCGTGAATTGTCCACGAAGACAACACAGCAAACCCGGGAACAAATTGTTCAAAATGTTTCCAAGGCCTACTATGCTTGTCTGATTAACAAGGATCGGATGAAGCTTTTTGATAGCAACATTGGGAGACTCGATTCATTGTATCAGAATACGAAAGCATTGTTTGAAAACGGATTCGCAGAGAGCATCGATGTTGACCGGATTAAAGTTTCACTTAACAACATTATTTCAGAACGCGATAAGTTTTACAATCTACAGGAGTTTGCAATCCAGCTATTGAAATTTCAAATGAATTATCCGATGAGCCAGCCCCTTGATGTATTGGGTGATATAGGCTCTCTCACCATTAATGAAAATCTGCTGGATCAGTATAATGTTGATTGGGACTATTCGAAGCGGACGGACTATGCTATTTTAGAGACGAATTATAAGCTTCAGTCACTTGATGTAAAGAACAGATTTGCTGAATCCATACCAAATCTTTCCGCGTTTGCGAATTTGGGCTACTCGACTCAGAGTAACAATATCGGAGGACTTTTTGTTACGAATTCGAATTTTTCGGACAATGGTACCATTGGCCCTGACAAGTGGTATCCATACTCGGCTTTTGGGGTTTCTCTGAACGTTCCGTTGTTTAGTGGCTTGCAAAGAAACTACAGACTTCAGCAGTCAAAATTAACCTTGATGAAGATTGAAAATAGCTTTACAACTATGAAGTCTTCCATCGATCTTGAAATTAAGGAGGCGTCTGTGAAATACAAAAATGCGATTCAATCGTTAAAATCACAAAGCGAAAACAATGGTCTTGCAGAGAACGTAGCGAGAATCACTAAAATAAAATATGAGCAAGGTGTGGGCTCAAATATCGAAGTGGTGGAGGCCGAAAGTAGTTTACGGGAAGCACAAACAAATTTTTATTCAGCTTTATATGATGCTATCGTAGCAAAAATTGATCTCGATAAAGCTTACGGTAAACTAATTGAACAAACAACTCAGGAATAAACTCATTAACTCTTTTGCCAATATGAAAAATCAAGTCATACTCATCGCATTAATAGGTCTTTTATCATCGTGTGGGAAACCCGGTGACGATATAGAATCTAAAAAGAAGGAACTTGAATCTGCCAAAAGTGAGATGGTGGAGTTGAAGTCTAAGATTGCTTCTCTTGAAAAAGAAATTCAGACAGCAGACCCGGACTTTGCTAAAAATAACAACGCCGTGCTGATCTCTACATTGACGCCTGAAAAGAAGGCATTTGAACATTTCGTAAGCATGCGGGGATCAGTTCAGTCGAGAAAGAATGTAGTACTCAGCGCGCCGACAGGAGGTATAATCAAACAAGTGCTGGCCAAGGAGGGACAACGTGTGTCGAAAGGTCAAACGCTTGTAGTGCTGGATGCTGACGTGCTCCGGAATTCAGCTGCGGAAATTAAAACACAGCTTGACCTTGCCAAAATTACTTTTGAGAAACAGGAAAAATTGTGGAGCCAGAAGATTGGTACTGAGATTCAATATCTCCAATCAAAGAATCAAATGGAGTCATTGGAAAACAGATTGGCTACGACCTATTCGCAATTGGATCAAATGACCTTAAAAGCTCCTTTCACAGGAACTATTGACCGCGTTGATGCGCTTCAAGGCGAAATGGCAGGTCCAGGCACTCCGTTAGTTCGAATGGTTAATTCAGATGACATCTACATTAATGCTGATGTTTCCGAAGATTTTATTGGTAAATTTTCAATTGGCGATCCCGTCGAAGTACTTTTTCCAGCGAATGATAAAAAGATTAATACTACGATTTCTGCGGTAGGACAGGTTATCAATCCCGAAAACAGAACCTTTGTAGTTGAAGTGAAATTGCCTTCCGGGCTTTCTGTAAAACCTAATCAGGTAACGGTAGTAACGATGCGCGATTATTTGAATAAGGATGTATTCACGGTGCCAACGAAACTAATTCAGCGCGATAATGATGGTCAATATGTTTTTAGCGTGGAAAAGAAAGGTGAGATCAGCGTGGCTAAGAAAGTTTATGTTCAGGTGGGACAGGGATATAAAAGTGAAACGGAAGTTTTAGAAGGGTTGGCTGGTACGGAAGTTATTATTGCGGAAGGATTTCGCGATGTAACGGAAGGAGCAGAAGTTATCATAGCCAAAGGCAAACAAGCGAAAGACATAGCGACAAAATAATTTAAGCGAAAAATTTATGAGTGATAATACGAATAAGCCCTCTGTCGATAAAGAACTAAAAGTTGACAAAGAGTTTTCTTTGACCTCTTTTGCATTGAACAACGGAACAATGGTAATGTTCCTCACATTCCTCTTCGTGGTGATGGGCATTATGACTTATGTATCATTGCCTAAAGACAGTTATCCTGAGATAAAGCAGTCGATTGTGTACATAGGAATTCCATATCCGGGTAATTCTCCAGTCGATATGGAGAATTTAGTAACTCGTCCGATTGAAAAGGAATTAAATTCGATCGCTGAAATAGACAATATTAAGTCTACGTCAGTACAGGACTATGCCACTATCATTGTAGAATTCGATGCAAAGATTGAGATCGGCGAAGCACTCACGAAAGTGAAGGATGCGGTAGATAAAGCTAAACCTGAATTACCAGACGACCTTCCACAGGATCCAAATGTTTTCGAGATTAACTTCTCCGAATTTCCGATCATGAACATCAATCTTGCCGGTAATTATACGTTGGAAGAATTGAAGGATTACGGTGAATACCTTGAGGACGAAATTGAAAAATTGTCTGAAATCTCTAAGGTTGATATACGCGGAATTGATGATAAGGAGGTAAGGATTAAGGTTAATCCGTATGAACTTGAAGCACGAAATCTTAATTTTTCAGATATTGAAAATGCAGTCACCGGAGAGAACATAACCTTATCAGGCGGTAATATTCTGGATGACGGTGTCCGAAGAACCATTCGTATTGTAGGAGAGTTTACAGAACCTGCTCAGCTTCTTGAAATTGTAATTAAGAATGAGAAGGGTAATATTGTTTATCTCAAAGATGTTGCCACAGTAGAGTTTGATTACATCGAAAAACAAAGCTATGCCCGTCTCCGCAAGGAACCGGTTGTAATGGTAGACGTCATTAAGAGAAGTGGCCAAAACCTGCTCTTTGCCACAGAAAAAATAAACACGATTCTTGAGAAGGCAAAAAATGATGTTTTCCCCAAGGATTTGAAGGTCAGCATTACAAATGATCAATCTTCGTTCACCAAAGAAATGGTATCCAGTTTGGAGAACAATATCATCTCAGGGGTATTGGTGGTTGTTATCGTTCTCTTGTTATTTATTGGTACCCGCAATGCAATGTTTGTCGGAATGGCGATTCCGCTGTCCATGTTTATAACTTTTATGGTTATCAGCGCACTGGGAATGACAATCAATATGATGGTGCTGTTCGGATTAATTATGGCGTTGGGAATGCTGGTTGATAATGGCATTGTGGTTGTTGAGAACGTTTATCGTCTTCGTTCTGAAGGCTATTCGCTGCTTGACAGTACGCGACTTGGTGTTGGTGAAGTGGCCGTTCCGATTATTGCATCCACGGCAACAACGCTGGCGGCATTTATTCCACTTATGCTTTGGCCTGGGTTGATGGGGCAGTTTATGAAATACCTACCCATCACGTTGGTTATTTCACTAAGTGCATCACTGTTTGTGGGACTGGTCATTAATCCCGTATTCATCGCACGATATATGAAGCTGGAAGGTGAAATTGTTATCAACCACAAAGGCATCTTTAGAAATGTGATAATAGAAGTCGTTCTGGGAATTCTATTCTTGATCCTGGGTGTCACCTGGTTGGGCAACCTGTTAATTCTGTTTGCAATACTCACGTTGCTAAACGTTTATATTCTTGTGCCAGCCTCCAAAAAATTCCAGGCTGGATTTTTACCAAAACTTGAAAATCACTACGAAAAGGTAATCAACTTTGCCCTACAGGGTTTTAAGCCCGTTGCGATTTTTGTTTTTACCGTATTCTTGTTAATAATGTCTTTTGTATTGCTGGGTGTGTTTCCGCCTAAAGTACTTTTCTTTCCTGAGAACGTTCCGAAATATGTGAATGTCTTCATTGAGTATCCGGTTGGCGGGGATATCGAGACTACCAATGTCTTCACCAAACAAATAGAGGACAAGGTAATTCAGATTATTAAACCCTATGAAAAGGCAGTTGAATCTGTAGTTGCTAATGTTGGCTCCGGTACCGGCGATCCGAATGACTTATCAACTATCGGTCAGGCAGATACACCTAATAAAGCCCGTATAACAGTGAATTTTGTTGACTTCAAATATCGGGAGGGAATTAACACAAATGAGGTGTTGGATAAGATCCGGGCTGGAATCAGTGGATATCCTGGAGTATCAGTCACGGTAGATAAAAATGTGGATGGCCCACCTGCAGGTAAGCCAATTACATTGGAATTAATTGGGGACGAACTTACCGTATTAATTCCTCTTGCAGAACGCATGAAGAATTTTATTAACGAGTCGGGAATTGAAGGTATTGAGAAACTGAAACTTGATATTGAGACAGGGAAGCCGGAATTGCTTGTTAATATTGACCGGGAGAAGGCAAGACGTTTTGGCCTGTCAACCTATACTGTGGCGAATGAAGTGCGTACATCACTTTTCGGAAAAGAAATTTCGAAATACAAGGAAGGAGAGGATGACTACAAAGTGCAGTTGAGACTTGATGATCGGTTCCGCTATGATCTGGATGCTTTGATGAATAAAAGTGTAACGTTCCGGGATCAGACAAATGGAACCATGGTTCAAGTGCCGATATCATCAGTAGCAAAGGCCGAATTGAGTTCGACATACGGCTCTGTAAAACGTAAAGATCTCAAGCGACAGATTACTTTAGCATCAAACGTTTTGGGAGGTTATAATGCTACCATAATTAATGATCAGATCAGACGCGCGTTACAAGACTTCGAAATGCCGTTGGGATATGAATATAAATTTGGTGGTGAGCAGGAAAAACAGGCAGAGGAAATGGGATTCCTTTCCGGGGCACTTATGTTTGCCGTTTTCCTGATCTTTCTAATTATCGTGGCGCAGTTTAATAAACTTACTTCGCCCCTCATCATCATGACTTCGGTTCTTTTCAGTACCATTGGTGTGTTCTTCGGATTACTTATTTTCCAAATGGAGTTTGTGGTGATCATGACGATGATCGGAATTATCTCGTTGGCGGGCGTTGTTGTAAATAATGCCATTGTATTGCTGGACTTCGTTGAGTTAAAGAAAAAGCGCAGGCGTGAACAAACTGGTGTTGATCTCAACATTCAGGAAGTTACAGATGCAATAGTTGAAGCAGGCAAGACCCGACTAAGACCGGTTCTATTAACAGCGATTACAACAGTATTGGGATTGATTCCTCTGGCAGTTGGTATAAACCTGGATTTCCTCAAGCTTTTCAGCAACTACGACCCTGATTTCTATTTGGGTGGTGATAGTGTTGCCTTCTGGAGCCCATTGGCCTGGACCATAATTTTCGGGTTAATTTTCGCGACTTTCTTAACGCTGATTGTCGTTCCGGTTATGTATCTGCTCACGGAAAAATTTATGTTCTGGTTTAATCGCAAAACAGGAATCAGCCTTCAGGCACGTAACTAAAAACAAGTTGAGAAACTAAACTGTTAGAAAAGTCGTCTTCAATGTAAGACGACTTTTTTATTGATATGAGGCACCGCGTTATGACTCTACTTTTTTTCGCTATTATTTTTCTGGTGATTGATTATTACATCTTTCAGGCAATTTTGCTGGTTAGCAAGAACTGGTCGCCACTTTGGAAGACTATCGCCCGTTTCGGTTTTTGGCTACCGACGCTTCTCAGTTTATTAGCATTAGGTTGGTGGGCGTTTGACGATCCCTATAAGTATAGCGCAAATTTCAGAAATTGGGTAATTACTGGGTTGGTCGCGACCTACTTCTCAAAACTTTTTGCAGTGCTTATTCTGTTTGTCGACGATCTTCAGCGTGGTATACGGTGGGTATTTGGTTTCTTTTCTAAAAGCTCAGATGATTTACCAGGACAGGTTATTCCTCGATCTGAGTTTCTGGCAAAAGCTGCATTGATAGCAACGAGTATCCCCTTTGGAACGATGGCTTTTGGGATCATTTCCGGTGCTCATGATTATCGGGTACGACGACTGACGGTGAGGCTCCCCAATCTTCCTAAATCTTTTGATGGTATAAGGATTGCACAAGTTTCAGATATCCATAGTGGAAGTTTTTTTAATAAGACGGCCGTGAAGGGTGGTGTGGAGATGATGATGGGAGAAAAACCCGATGTCATTTTCTTTACGGGAGATTTGGTGAATAATGAGGCTAAGGAAGTCAATGACTACATCGATGTGTTTAGTAAATTGAAAGCTCCGTATGGCGTTTTCTCAGTTACTGGAAATCATGACTATGGAGACTATCATAAATGGTCAAGTCAACAGGCAAAACAACAGAACTTTAGAGACCTGATTGAAGCTCATCGTTTACTGGGTTTTGATCTTCTGATGAACGAACATCGTTTTCTCGAAATTGAAGGCGAACGGATTGCTGTACTGGGTAATGAAAACTGGGGAGGAGGAGGTTTTGCCAAGTATGGTAAACTCAACGAGGCGTATAGGGGTACAGATGGGGCTTCGGTTAAACTATTGCTTTCTCATGACCCAAGTCACTGGGATGCACAGGTACGACCGTTATATCCAGATATCGACCTAATGTTTTCGGGTCATACGCACGGATTTCAATTTGGTGTTGAGATTGGTGATTTTAAGTGGAGTCCCTCTCAATACGCCTACAAGCAATGGTCCGGTCTTCACCAGGAGGGTATGCAATACTTATACGTTAATCGTGGCTTTGGATATATTGGATATCCGGGACGTGTCGGTATGCCGCCTGAGTTAACCGTAATTGAATTAAAACGCGCTTAGTTGAGTCAAAGAACTTACAACTTAATTTTTGAGATTGATTCATGCAAGAGGTCAGCTGTTTCCTGGTGAAATGTCAGACTCCACAGTCGTATAATTTCTTCTAGCTGAAGATTGTATTCACTGCGTTTTAGCCGGGTGAGGCATTCGGCAATCGACTTTTTATCCTGGGTGTCAATTGTCTTTCGCAGCATGTTTGCAAAATGGCCTGAACCACTTCTGCCGCAGTAGAGGTATCCGTTTTCCCGGGCAAGCAGTTTGAAAAGGCTTTCGCAATAGTTGAACTCAAATTTATTTCCGCCTACCATAACAATACCCTGGCCGAATGATTCTTCGCTTATACCGCAATCGAGATAATATATTTGAAGTGCTTCTAATTCGGCTGCCCGTCTGACAGAAACTCTGTAATCTGAAGGCCCGATATCAATCATAATATCACTAACTGACAAATAATGCTTAGTGGAAGAAAGTGTTTCATCAATCAACTCAACGGGTAGGGAAAGCCAGATAACTCTTTTCGAAGATAGTTTTTCAGCAAGGTCTTGCAATGAGGTTGCTGTCTGCGCACTCTGCAATAGGGAGGTGCTTCCCGTCGTTGTCACATCGAATAATACTACATCATGTCCCTGTGTTCTGAACCTTTCAGCGAGGTTGAAGCCCGTTTCTCCATAGGTAATGATTCCGATTTGCATGGTGGTTTTGGAATATATTGATTTATCAGAATGCCTTCGGTTTACTCTTTGCTTAGTTGTCGGATCTCGACCATCTCGTCTTCCAGCTTCTGATACAAACGATCATGGATTGAGAAGAGCTGTTGGTAGGTTTTGTGGTTTTCAGCCTTCGGCGCAAAGGATTTGGTAAGAACAGGTCTTACTTCATCGTAATCGTCAATCAATTCGAAAGATTTGAGTCCCAAAAAAGCAGCGCCTACTGCTGATGCATCCTCCGGATTAATCAATACTATTTCTTTATTAAAAATGTCAGCGAGTATTTGCAGCCATGTCGTTGAATGAATAAACCCACCACTAACATGGATCCGCTGAATGGTAAGCCCCGATTCTTCCATTGCAGTTCCGATGCTGTACAGCGCCATTGAAATACCTTCAACTACTGCTCTGGTGAAATGTGCCTGTGTATGATAGTTTCTGATTCCGAAAAACAATCCACTGGCATCGCTCGTCCAGCGTGGTGCACGTTCACCAAGTAGGTACGGAAGAAAGATCAACCCGTCAGCGCCTGGGCTTGTTTTTTCAATTTCGCCTAAAACGGTTTCATAGTCAGCCGGTGTATCAAGCTTTAGTTTGAGGAAACTTTCTGCATACCACTTTAGGGCTATACCTCCATTGTTTATCGGCCCGCCGGAAATGAAAAGGTCGTCGGAGAGAATGTAGTTAAAGGTCATAGCCTTGAAGTTATGGGTCGGCGTGGTGCTGGCCACCCTGATGGCTCCGCTCGTGCCTATGGTCAAAGCAGCAATGCCGGGTTCAAGTGCAAAGCTTCCGATATTCGCCATACAACCATCGCTTGCGCCGATGATAAAAGGTGTATCAGAGGTAACGTTCAGGCTATCCTTAACCGTAGATTTGATTCCCTTACGAAGATGGTTTGTCGGCACCGGAGAACTAAGTTGATTAACAGTAATACCACAGGTTTCCAGTGAAGCTGTATTCCATTGGCGTGTCTCGATGTTAAAGAGCCCTGACGCAGATGCGATGGAGTAATCGGTCTCATAGACATCAAAGAGTTTATTCCAGATAAATTCTTTAATGGATATGAATTTATAAACCCTGTTAAACAGCTCAGACTGATTTTCTTTTATCCAAAGGATCTTGCATAACGGTGACATAGCATGTATCGGCGTTCCGGATTGTTTATAGATTGACTCGCCGACAGGTGATTGCCTTATTCGGTCGGCGATCGAAGCGCTTCGGTTATCGGCCCAGGTAATCATATTCATCAACGGCGTCCCCAGGTCATCCACCGGAATAATGCTGTGCATCGCACTACTAAGTACAATACCAGCGGGCTTTTCATCCAACCCGTTGACGATGCGTGCTATACACTTTACGAAGGCTTGCCATACCAATTCCGGGGCTTGTTCACTATGCGTTGGCTCGGGATTTATAGTGGGGTAGGATGCCTGAGAGGTTTGTATAACCTTGCCAGCTGGATCCACTGCGACTGCCTTAGTACTGCCAGTACCAATATCAACACCAATAATATAGGTCATATTAAAAACTTAGAACCGTCAAGATAGAGAATAAAAATAAAAAGGGCACCTGTTTTCAGATGCCCCTAGGTTTAGATTAGGTAGTAAATATCAGACGTGAACTTCCTCTATCTCTTTTCTTCTTTTCGCGTCGATTGAAAAGCGGCCAGCACCAAATACCATGAAGGTGATTAGTCCACCCAATACGATCAGGGAAGCCCAAAGTTCCATGTGTTGACCTATAGAAAGAAATCCTTTTGGATAGTTGACCATAAATACAGCGCCAATAAGAATAGGAAGTTGTATAAGGCATACTATTCGGGTAAACAGGCCGAAGAAAATCAACGGTCCGCCAAGGATATGTGCGAATATGATGTAATGTGCCAGCGTCAATCCTGCGAAGTATACATTGATACCTGAGGTTGTCATTTCGAGTTCTCCCATGTGTGTCACGAAATACAGTCCTTTATACGTGATAAAACATCCAAGAATGATCCTGAAGAAATCAAGAAAACCAGGGCGATGACTATTACCCCAACGTTCTACATCGGTGATGATATTCATAATACTTTGGATTTGACATATACAAAGTTTACAAAACTATCAGCTCAAAATCAAGTTTTTTCCAGGCTATTCCAAATGCGCATGAACCAATATATCGGGAATGCGATGATCCCGAAAAATATAAACAACAAAATCCAGACGAGTCGTTCTGCTGTTTCCAGCCTTTTGTTGCCGACAACATGGATGATATAAAATATCAATAACCCGATGGATAAAAGAGAAAGTAGAATTATGGGGGTGATGAAAGAAAATACGGCAAGCAAGACTTCGGACACTTCAGGTTCTCCGTGTTGGTTTGCGGCTACCATGTTCAGCACAAATTGAAAAACTTGTGCAAGGATAAATGGAAAGAAAACGAAGGGTAAAATTGTAAAGATCCCCAGGATTATCTTTTGAGTTCTGCTGTATTCCATGGACATGAGAAGTTAGGAATCGGGCTTTCGACAACGTCAGAATAAAAAAGACTGCCTCGTACCGAGGCAGTCTTTTTTCATACAATATCGGTTGTGATTAATAATCGTTATTGCTGCGTCGGTTGAATCCACCACCGCCGCCACCGCTTCGGTAACCGCCACCGCCGCCACCACTTCGAGGGGCATCGGTTCTAGGTCTTGCTTCGTTTACTACCAGAGTTTTACCCAGGAAGTTGAAACCGTTCAGACTCGTTATAGCCTGACGGGCAGCAGCATCATCCGACATTTCGACAAAACCGAAACCACGGCTACGCTGAGTTACTTTGTCCATTACAATCTTGGCTGAAGAAACTTCGCCGTACTCTTCGAATAATCCCTTCAATTCCGGTTCGGATGCCTTAAAAGGGATGTTGGCAACGTAAATGTTCATTGTTAAAAATAATAAATGAGTAAATAAGTTAATGTCAACTGACAAACTTCAACTTGAACAACTACTCACTAATTAAGTAGAGAGGGCTTTCATAGAGAATGGCAATCAACAATTAAAAGTAATAAGAAATTTTGATTAAAAAGAAAAAGATAAATTTTGTGCATTTAGGGCACGTTTTGGACGATTCCGTCAGTTTAAGCCAACTTTAACGCCGATACCGTACCATGCGAAAATCTATAACACTTAATGAAAAACTGTGCTGTGCAGGAGTAAGAAATGCATAATTTTTAGAACGAACTCTTCATTAAAGGCAACCACAAATTCACCGACATACACTTTCTTAATAAGCGCGATCGACACTTCCAGATCCGTAGATTTTCTTTTGTGCAGACTTCGTATTTCCCTTGTGTTTGACTGTCCCGGCACCAAGAACCACGGCATCAAGTGTGTTGGTTACATTCAACTGACATGAGCCTGGTCCGCTTACTTTCACTTTCGCCGTTTCGAGCGCACAACTGAATCCATTGATAGTTCCAGAGCCACTTACCACGGCATCAATTGAGGTTGCATAACCTTTCAACGTAATGGCGCCATTGCCACTGACTTCAGCCTTTATTGTATTGCCTTTCAAATCAACATCCATACTTCCATTACCCGAAACGCCCAGTGTGATATAGTCCGCAGCAATCGAGTTTTCAGACACGATTTTGCCCCCACCATTTACTTGTAAGTCGTTGATGTTTTTCACACTTACATACAGCTTCATTGTCGGGTTTAATTTGATGTCATCAATCTTTGCCCACAGACTTTTATTAGGATTGTCGGGCTTACGTTCGACATTTACCATCAAAATTCCGTTTTCTACTTTCACTTCGGTAACTGAGAAAATTTCCGTCAGTGCTTCAATGGTAACTTCCTGTTTATTGGTCTGCTTCAGGTATATGGTGTAGTTCGAGTTCACATAGATGCTCTTGAACTCAGGCAACTCCAATACTTTTTTAGTGGTTTGTGCAGTGGCGAGAGTTACTAAAAAGGAAAGGACCAGGACAAAAGTTGCTTTTGTTTTCATTTTTAAGATTTTTTTGACTTGAAATGGAATTATTGTTTTTGTCAATCATCCATTTTGGATGTCCGGCAAGGAGAATTGACTTTCCGAAAAACAAATTACCGGTAAGATCAACGATTTAAGAAGTCATCTTGACGACTAATAGGGTTGTTGGTCGCCGGTGTACTGCTGTTATCTTTCTAAATCAGCAAAAATATTACTTCGGTTTCCGAAAGAGTATTTTAAGCACTACGATGAACACAATTCCACCAATACACATCACAAGGAGGATTTCAGGAGTAATTTGATCGACAGCATGCATAGTATCAGATATTGTTTGGTAATTCAGAATGTAATCCGCACTTGAAATTTAACATCGTTTTTTATATTTCCTGCTATCGCATCATTGCCGGATCCTATCTCATTGAGATAAGGGTAGCGGGTGTAAGCCCAACGTAACCATAAACTCAAATGTTGATTTATCTTATATTCTACCATACCCACCTTTCTAACACCAATTCCATAATATGCCGGCATGGAGTAATTGTAGAGGGCGTCATACTCATATGCATATTGACGATTATCGTAATCATCAGTTTCAAAGACTGCATATCGTCCACTCAATTTAATTTTACCTAAATCAATGCGGATGTCCTGCATGGCAGCAAAACCCTTTGTGATCTTATTGTTGAAACCGTAGGTGCTGAATTGAACTCTTGTCTTAAGCGATAGCTTTTGCCGGCCTCCGTAAGCATAACTTACCCAATAGTTCATTTTCTTTCCTGTCGCCGTTTGGTAAAGATTGGTATTTCCGTCTGATACATTTCTGTCTTTCAATTCCTCCCGAATCTGAATGAAAAATGTTGAATGTCTGGAAGGCTGATAGTTAAATCTGAATAGCCATTCATGCCCGTGAGATGGTGAGTACGCCCGGTATCTAAGCCAGGGGAATTCAAATAGATCGATATACCCCGAAATGGTAAAAATTCTGTTAAAGCGATACTTCCATCCCCAATAGATTCCGGTTTCATTTTTTGTCGTTGAATTTTCACCAAAAGCATTCGAGTAAAATGATTGAAAATCTCTACTGAAATTTCGATACAGCAAGGAGATATCAAACTTTGGTGTGAGGCTTAACAATACACCACCAGTGTAAGCACCACCTCCATTGATCGTTCGGGCACCTTCGTTAAAGAATGAGAAATTTTGAAAAGTGTAGTTCAAAAAAAAACCAATATTCTCGTTTTCGATTCCTGTAAAGGAAAACTGATTATACACATTTTGATCACGTAAAAATGGTCTGTTATATTTCAAGCGGTTAAACATAACCCCCGCGTCAAGCTGATTGATTTTATATTGTAATACTACACCCCAGTTGGTATCACTGGTCGTTTTTCGGTTTGCCAATTCATTCTCATTTCTATGGAGTCCTGTTGTTTGCATAGAAGTTATAAAGGGATCTTCTAATGTATCCAACGCTACTGTGCCATCTCTTTTCGCACTTGAATAGAACGCTGTCAAATAAAAATTTCGACGAACTTCAAGTGTTGTGCCTGCACCGCGGAGGTAGCCGGCTTCATACACCGAAGTATAAGGTAATATGCCAATATTACTTCTCCTCACTGTAGTGATTGTCTCTCCACCTTTACCTGTTCCAAAGATTCCACCCAACATAAGGCCTTGTCCGAATTGAACCTGAAAATCACCGATCACAAGATTTTTAAGAAAACCTTTGTTCTGGACACTTGCATGAAACGAAAGGTAGTCCGCGCCATAGTAACGTATTCCGGGATTCCACCTAACCATTTCACCGGCGTCTTTTTCGGCTGTAAAACCAAAACTAAAGTCTCCAGGCTTGTTCACCCGAAGCCGCATGTAAAGTCTGTCAGGAGATCCTTGGTAGCGGGTTGCAGGCTGTGCCTCTGAAGTATAGCCTTTCCGTGACTCCAGTGTTCTTTCATTCCGAATAATGAGATACCTATTGCTTTGTGTTCTGATTCTTTTCAAGATTGATGCATCAAGCGCATCTGACGGGTCTGCAACTTTTACAAAAGGAGCCAAGGTCATGATCGTTTGTAAATCAAATCCTGGAATTGATTGTAACTCATATATTGAAAACAATATTCCGTTCTCCATACGGTAGTTTAAAAAATTCTTGATTTGAGTTTCTGTTAATATTTTAATGAATCGGAGGTCTTCAAGGGTTGCTTTGTTCAGGTTAATCGGACTGGAAAGGATTTGGACTAAATTTTCATATAGATCTTCGTAATTAAGATCAAGGTCCTGAATACCGTATAACTCATCTGCAATTCGGCTTAGGTCAATTTCCTTTCTGGGATAATCCTGGCTATACACGCAGGGTAAATTGAATAAGATCAGGATAAAGACAGAGGCTTTCATTTTTGTTCCTTCCTCCTGAAAGTATAACCAACGGTTGCCTGACTTCTGTTTCCTATTTCTTGTCTGTAGTGATAACTACAGTCGATTGTAAATTTTCCTGGTTTAAAACCAAATCCGAAAAAGCCGCCACCTGGCTGAAGGTTGAATCCAGTGCGAACACAGAATTTTTTATGCGCCTGATATTCGAGACCAGATTTGATGGTTGGTTTATAATCCAAATCTTTCTCTACCTCAATTGCGAGCATTGCTTTATCTGAAAGTTTAATCGATATACCCGCACTTAGAATTGTGGGGATACGTTCATCATCCTGGCTTGATACTCTGGGCTGATTGATGTTAACGATATGAGCCCCTACAAGAAGACTTGGTGTGAGCTCTGCAATCCCACCAAAGCTCACACTTAGTGCATCCTTTCGTCCAAAACCTTCAGCGTTATATTGGATGTAATTTATCTTTACCCCCAGCGATGCAATGCCGAAAGTATTGCCGAAGCCAGTGGTTAGTACTTGTTCGTTGTATAAATCATCACCAAAGCGATATAAACCTATTCCAGTCACACCAAACTTTATTGGGAATACAAATACCGCTGCGGCCTTGTTAAATGGTTTAAATGTTGGCTGTGTATCATAGGTAAAAGCGCCAGTCATTGAATTTACTTTTGCAATTCCGGCAATATTGTTGAAGACGGACCATTCGTCCGACAGGCACGATGAAGCATAACCCATGGCAGTGGCCCGGGATCCCATAAGAGTTGAAGACTGCTGTGCATGAACATAGCAACAGCATGAAGTCATCATGACAGCCAACGGAAAAAACTTAATCACAACGGTATAATTTCTACGTTTAAATAACGAATTCTGAGTTTGATTGTCAAGCTTGTTGCCTGTATTTTATTTTATTTTCGTGTTTGAAGTAGAATTGGAAAATGAAAGATTGGAAATCATGTGATTATTGAAATTATCAATACATCTTAAAGAAAGTTATGGACGCGTTGCACGTGAATACTTCACCGAGGAGTTTCAAAAAATGGTGAGGGCTCTTAGAATTCCTTATGAATGTGGAAAAAGAAGCCTCGCTCTCCCTCGCCATTAAAACTATACTCAAATCTGAAAACCGCATCGTAGGATGCGACAATATCGATTCCAATTCCGGCACCTGTCAGCAGTTTATTCGTGAGGCGACTATTAACTTCATAGTTGGGGTAATTTTCAACATATCCAATGTCTCCATAAGTTTTGAGGAAAACGGAAATTGGGATATACCGAAATTGCCTGATGGGCATAGCATTCCAGTTGTAGGCTCGGTTAAATATTCGTTTTTTGAAGGTCGTATTATTTACAAAGTATCGCGGTCCTTCAATAAAATACACTTCGTACCCACGCACAAGTTGCTTGCGATACCCTAATGCACCAAAATTTGAATAGGGCAAGTCAGTGGGCGAGCTCCAATATCCGATAATATTGTTTGAAAGGAAGAAATTTCTCTTCAGAGCAATATACCGGGCAAACGTCGCGGAGATGTCTAGTTTATTAAGATTATCATTCGGGGTGATTCCAAATTTAACGATGCCGGCCGTCAGGAAATATCCAGTCAGGGGATAGCCCACATAGTCTCTTCGATCGGCGGTGAATTGATATCCGATGGATCCATAATGCTGAGCCGTCTGTCCATCCCCAAAATAATTTTCGTTCAAAATGGGGATTGTGTCATTTATCTCATTGTGACGGTATTCTGCTTTTAATGCATGGAAAACATAAAAGGACTTTCTGTAAGTGTAGGTAAGTCCACCGCCTCTGGTATTTTTTAGTATTTGTTCAGATTGTTGAAATTCAAGTTTGTGATCGAACGTGCGGTACGCCAGATTTTTTGTTTCGGAAAAATCGAAGTTTACAATCAGACCCTGTTTTTGTTTGCGATCGATATAGGGAAAACGATAGTTAATTTCAAACCTTCGCTGAAAACCAAATTGGGCCGTAAGCCGCAGCGTTTCATTGCGACCGCGCATGTTGAATTGATACAGTCGCAGGCCATAGTTTACTCGCTTAAAATCGTGATTGTACGTCTGCCACCATTCATTGAAATTTCTGTCAGCGAGTTCAAAAATGGGAGAGGGAAAGGTGTACCATCGTTCATTAACTTCAATCAGAAGGTCTATCCGGTCTTCCTGGAACTCCAGCACCCGTAGCTCAACGGTGTTGAATAAGCGCGTGTTGATTAATTTCTTTTTGTCCAGATCAAGGATTATTGGTAATTCGGTGCTGTAGACGATGTCACCGGTTTTAAGTGTGAGTTCGCGGAGCACAATCTGCTCCTTCGTGATTTTGTTGCCCAGTATAAAAATTCGGTTAACGTGGACGAAACGTCCGACACTATCTGATACTGATTTTGTTTTAGGTCTTTTTACAGAGTCGGGCGCAATAAAGCGAACCGGATCTGCGAGGATCCCGTCCATGGAAAAAATACAGATAAAAACGAAGAATAATGCCCGCATCTCGTAACGCTAAGACTCCCACTGGATATAACAAGTTTAACGTCGCTTCTTCTAAATCAGGAATTTTGGGATTTCTTTTTTTGAAAGGATATCAACAAAATCACAACGCCTGCGATAACCAAAGGGATGCTTAAAATTTGCCCCATGTTTAAAACCATATCATCTTCAAAAGCTTCCTGATTCTCTTTCAGAAATTCAAACAAAAAACGGAGACCGAAGCACCAAATGAGAAATATCCCTAACAGCCTGCCCGCCGGAAGATTTTCTTTCTGTCTGTACCATAGCCAGAAAAGCACAATAAACAGGATGACGCACGAGATGGATTCGTATAGTTGCGCCGGGTGCCTGGAAATACCAAAGGTGCTAATCTTTGCTGCGTATGATTGATCGGCCTGAGCTGTGACATCTATTGTCGTGTTCTGACCCGAAGCATCGAAGTATTCGTAGAGGGTATTGGATAAAATATTTCGCGCCGAAAAATTACTGAAATTGTTCGCCTGACTTTCTGAGGTTCCTTTTTTAAAAAAAACATATATGTTTAGCGGAATTCTGCCATTACTTCCTTTCGGAAGGGAGTCATTACCTTTGTAAGCAATCGACTCAACAATTTCTTCCCGATCAACACGCTTGTCGGTAATAGATTCTGTGAATTTGCTGACGAAAACAACGCCGTAACCTTTATCGGTGGGGAGTCCGATTATTTCAGAATTGAAGTAATTGCCAAGTCTAATCAGTGCTCCAGTGAGTGCAACCAAAATCACAATTCTATCAACGACCTGGAAATAGCTTTGGCCCGGTTTGTTTTTACGACTGTAAAGCCACAGTGCAAAGAGAATTCCTATCGCCCCGCCGTGACTCGCAAGACCTTGCAAACCTGTAAAACGGAAAGGGTTTAGCTCAAAAGGGAGAAATATATTTAGCGGATTTTCCCAGATAATTTCTGGTTGATAAAAAATCACATGCCCCAGTCTTGCGCCAACTATAGTCGCAATGACCATGTAAATGGTCAGGGTGTCAACGTCCTTTTCAGGTTTGCCTTCTTTTTTAAATATGTAATAAAGGATCTGCTGGCTGATAAGAAATCCGAGCGCAAAGAACAAGCCGTACCAGCGCAATGAAAACGAGCGGAATGAAAAAATCTCGGGACTTCCGTTCCAAATGATGTAATCCAGAATAGTCATAAGCGGCAAATATAATTACAATTGATCATTGACAAAGTCTGACTCAAGAATAAGGCTTTATTTTGTTTTGACGTCTACTATTACATTGATATTCAAAACGTTGTATAAATTTTGTGGTTATAGAACGGGTCACAGCTCATCAAGTATCGAAAGCTCCTCAAAGTATCCCGAAGAAAGGATAGGGAACCGACACCACGTTCTCGGGTCAACGTTAATGTCGTCCAGGTGAAACGCCGGCGCCAGACGTTCTCGCTTCCATTGATTGGCAGCCCAAAGGCTGAAAAACTTCCTGATCTGACTTTTTAAAACATCGCGATCCGGCGCATTCATTATCATTGCTTGAAAGACCTCCCGTGGAGATTTCCGGTCCTCAATTGCATGTTTTTCAATTTCCACTAGAATACTATAGGGCATCAGATCAGTTTCGTCCGTCTGTTGATGCGAAAGTGGGCGCAGTTCGGCTGTGGGCTGCAGATTGTTAACGGCCTTGAGACCAGTATGATTCAGACTTTTTTCAGCCCATCTCAGCCATTGGAGGAGGAAGGTTTTGCTAAGTCCTGCAATAGGTGCAAAGCTTCCGCTGGTATCACCATCCATGGTGGCATAACCGACAGATCCCTCACTTCGATTTGATGTCGTCAGTAATACAGCGCGCTTGATGTTTGCCAACATCCAAATGATGGGCGAACGAGAACGGGCTTGAATATTCTGAAGTGTGATATCGTCGGTTTCCCATTGAAGTTTACGGTCTATAGCACGTTCGATTTTTTCTGTGTAGGATAGAACTTCTTCATCAATTTTCCAGTGGTGGAATCCTGCTCCCAGAGATTCTGAAAGCTCAAGGGCTGCTCGGAAAGTTTCTTCGGATGAATTTTTTGTGCCCTGATACGCGCAGGTGAGCAATTGGTTTACAGCTGTCTTCCCATCCGAAGTAGAAGGGTCTAGCCGAAGAATTTTATTAAATTTTTTCCATCCCAATTCTTCTGAACCGCGTTTCACCATTTCGGCAACCATAACAGCACAGGAAGAGGAATCGGCACCGCCGCTCAGCGAGAGCACAAATCCGTTGGCTTTGCTCTTACGTAGGTAGTCAAATAAACCAAGGGCTACAGCCTGTGTCAACTCTTCATTCTCTTCTTTATTGTCGGTTGAAACAACGGTTACTGTATTAGACGGATTAGAAAAATCAACGTCGGTGGCCAGTATGTTGTAGTTCTGTAATGAGAGGCGCTTGTTAACGGCAATTAACTTACCATTCTGTGCAAGGATAATATCCCCGTCATAAATCATCCGGCCCGACTCATTGCCGAGCAGATTAGCAAATAAGTAAGTGCAATTGAATTTTTCCGATCCCTCAATCACAACTTCCTGTTCTCTCCGCAAGCTTTTTCCCATCGCAAAATGGCTGGCGCTGGGATTCAGGATTAGGTCAACCCCTAGCTCGGACAGTCTGTATCCGGGTCGTTTTTCTTTTCGCCAGGCATCCTCACAAATCTCAAATCCAAAACGGACACCTTCAACTTCATAGATAAGATCTCCGATTGAAATTTTTTCTTCACCCCGTGTTACTTCAATCACAGAATTTGATTGCCATGCGTCAAACCAACGCGGTTCGTAATGGACACCATCTCGTGCCAGATTTTGTTTTAAGGTAATTCCGAGAATTTTTGTATCGCTGATAACACAGGCTCCATTATAAGTAACGTCACCGATTCGAATGGGTAGGCCAACAGCAACTGTGATATTTTTGCAGAAGTCCTTAATGTAGAGAAGCTCCTTCCACGCACGTTCCGGAAGCCAGTCGCTTAAAAAGACATCCTCACATCCATAACCAGTTATACAAAGTTCCGGTAAGCAAAGAATGCGGATGTTTTGTTGAATACCGGCATGGATAGCTTCGAGGATATTTTCGGTATTGCCTTTCCAATCGAACGGAATCTGATTCACTGTTGCGCCTCCAATTTTCAATTTTCTCACCGCCTATCTCGTAAAGTAATTAGTTTTATTCTGATGCAAACAGTATCTGAAAATTCCAGACTTAACAGATAATCAGTTTATATAGCTAACAAATTCAACATCTCGCAGGTTTTAAAAGCGGCATCTTGTTCTGCTTTTTTCTTGCTGTTTCCATACCCCGTACCCATAGATGCATTATCGACCATTACCTGTGCCGTAAATTCTTTATGATTACGACCTTTTTTTACATTTAGAATTTCAAACCGAACATCTTTTCCCTCTCGTTGTGCCCACTCAATGATTTTACTCTTGAAGTTCGAATCAGAGTTAACCAAATCGTTAACATCATAATTCGGGTTGATGAGCTTGTCGATTACAAATTTTTTTGTTCTGATGTATCCTTTGTCCAGGTAAATGGCACCGACAATTGCCTCGAGCGTATTGCCAAGGATTACTTGTTGAAGGTGAGCGTTCTTTTGATCGAACTGCACGATGTTGGCTACTCCGATTTTTCTGGCCAATAAATTCAGGGCTTCGCGATTTACAATCCGGGATCTGATTTCGGTAAGAAAACCTTCTGATCGAAAAGGAAACTTTTTAAACAGGAAATCGGCTACAGCGGCACCTAATATTGCATCCCCCAGATATTCCAGCCGTTCATTTGACTCCTTATAACCAGTTCCGTTTTCCTTCGCTATAGAACTATGTACAGTCGCCAGGCGATAGAGCTCCAGGTTGGATGGGGTGAAACCTGCTATGTTTTGAATAGCAGCGACAAGCATTTTATCCGTTTTCGATTTTCCTTTCGGAATAGTAAGAATCTTCCAGGCCAAGCGTTGATCAATTGATTGTTAGCGGGTGCTAATTTAACAAATAAGCGCAATCGATAAAGTATGGCGTTCCCGGGAGTACAAATTTGAGTTCAAAGGCAACGGAATAACTTCGGGTTAAGCATCAAACTTTTTGAATACGATTGAAAAGTTGTGGCCTCCAAAACCAAATGTATTACACAGTGCAATTTTTACTTCGCGCTGCTGCGACTTGTTAAAGGTCAGGTTCAGCTTTGAATCAAGTTCCGGATCATCTGTAAAGTGATTGATCGTAGGGGGTATGATCGATTGATTAATGGCTAACAGGCAAGCGATACTCTCAATAGCTCCGGCCGCCCCCAACAAGTGGCCAGTCATTGATTTAGTCGAACTGATGTTCATTTTATACGCATGCTCCCCAAATACTTTCTGTATAGCCCGGATTTCGCCAACATCCCCAAGTGGAGTGGAGGTGCCGTGGGTATTTACATAATCTACCTGCTCCGTTGCGATACCGGCATCTTCAAGGGCGTTGTGCATCACCTTGGTTATACCAGCGCCTTCAGGATGGGGTGCGGTTATATGATAAGCATCTGCCGACATCCCCCCACCGAGAACTTCGCCATAAATTTTAGCGCCACGTTTTTTTGCGTGTTCGTACTCTTCCAAAATAAGGGCGCCTGCTCCTTCACCCAACACGAATCCATCGCGACTTTGGTCATAGGGGCGTGATGCTGTTTCGGGAGAATCATTACGTTCTGAAAGTGCTCTCATAGCATTGAAGCCACCGACACCTGCTTCGCAAACCGCAGCCTCTGAGCCTCCGGATACGATGATATCGGCTTTCCCGAGCCTTAAGTAGGTAAAGGCATCATAAAGTGCATTCGTAGAAGAAGCACATGCCGAAACGGTTACGAAATTTGGACCTCTGAAACCATATTTTATGGAGATATGGCCTGCGCTGAGGTCAGGGATCATCTTGGGAATAAAGAATGGATTGAAGCGCGGTGTGCCATCCCCTTTGGCATACGTCTTAACCTCTTCCTGAAAGGTTAGTAACCCCCCGATACCTGAACCCCAGATGACGCCTACACGGTCGGGGTTTAATTCAGCTAACGGGAGGTTTGAATCTTTTATAGCCTCATCTACAGCTACCATCGCATATTGGGCGAAAGGATCCATTTTACGGGCTTCCTTCCGGTCCATAAAGTTACCGATATCGAAGTTTTTTATTTCGCAGGCAAATTTTGTCTTAAACAGTCTGGCATCGAAGCGTGTTATTGGGGCGGCTCCACTTTTTCCGGCTTTAAGACCTTCCCAGTATTCCTGTAGGGTATTGCCGATAGGGGTAAGTGCACCAAGTCCAGTAACGACTACTCGCTTCAAAATCATGTTCGATGGGGTGTGGTTGTAATGAGGCAGTGATCAATTATTTCTTCACATTTTGCTCCAGGTAGGAAATTGCCTGGCCAACGGTGGAAATATTTTCAGCCTGATCGTCTGGGATAGAGATATTAAATTCCTTTTCGAACTCCATAATAAGTTCGACAGTGTCAAGGGAATCAGCTCCAAGATCGTTGGTGAAGCTAGCTTCCGGAGTAACCTCAGATTCTTCAACACCAAGTTTCTCGATGATGATCTGTTTTACTTTTTGTGCAATTTCAGACATGTTTTTACGGTTTAGTGATTTTAAAATCTGTGCAAAGAAAGAGATTTGCGGCAATATTGTCAAACTTTTTTGATCTTGCCAGTCTGAGGTCACGGACCCCTTTCTGAATGCTTAAAATGAAAAAAAGCAAATTAGTCATTGACTATAAATTTGATTTTGAATTGCTCGGGCTAATTTCTACCGCAAAGGGGTATAAGCTTGCATGGGAAATCAATCGCGTACTGGGCATTCAGCTGGTAAAACAGGCCGATTTGGTTGTTGGATTCAAAAATAATGAAGAAAAAAGCTTTTCTTTCTATTCCTACCAGACTCAACTCAATCGATTGAAAGTGTTCAAAAATAAGCCTTCCGAACCTGATGCCGGAAAGTATTTCTTAATCCCTGAATTTCCTCATTTCGATTTTATAATTTTGGCCGATATGGAAGAATACATTTCTCATCAGCAATTGATTCATTCTGTTAAGTCGATCGACTCAGTTCAACTAGCCACTACCATTCCTTTAGAAGGCTTGAAGTCAAAGTCGAATTTTATCTTTTAATTGCCGTGAGAATTTCAACTTATATTGCATCCAATCACTCGCTTTACCTATAATCCTATGCTAGAAAAAGTATCGTTTAACAAAACGAAAATTGTTGCCACTGTAGGCCCTGCCTCAAATTCAAAAGAAATGCTTCGTGCGTTAATTACAGAAGGCGTAGATGTGTTTCGCCTTAATTTTTCTCATGGCACACATGCAGACCATCTCAAAGTTATCAACAATGTTCGGGAATTGAATGAAGAGCTGGGAACCCGGATTTGTTTGCTACAGGATCTTCAGGGTCCAAAGATCAGAGTGAATGCAATGGAACCGGACATCAATATAGAGCGCGGCCAGCAACTTGTAATTACGACTCGCGAGGTTTTAGGCAATCAGGAATTGGTGAGTACATCGTACAAAACGCTTCCCAAGGATGTTAAGCTAGGAGATATGATCCTTGTTGATGACGGGAAAATTGAGTTGAAGGTAACAGAAGTACGCGATATAGATGTTGTTACTGAAGTAGTTTATGGTGGGCCGCTTTTGTCAAGGAAAGGAATTAACCTTCCCTTCACAAAAGTGTCTGCCCCCTGTCTTACGGAGAAGGATTTAGTCGACCTGGAGTTCGGACTTAAAAATGACGTTGATTGGATCGCATTGTCTTTCGTTCGTAAAGCAGAGGATATCGTGTCAATGCGGGCGATTATTGACGCTCATAAATCGGCGGCAAGAATTATTGCCAAGATTGAAAAACCTGAAGCGTTAAGCAATATTGATGAGATCATAGCCGAAACAGACGGTGTCATGGTGGCTCGTGGTGATCTGGGTGTTGAAATCTGGATGGAAGAAGTGCCTATGGTTCAAAAAATGCTGGTCGAAAAGTGTAACAAAGCCGGTAAACCGGTAATTGTTGCAACGCAAATGATGGAGAGTATGATTGAGAGTCCCCGCCCTACGCGTGCTGAGACCAACGATGTTGCAAATGCGGTAATGGATGGTGCTGATGCATTGATGTTATCGGCAGAAACGGCCTCGGGTAAATATCCACTCGAGGTTATCCGCAGTATGGTAAGAACAATTGCTTCTGTAGAGAAAAATCCTTCGATCTATTTCCGGTTCAGAGAGGTCGATAAAAAATCACCTACTTACATCCACGACAACTTCGTACTCGCAGCATGTAAGTTGGCAAAAGATGTTGGTGCCAAGGCTATTGTCGGGATGACTCAGTCGGGCTACACGGCTTATCAATCTTCTGCGTACAGACCGAATGCAAATATTTTTGTTTTTACAAGTAACGAAGCGTTGCTTAATAAAATAAATCTTGTCTGGGGATCTCAGGCATATCTTTACAATAAGACCAATTCTACAGATGAGACAATAGCTGACGTAGAAGAGGTACTTAAAAAGGAAGGCCATGTGAAATCGGGTGATATCTTTATTGTATTAGCCAGCATGCCGATTAAAGAAAAGGCGAGAACAAATACAATCAAGATTAACATCGTTAAATAATCAAAAACATCGGGCTGAGCGTCTGTAGTGAAAGTTTAGATCTTGCACTATGGACACTTAATTTTGATGATCATAGTTTAGGTTCAACCATTATCACCTCTTCCCGTTCAACGACCACCGCTCCCGCAGGATCACCCTTTCGTTTCCTGACAAATTTCCGCGGGGTTACTATTACGGGGCAAAGCGATTCATTTTTTCTTTTTGAATTATAGGCAGCGAGTTGTGCGGCGCGCTCAATTACATCTTTCGGAAATGTTTTTCCTGACTGGTATTTGATCAATACATGAGATCCCGTCACATCCTTTGCGTGAAGCCATAAGTCCTCTTTATAACCATGTTTTAACGTTAGCTTATCATTGCTTTGCGCATTTTTTCCTACCAGTATTTTATATCCATTATATTCAAACATATGGTAGGGCATTGATTCCCTTTCCTTTTCGCTGGAAATGGAGAGTTTTAAAGAACCGGCTAGCGCTCGTAGTGTTTTTAGGTCAGTGATGCCTGTTAACTTGCCAATGTTATTTTTGATGCTTCCTATTTCCTGTTCTTTGTTGTTTAACACTTGTTGCAATCTGTTAAGCTCCTGTTGCTGCTTTTTTGATTTGATATAAAAAATTTCAGCATTCTTTTGCGGGCTTAGATTTTTCTTAAGTTTTATTTCTATCTGATGATTATCCTTGTAAAAATCAGGAAGCGAAATGCGTTCTGTTTCAGGTTTAATGGCGTATAAATTTGCCATTATGAGGTCTGCCCACGTTTTGTAATTATTTTCCGTCTCCAGTGTTTCGAGCTTCTTGAATGTTTTTTCATAATAGTTTTCACTTGCTTTAAGGGCAGATTTCAACGCTGAAAGTGCGGAGGATTTTTCAAGTGTAAATGCATCCTGCTGTGTAAAAGAGATAAAGAATTCATTGACTGAATTCAGTGGATCCTGAAATTCTTTTTTGATTTTCCCAACAGCTAACAATGAAAGGGTAAGTTTATCATCAATTTCCGTCAGGTAGTACGTGGGGTTTTCGAGTTGTTGACGAAGCTGTTGAATGCGCTGCCATTGTACTTCGTCCTCTTGCTCATAAAACTGTGTCTCGGCGAAATGTTTCCAGATTATTTTTCCGAACGTGAAGTAAATGAATTGTAGCTTAGTTCGATGTTGCCTGAAGTTCTCGAATGACCAGTCAATTTCGCGATCAAGGTCGGCAAACTTGAGCGCTGTATCACTTGTGATATTGTTCTTAAAGAGTGCGACAACATCATTTTCCTTGAAAAGGATGATGTTGGCCCGATTGCCATGCATCTTAAAAAGAAGGGAAAAAGAATTGGTGAGCAACACAGCAAAACTTCTTTCATTGTCGATTTGCTTAATTCCGTTAACCCGCTGACCAATCAGGTTATCAAACAGATCAACACTGTTTTTTCGTGCGCGATGGAATTCGTCCGGAAACGATAAGCATGGAAATACAGGCGACAGGCTTGCTTTGATAAAGAATGGTTTTTGAGCTGTCTCCAAACGAATGATTAACTCATCCTTATTTTGACTGAAACATTCTGAAATTACTCCGTTACGAATTTTTTTTTCGAGGGCAACAGAGAGCTTTCGCAGAAAATAGAAATTATTATGCACCGCGAAAGTTAAAGGTTAAATGCGTAAAACGTATTCTTGTAGTTTGTGAGAATATTCGCACCATGCTACAGCAAACACTCTTCTTACCTAAGCAGTAAAGTTTAAACCATCGTATCCTAAAAAAATACTTTCTGGTAAGCTTTTCTCAATGGCCGCGTGCAGACCGAGCTTATGGCTGATATGTGTAAAATAGGTTTTTGAGGGCTGAATCCGTTCCACCATTTTCAACGCTTCCTTTAGGTTAAAATGTGATACGTGAGGCTCAATCTGAAGGGCATTTAAGACAAGTACTTCTGTTCCCTTTAGTTTCTCAAAAGTTTCCTCGGGAATATAATTTGCATCGGTGATGTAGCTGAAATTCTCAAACCTGAATCCCGTCACGGGCATCTTTAAGTGAAGTACGGGCAAGGGAATGATGTTTATTCCATTGATAGTAAAGTTGCTTTCATTTATCAGATTCAATAATAACCGCGGAATGCCCGGATAAGCATCTATTGCGAACGCATAGGCGTATTCAATTTTGAGTTGGTCTAGTACAGCCTGGGTACCATAAACGGGCATGTCCATTGACTGCAAAAAATTGTAGGCACGAACATCATCAAGACCTGCGGTGTGATCGCGGTGGGCGTGCGTAAAGATCACGGCGTCAACGCGTTTGATGTCTTCACGGAGCATCTGCTGCCTGAAGTCGGGTCCGGTGTCAATTATAAAGCTTTGTCCATCGATCTCGACCTGAATAGCCGTTCTCAGGCGTTTATCCCGAAAATCCAGTGATTTGCATACCTCACAGCCGCATGCGATAACGGGCACTCCCTGAGAGGTACCCGTGCCGAGAAACGTTATTTTCAAGCTGCCTCAGGTTGTTTTGTGAGTTCTTCGTAAAGCTTTTGACTTTTTTCTGTAAAACGTGTGCCGTCCAATTCTACGTTCTTCATGATTTCCAGAAGGGCATTGATTTTTCCCTCCGTTGTATAGAATTTGTTAACGATGATGATCTTCTGATCTTTCAGCACACAATAGCCTGACTTAAAGTTTCCTTTCTCATAGCGAAGGGTGTAATCGGACTCTGCTATCATGTCTTCAAACTTTGTCAAAAACTGAGTGGTATATTTGATCATTTCCTGAGTATTAATTCAGCCCGAAAGATACAGAAATTGTCCGAAAGATGTTTCAAACCGTAGCTTGATTCCGGTGCAACCTTTGGTTTCGGGCCTCCTGTTCAACCAGGCTTTTTCAACTGTTCAACTTTCCCTGTTACTTTGCAGCCTTGAACGCTTCAAAAAAACTAATCGTCATCGTTGGATCCACTGCTGTTGGTAAAACTGGTGTATCCATTTTGCTGGCGAAACACTTTGAGACCGAGATTATTTCCGCCGATTCGCGCCAGATTTTCAAAGAGTTAACAATTGGAACGGCGAAACCATCTGAATCAGAATTGGGCACTGTTCCGCATCATTTTATTAACAGTCATTCCATCAACGATCACTATGATGCTGCGCAATACGGCCGTGATGCACTTTTATTAATAAATAAACTTTTTGAGAATCATGACCACCTGATTCTTTGCGGCGGATCCGGCCTGTATGTGAAAGCAGTCTGTGAGGGGTTTGATGAAATTCCTGAAGTACCCGGTGCAATCAGGTTACAACTGATGGATGAATATGAAAAATTTGGAATCGGAACGTTGCAGGAGAAACTGAAATCGCTTGATCCTGCTCTTTTTGAGGAAATCGATCAGCAAAATACACATCGGCTGATGCGTGCCCTCGAAGTCATTATTGGCACGGGTAAGTCGATCACCTCATTTCGAAAAAATAATACGCTGAACCATCCCTTCTCCATTATTAAAATTGGCCTTGAGCTTTCCCGTGAGGAATTGTATGCACGAATTGATGCACGGATGGATACGATGATCGAAGATGGGTTATTCGAAGAAGTAGAAGGTCTGTATGGATACAAAAGTCATAATGCACTTCAAACCGTGGGCTATAGTGAAATCTTTGATTTTATGGACAAAATGTATGATCGCGAGGAGGCGATTCGTTTGTTAAAACGGAATTCAAGACGTTATGCAAAAAGACAGCTCACGTGGTTTAAACGTGATCCCGAAATTGTTTGGATGAATCCTGCTAATATTGAGGAGATTAAAGCACACGTTTTGAAAGACGATTCGCTGGTGTAAGTCAAACCGCAGATCGTTTGGATATATAGAGAATGGTTGATGGAAAATAAAGTTCTGATCATAACATATTACTGGCCACCCAGTGGAGGAAGTGGTGTTCAGCGTTGGCTGAAGTTCGTAAAGTATCTTCCTGAATTTGGATGGGAACCTTACGTTTTCACGCCGGAGAATCCATCTTTTGCAGTACGCGATGAATCGCTGTTCAAGGATATTCCCAATGAAACGGAAGTAATTCGTTTTCCCATATGGGAACCGTATGATGCTTTCTTCAAGCTTTCATCTTTGTTTGGAGGAAAAAAGTCTGCCAAACCAAATGATCTGTTATCGGGAAATGACAAATCCTTTTTTCAAAAAATAAGTACCTGGGTCAGGGGGAATTTTTTCATTCCGGATCCGCGTATATTTTGGGTCAGGCCATCCGTTAGATTTTTGAATGATTTCTTACGGGATAATAAAATTAATACCATTATCACGACTGGCCCGCCGCATAGCATGCATCTAATCGGCTACCACTTAAAAAAGAAAAATCCTTCTCTAAAGTGGGTTGCTGACTTTCGTGACCCATGGAGCGAGTGGGGCTTTCTGGATAGCCTGATGGTTGGAAGTGTAGCGAGAAGCATTCATCGGCGACTGGAGGGAAAGGTTTTAAAGCAGGCCGATAAAGTTATTACCATCACGCCATTTTATGTCCGCAGGTTTAAGGCATTATCGCAGCGTAGTGTAACGTTACTGACCAATGGCTATGATGAAGACGATTTCAGGTCACTGACGATTCAGCCCACTCAAAAATTTATCATCAGGCATGTTGGGATTGTAAATGAGAAATGTAATCCCCGACCCTTCATGGAGGCTGTCGAACAACTGGCTACAGAAAATACCAGCTTCAAAGCCATGGTGCAGGTTGACTTTGTTGGAGATGTATATCCTCAGGTAAAATCCTTTATTCAGGCGTCACCAGCGTTGACAGAAATTACAACCTTCACGGCCACCGTTCCGCACAGTGAATTGATCTCACTCTATGGTACGGCATCAGTATTGCTGATCGTTCTCACTGGTTATAAAGATGCCGAGGGATATATGCCTGGTAAATTATTTGAATACCTGGCTACCGGATTACCGGTTATCGGTACAGGGCCGGAAAACGGAGATGCGTCGAAACTTCTAAGAGAAACACGTGCCGGAGAAATGTTTGATGGCAACGAAGCGGTACGTATCAAAGAAAAGTTGCTACATCATTTTGAAGAATGGAGAAATGGAAAGACTGTCATTTCTAAAAGGGCAGGAGCGAAGTATTCGCGAAAAGAAATAACCCGGGAGTTAACGGAATTGCTTTGATATTCCGTTTACTTGCGATTCATTTATAGAAGAAGTTGATCAGCAGAAACTTAATCAAGAGCTCTCTAATTTATACACTGGCCGGTATGTTGCCGATGGCGAGTGCTATAATCTATCTCCCGTTATACATACACCACTTTTCTACGGAAGTATATGGTGCACTTACTGTGTACATGGTGTTCACGCTGCTGGTGCAAATCATCGTTACATTCAGTTTTGACACGTCCGTTTACATTCATTATCATGAACTGAAAGGTGATAAGAAAAAGCTTGCTGTATTTATAAGTTCTGCATTCATTTTTATGATGTTGATTGGAGTAGTTCTTTCTCTGGTACTTACGGTATCAGGAACATTCATATTTAATATCGTATTACCAGATCAGAATATTTCCTTTTATCCTTATGGTCTCGCTTCTGTCGGAACAGGAATCTGTCTTTCTATTTTTAGAGTACACAGCAGTCTGTTACAAAGTCGCGAGAAACCCGAAACTTTCTTTTGGTCAAATGTTCTTTCTTTTTCTTTGATAACAATCTTCATTGTTATCGGACTGCAGCTGTATCCCAATTCGTTAGCGGGGCCAATCTTCGGGCGCTTGCTAGGTGCTATTATTCCCTGTATCTGGGCGTTGTTCCGAATCTTCAGGGAGTTTGGATTTCACTTTGACTTTACCTGGTTGCGGAATTCGTTCAGCTTTAATGCCTATACTTTTATTTATCAGTTACAGCAGTGGTTTATTAACCAGTTCGACCGGATTCTGATGCTATTCTTTCTGGCATTATCGGATGTAGGTATCTATGATCTGGCAATTAAGTGTCTGATCCCAGTTGAATTATTGATGAATGGACTTCATACTTCATTTTATCCCAGGGTTGTAAGTACGGTTATGGCACAGTCAGACAAACAATCGTCACCAGATATAAATCGGTACTATCATGGCCTCACCGCCATCGTAATGATCTTGATTTCAGGAAGTGTACTTTTTCTGCCGTGGATCATCGAGAACTTTATTTCTAAGCCCAAATATCATGAGGCGATCCAGTACATACCTTACCTCGGACTTATTTATCTCTTCAGAACAATGCGTTTGTATTTCTCAGCGCCATACGGCATCCTGAAATACACGAAACCATTGCCATTGATTTATCTGGTGGTTTCAGCCCTGAAAATTATTATTCTGATCGTGTTGGTCCGCGAGCTAAGAGTATATGGGGTAATTATTGCTTCCCTGGTAAGCGCTGTTGTTGAAGTTATTTTGCTACGAACGGGTATGAAGGGTATTTTTCAGTTTAAATTTAACATCTTCAAGATAATAGTCGCTCCGTTGGTTTTGCTTTTGGTAATCATCATACTGGAGCCATTAATTGGAAATGTATATCCCATTGAAACGCATTTGTTTTATCTGCTAAGTTGTGCCGGTTTACTTTGGTGGGCCTATCGAAATGAAATTCAGTTGCTGAACCCGTTTCGAACCGCATGACCGGGTTATTTAAAATTTCACTTCCTTGAGAAGTAATTGACCGTTAATTAGTCTTATTTTCGCAGGGATAATCAATGATACCAGTTACGAAACCTTTTCTGCCACCGATCCAGGAGTATGAACACTACCTTCAGGCTATCTGGAAACGAAACTGGCTTACCAACAATGGTCCGCTGGTAAACGAACTTGAGCTTAAGCTCAAAGACTACCTCGCCCTGAAACATCTTTTGTTTGTTACCAATGGTACAATTGCGATTCAGCTCGCTATTAAAGCGTTGGGTCTGAAGGGAAAAATTATTACGACACCGTTTTCTTATGTAGCCACCACGAGTAGTATTGTATGGGAAGGGTGCGAACCGGTCTTCGTTGATATCGATGCTGCAACTTGTAACATCGATCCGGCGAAAATCGAAGAAGCGATTACACCAGACACCAGTGCAATTCTGGCTACGCATGTTTATGGAAATCCATGCGATGTAGAAGCCATTGATGAAATAGCGAAACGCAGAAATCTGAAAGTGATTTACGACGGTGCTCATGCCTTTGGAGTACAGATAAACGGTAAGTCGATTTTTGAGTATGGTGATGTTAGCACTTGCAGCTTTCATGCTACAAAACTCTTTCACACCGTTGAAGGCGGTGCGGTGGTAACAAAAGATCCAGATCTTCTGAAAAAGATAGCATACCTGCGGAATTTCGGTCACGACGGGCCGGACAGATTTGCAGACCTGGGTATCAATGGAAAGAATTCAGAGTTTCATGCCGCAATGGGACTCGTGAATTTAAAATATGTCGATCAGATTATTGAAACCAGAAAAGGACTTTCGGAGCATTACGACAGATTTCTTCCGACGTTTCAAGGTGTTAAACCGGTTGTACCAGAAACTGTGACATACAACTATGCTTACTATCCGCTGATTTTTAATTCAGAGAAGCTATTGCTGGATGTACTCGAAACACTTCAGCAAAACTGGATTCATCCCCGGCGTTATTTCTTCCCTTCTTTAGAAGATTTGCCCTACGTCAACCACAAAGCCAGATGTCCGGTATCAGATACAATTTCCAAGCGTGCACTTTGTCTTCCACTCTTTGATACGCTGACTCCTGAAGAAATTGATATGATCTTCAGATTGATTCTTCGGGTTCAAAATAACTAACCCTGTAATGGTTGAAGTGGTATTAATGTTCTTGTGGAGTATGAACAGAAAATAAAAAACTGGATCTTAGATCAAAGCTGTCCATGAATCTCCACATCGTTCCTGACAATACTTTCATCAATAAATTTTATGACAATCTTCATGAGTTGGGCCTCGTGGATAAGAATCGCCTCGTTGTCAGGTCTAATTCAAAAAAGCTTTCGTTTGTAAAGCGTGATATTCCGTTTGCTCCATTGTACTCCTCGAAGTTTTCCGCATTGGTGGGTGATACACTTAGCTATGAAAACGTATTCATTCATTATTTTACACCTCTGCTATACCGGTGGGTAGCCCGAAATGAATTTAAATCGCTGAGTTGGATGGTGTGGGGAGGAGATCTGTACAATCTTCCACCATTGGATCACATGTGTTATGAACCAATAACGAAAGCATATGTAAAGAATGATTTGTCACTTGAAAGTATCTTATACAAACTGAAGGTTCGCATACTACATGACCCGTTCCGGAATCGTGCTTACGCAAAGGTTGATAACATTCTCACATGGATGCAGCAGGAGTATCAGTTTGTTGGTGAAAACCTTCCTGTAAAAGCAAATCAGAAATTCTTCTTTTATGAAAATCAATTTCCATATGCTGAGCTGGATACCCTGCGAAACAAATCAGTGAAAGGTGAAAGGCTTTCTCTGATAATTGGAAATTCCGGATCGCCGGCAAATAACCATGCCGATGTAATTAAGTTCCTGGAAGAGAATAAGGTTGATGCGGATCTATTGATTCCTGTCTCTTATGGAGATGCCCGCTATATCTCATTTTTGAAAAAAAATCTTTCGTACAAATACGGCAAGTTGGAATTTGTAGATCGTTACATGCAATTTGGTGAATACCTCCAGTTTTTGTCAGATGCAGATGGATTGGTGATGAATACAATCCGCCCGCAGGGGTATGGAAATATCCTGATGATGTTCTATATGAATAAGCCTGTGTTTTTTAATGAAAAGAATATTTCACTTCCGGATTTAAAGCACTTTGGATTTCGCTGGAAGAGTATTGACGATTTGATTTCATTTTCAAAGAGCGATACCCCTGATACCAATAGCAAAGCAGTGACTGAGTTGTTGTCTCATGAACGGCTGCTTGCAGAATATCGGAAACTATTTTGCTAAGAAGGTATGCTTAAATGTTTAATACCATAAAAGAACGGCGTCGGGATCAATTTGGCATCATTGAAGTTTTAGTGTTGTTTTGATTTTAATGAGGGAAAAACAATTTTGCATGTAAATCCAAATTCGTGACCACTACGCCGACACAAAAAGATTATCAAAAGAGACCGGTTGTGATGTTAGCGAATGGCCATCCAACTTTTGACACCCGGATATTCATTAAGGAAGCCCAAACTCTTTTTGGTAACGGGTATCAGGTTTCAATTATTATTCCGCATACCCATGACGAACAACGAGGTGGAATATCTATCCTTTCAGTTCCTCCTATTCGAAGTGGCTTTGGAAAATTGGTGATTAGTCCCTGGAATATTCTGAAAAGGGCAGTGAAACAATCCTCGCAGTCGGTCTTTCATATTCATGATTCAGATATTCTGTTAGTTGGAGTTTTTTTGAAACTGATGGGTAGAAAGGTGATTTACGATGCGCACGAAGACACTCCCCTTCAGATCAGTTATCAGCATTGGCTGCCTGGTATTCTTAAGAAACCTTATGCATGGTTCTACTTTCTCCTCGAGAAATTTTGCGGTTGGATTTTCGATGCCATTATTGTAGCAGAACCTGTTATTGCCAAATACTTCCCGACGCGTAAGACTTACCTTGTGCGTAATTTTCCGATGGCTTCTTCCTTTCAGGATCACAGTTTATCGCCTTACAATTTACGAACGGGCGGGATCATTCACGTAGGCACATTAAGTGAGGTTCGAGGATTGTTTGAAATGCTCGAAGGTGCTAAACTTGCTGCTGATAAGGTCGACTTTCAATTTGTATTGGGAGGTAAATTTACTCCCGCCGGTTTGGAAAAGAGGGTTCTCGATTCATATAGCGTAAATTACATCTCCTGGGTATCGTATTCAGATCTTGTAGACCTTTTGTTTAAAGCTGAGGTTGGCATTATTATCCCTCACCCGATTAAAAGATACAAGACAAATTATCCTGTAAAAATGTTTGAATTTATGGGTGCCGGACTTCCAGTCATTGCATCGCGGGAGGGAGAATCTGCTGTCTTTATTGAAGAGGCTAAATGCGGGATTCTCGTAAATCCCAAAGACACATTAGAAATAGGGTCAGCCATCGAATGGTTGTTGACTTATAAAGACGAGGCAGAGGCCATGGGACAACGAGGACAGGAACTCATTTTCAAAAAATACAGTTGGGAAAATGAAGCTAAAGTCCTGTTGGAGGTTTACAATAACCTGTGATATTTATTTTGTGCAGTAATAGATCCAGCCTTCCGTCTCTGAGGCAGAAGTATGTTGAGGCAGAAGTGCATATTTTTTTCTTTGTTCTTCATGAAGGTCATCCGCGTACCGCACCAACTTTACCTCAAATCCGGCCGTCTCAAGTCTGTCTTTGAAATCCTTCCCGTAAACCCGTACATGGTCGCGCTGTCCGAATGCTTTTTCACGTTCTATAGGGTCTGTGATTGTAAAATCTTCATAAGTCTTATCAATCACCCGTCCGTTGAAAAAACTTTTGATCGGTACTTGAAGGATGGCAAAGCCATCAGGTTTTAATATCCTGACAAGTTCAACCATTGCTTTATGGTCGTCTGGAATGTGCTCAAGAACATGTGAACAAAATATCAGATCGAATGAATTATCCTCAAAGGATGTCTGTGTGATGTCTTCAACAACCATCGCCTTTCCAGGTTCAATGTCGGCGCTTAAATAACTTACGTTAGGAAAGGAATTAAATAGACTCGTCAGGATTTTTTCAGGTGCAAAGTGCAATACAGCCATATCGCGATCTGGCGGGATTATATTTTTAAGATACAAATAATATAATCTGTGTCGCTCAAGTGAATCGCATTTTGGACAACGTGCATTCTCGCGAACTTCTACTCCGTTCGGAAGAAACGAAGGCCCTTTCCACCCACAAAACGGGCATTCTACTTTCAGCTTTGACGGGGATAAGAGTAAAGGAAGGTAGGTGTACCCAACATCATTAATTTTCTTTTGAAGCTTGCGAAAGAAATTCATGATAAGGTAGACTTTAGGGTTTCATTCGCAAACATAGAAAAATATCGCTATTGTACTACTAGGTGGTTCAGTATCCAGTATTCGAATTAGCGGTTGCTTACAAGTTTCTGGTAGCCGTTTTACGACTTAACCTTTGCTTTGACCCGGGTTGGATTTTCTCTTAAAAATGCCTCCCACGACTTCGACTTGCTCTTCGAAGAGCCTTTTTGGAAATGATGACAAATGGCAACAGCCAGTGCATCCGTTGCATCCAGGAGTTTGGGAAGCTCTTTTATGGCAAATAAAGTCATGAGCATTTTCGCTACCTGTTCTTTTGAGGCATTCCCGTTTCCGGTAACAGACTGTTTTACCTTTTTTGGAGCGTATTCTACTATCGGAATCTGGCGTGAGAGCGCGGCCGCCATAGCAACTCCCTGTGCTCTTCCTAATTTCAGCATCGATTGTACATTTTTGCCGAAAAATGGTGCTTCCAGCGCTACTTCGTCTGGATTAAACTCATCAATCAGACTGATTACACGTTCGAATATTTTTTTTAGCCTAAGTTCGTGACCTTCGTATTTGCTCAGGTGGATTACGCCGAATTGCAAAAGATCTATCTTTGTCTTCCGGATCATAACAAGGCCGTATCCCATTACATTCGTTCCGGGATCCAGACCGAGGATAATTTTTTCTTTTTCCACTTTTCCCACGGGGCAAGATAGGCAGCGTTTATAAATTTTTGAAATTGCAGGAAATGACATTAATCCTGGGTTGCTTTTTCTTACTCTACATCCTGCTGGTCACTGTTTTCATTTGGGGATGGAAGGTTGCTGTTCGCCATAGTGAAACCTTTGTAGATACCCCGATTCAGGATTTTCACATTTCTGTAGTAATTGCTGCCCGTAACGAGCAGGAAACCATAGGTATGCTGCTTCGTGACCTTTCCAGACAGCGCTTTAAGAATTTTAATGTCATCGTTGTAAATGATCATTCGGAAGACAAGACAGCCGATGTCGTTCTGGACTTCGCAAAAAATGATGCCCGATTCTGCATGATCAACAATGATGGAAATGGAAAGAAACAAGCTTTATCAAAAGGTGTAGGAGAGGCCAAAGGTTCGATTATAGTTATGACGGACGCTGACTGTCGTGTTACCGAAGATTGGCTGGTTGGTTTAAGCAAGCCATTTCATAATGAAGAGACTATGATGGTGTTCGGGGCCGTTAAGATGGATGGAAAATCATTTTTCGCAAGATTACAGGCAGTGGAATTTCTCAGTGTTTTAGCTTCAGGGCTGGCCATGGCAGGGATTGGGTTCCCAATTATGTGCAACGGAGCAAATATTGCTTTCCGGAAATCTGCTTTTACGCTGGTGGGTGGCTATACAGGGAATCTACACATCCCGTCAGGCGACGATGAATTCCTCATGAGAAAAATTCTACAAAAGCATCCAAAGGGTGTAAAGATGCTGGTTACGCGCGAAACTGTTGTTTCAACCCTGGCAAATCAGAACCTGCATCAATTGATCCAGCAACGCATCCGTTGGGCGGGAAAATGGAAAAGTAATTCGTCCCTTTTAAGTAAAGTGATGGCTTTCTTTATCTTCTGTTTTCAGATGTTGGTAGTACTTCTTCCTGTTCTCGTCTTGATGCACGCTGTGAGTCTGATAACAGTTTTAGTGCTTTGGTTTATGAAAGTTTTGGTAGAATTGATTTTTCTCCGGACAACATCGCGTTATCTCGGGGTGAGTTGGAATTGGGCAGCTTTTTTGGTGTTACAGGTATTTTATCCATGGTATGTATTAGGTGTTGGACTGCTCTCTAACTTCCTTTCATTTGAGTGGAAAGGAAGGAAATTAAAGTCGCTCACTATCAGTAGTAAATAAGTAATCGATTTGAGGAGGTAAGGAAGGATGGCGCAGATTTCGCTTTTCAGATTAACTTTACAGGACAATGACAGAACAGACCCTCAAAGCCAAATTTGAAATTAAAGAACTTGAGCTCAATGCCTTGCTCGAGATCACCCAAGCCATCAACAATAACCTTTCTGAAGAATCGCTTTACAAAATCTACAACTTTACCCTTCGCTCCAACATGAACATTCAAAAGCTTGCGCTTTTTGTGTTGGATGAAGAGTGGAACTGTAAGGTGAGTTTCGGTACAACCAAGGGATTTCATAGAACTAAGCTTTTGCCAGCTTTCAAAACAATCCAGGATATTACCCATCTCCGGGAATTTGAAAAATGTGATTTCACGGTATTCGATATCATCATTCCCGTTACGCACAAAAGCAATACTCTCGCATTGGTTTTTGTGGGAGGTCTTGAAAAAGACGATCCCCGGTATCAGAATGAGGATGGTGTAAAATTCATTCAGGCGCTAAGTAATATTATTATCGTTGCCATTGAAAATAAAAAGCTCGTCCGCAAACAACTTGATCAGGAGTCTTTTCGCAAAGAGCTGGAGATTGCAAGTGATGTGCAGCAGTTTCTATTCCCGGATAAATTACCGAATACGGATGTACTGAAGATCGAAGCGAGCTATTTACCTCACGATATGGTCGGTGGTGATTACTACGACTATATCCCAATTAATAAAAATCAATTTCTGATTTGCGTGGCGGATGTAAGTGGTAAAGGTATTCCTGCAGCACTTATGATGTCTAATTTTCAGGCTTCACTTAGAACACTTTTACGGCAGACGCCTAACCTGACCGATATTATTGAGGCGTTGAACTTCCAGGTATTGGAAAATACAAAAGGCGAGAAGTTCATAACGTTCTTCGCGGCAATATATGATATTCGCCTGAAGACCATGGTATACGTTAACTCCGGTCACAATCCGCCACTTCTGCTTGATAAGAAACATGGGTTAAGGTTACTGGAAGAGGGATCAACGGTATTAGGTGCGATGCATCCCTTGCCGTTTTTGAATGAAGGATTTTTAACGGATATCGATGACTTTTTGCTCTTTTGCTACACCGATGGTCTGACGGAAACGGTAAATGAAGCTGGCGAAGAATTCAGTGTGGAAACGCTTTTGAATTATTTCAAATTCGATGAGACCTTTAATAAAGACTTAAAAACCATCCATCAGGATATCATCGTAGCACTCGACACATTTAAAGGGCGAAAGGGATATCACGATGACATTACTATTCTTTCCTGTCGGGTAGGATAACTACGGTGGAACTTTATTTTAAATATGATTCATCGTACACCCTTCTTTCTTCCGTTACTGTACCCTTCGCTTGTATGGAGAGTGCCCACTACGGAAAAGGAACTATACCTCACTTTCGATGATGGTCCTGTTTCCGGACCAACAGAGTTTGTACTGGAAACATTGGCAAACTTTAACGCAAAGGCTACATTTTTCTGTGTCGGCGAAAACATCCAAAAGTATCCGTTAGTGTTCAAAAAAATGATTCAAGATGGTCACGCTATCGGCAACCATACATTCAATCACCTCAATGGTTGGAGAACCGATACAAACACTTACATCAAAAACACAAAGCAATGTAACGAAGTCATAACGGAACATTCATCTGTCGGCGAAACAACAAGCCAATCAGTTCCTATGTTTCGACCTCCTTTTGGAAGAATCACCCGGCATCAAATTTCCGCAATGCATAATTTTCGAATTATTATGTGGGATGTTCTGTCGGTCGATTATAATTCCCGGCTGTCGGTTGAAAAGTGTCTCAAAAATACCGTACAGGCTACCCGTAGAGGTTCAATCATTGTTTTTCACGATAGCTTTAAAGCGGAGCGAAATCTTACCTATACACTTCCCCGTTTTGTCGAGCATTTTTCTTCACTGGGTTTTGTTTTTAAGGCACTTCGGGGATGAAAAAAGTCTTGATCGCTCCATTAGATTGGGGATTCGGCCATGCAACACGCTGTATTCCGATTATTCGGGAGTTATTGGATCGTGATTGTACCGTGTCCATTGCGGGAAGCGGAGATGCACTTACAATCCTGAAACTTGAGTTTCCACAACTTGCTTTCTTTTCACTTCCGGCATATCACCCAGTATATCCTTCATCTGGTTCGATGGTTCTTAAAATGGCTTTACAGCTTCCGAAATTTTTACAGGTGATTAGCCATGAGCATGAAGCCATTGAGCAGTTGGTAAAGGAGAATAAGTTCGATCTGATTATTTCCGATAACCGATATGGCTGCTGGTCTTCTACTGTTCCTTCGGTTTTTGTTACGCATCAGATTAACATTCTTATGCCAAAAGGATTTGGCTGGCTGGGGAATTCTATAAATCGTATGAATGAAAGACTGATACGGAAATTTTCTTTTTGCTGGATCCCGGATAATCCTCCACCCAATAATCTGGCGGGAAATCTTGACCAGATGAGAAGTTTGAGCGTAGCCCGTCCGTTAAAGTATATTGGTCATTTGTCAAGATTTATAGCAAGAAAACACCGGGACTATAAGTACGACCTGACTTGTGTGCTTTCTGGCCCTGAACCTCAGCGAAGTATCTTTGAAAAAAAGGTTTTGTCTCAACTGGAAAACACTGGACTGAATTGTTTTATCGTCAGAGGAATTGTTTCATCAAAAGGAAATCCCATAAGTAAGGCCGTTGAAAGTGCTGATTATTTATCCGGACAAGGTCTTCAGAATGTTATTGAAGAATCAACGTGTATACTGGCAAGAAGTGGTTACAGTACGATTATGGATTTGGCGAGACTTGGTAAGAATGCTATTTTCATACCTACTCCCGGGCAAACAGAGCAAGAGTATCTGGCTTCCCGAGTTATGGAAATGGGTATAGCATATTCAATGGCACAGAAAGAATTTAATCTCCGGGAGGCATGGGAAAAATCGAAGTCCTTTAAGGGATTTGAAACGATGTTGACGGATCAGGAACTCTTACACCATGCATTAAATGAGGTTTTAGACTAACGTTAACCGCAAGATATCAAGAGTGAACGAATGAAAAATTTCTTAAAAAGTTTTATTTACGCGATACACGGGTTTTGGTCCGGATTGAAGGATCAACGCAACTTAAAAGTTCAGCTGTTCATCGCGCTTATTGTAGTGGGGGCGGGCTTTTATTTGGAAATAGACGCGATTGAATGGTGCATCATTCTCCTTTGCATAAGCCTTGTACTTGGGCTTGAACTAATAAACTCCGCCATTGAGAATCTTGTTGACCTGGTGACAAAGGAGCGAAATTCATTGGCCGGAAAAGTTAAAGACATTGCGGCCGCTGCAGTGCTCCTTGCATCCATAAATGCTGTAATAGTTGGTGTGATAATTTTTAGAAAATACATGATCGACTAAAATGTATTTTTCTTTTGTGGATATTTGAGGGTTATGAACGAGAGCACGAATTATTACATTGACACACATGCGCATATTTACCATGAAGATTTCATCGTTGATCGCCTGGATATGCTGCAGCGATGCGAGGATCAGGGTATAAAAAAAATCTTCATGCCCAATGTCGATCATACGTCTATCGATGGTATGCTTGAACTGGAGAGCAGGACGAACAACACATGTTTTCCAATGATGGGTCTTCATCCGTGTTCCGTAAAGAAGGATTTTCAGCGAGAACTCTACATTGTGGAAGACTGGCTTTCAAAAAGAAAGTTTGCAGCAGTAGGGGAGATCGGTACAGATCTGCATTGGGACAAAACTTTTTTTGAACAGCAGAAAGAAGCTTTTTCAATTCAAGTGGGTTGGGCGAAGAAATATTCGCTCCCGATAGTAATTCATTGTCGCGAAAGTATAGATGAAACAATTGAACTGGTCGAGAATCTTCAGGATGGAACACTGAAAGGGGTGTTTCATTGCTTTTCGGGTAATCTTGCGCAGGCCGAAAGAATTGTAAAACTAGGTTTCTGCCTTGGTATTGGTGGTGTCGTGACTTTCAAAAACGGTGGGTTGGATAAGGTTATTCCTGAATTGGATATCGCGCATATTGTGCTTGAAACCGATAGTCCCTATCTGGCTCCGGTTCCGCATAGAGGTAAGCGAAATGAGCCTTCGTACATCCCGCTGGTAGCAGAAAGAATTGCGGAATTGAAGAAGGTTTCAATCGATGATATTAAGTACCACACTACGCAGAATGCATTAAAGCTCTTTGATCACCTGTCATGATGAACTTAAAAAAAGTAAGCGTCAATACGGCGTTGCCCGGAAAGCCACGTGCCCGAATTCTTATCATCTACACGGGTGGAACCTTTGGAATGAGTTATGACCGGGACGGAGTGCTGGTACCATTCGACTTTACCTACATACTCGAACAGTTGCCCACCTTAAAGAACCTGGCGCTGGAGATTACCGCATTCTCATTTGAGAATCCAATCGATTCTTCAAACATTAACATCGAACACTGGAAGTTGATTGGCGGGATAATTTTTGAACAGTACGATCATCATGATGGTTTCGTCGTGCTTCATGGCACTGATACCATGGCCTACACAGCTTCGGCATTGAGCTTTATGCTGGAGGGCTTGAGCAAACCTGTAGTCTTTACTGGGGCGCAACTTCCGATCAGTGAACCGCGGTCAGATGCGAGGGAAAATCTTATTACAGCATTGGATATTGCTTCAGCACGTAAAGATGGACTGCCGTTGGTTCCGGAAGTCTGCATTTACTTTGATTATGAATTATTGCGAGGCAACCGCTCCAAAAAGGTCGAGAGTATGCAGTTTGATGCGTTTGATTCCGGAAATTATCCGCCATTGGCGAAGGCTGGGGTAAAGATTGACTACAACTTCTCCGTTATACGTATACTTAAGGAATCAACAAAGTTCGTGTTACATACCGCCTTTGAGACCAATATTGCAATTCTTAAGCTCTTCCCCGGGATTGATCAACGGGTAGTAAAGGCTATTTTTAATATTTCAGATCTAAAAGCTGTTATTATCGAAACCTACGGGTCGGGTAATGCTCCAACGCTTGAATGGCTTCTTGAAGAGTTCAAGCAGGCGATTGAACGAGGTATCATACTGCTTAATATTTCGCAGTGCCCTGGCGGACGGGTTTTGCAAGGTAGGTATGAAACCAGCAAGAGGCTTCTCGAAATGGGCGTCATTAATGGTGCTGACATGACCATCGAAGCGGCGGTTACCAAACTCATGCTCCTTACGGGAGAATATAATCAGACAAAGACGCGGGAGCTTATTGGCTTATCCCTGGCTGGAGAATTGACGGCCTGACAAGTTTGCAAACGGGAATAATTATTAATTTCTTTGTGCCCCATTTCACCGGATCGCTAAAGGAGAGGTGTCCGAGTGGTTGAAGGAGCACGCCTGGAAAGTGTGTATACTGGAAACGGTATCGCGGGTTCGAATCCCGCCCTCTCCGCATAAGCCCTGGCAATTGTCAGGGCTTTATTTTTTCTACAGGGGCTGAACTTCAATCTTTTACAAAGAATTTAAGAGGATCCGTGACTTTATTTGGCGTGGGTGATTATAGACCAAGAAAAAAGAAAGTCGCGACCGTAAATAGAAATATTTTAATAAAAGTATTTAGAAATCGACAAAACGTTTAATTTTGGCGCTTTCAAAGCTACTTAAACCTTTAACTATGAAAAAATTATTTGCGACTTTCGCTATTATGGGGGTACTGGCGTCCTCTTCTCTTTTTGCTCAAGAACCAGCTGACACATCTGCTTTAACCCAGCCTGCCTATGACGAGCCGGCTCCTGCTGATGAAACCGCGAGTGCAGATGTGCCAGTTGCTGATGAGGATCAAAGTTTCCACGAAGTTGTAAAAAACTTCTATATCGATGGAGGTCCTACTTTTATGACCCCAATATTGATCGTATTGATTCTTGGACTTGCTATTTCAATTGAAAGGATCATTACGTTGAATTTAGCGACAACCAATACTAAAAAGCTTTTAGTTGATATTGAAGATGCTCTTGCGAAAGGCAATGTAAATGCGGCACTTGAAGTAACCCGCAATACTCGCGGCCCTGTTGCATCAATCTTTACGCAAGGCTTGTTACGTTACCACGAAGGTGTAGATATGGTGGAAAAGTCAATCGTTGCTTATGGTGGCGTTGAAATGGGAAGATTGGAAAGAGGCCTTATCTGGATATCTCTTTGTATCTCTCTTGGTCCAATGCTTGGATTCTTTGGTACAGTTATCGGGATGGTTGTTGCCTTCGATACAATCGAAAAAGCAGGTGATATCTCCCCATCTATCGTTGCCGGTGGTATGAAGCTCGCCTTGATTACTACAGTTGGTGGTCTGATTGTGGGTATGGTACTTCAAGTATTGTACAACTATCTGATTGCGAAAATTGACGGTTTAGTGAATAACATGGAAGATGCTTCCATTTCATTAGTTGATATTTTGGTTAAGCACAAGCTTGTTAAATAATTAACATATGCTGGATATTGGTTTATATATACTTTACACGCTGTTAGCCATCGCGGTAGCAGCGGCTGTAATCTTCCCGATTCTTCATGCCTTTCGAGAGCCAAAGGCTTTGATGAAGTCTGGGATTGGTATCGCAATCGTCGTTGTAGTATTTGGTCTTTGTTACGCATTTGCTGACTCAAAGGTCACTCTTAAGTGGGCGGCTTTGGGGACAACAGAGACTTCATCTAAATTAATTGGTGCAGGGTTGAATATGTTCTTCGTTGCGCTGGTCGGTGCTGTATTGGCACTGATCTATTCGGAAGTTAGTAAAGCCTTTAAATAACATTATGGCAAGAGCAACACCAGATATTCCAAATGCCTCGATGGCAGACATCGCTTTCCTGTTGTTGACATTCTTCTTGATGACAACAACCGTAGCGAGCGATAAGGGTTTATTGATTCTACTTCCACCTCCTCCTGAGGCGTTGCCGCCGGATGATGTGAAAATTCCGGAACGCAATCTGTTTAAGATTCAGATTAATTCTTCTGACAAACTTCTTGTTGAAGGAGATGCATGGTTTTCGACAAACCGTGAATTGACCGATAAGATCAAGTTGTTCATTATGAATAATGGCGTTGACCCTACTTCTTCGGACAGTCCAAAGGACGCTGTTGTGTCTCTGAAGGCAGATAGAGGAACCACTCATAAGATGTTTGTTGAGATTCTGGATGCCTCCCAGGCAGCATATCATGAAATTTATGCAGAGCGAGCTGGGGTAAGTGTAGCCCAATGGAGAGAAATATCTTCCGAACCCAATGCCAGTCCTGAATTTAGGGCGGCATATAATAAAGGTCGGGGTGTGTTGCCGGATGGCTCTCCTGAAATACCAATGGCGCTTTCAATTGCTGACCCGAGTAAAATCGGAGGTTAAAAAAAGAAAACTATGTCGAAATTCAAGAAAAAAGTTCAAACTAAATTGGAGATTCCAACTTCCTCCATGCCTGATGTGGTGTTCATGTTGCTTTTCTTCTTCATGGTGACTACGAAGATGAGGGAAACCAGCATTAACGTAGAGCAGCGGATGCCTCAGGCAACTCAGTTAAAAAAGCTGATCAAAAAATCACTTGTTTCCTACCTATACATTGGAGCACCCAAAAAGGTGGAACAGTTTGGCAAAGAAGCGAAGATTCAGGCAAACGACGTTTTTATTGAACCCAAAGCTATAGTGCAATGGATCAATGGCGAAAAATCTAAGCATGATGAAGTAGATCGTGATGCCATTACGGTTTCTTTGAAAGTTGATGTCGAATCTAAACGCGGTCTCATCTCTGACGTTGAAACCGAACTTCGTAAGGCTAACGCCCGCCGAATTTTGTATTCGGCGAATCAAAAATTAGAATTATAATATAAAAAAGGTAAGAGCTTTAAGAAACGCCCCGGAGTTTTCCGGGGCTTTTTTTGTATGAACGGAACTGGAATTACACCTGTCCTGAATGATCCAAAAATAGTCCGGGCATGGTACATGTACGACTGGGCAAACTCGGTTTATGCTCTAGTGATTTCTTCTGCTATTTTTCCGATTTACTATAAGGCGATCACTACAGTAGATGGAATTGACCAGGTGAGATTTTTGGGTTTTGAGATTCAAAATTCTGTACTTTATTCATATGCGCTTTCGCTGTCTTTCCTTATTGTGGCGGGAATCCTTCCCTTACTCTCTGGCGTAGCTGACTATACCGGAAGGAAAAAGTCTTTCATGAAATTCTTTGTTTGGTTAGGAGGTCTTTCGTGTATAGGACTGTACTTCTTTTATGATGTAAGCCTGCTTTGGTGGGGTATTTTATGCTCTATGATGGCAAGTATTGGGTATTCTGCAAGTCTGGTTTTTTATGATGCTTTTCTGCCTGAAATCGTAACGGAAGATCGATACGATGAAACCAGCGCAAAAGGGTACTCAATGGGTTACTATGGCAGTGTTTTACTTATGGTTGCTTGCCTGGTCATTATAATGAACGCCCGTACTTTTGGGTTCTCAGGTTCGCTTGCTGAAGCGGAACTGGCAGCAACACGGTTTTCATTTTTACTTGTGGGGGGTTGGTGGATTACCTTCTCCTTGATACCTTTTAAAATGTTGCCCGAAAATGTTTACAATAAAAAACCTGCAGGGCGAATCTGGACCAATGGATACAACGAAATATTAAAAGTGTGGGAAAGCTTGTCTTTCCTTCCTGATTTAAAGCGGTATTTACTTGCCTTCTTTTTTTATAATTCAGGTGTACAGACAGTGATGTACCTCGCGGCGTTGTTCGGCACGGATGTGCTTAAGCTAGAGAGCTCCAAATTGATCTTTACCATCTTGTTGATTCAGTTGGTTGCTTCTGTAGGCGCGCGGCTGTTTGCACGTCTTTCTTTTTTTAAAGGAAACCGATATTCATTGGTTTCTATGAATATGATATGGATCGGGATTTGTATCGCAGCATACTTTATTACCAATGAGTTTGAGTTTTACGCCCTGGCATTTGTGGTAGGTGTAGTTATGGGTGGCATTCAAGCTCTCTCCAGGGCAACCTATTCGAAACTCATTCCGGACGACACCATCGATCATACATCATACTTTAGTTTTTATGATGTTACATTCAATCTCTCAATCGTGATGGGTACCTTTTCTTTCGGATTAATAGATCAACTTACCGGAAGTATGAGAAATAGTGCCTTATTCCTCACTGTATATTTTGTGCTGGGCGTTTTCTTACTACTCCGCCTTCGATCGAAAGATATTTCAACGCCGATCGGAAACCGCTGAGGTCTCGCGATTTTCCAACTTGAAAAGGGCATTAGTATCGGAGGTGTTTCACCGTCATACCATTGTTGATCAACTGCTTTAGTGAGTCAATTCCAATCTTCAAATGTACCTCTACGAACTGCTTGGTAACGACAGTGTCGCTTACCTCTGTTTTTACTCCTTCGGGAACCATGGGTTGATCCGATACCAATAACAAAGCCCCTGTTGGTATTTTATTTGCAAAAGCTGTAGAGAAAATTGTAGCGGTTTCCATATCGATGGCCATAGCCCGAATCTTTCGCAGATATATTTTGAAGTCTTCGTCCCATTCCCACACCCTACGGTTTGTTGTGTAAACCGTTCCAGTCCAATAGTCCTGATTATGATCCCGTATTGTCGTAGAGATTGCCTTCTGAAGCGCGAAGGATGGAAGTGCTGGTACCTCCGGTGGAAAATAATCATTGGATGTTCCCTCGCCACGGATAGCGGCTATCGGAAGAATAAGATCGCCAATCTCATTCCTTTTTAATCCTCCACATTTACCAAGAAATAATGCCGCCTTTGGTTTAATTGCACTCAGACAGTCCATTATGGTAGCTGCATTTGGACTCCCCATCCCAAAATTAATTATTGTAATACCTTCGGCCGTTGCGCTGCGCATTGCACGATCAAGCCCGTTCACGGGTACGTTGTGCCAGTTCGCAAATAAATTTACATAATTATCAAAATTGGTCAGTAAGATGTATTCACCGAATTGATCTAGCGATTTTCCCGTGTACCGAGGGAGCCAGTTTTGTACGATTTCTTGTTTCGTCTTCATGCACTAAATTAGTTGATCTTCATGAAATCTATAAACGATTCCTGGTTAACTATTAATTACCGAAGCTTTATTATTGACACGTCGTCCGCGACTCTAAATTAATTCCGCGAAAAGTGTCCGGGATTTACAGCCTATCTCGAATAACTATGAATGGGATTGAGAAATACTGTTTTAAATTTGTGTTATGGTTAAACTCAACCTTCCTGATTTTAAGTATGTATTAAAGAAAGAAGAAGGAAGGACATTTATTCTGGATGTAATCCGAAAAAAATACCTCGTGTTAACCCCTGAAGAATGGGTGCGCCAGCACTTCATACACTATCTAATTGCAGACTTAAGTTACCCCAGGTCCCTAATAAAAGTGGAAGGTGGATTACTTTTCAACAAGCTGCAAAAGCGATCTGATATTGTCGTATTTAACCGGGAAGGCAATCCATGGATGATTGTCGAATGTAAAGCACCTTCTCAAAGACTAAGTCAACAGACACTGCATCAGGCATCCGTATACAACCATTCGCTTCAGGCTAAATACCTCACCGTAACAAATGGTATGAACCAAATCTGTTGCGAAGTGGATTGGACGTTAGGAAAGACGTCTTTCCTTGAAGCTATGCCGCCCTACGTTTAAGCAATGTTATAGGGTATAGTAATAGCTTACAGGAATTTCTTTACATCACTGTAAGGCAATTCGAACGAATCCGCAACCGCTTTGTAAACGACTTCTCCGTGTATGACGTTTAAACCATTGCGTAGTTCCATGCTTTCCTGACATGCCTTTTTCCAACCTTGATTTGCAAGGCGGATGGCATAGGGAAGCGTTGCATTAGTTAGCGCAAGAGTTGATGTGTATGGTACAGCTCCAGGCATATTTGCTACACAATAGTGAACAACATCGTCGATTATGTAGGTTGGATCTTCATGGGTTGTTGGCCGACAGGTTTCAATACATCCACCCTGATCTACGGCAACATCAACTAAAACGGTACCAGGTCTCATTGTTTTTAACATGTCCCGGGTAATTAGCTTAGGAGCTTTAGCACCTGGAACAAGAACGCCACCTATAATGAGGTCCGAATCTTTTATCATTTCCCGAATAGTATATTCATTGGAAACCACGGTATGAACGTTCTTAGGCATTACATCGTCAAGATAGCGGAGGCGATTTATGTTAAGATCCATGATCGTTACATCTGCTCCCATACCTGCTGCAATTTTTGCCGCATTGGTTCCTACTACACCACCGCCAAGAATCAGCACTTTTGCAGGCTTAACCCCCGGAACTCCTCCCAACAAGATTCCCCTACCCTTCAGAGGTTTCTCAAGATATTTTGCACCTTCCTGGATGGACATCCTTCCTGCTACTTCAGACATCGGTACAAGCAACGGCAGACTTCCATCAAGACGCTCTACGGTTTCGTAGGCTAGGCAGATCGCGCCACTTGCGATCATCGCTTTTGTAAGCGGTTCGTAAGAAGCAAAATGAAAATACGTAAATACTAATTGATCCTTTTGGATAAGTTTATATTCTACATCAACAGGTTCTTTAACCTTCATGATCATTTCTGCAATGTTGAAGACCTCCGCTGCATCCGGGATCATTTTTGCGCCTGCTTTGGTGTATTCATCGTCCGCGAAGCCACTACCGACACCTGCCGTACTCTGCACGTACACGCCGTGACCACGTTTGACCAGCTCCTGTGTACCAGCTGGGGTTAACGCTACACGATTTTCATTATTCTTAATTTCCTTGGGAACACCTATTATCATGGCTGGATTCTTTAACGGCTGCAAATATAATCACAAGCCCATCAAAGCATGATGGAGCAGGGTGATTTTTTGGAATGAGTTCTCAGGCCCAGCGAGATTTTCCAAGCTGAAAATAATAGAGTTGTAGCTGTTGCAGTCAAAATTCATTCACCATGGCGGATAAATGAACTGGAAGCTGCCTTGTCGACTTGATTTGTTACATTGTAGACGGGAAGTTGAGATGGCGATCACATTTGCATGTTGAGAGAAATCTATGAATAAATACAGTCAGTATGCCTTCTATGGTACTTTGCGGAAAGAAATGGAGAATTATTGGATGTACGCTGCTTATCTGAAGTATCAGGATACTGTGACCTTGCCGGGATATAGGATGTTCTCTTTAGTGGATTATCCTTATGCCATCCGTACCGGAAATCCAGATAATATAATCGTTGCAGAACTGTTTAAAATAACAGAACGCGAGACAGAAGAAATCATCCATCATATGGAATTAGAGGCGGGTTATATGCTCGCAGAAATACCGATTGCAGGTAATAAATTTGGAATTTATTTATTTGAGAACTTTAGGGTTGAAGATTGCGAGATACCCGAAGGTGATTGGGCGGTATTTAGTACGCAATCCCGCTTTTTAAAGTAAAGGGTATTCCCTATTTTTGAACCTAACAACTGTTCATCTTTCAAAACCCATGAACCTTGAGCGTAACAAAAGAAGCAAAGCTAAAATTTTCGCAAGCGAAGGTTAAAGAAATTCTTGCCGACTATCGACTTGCTGTGGAAAGTAGAGAGGCTAGTCTTATCGGACGAAAGGAAGTCTTTATGGGAAAGGCGAAGTTTGGGATCTTCGGTGATGGAAAGGAAATAGCCCAGCTTGCTATGGCAAAAGTATTTCGGCAAGGTGATTTCCGTGCCGGCTACTATCGCGATCAGACCTTCATGTTTGCTATTGGCGAGTTAACAGTCCAACAATATTTTGCCCAGCTTTATGCGCATACGAGTGTAGAAGCCGACCCGGCATCAGCGGGCAGATTAATGAATGGACACTACGCCACACGTTTATTGGATGAGCAAGGTAACCTTAGGAATTTAACAGAGCTTAAGAACAGTAGTGCCGATATTTCACCAACTGCCGGCCAAATGCCACGATTATTAGGATTGGCATATGCGTCAAAGCTCTTCAGACAAAATACTGCTTTACATGCATTCACAAATCTTTCATCTAATGGAGATGAAATAGCTTTCGGTACGATTGGTAATGCATCTACATCGGAAGGAATGTTCTTTGAGGCTATAAACGCCGCCGGAGTTTTACAAGTACCAATGCTTACTTCTATCTGGGATGATGACTACGGAATTTCAGTTCCTCAGGAATATCACACTACAAAAGGAAGTATTTCGAAGGCACTGGAAGGGTTGCAGCGCACCGAAAATGAAAAGGGGTTCGAAATCATAAAAGTGAAGGGATGGGATTATCCCGGTCTGATCGAAGCGTATCAGCGTGCAGAAAAAATTTGCAGGGAAGAACACGTGCCTGTTCTATTTCATGTTCAGGAAATGACACAACCCCAGGGGCATTCTACCTCCGGCTCCCATGAACGTTATAAGTCAAAGGAGCGGTTGTTATGGGAAGCGGAACATGACTGCATTCGTAAAATGCGCGAATGGATTATCAATGACGTTCTGATTCTTCCTGAAGAAGTGGACGCCATAGAAAAGGAAGCAAAGCTTTCTGCTAAGCAAGCAAAAGAACGCGCATGGAAAGCGTTCATGGATGATGTGCGGAAAGATCAACGGATCGTGACAGACATTCTTAAGAGGGCATCAGTCGACAGCAAGAATAGCAACGGGATTTCAAATGTTATTGAAGACCTGGTGAAGGCTATTAATCCTACTCGCTTCGAGACGATGCGTGCCGCTAAGCAAGCGATTCGATTGCTCATACAGGATCGTTCAGAGGCCAAAACAGAATTGTTACAATGGCTGAAAGATGCTGAAGCTGACAACTTCGATCGCTACAGTTCGCACATGGTTAGTGTTTCTGCTGAATCAGCTTTAAAGACAAAAAGAGTTGATCCGGTATATAATGACGCGTCTCCTTTAGTGGACGGAAGAGAAATTCTACAAGCGTGCTTTGATGCGGCTTTAACGCGTGATCCGCGCGTGCTTGCGTTTGGTGAAGATGTCGGAAAGATTGGAGACGTTAACCAGGGTTTCGCTGGTCTGCAGGCAAAACACGGTGAGCTCAGAGTTACGGACACGGGAATCCGGGAATGTACTATTATCGGTCAGGGAATCGGTACAGCACTTCGTGGTTTAAAACCAATAGCAGAGATTCAGTACCTGGATTATTTTATTTATGCTTTGCCAACCTTGTCGGATGACCTTGCATGTTTGTATTATCGTACAAAAGGTGGGCAAAAGGCACCGTTGATTGTTCGGACGCGTGGTCACAGGTTAGAAGGTGTATGGCATGCGGGCTCTCAGATTGGTATGCTGCTGCATTCCTTACGCGGTATGTTTATCATTACGCCACGCAACATGACACAGGCTGCAGGGTTTTATAATACAATGCTAAAGTCTGATGATCCTTCTGTGGTTATCGAATGTCTCAATGGATATCGATTGAAAGAAAAGCTTCCCGATAATATCGGAGAGTTTACAATCCCTCTTGGAGAGCCCGAAATTTTAAAGACAGGAACGGATGTAACCATTGTTACCTACGGGTCTATGTGTCGGGTAATAATGGAGGCTGCTGAGGAGTTAGAATCTTTTGGGATTTCTTGCGAAGTGATTGATGTTCAAACATTACTACCTTTCGATCTTCATCACTCCATTCTGGAATCAGTAAAAAAGACAAGCAGGATAGTATTTGCAGATGAAGATGTTCCGGGAGGCGCTACTTCGTATATGATGCAGGAAGTGTTGGAAAAGCAGGATGCATATCAATATCTCGATTCAAAGCCCATCACGATAACTGCAAAAGAGCATCGCCCCGCGTATGCATCCGATGGTGATTATTTCTCCAAGCCAAATCCAGAGGAGGTATTCGAAAAGGTCTATGCATTAATGGCCGAGGTTAACCCCTCAAAATTCTCCCCGCTATATAGTTGATTTCAAGAAGCAGTGTTTGGAGACTCTATTCTGAGTAACCGATTATTTGATTATTTCTTTTTTGCAGAGAAACTTTTAAGCGTTATCGCCTGATTTTGTCGAGCGTAAATTCCGGAGTTTCAATGATGTTACTTTCATTCAGGCTTCGATCCTTTATCTTAACCCTCAACTTCATGGTCTTAATGCTGAAGATATTCAGAATGCCGGCTGAGGTCATGGCGTACTGTAAGTCACCCTCAAGAGGTCCGACCTTCTCTGAAAGTACTGGAAATCTTTGATTAAAGGAGATGGTACAAAATTCTTTTTCCCAGTCGAATAACGTATAACCGTTTGATTCTTTAACCCAGAACTCCACTTCTATATTAGCATAGTTAGGATTTCGTTGAAAATAAAACGTGTCTAACAAAACATAAACATCTGGGAGGTTGGCTACAGTTAAAGTCTCATCGAGATTATGAGTAGTGCTATCGAAAATATCCGCATCTTCTTCGCTAACGAATACTTCCGTATAGGTGTACTCTGTACAAGAAGCGATTTCGTCAATGTAGAGCGGGAGTTTGTTTGTATATGCCGGATCTTCTCGGGTTCTCACGGTTACAAGTTTTCCGGTTACCCCAGGTGGAACATTAATGAATTGGGGTAGGTTGTTGTAACGGGTGACTTTACCTACTTCAATTAATTCTCCATTGTTTGCCAGATAAAAATTTTCATCGTGGAAAGGCTCTTCGATTTGAGTTGCTGTAAGCCCAAGATCTCCGTTCCCGTCTCTAAAAGATATTGTTAACACAAGTGAATCAACTTCCCCTGGCTGCCGGGCTTCTCTAAAATATATCCCCTCAAAATCTATTTCGGGAGAAAGCGGAAACTCAGGAGGATTAAAGCATGCGCTCACGGCGAGCATCGAAATTCCAAATAATAAAGTCCCTTTTAATACTTTCATCCTGTAAATTTGAACTTGTTAAGTTAAGTAACGCTTGAATACTTTTAAAAGTTTTGAAACAAAATTATATACCCTAAACGATCAGTCTTTTAGTGATATTGCATTGGAGTTATTCCGTTTTCAGGCGAGCGAAAATCCAATATACAGGGCATTTATTGAGAATCTCTCGACCAGGGTGGGGGAGGTTCGCACGCTGGAACAAATTCCTTTCTTACCGATATCTTTTTTCAAACACGAGGTCATCAAAACCGGAAAGTGGCAAGAAGAGACAGTTTTTACCAGTAGTGGAACTACGACCACCCGCGCAAGCAGACACGCAGTTCAAAACCTCCAATTTTACCTGCAACATGCTCAAAAGAATTTTGAATGGTTTTTTGGCCCGGTCACTGATTACAATTTCCTGGCATTATTGCCGTCGTATCTGGAGCGGGAAGGTTCGTCCCTCATTGCGATGATGGACTCCTTTGTTAAGGAAAGCCACACGCCATACTCGGGTTTTTATCTGAAAAATACTGAGAAGTTGCTGAAAGACCTTGAGGTTCTCAGGTTTGATAAGCGACGTAAAACCATCCTTTGGGGCGTATCATTTGCTTTACTGGATTTGGCTGAAAATCATTCGTTGGATTTGAGTCCTTTTATGATTTTCGAGACCGGTGGAATGAAGGGCAGAAGAAAAGAAATAACCCGCAAAGCCCTTCACGACAAGCTCACAAATGCGCTTCAGATTAGCGAAATGTATTCAGAATACGGCATGACGGAGCTGTTATCGCAAGCTTATACTAAAGGTGGGCACCGTTTCTATACACCTCCCTGGATGAAAGTGATTGGCCGCGATCTTACGGACCCGTTTCATAAAGGGTTACAAAATGAAACCGCAGGGATTAATGTTATCGATTTAGCGAATTGGCACTCCATCGCTTTTATTGAAACTGAGGACCTTGGCAAAGTATATGAAGGCGGCAGCTTTGAAGTTCTCGGCAGACTGGATAACAGTGATATAAGGGGCTGCAATTTGTTAATAGAGTGATTTTGAGCCATCTACGCGCTCCGTTTAATACGCTCTGATTTGTTTTATTAGGAAAGAATTATATTTTTGCTTTAACCAAAGTCTATAAAAAATGAAAAAGCTTGTTGTACTTGTTGTATTAGCCGCCTTTGTCTCAGCATGTAGCCAATACACATGCCCAACATATACCAAGAAGGAGTCGCCTAAAAAGGTTTCCGAGCAAAAAATCTAATCTTGTTTTTTTGATGATTCTGGAAGACGCTTAGAAGCTTGCCAGTGAAATACCTACCGTGTATGTAGCAAAGTCGTTGTACACGCTGTTTTCCTGAAGCCCATTACCTTCTTCAAACAGAGGTGTAAGGTTGTAGTAGCAAAACAAGCTTAGGCCGCCAAAACCAATTCTGCCGGTTAATCCGTAACGGAACTTGTTAAGATTGAAATCCTGCTTGTTTTTGAGTTTTTTCACCTCCGAATTTTCTTTATACTGTAATTTCGTAAACGAATCATACATATAACCGATTCTTCCGCCGACTGAAATTTTAAAACTTCTGGCGGGGTCCTGGGGCTTCAGCGAGTAACGGATTTCAAGCGGTACATCGATGTAATTGGTAATAAGCTGTGATTTCCTGATACCAGGTACTGATGCACTAGCCGGGGGAATCATGATCAAATCTCCGTTTGTGGCATATCCCAAAGTGTGTTCATTCCGGAATTTAAATCGCTCAAGGCTCAGACCGACGCCGGGTACAAAGCTGAATCGCGATTTAAGGATACGCATTTCGTATTGATAGTAAATATTTACCGTACGTGATCCCCAGAGACCCAGACTAAATGGCGTTGGTCCACTCAGATCCTGGTTGAAGCCCAATTCAACCGCAAATGTTCCTGGTATATCCGGACGAGATGTCTTCTTGGCTCCTGTTTCCTGGCTCATTCCCATCAAAGGAATTCCTAAAAAAATTACTATACCCGCTAATTTCTTAATCATGCAGTGTTATTAATACAATTTAAGGTCGCAAAAATAGACTTTTTGTGGTCAGGGCAAAACCGTTTTGTTTTGTTGAGTGAAATTATTCTTTACATTTGCACTCCAAAATTCACTCCCTTCACACACAATTGGACCCGTAGCTTAACTGAATAGAGCATCTCACTACGGATGAGAAGGTTCGGGGTTTGAATCCCTGCGGGTTCACTTTAATTACCCAGACAGCCTTTTTCAGGCTGTCTTTTTTATGCCCCTCTCATTCTTATTCCTTAACGCCAAACACAGCTTTTCAGATCTCAGTCTCTTTCTATTGTGTTTATGATGGGTCAACACGTTAAATAGTTGTGGATAGGCTATATTTTATGTCCTTCGATTGAGAAACGATCGAATTAAAAATTTTCTGGCGTCAAGGAAGTATGATTCCGTGATGCCGAAATAGTTTGGACAACCTGCTTTGAGTTTTGCTTTTGAATATTTTGTTGCTTTTCCCACCTTCTTACGATCACAAACACGATCAGAAGAAATAGTATCACCAGGAAGTAAATAAACGTTTTCGCTATACGTCGAATTTTCAGGTCACGTTCGTGACGCACCATGAGTTCACCATAGTTCCGGTGTTGTGCAATGCGACCGGAGCTCATCTTCTGCCGCCGTAATCGTATTTCATTCCTTCCCATCGTACTTAATCCGTAAGTTAAAATTCTTGCGCAGTCGATCCAACGCTCTATAGGTCCGCATTTTCGCCCCACTTTCAGTAATTTCGAGAATAAAGGCAATTTCCTTAAAATCTTTATCCTCAAAAAAACGGAGTTCCAAAACCTCCAGCATTTCAGTTGGAAGGTCCTTAAGATAGTTCATCAGCCGTTGGATAAGTTCCTCATCCCAATTTTCATATGTAAGATCTATCAATTCACGTATTCGAAGTTCCTCAATACTAAAAACTTTGGAGGTCTTTTGTTTCCGATAGTGTTTGTTTACCTCATTACTTGCAATTTTATAGAGCCATGCCGAAAAGGGTACTCCCCGGAATTCATACTTTACCAGATTTTTTAACGCAATCAGAAACGTCTGCGAGCATAAATCAGCAGTCAGGTCTTCATCATCCGTTTGACGGAAAACATAATTGAAGATTCGGTCGAAATACTTTTCGTAGAGTTCTCCAAAAGCCTTTGGATCTTTTTTCGATCGCTCCAGGATCGCATATTCATGGCGTATTTCTTCCTCAGACATGCGCTTTAATTTCAAGTATAATAATGCCAATATTCTCGAAAGTCACAAGTCTGGGCTTCACGACAGATAAACACCTCAAATTTTTCAGTTAAATTATTTATCCCTCAATAAGGGGTATTACGTACCTTAGAACAAACACCTACTTTGCAAGGTGTTACACATGGCAAGGACAATTTTTTACGCGGTTTTATTCAGCCTGATTTACGCATATTCTTCTGCGCAGGATTTTCTTTATTCAACCCGTAACTATACAGCAATACACGGTCTGCCGCAATCACAAGTCCGGGCTATAGTTGAAGACAAAAGCGGGTATCTCTGGGTAGGTACGGAAGGTGGCGGACTTGCGCGGTTTGACGGTCGAGACTTCAAAGTATATACCACGCTGGATGGTTTGCTGACGAATCAGGTATTGGGACTGAAGTTCGATCAAAACGACGCACTTTGGATTATGCATCCGCGTGGAGTTACAAAGTTTGACGGTCATACGTTCCAAAAATTTCAAGCCCCGGGTCAGGTTCTCACTTCCCGACCATTAAAAAAAATGTATGAGTTGAGTGATACCATATTTTTGTTATCGGGGAGTGGTTTAATCAGCAAAATACATAATGACTCATTGTACTATTGGGAACAAGAAATCGATGTTGGTAAACAAGTTTATGGTGTTCATACAGCGCCAGGAGGCGAGGTTTGTTTACTCCTGGACGACTTGTCATTTAGTATCCGATCAGGTAACGCAATTCATATTATTCCTAAGGATGAAAAAACGGGTAAAATTTTCAACATATTCAATTACGAAAACGACGTTTTATTTCGAGCAAAGAATGGCCTGTTTCGACTGAATCTTAAGAGCAAAAGAATTGAAAGCTTAAACTGGGACATACCTCATTTTGTGCTGCTCTACGACGAAAAAGAGGATAAATTCTGGACAACTAATGGTAGTACTCTTTTTAGAGAGACTTTTTCTGATGGTATTTTGAAGCGTGATACAATCCTCCATGAGGTTGAAGTAAATCAGGTATTATCTGATTCAGAAGGAAACACATGGTTTGCTTCAAATGGACGTGGACTCTATAAATATTTTCTTCAGGATTTTATCCATTGCAGTTCCGAAAATATTCGTGGTGTAATGTCCATCCTGAAAGACACAGATGGGGCAACCTGGATTGCCACCATGCACAAAGGATTGTGGAAAATTAAGAAGGGAAAAGTAAGTTCTTATGTAGATCCCAAAGATCCATATAGAAACAGTATCCGTTGTGTTAAAGAATCTCCCGATGGAACAATTTGGGTTGGTACCGGATATGGTTTAGGTCGGTATGATAAAGTGAATGACTCTTTCCATTGGTATACCCGCGAAGACGGACTCTCCGGTTACTCCATCCTGAATATTGAATTTGACGATGTCGGAATGTGGGTTGGCACCCCGAATGGACTAAACTTTTATGACGGAAAATCATTCAAGATCTACAATACCACCCACGGGCTAAATGCTAATGTAATAATGGCACTCCACTATTCTAAAAAATACCAGACACTTTTTATTGGCACAGATGTAGGAATAAATTCCTATAAGAATGGAAAGATCGATGAAGTGACTATATCACAAGATGTGAATACTGAGGTTATAAGCCTTAACCCCTATCTGGATTCACTATTGCTGATCGGCACTGGAGGAACGGGTGTAGTAGTATTAAATCCCGCTAACCGACGACGTAAGTTAATTACTACCCGCGAAGGGCTGGCATCTGACTTCATTTACTTTGTCGCAGCAGATGATAAAGACTATTTATGGATTGGAACAGAGAAAGGAATCAATCATGTGAAGCTGGATGAACAATATGAAATTGTTGAAAATCTTCACTTTGATTACGACAATGGACTGACAGGTGTAGAAACCAATCAAAATGCATTTCTTTTGACGCCTGAGGAAAAATACTTTGGCTTAGTGGATGGTCTTTATCAATTCAACGATAATAAACAACGTATGACATCCTTTGATGTACACCTCACAGATGTTCAGATTTTATACGGTGAGTATCCGCTGTCACCCTATGCAGACAGCACTTTCGGATTTTACAGGATACCCTACCGACCAGAGCTTCCGCCCGACAAAAACCATCTGACCTTTCACTTCAATCGAGTTGATAAACGTTACTCTAAATCCGTGAAGTATAAATACTTCCTGGAGAACTTTGATAAAACATGGTCGCAGCCTTCCTCGGTCAATACGATCACATATAGTAACCTTCCTCCGGGTAGTTATACATTCCGGGTTATGAGTACGAATAACAATGGCAGTTGGTCGGATACAACGATCGCTTATGATTTCATTATTAAAGCACCATTTTATCTAACCACTTCATTCATAGTGGGTGTGTTATTTTTTGTAAGCGGATTAATTACACTGATACTCTACCTAAGAGTACGCCAAAAGGTGAACAGGATTGTAATGCTGGAACGTATCAGGCAGAAAGAACAAGAGAGTCTGAGGAAAGAAATTGCGCGAGATTTTCATGATGAAATGGGCAACCAGCTAACCCGGATTATCAATTATGTAAGTCTCCTGAAGTTAAATGGAAATGGAAATGGCAACAGCGATGATCTCTATACAAAAGTTGAAGATTCAGCGAAGTATCTTTATAATGGTACGCGTGATTTTATTTGGTCAATAGATCCTGTGAACGATGAGTTATCAAAATTATTTATTCACATCAGAGACTTTGGGGAGAAGCTTTTTGAAGAGAAGAGTATTAATTTCAGGGCCTTCAATGATGTGAAAGAAAGGGTCAAACTTCCCTATGGATTCAGCCGTGAGGCAAACCTGATTTTTAAAGAATCGATGACAAATGCATTTAAATCTTCCAAGGCCAGCAATGTAACGTTTACGCTAAAACGGGATGTTGGTATGTGTTATGAGATGAGCCTAGAGGACGATGGTATAGGGTTTTATACCGGTGAAATAGAAAAATCGAACGGTCTTCAAAATATTCGCGAAAGAGCCAACAGAATCAATGCGGTCTTACGTATACACAGTGTAAGAAATGAAGGGACCAGAATTGTCTTGAATTTCACACTCACTAAATCAATAAAGTATGGCCTTGCCCTTTAAGAAACGCGTCATGATTGTCGAGGACGATCAGGAGATCCGAAATAGTTTTACGCTGATTGTTAACAGCTCGCAAAAGTTTATGGTAATCAACGCTTATGGTAGTTGTGAAGACGCTATCGCTCATCTTTCACGTGACAAGCCTGAAATTGTATTGATGGACATTGAACTACCCGGAGTGAATGGAATACAAGGTACCAAAGCGATAAAAGATAAAAGTCCGTATACTGATATTATAATGGTTTCGGTGTATGAGGATAGCGAACTCGTGTTCGAGGCTCTTAAAGCCGGTGCATCGGGTTACATTACCAAAAGCGCAAACTATATGGAACTGTTGTCGGCGCTCGAGGAGATCGTAAAGGGAGGGGCACCGATGAGTAGTAGAATTGCACGGATGGTAATTGATAATTTTCATGTAAATCCGAATTCACCCCTTACAAAACGGGAAACGGAAATTCTTCAATTAATATCAGAAGGAAAAACCTATACTCAGATTTCCGAAGAGTTGTTTATTTCCAAGGAAACCGCGAAAACCCACATAAAAAATATTTATTCCAAGCTGCAAGTCAATAGCAAATCCGAAGCAATTGCCAAAGCCAATCTGGAAAAGTTAATCTGATTCGCTATTTTGATAAAGCTGGCGGGTAAAGTCGTGGATTTAAATTTGGTATTTTTTTTATTTAACAAATTCATCCTATATGGGTGACAGAGAGTTCATATTAGAGTTTCAACTTTACCGCCGGTTCCTTCATTATATGAGCAGACTTTTCTTCATAAGTTTAGGTTAATGATAAAACTTCTCAGAAGGACTCAAACCCTCCAGACGGGAGGGTTTTTTATTTTAACTTAAATCCGTTTTAACGTAACTCCGGTCGATCTTTCCCGCCCTATTACTGTCATCCCTTGCTCGCTGAATCAATTTTTCTGTTGCATTGATGTAGTACCCCATAATAGGGTAGTCGAAACGCCACAATATACCATCTATTAAGTCATTCTTTTAGCGCGAGCATTTGGGTTATTTGAATTAACATCCTGCCGAGTGTTAGTCACCAAAGCAGGGTGGATATGAATAACTCAAAATAAACCTAAAATGTATGAGGAAGATTTTACTATTAAGTTGCTTGTGCATGATCGTTGCGTGGAGCAATGTTATGGCGCAGGAGCGTACGATTATGGGTACCGTTACGTCTTCAGATGATGGATCGCTGCTACCGGGTGTTAACGTTGTGCTGAAGGGTTCAACCATTGGAACGGTTACCGATGTGGACGGGAAGTACAGGCTTAGCATCAACCAGCCTGGTGGTGTTCTGGTATTCTCTTTCATCGGTCTTCAAACTCAGGAGATTGAAGTTGGTGAAAGAACCACAATTGATCTTGCCATGACTCTCGACGTCCAACAGTTGGGAGAAGTTGTCGTTACGGCAGCAGGTATTGAGCGCGAGAAGAAATCATTAGGCTATCGGATTGAGAACGTCTCTGGTTCAAAACTTCAACAAATTTCCGAAGCCGATCCGTTAAGAGGGTTGCAAGGCAAAGTTGCCGGGGTAAATATTATTGGATCAAGCGGTGCGCCTGGAAGTTCTACACGAATTACGATGCGTGGTAACCGATCATTGCTTGGAAATAATCAACCTTTGATTGTCGTTGACGGTATTCCGTTTGACAACACACAAACAAATACTTCAAATCAACTGTCAGGTGGAGGTGCATATGGTAGTGGCCTGGCTGCAATTGATCCCAACAACATCGAGTCCATGAACATCCTGCCTCCGGGAGGAGCGGGCGCTGCGTTGTACGGAGTCCGTGCGGCCAATGGTGTAATTGTAATCACTACAAAAACTGGTTCCTCGCGTGCATCCAGGAAAGGGTTAGAGGTTTCTGTTAACTCAAGCTTCTCAGTCGAGGAAATTTCCGGTTTACCGGATTATCAAAATAGGTATGGCACCGGAACTGGTTTTGTTTACGGAGAGGTAAATGGTTCCTGGGGTGCCGGATTTCCTGGCGCAGTTCCTTATCCAACAATAACAACTATTCCGCTATGGACGGAGATAGCACAGGCTTTTCCGGATGCGCCTGCAACAGTACCTTATCAGGCTTATCCTAATAACGTAAAGGACTTTTTTAACAGAGGTACGATGTGGGATAATTCAATTACAATGTCCGGAGGTAATGAGAAGTCAAATTTCACAACCACTATCTCAAACGTTGATCAAACAGGTATTGTACCCGAGTCCTCTTTCAAACGGACAAATATCAGTATCGGGGCAAATACAGCCCTCGCCAATAAGATGAACGTTGGCGGAACAATGTCATTTAACAGTCGAGTTCAAAAAGGTCCTCCAGGTGGGGCCAGCAATGCTATCGGTAATGGTTCAGCATTTGCGCGCACTATGTACTTAGGAAGAAATTGGGATTTGCAGGGACAACCTTTTGAAAACCCACTAACGAAACAAAGTATCTTTTTTGTCGCACGTACGCAGTCTACCAATCCCTATTGGTCGTCAATTTACGATGGTTTTGAAACGGAAGAAACACGGGTTGTTGGTAACCTGAATTTTACATACGATTTTACCGATTGGCTTAACCTTTCTTACCGTGTTGGTGTAACACATTTTAATCAGAAGAATCAGGAATGGTTTCGACCAGGAGGCCGCGCCGTGGGAGGCTTAGGGCAGATCGCTGATGACTATGTTAGCAATACGGAAATTGAGTCATTTTTGATGCTTAATTTCAACAAAGAACTTTCTGAGGATATTAGCATCAAAGCATTTGTTGCACATAATATTAATCAGCGTACCCGTGACCAGCAGTCGTATATAGGCACTGGGTTGATTGACTTCAATATTATCGATATCGATAATACGACAAATGTCCTCAATAACGGTGGAATCTATGAGCGGAGAAGATTGATTGGTGTTCTGGGCGAGGTTCAGTTGCAATACAAAGATTATCTTTTTTTAACCGTAAATGGAAGGAATGACTGGTCGTCAACACTGCCAAAGTCAAATAGAAGTTTCTTCTATCCCGCTGTTTCAGCAGCATTTGTGTTTACAGATGCGTTGAATTTGAGTTCTTCGGTTCTTACTTCTGGTAAGATCAGGGCTGGATATACCCGTGTTGGTAACGATGCAGATCCTTATCTGTTGAATACAACTTTTACGCTGAATCCTCAGTTTGTAACGCAAAGTGTTCAGTTTCCCTTTAAAGGTATTCCGGGCGCTACCTTAGGAAATCTGCCAGGAACGAATGATATCGTACCTGATCCTAATCTGACTCCGGAGTTCACCAGCACCATTGAGCTGGGAACGCAACTACAATTCTTCAATAACAGAGCATCGCTTGATGTAGCGGTATACAGCTCTCTTACCACGAATGGAATAGCGGCACAATCCTACCCTGCTGTATCAGGATATACCAACTATCTCACAAATTTTGGTGATGTAAGCAATAAGGGTATTGAGATCGGTTTGAACGTCAATCCCATCAGCATGAGTAACGGCTTTACATGGGATGTAAATGCTAATTTTACCCATAACAGAAATCGGGTAGAGAAACTTGCCGACGGCGTTAATGAAATTGTGATTCAAAACCTTTTTGGTGGAGGGATCACTCCTGTATTAAGGCCAGGACAAGAGTATGGAATTATGAGGGGCTCAGTGGATGCACGAGATGATGAAGGAAATTTGCTCATCGATCCATCCAATGGTCAGTTAATTGCATCCCTTGAGCCGGCGATTGTCGGAAATCCCAATCCCGATTTCATTGTAGGGTTGACCAATACGTTCAGCTTTAAAGGTATTACACTTTCGGCGTTGTTTGATTGGCGGCAGGGAGGAGATATCTACTCAACAACCATCAATCAGCAACTCGGACGTGGTGTTACACGTGATACCGAAAACCGCGAAATGAACTATGTTATCCCCGGCGTGATCGGCAATGCGAATACAGGTGAACCGGTGCTGGATGATGAGGGAAACAAGATCCCCAACACGATACAGGTTGAAACTAATGACCTTTATTTTGGTCAGACCTTTGGCACGAATTCATCGGATGAGTGGAGTGTTTTTGATGGCACAACTATCAGGCTACGCGAGGTAGGCCTGGGCTATGCTTTGCCTAAATCGCTGTTGGCCAAAACACCGTTGGGTTCTGTTGTGATTACCGTAACCGGGAGAAATCTTTGGTATTCAGCGCCGAACTTCCCGAAGCACTCAAAATTCGATCCGGAGACCAGCACTTTCGGGACTTCCAATGCGCAAGGATTTGAATTTGATAATGTGCCCTCAGTAAGGCGGTACGGTGTCAACTTACGATTAACGTTTTAATTTCTAATGAAGACTTTTATGAAGAAGCTAATAAGCAGTATACATAAGTCATTTTTGTCATTGCTGATCGTTGTTATCACTGTGACAGGATGTGCGGATTTTCTCGATATTAATACAGATCCAAATAACCCACTGGATTCAAGGCTCGATCAGGTTTTACCGATAGCCCAGACGGTGATTTTTGAAGGATTTGGAAATGGCTCAGGTGGAATGTCGGATCTGACATCACAGTATGTTCATCAGACTGTACAGCGAACCAATTCAAACTTTTATTTCTTCGCCGGAAATGAGTTCAGTATTTCAAGTGCGTGGCCTAATCTTTATGCAGGTGCGCTAGCAGATATTGAAGTTATGATTGACAAAGCAACTGAACGCGAATCATGGCACTATCTGGGTATTTCGCAAATACTTAAAGCCTATACGTATAGCCTAATGGTTGATCTTTGGGGTAAAGCAGCCTATTTCGAATTTGGCCAGGGAACTGAAAATCCATTTGCAAAATATGATGATGGTGAATTGGTCTACCCCGAATTATTCGTCTTGCTTAATGAAGCAACCACGAATCTCGCAAAAACTGCTTCGGAAACGCCCGGTCCGGATGACCTTGTTTACGGCGGTGATATTGATAACTGGATTAAACTTGGAAATTCTCTTAAGTTGAAGTTGTATAACCAGGTGCGACTAACAACACTTTACAATGAAGGAGCGGTAGCAAACATCATCAACAATGAGCCTTTGCTCGATGGCGTAGATACTGGTTTTAAACTGTTATATGGTACCAGTAATAATCCAGAAAACAGACACCCGATGTTTAAACAGGATTATGTTGATGTTAATGCTAACTACATTGATCCGTACTTCTACCTTATTATGAAAGGGGATCCTTCTCTTCCAGTGCTGAATCCACTTTTAACAGGAATTGAAGACCCACGGATACCCTATTATTTTTATAATCAACTTGCAGGTGATAATGCTCAAAATCCTACAACTTCCGCTAAGTTTGATGACTTCCTTTCAATTTGGTTTGCTTCGCTGAACATTGATCCGAATGAAGGTTTTGATCAGGCTCAATCACAAACAGTCGCCGGTTTATATCCTTGTGGTGGCGCATTTGATAATGGGTCAGGCGTCACGGTCGGCGTAGGACCTAACCAGAATCCCGGTTTAAGTGGTGCCGGATACACGCGTTTGTATCCTTATCTCGCGCATTTATATACCAGAGCTGAGCTTACATTGTTAAAAGGTGCTCCGGGAAATGACAGAACACTTTTTGAGGAAGCAATGCGTGCATCATTTGATGAAGTGAATGAGTTGGCAGCAACACCTGTTCCCGGTGAGGATGCATATATCGATGCTATACTAGCGTTGTATGATGCCGCAAATACACAGAAAAAACTTGAATTGATACTCACTGAAAAATGGATTGCAAGCTTTGGCTTCAGCATTGATTCATATACAGACTATCGCAGGACGGGCTTTCCGGTTATGTTTGATCCGAACACAGATAACAATCCATTCACAATCCTGAATCGTTCCTACCCGGTATCCCTACCGTATTTTACAAATGATCTTCAGATCAACCCGAATGCGGGATCGCAGCGTGATCCCGGAACCGATAAAGTGTTTTGGGATCTCGACTAACAATTAATTTACTGACTTATGAAAAAGAACATAAAATATATTTTCATCCTGTTTACGTTTCTTGTAATTGCTATTTCATGCCGCAATGAGGATGATGTACGGTTTCCTGATGTTGAATCCGGTGTAAATGCCAGACTATTATTATATCCTGAAAGATCATTTATCAATTTCGCGGATTTGTCATCAGCATCTGTCGCGTTCGATATTTATTCAGAGAATACTGATCTTGAAGAGATTGTATATACAGCGACGTTTGTAGATGCAAGTGACCCTGATGCAATTTTTCCGCCTGTTCCTGCTATTACTGTACCAGCCGATGCATTTGTAAAAGGAAAGGCTACTGAGATAGAAATCACCGCGCAGGAACTCGCCACAATATTGGGGCTCCCCGGAGGCGTTGACTATTTTGATGGCGGTGATAACATCACGTTTACCACTTCAGCAAAACTGAAAGATGGCAGAGTATTTTCAGGGTCGAATTCGGCGCCGAGTATAACCGGAGGCGCTTCATCAAGTTTCACAACGTTATTTACTGTGTTTGTAGGTTGTCCATCACCGGTAAGTGATATTACCGGAAAAACGTATACTGCCGAAATACACACCGAAGACAGCGGAGGTTCACCTCCTTTTGGGCTGCCTGACAGTAATATAAAAACAGGTGTCACGATTACATTCGTTGGGCCGGAGCCATTTCGGTACCAGGTATCCAGTCATGATGCCGGATGGTGGGGTAGACCCGATATCACGGCAACGGAAGGTGGCACTGCTGATTTTTTTGATATATGTGGCACAGTCATTATGCAAACTAAACCTTCATTCGGCTTTGGGGCAGCAAACGATAATGGCGGTGGGAGCTACGATCCAGTAACTGGAATAATTACAATGAACTGGTACAATGAGTTCAATGATATCTATGGTTTTGTAACATACACGCCGGAGTAACTTCTGCCGTGAATGTTTGTGGTCAATTAAACATAAATCAATATGAATAAAATATTTTTGTTAATACTCGGATTGATCTTTATCATCAGCGGTTGCGTCGATGACTATACGGAAGCAAATCCTCCGACTAAACTAGATGCACCTGCCTTACGCTTTAGCAGCAGTGCCGCTTCCCAAAAAACCATCACGGTACCGGTTAATGCCTACCAGAAAAATTATACAGTTTATACACAGTATGGTCAGCCTACAGAGTTTACAGTTTCAGTGATTGATGCACCAGGCAGAGTTTCATCGGTGAGTGTCCAACCATCTGTGCCTGATTTTGGAACAGTTGCATTGGATGAAGCAAGTGTCGCTTCATTAACGGGTCAGGCTGCAGGCAGCTTTAAATTTACATTCACGCCAAATCCTGCCCTCCCAGACGAACAGGATCGGGCACTTAACCTTGTGATCACGGTCTCTGACAGTCAATTGAATCAGAATGGAGAAGCTGGCCCTAAGACTACCACGCTCACAATTTCAACAAATATTGTAAGCTGCCTGTCAGAAGAACTGCAGGAGGGTACCTATGTTGTTACCGCCGCAAGCGGAAATCTGGATGGTGGTGTAGCGTATACGTTAGATGATCTCAAAGCAGATGGAGGTGTAGAAGAGATTCTAGTTACGATCACTAAGGATCGTCCGGGACTCTATACATTTGATGAAGTTACTGGTGGCTGTTTTCCGGTGTACTATGGTGGACGGGCCAACCCGGCGCTTCAGGTTGATTTGTGTGGAACGGTAATTCAGGGCCACGAAGGATCTGTTACAGCAGGCTCTCCGCCAGGACCGCTTCGAAAATTTACGATCGATGGTATGCTCAATGCTGACAGAACGATTAGTGTCACATGGTCGTATGAAAGAGTCGATGCAGCTTCACCCAATGATCCCGCAAAAGGCACATACACTTTAGCTAGGCAGGATTAACAATACCAAGGCTAGACCCTGGGTGCAGGCGTCGTTCACTCCGGACGGCGCTTGTACTCAGTTAAAGGTATTCAAACGCTAATCGTTCAATAAATTGCAATATGATTTTATACAGATTTCGTAGTCGTTGGGGGAATACTTTTTCCAATACCAAAAATCCCAAAAAATCACAGTGGTTAATTGTCGGGGCTATTTTTTGGTCGGTGATTTTCGCTTCAGCTCAACCGCATAGTGTTATTCCTCCCAATGTCCGTGCTGTAAATACAATTGAGCGTCTTACAGATTCAAATGGCTTGGGTACAAATGAAATGATGTATGGAATTCCATTACCTCCAGGTAAGGTTATTGGCGAAACTTACCTGGATACCTCCTGGAGGAGATCAGTGGTTTTATTGTATGAAAATAATGCGCTTCTGGAAGGATACTTCATACGCTATGATATCAAGGCAGATGAGCTGGATATTAAAACTTCGGACAAGATCAAGGTATTGGAGGGGAAGAAAGTGAAGAGTTTTAGCTGGTTGGATTCAATGGCAGGTGATCCAAAATACTTTGTGAATGCAAAAGATTTTAAAACTAATGGCGTGCCGTTGTCTGGCTTTTTCGAAGTGCTGGTTGATGGCCAGATGCCTCTGTTTAAGAAGACCAGTATTTCGATTAAAAAGGCTGATTACAATGTTCAATTAAGTATCGGAAACCGTGATGACAAGATTCTAAAGAAAAGATCCTTTTACCTGGCAAATGAAACTCAAGTTGTCGAATTACCGGGTAGTAAGAAAAGATTCTTGAGTTTATTTAAAGATCGTGCGAGGCGGATAGAGGAATATATCGATTCCAATAGTTTATCAATAAAACGGGAAGAAGATTTAATTGAGATTTTTAAACAGTTGAATTCATCTTTGAAAATTTAAAACAATGTAAGAGTGAAGTTTTGAAAAATTTACTGATAATATTTATCTAAATTATCCCCGCCTGTAAAATTGACGTTTAAGCAGAAGACATTTCTTCATAGATTAGGCTTCTAACCTGAACTCTATGAAGTTAAAAATTTCCATTCTACTCTTCCTATTCGCTACATCGTTTGCATTCGCACAGCGAAAAAAAAATGCTCCGGATGAAGTAGTCTTGCCAGCAAACCAGCTATTGGCGAAGGTATCGGGAATGAAAAAAAATCCTGGTTTTATGGAATATTACTACGATGAAAAACAGGATAAGCTATTTCTATTGATTGATAAATTTGATACAGAACTCCTTTACATAAACTCTCTCGCTGCTGGCATTGGTTCAAGTGATATCGGGCTCGACCGCGGCCAACTCGGTGGAGAGCGTATCATCAAATTCGAAAGGAGGGGGCCGAAGGTCTTTATGGTTGAACCGAATTATCGCTTTCGTGCAATAACGGAAGATGTAAATGAAAAGCGCGCTGTTGAAGAAGCTTTTGCTCAGTCTGTACTTTGGGGTTTTAAAGTAGAAGCGGAAAATGGAAACGTCGTACTGGTAGATGCGACTGATTTTTTTCTTCAGGATGCTCATGATGTTGTCGGAAGGCTACGTTCAACCCAACAGGGCAGTTACTCCCTCGATAAATTACGATCTGCTTTTTACTTACCGCGCACCCGTAACTTTCCCGAGAACTCTGAGATTGAAGTTATACTCACGTTCACCGGGCAGCCTACGGGTACACATATCAGGAGTGTTACCCCTACGCCATCAAGCATTACGGTTCGTCAACACCATTCATTCGTGAAATTGCCGGATGACAAATTCAAGCCAAGAAAGTTTGATCCAAGGGCTGGCTACTTTAATATTTCATATTATGATTATGCTACATCCATCAGCGAGCCGATAGAAAAACGACTCATTGCACGGCATAGGCTGGAAAAGAAGAATCCTGCTGCTGTTCAAAGTGAGGCAGTAAAGTCTATCGTGTATTATCTTGATCAAGGTACGCCGGAACCAGTCCGATCCGCACTCCTCGATGGAGCACGTTGGTGGAACCAGGCGTTTGAAGCCGCAGGATATAAGAATGCCTTTCGGGTAGAACTGATGCCCAATGGTGCAGATCCAATGGATGTTCGGTACAATGTGATTCAATGGGTTCATCGTTCAACACGTGGTTGGTCGTATGGTGCATCCGTTGTTGATCCGAGGACAGGGGAAATCATCAAAGGACATGTATCACTCGGCTCGTTGCGCGTGCGACAAGATTATCTGATCGCTGAAGGTCTTCTGGCCCCCTATCAAGAGGGCAAACCTGTTTCCGACGAGATGCAGAAAATGGCGCTGGCAAGACTAAGGCAACTTTCAGCGCATGAGGTAGGGCATACGCTTGGACTTGCACACTCCTATTCATCGAGTGCAGAGGGCGATGCTTCGGTGATGGATTATCCGCACCCTTATGTAACCTTGTTAAATGGTAAGGTTGATCTCAGCAAAGCTTACGACGATAAAATTGGTGTTTGGGATAAGGTTGCAATTAATTATGGCTACCAGGATTTTCCCGAAGGAACAGATGAAGATGCTGCACTTAATGGTATCATTCAGAATGCCCTTAAATCGGGCTTGACATTTCTTTCCGATCAGGATGCCCGTCCGACTGGGAGTGCTCACCCCTATACACACTTATGGGATAACGGAAGTAATCCGGTGGACGAGTTAAAACGCGTATTGGAAATTCGTGCTGTGGTGCTGGAGCGTTTTGGCGAACAAAATATTAAAGCAGGAGCGCCAATGGCTACGTTGGAAGAAACGCTTGTGCCCATGTATTTTTTTCATCGGTATCAGACAGAGGCAGCTTCAAAGCTAATTGGCGGTCTGAATTACCGATATGCTCTGCGCGGTGATGGCCAATTGGTGACGGAAATGATTCCACCCGCACTTCAGATTAAGGCATTAGATGTACTAATTCAATCAGTTTCCGCTGCGGAATTGACGCTTCCGGAAAATTTACTAAGAATAATACCTCCCAGACCGATAGGTTATGCCCGTCACCGTGAGTTGATAAATATAAGAACCGCACTAACCTTCGACGCACTAGCAGCAGCTGAAAGTGGCGCCAAGATGACCGTCAGCCTGATCCTTCATTCGGCAAGAGCAGCGCGACTGGTTGAATATCACGCGCGCGACCAGAAACAACCGGGGCTGGCATTCGTGATTGACAAATTAATAAACGCCACGATCCTGAGCCCTTACAAAACGGGTTATGAGGGTGCCATAAAAATGGTGGTGAATGACGTCGTAATGAATAACCTCTTCAAACTAGCTGTGAATGCGAATACTCCGGTACAAGTAAGGAGTGTTGTGCAACTAAAATTGAATCAGATAAAAACATGGGTAGCGGACCGGGTTAGAGAAGTTTCCGATGAAGAATGGAGGGCATATTATAAATATACCTTGAACCAGATCCGGAGTTTTCAAGATAATCCAGACGAATTCAAAACTGAATTATTGCTCAATCCTCCCCCAGGACAGCCCATCGGCCAGGAAGATGGGGAGTTTTGCGGACAAAAGTAATGCGACAAACTGCTGTTTCTATTTTTGTATTCTAATTGGATCATCTGATCATGTAGGTTTTCCCCTGTTTTCGACCTGAAAATGATACTCAGCTTTTCGAAGTTGCACTCCCCTGTTAATTGGGGCCTCTGATATGTTGCTACGTGCATTGCTTGTGGTAATTTTTTTGCATTCTTTTTCAATCTCTCCGGCTCAGCGAAACGAAACGGATAGCCTGGAGAATATTATCAATACTATTCCACCTGATACGACTAAGGTCTTGTATCTTAATAAGCTGGTTACAATTTTGCGCGAACGCGATAACCCGACCGCGTATGAATACGCACAGCAGGCAAGAGATTTAGCGTCACTTCTGAACTACAAAGCGGGGTTGAGTCAGGCATTAGAAAATCTTGGTTGGATTCACTATCGCAAAGGTGATTATTCCAAAGCATTTGAATTATCGGCGGAGGCATTGACTCTTGCTGAGAAACTTAATGATCAAGCGGCTGTTGCCCGATGTCTTAACAATGTCGCTGCGATAAATTTTGAGCAAAAGCTCCACGATCAGGCTATTACAAATTTTAAGAAAGCTTACCTTATCAGTGAACAAATAGAAGATGGAAATTCAATGGCTCGAAGCCTTGGCAATGTTGCTTATTGTTTTTTGGGGTTAGATCAGTTGGATTCCGCCAGAACATATGCAAAAGCAAGCCTTGCTGCGAGTGAAAAATATAACAAGAAGTATATAAAAGGATTTGCTCTTCGTACGCTGGGAGATATTGACATGAATGAAAAGAAGTACCACAGCGCGCATCTTAAATTTGATCAGGTGTTGAGTATTGCTGAAACAATCGATAACATGTTCCTACAGGTTTCAACTCTTCATCGAATGGGAAAACTTCATTTTCTTCAAGAGAAAACCGATCAGGCACTGGCATTTCTGGAGGAGAACATTGCCCTGGCAAGGAAGCATGATTTTAAAAGTGAACTTGAGCGTTCACTAAAGCTTGTGTCAGAGATTTATGCATACAGAAATGAAATAGACAAGGCATTTAAGTATCAAAGCGAGTATCTTTTAATTCACGATTCACTATACCTCCAGAGTAGTAGTGAGCAGATGGCATTGATGCAGGTAAAGTTCGATTCTGAAATGAAGGAAGCAAAGATTGGTTTACTTACAAAAGATGCTCAACTTAAACAAGAAGAAATCAACAGGCAGCGAATGTGGATGTATTTTTCAATTGGTTTGTTAAGTTTGATGGTTATCCTTGCCTTCGTATTATTCTACAATAACCAAATCAAGAAGAAGGCAAATGATGAGCTTGAATTAAAAAACCGTGAGATACAAAGTCAGGCACAGCAACTTCGGAATTTAAACCTTACAAAGGATAAACTATTCTCAATTATTGGTCATGATTTAAGGAGTCCGTTAGCCAGTTTAAGAGGATTGATGGATATTCTTGGCGTTGACGGACTATCAGTTGAGGATTTTAAATCGATGTCGCACAAGTTGAGGAAAAACCTTGAATCCGTTCAGGGAGACCTGGATAACCTATTGGTATGGGCTCAGTCACAACTCAATGGACTACAGAGCCACCCATCAAAAATAAAGGTCAGGGACATAGTACAGGAAAAAATTCATTTGTTCACAGAGATCGCCAGACAAAAAGATATTACTATCATAAATGAAATCGACGAAGAACTTAACATCATAGCGGACAAAGATCACATCGGTTTGATTGTACGTAACCTTTTAGCAAACGCTATCAAGTTTAATAAACCTGGTGGATTAATCATGATCAGTCAGCGGGGCCTTGGAGATAGCGTGGAAATCTCGGTAGCAGATTCAGGTGTTGGAATGACAACGAGCGATTTGGGAAAATTATTTAATGCAGGTACTCATTTTACAAACCCGGGCACGCAACAGGAAAAAGGTGTTGGAATTGGTTTGTTACTCACCAAAGAGTTTGTCGAAAAGAATGGCGGATCCATTTGGGTAACGAGTGAACTGGGCAAAGGGTCGACCTTTACATTTAAGATTAAGAAAGATTTTAGAGTCAACGTAGCGGAAGTAGTCAAACCACTCAACTCCCTATTCTCTTAGTTTTTTAAGTTCTTCTTCATAGTAAGTAAGGTTTGGCTTTTGGTTTTCAGGAATGTTTTGGATGGCTGTCTCCATATGCTTAACTGCGTTCTTTTTATCGCCCAATGCGGTATATCCCCTGGCGAGTCCAATGGAAGTTGTGAATTTGTCTTCCGGATGAAGTTTCCGATTAAGTTTAAATACGTCCATCGCTTTCTGATTTTTTCCGGATGACAACAACGCACGGCCGTATTGATGAACGGATAGTACGGTGGCAGTCTGATGCTGGATAGCTTTATCCATGATGGCGTCTGCTTCCGTGCTTTTGCCCATTGCTTCCAATACGAGTGCCTTTGTCTGGAGAGAAGAAAAGTCCTCATGCCCGATAAATGTTCCGCTGATTGCGGCATCTGCCCATTTCAACGCTTCTTCCAAATTGATTTTGTTTTGTGCACAGAATTGTGCTGCACTCATCCAATTCTGGTAGTTAAATCCCGCCGTTGTACCAATAAGTTCCTCGCGCATCCTGTCTACGTACATGGAGTTTATTCCGGGTACTTCAATTTCAAAAGGTATCTTTTTATTTTCCCATTGTAGAAAAGCGACAGTTGACGATGCCTTGCGATCATCGAATGAGTAGGTTAGCCATTCGGTATAGGGAGCATCCACGGGTGTAACCTGAATTCGGGCAGCGTCATCCTTTGGATCGTAAAAGTAACTCCCCCAGCTGGTAGCGTTATTCGAAAAAATCCAGGTCCACGGGCCTTCTTTTTCGACATTCAGAAAAAGTCCATACGTTCCGGCTTTCAGATCCTTACCATTAACCTTTACGTTGTGAGAGAACGTTATAGTTGTGTTTTCATTAGCACCGGCTCTCCAGGGTGCTGCTTTCGAAGTACCGAAGCCCTGATCGATAAAGCCAAAGTGAACTAACTCTCCCCATATGTGTCCAGTGCGATCTTCTCCTGTGGGACTATGTACATCCGGACTATTGTAGGTTATGGTTACCGATGCCAGCCCTACCCATTGTGTTACAGTTGACTTTTGGTTATTGCCATTTGGTGGAAACGTTAGTTGTGCGAATACAAATTGACACATCAAAAGAAAGCATGAAAAGGATAAGGCTTTTTTCATAAGAATTTGATTGGTTCAGGATAAAGTAACTGAATTCAAAAGAAACAGCCGTCACCCCATTCGCGGGATTTATAAGTTCTTTTTTACGGCATGGGGAACCAGTATATGGAGCGCCGAAGGAATTAATTCAATGGTGAAAGTGTCATTCGAACCTGAGGCTTCACCATCTACGTGGTAAGCGATAGTTTTTTTTGTTTTAATTTGTAGTGATTCCGTTTCTATGATTTCACAAAAGGAAGACTTGTCAAGATTTCCTGAAAAAAAAGAATACACAAAATCTAAGCGGAACGCGGGAACTTTTTTTACGATGTTGATATGTAGGAGGCCATCGCATACGGAAGCAGCTGGAGCAATAAGTGCATTATTTCCATATTGTGATGAGTTGGCAATGGCGATAATAAATGCTCTTCGGTCGACTATTTTTCCGGCGGTAGAAATCGACGCGTCAAATTCCCGAAATCTTAAAAACTCCTGAATGGTGAGCATTACATACCCAATCAGACCACGCGTGCTTTTTACACCGAATAGATTAGTAACATGCCCATCAAAACCAATTCCGGAAACGTTAAGGGAGAGTTTACCATTCACGGTGAATGTATCCATACAAAGTACCCTGCTTACAAAGAGCTTATCAATAGCGTCTGAGGTTTTAAGGGGAATACCTAAATGCCGTGCTAACCCGTTACCTGAACCTCTTGGAACAATGCCCATCGGTATACCAGTGTGAATAAGCCCTTGCGCAACTTCATTGGTGGTACCATCTCCTCCAACGGCAACTACTTGTTGAAACTTACGAGATACGGCCTCCCTCGCGAGTTCAATCGCGTGTCCTCGACCTTCAGTGAATTCTATTGTACACTCGGCGTTATGTCTGTCGCACGTATCTATGATTCGACCTTCTACCTTAGGTTGGTATCCGATTCCCGCATGCTTGTTTACAATAAATAAGACCTTCTTAACATTGGTATCCACAATCTTACTTGACTATTTATTTATGGATAGGAGAATGAGGGTATGGCTTAATATGCGATAACAGTATTATTTGTTCAACTTTTCTTGGATGTACTTTACAGCTTGTCCAAAAGTTTGCATTTTTTCGGCGTCGTCGTCTGGAATACGTATATCGAATGTTTGCTCAAATTCCATAACGATTTCCGCGTAATCAAGTGAATCGATTCCCAGGTCTTTTACAAAATTGGCGTCCTGGGTTATTTCAGATTCTGCAATGCCGAGTTTTTCAGTTAATATTTTGGTTACTTTCTGGGGGATGTCTTGCATAGCTGGATAAACAGTTTGGTAAATGTATTAAATCTGCTTTTGCCCCACAAGTTAAGCGCTTTCCCGGTTAATAAATTCTAAAACTCGGGATTCATGCCTCCTGCCCTTAGAATCGCATAAAGAACTCAGTACCTATTCCAACGGTTGACTTCACGGTTAGTGTGCCCTGGTGCTGGCGCATTATCTGGCGCGACAGGCTCAATCCAATACCAGAACCGGTTTTCTTAGTTGTAAAAAATGGGATAAATATTTTTTCCATGGCGTCTGGATCTATCCCTGTTCCATTATCAATTACCGTGATTACCGGCCTTGATTTTTCATTAACAGAAGCCTTGATCTCTACAATCCTTTCATCCTGTTCATCGAATGACTGTATGGCATTCCGAAGGAGATTTATTAACACCTGCTCGACCATGTTCTTATCCGCGGAGATCGTAAGGTCTTCAGGGTATACGGAAAGTTTTAATTCGATATTGCGGTCAGTAAGGTCTCGTTTGTGAAGAATACATAATTCTTCAAGTAGGTTTCTCACATTTATTTGTACAGGTCTGGGTTTTGGGATACTAGTCAGACTGCGAAATTCTTTAACAAAATGAATTAACCCATCGCTGCGTTTACTTATCGTTTGAAGCGACAGATGAATATCATTGAGTTGTTCCTGGGTGAGTGGTGTATTATTATCTTCCTTGACATAAGGTTTTAGTTCTTCCTCAACAATTCCTGCCAGTGATGAAATTGGAGTGACTGAATTCATTATTTCATGCGTGAGTACGCGAACAAGATTTTGCCATGCCTCCATTTCTTTTTCTTCCAATTCGCTCTGAATGTTCTGAATAGAAATTAGCTTAACATTTTCTCCCCGCAGCGTTAGTTCAATAGCATAGACCGATAGTTGTACCAATTCCTCACCGGTCTTCAGACGCACGAGTTCCCGTCCACCTGTTTTGAGTTTTTGAAAAGCATTTACCAGTGTTTCGCTCACTACCTTGAGATCATTGAGGTTTTCAGCGCGGCTTACTTTTAGGAGCTTTCGAGCTGCGCTATTATAGATTTCAATAGTACCATCTTCCTTAAACACTATGAGGCCTATACCAACGTGCATAACGATATTCTTAAAAAAAAGAAATTCAGAATCTTTCTCGCGGCGTGAGTTTCTAAGCTTTAGCATTGCTTCATTTAGTTCCTTGTGCAATCGTTTTACCGCGGGATCATCACTTGCAGTTTTAAAGGAATAAGAGAGGTCATCAAATTCGATAGAGTCAAGAAACGAAGCGATGTTTTCGTTTGACCGATCAAGGTATTCAATGAGAAGCTTTACCTGGTAAGCACTTATTGCCAAAAAAATGAATGCGTAAAACCAGTCTCCGCGTGAGAATGCAAAAAATGAAAACAAGAAAAGGGAGGCAGCTAAAATTACTACCCTCTGAACAACTGGAGATTTCCAATTAAAGTGCATACTTCTCCATTCTCCGGTAAAGAGAAGCACGCGTCAAACCCAACTCATCGGCCGCCTTTGAGATATTACCATTGTGCATTTGTAGCGCCTTCGCAATGGCAGCGCGTTCAACTTCATCGAGATTTAATGTATTGTTTGCCGGGCCGGAAGTAAGCGAGCGGCTAAGTAAAAAATCACTTTCCTGCAGGGTGGCGGAGTCGGTCATTATCACAGCGCGTTCGATCGCATGCTGCAATTCGCGAATGTTACCTGGCCAAGCATATCGTTTTAGCCTGTCCATCGCTTCGGGTGCTATTGTCGTCACCAGCTTATGGTATTTCTTTGCATAGTGGTTTAAATAGTGTTGCGTTAGTAGGGGAATATCTTCAACGCGTTCTGAAAGCGGAGGTACACGAATTTCAACAGTATTGATTCTGTATAAAAGGTCTTGCCTGAAAGTACCCTCCTGAACCATTTTATGCAGCGGCATATTGGTCGCGCACACCAACCGGATATTTACAGGCATCGATTGGTTTGCGCCTACACGAGTCACCATCCTGGATTGTAATGCGCTTAATAATTTACTTTGCAAACTCAAGGTGAGATTTCCGATTTCATCAAGAAAAAGGGTACCATCATTTGCCAGTTCAAATCTTCCAGGCCGGTCTTCCCGGGCATCGGTGAAGGCGCCCTTTTTGTGTCCGAATAACTCACTTTCAAATAAGGTTTCGGTGATTGCCCCCATATCTACCGATACGAAGCTGTTGTCCTTTCGGAGCGAGCGTTGGTGAATAGCCCTGGCAATTAATTCTTTACCGGTTCCGTTTTCACCCAATATCAATACGTTTGCATCGGTCTTAGCAACTTTATCAATCAACCCAAAGACCTCTTTAATGGTACCACTCTCACCAATGATTTCTCCAAAAGGTTTGCTGATTTGTTCTTCCAGCATCTCTTTTGCCTTTTTAAGTTTATCAACCTGGTTGTATGATTGTTTCAATCTGATGGCAGTTGCTATCGTTGCGATCAGTTTTTCATTTTGCCAGGGCTTAAGAATAAAATCAGTTGCACCTTGCTTCAACGCGCGTACAGCCATCTCAACATCGCCAAAGGCAGTGATTAGTATAACAACTGCGGTTGGATCATGCTGCAGAATTTGTTCCAGCCAATAGAACCCTTCTTTTCCGCTTGTGATATCCTTACTGAAGTTCATGTCCAGCAAGATGACGTCGTAAGTATCATTGTTAAGTAGAAAAGGAATTTTTTTGGGATTCTTTTCGATAATCACATGATGGCTTTGCTTTTTCAGGAGCATCTTGGCAGCAAGGAGTACGTCTTCATCATCATCAATCATTAAAATTTTGCCGCCTTCTGGATTCACTGTTGTATAGATTTAGGGTAAAAAAAACTTTAGCAGGAAATTTTATGCCAACTATCAAATCGCACTTCCAGCGCAAATTAGTGGGCACTATCATCCTTAATCGTACAAATATGTTCAAAAATGAACAGTTTTCCTTGTGCTGACCGATCAGCGTTTCAATTCAAAAAAATCAATTGTGGCGTCTTTAATGGAGAACATGCGCTCGTCGGTAAACAATATAAAATCCCCGGGTTGATTCGCCTTTATGACTCGGATTTCTGTGGTAAAGAGATTAAAGAATTTGATACTGTTGTCTTCGGAATAATAGAGTTCCTCACCGATAAAATTAAAGTAGGATAGTCCTTCGATTTCAATGGTCTTCAGCAACTTTCCAATACCATTAAAAATCATGATTCCTTTTTCTTGATGCAGTAGAAACAAGAAGCCTTGATATTCACGAATGAATAGTATCGTTGAAATATCGTCTACACCATTGCCAATTTTTTGTTCTACTGAAACAGCCGAAGTATTAATATCAATTTTTTTGATACTTGTATCTTCACCATCAACTATCCAGAGGTTATGATCTCCGGAAATACAGGTTAACCAGGGCTTGATAGCAAAAGCGGGGTCCAACTTATAAGATGCAGTTACCTCGAATGATGGATTCAGGAATGCATAGTGTTGATCATGGCGAAAATACATAAATAGCCGGGAACCATCTCTCGGGTCAAACAGCGTTGGCGTCGGGTCATTTCTGTAAATACTTAGAAGTTTTCCATCGACATCAAATTTTTGTATTTGACCGTTTTTCGTTACCACATAAAGATCACCCGGCCGGTCAACTGTAGCAAAGGCAATCTCATCACTCACGGTTACAGTTTTTATTTTCTTCTGCGCAACGGCTGATAAAAATGAAAACATCAAGACTATGATAAACTGAGTGGGCTTGGTCATACGGAATGATTGAAAGTTTTTAGTTCGACATCCGTTCCATCAAACGTAGCGTAGGTATTGAAGTGTACCCATTCACCGAGGTTAATGTATCGACTGGTTTCATTTATCTTCAGGTCAAGAGGCAAATGTCTGTGACCAAATACATAAAAATCGTGATGTTCTTTTTTTTCGATCTCATTGCAGTATACCCATAAGAATTCACCTTCTTCACCCTGAAATTTTTCTTCGCGTTTCTCGTTGGATATCCGGCTTCGTTTTGACCAACGGGTTGCAATGCCTATGCCAAAGTTGGGATGCAACCTGGCAAACAACCATTGACAAAGTTTGCTGGCAAAAACATTCTTCAGGAATTTGTAAGTTGAGTCACCCGGCCCCAGTCCATCACCGTGTCCAATAAGGAGTTTGTGATTTTCAACCAATAGGATTTCAGGATTACGGTAAATGGGGATACCCAGTTCGTTAGGAAAATAATCGAACATCCACATGTCGTGATTACCGGTAAAAAAAGCAATTGGAATACCTGCATCGCTCAACTCCGCCAATTTTCCCTGAAGCCTGATAAACCCTTTCGGTATGGCGTGCTTATACTCAAACCAGAAGTCAAAAATATCACCCAGTAAATAAATGGTATGTGCCTCATGCTTAATAGAGTCTAGCCATTTAACAATTCGTTTCTCACGTTCAAGGCTTGCCTGATGGTTTGGAACTCCAAGATGAAAATCGGAGGCGAAAAATATTTTTTTTCCGTTAAGGTCTGATACAGGTGCGATCATAAAAAAACTCAGGTGCTTTAGTCACCTGAGTTCAAAAATAAGATTTATACTGTGAAATTAACCAGTAGCTGTTTCGTTCGGCTTTTCACCATCCAAAGTAGGCGTTGGGTCCACGCCCGGCTGTTCATTCTCGTTTTGTTTTTTCTCGTATTTACCCTGACCGTTTGTAAACTGCTGATAGGTAGTAAGTTTTTCAAAAGGACGTTTGCCGATTAAGCGCTCTAAGTCAGCCTGGAATAAAATTTCTTTTTCGAGAAGCTCCTTTGCAATGAGGTCAAGATACTGACGATGCTCCACGAGCAACTTCTTGGTTCGCTCATATGCGGAGTCAATGATGTTCTTTACTTCGTTATCGATCTTCTCGGCAGTTGCATCAGAATATGGCTTTTGAAACGAATACTCAGATTGTTTCGAATCGTAAAATGACATGTTGCCGATTACAGGATTCATACCATAAATCGTTACGATACTGTAAGCCATCTTGGTAATCCGCTCGAGGTCACTTAATGCACCGGTAGATATTTTACCAAACACAATTTCCTCCGCTGCGCGGCCACCGAAAGCCATACACATCTCATCCATCATTTGTTCTGTCTGATAGAGGAATTGTTCGCGGGGGAGGTACTGGGCATATCCCAATGCAGCCACTCCTCGTGGTACAATACTGACTTTAACCAATGGATCGGCATGCTCTAAAAACCAGCCAGCCACAGCATGTCCAGCTTCGTGGAAGGCAACGATTTTTTTCTCCTCTGGTAAAATGATCTTATTCTTCTTTTCAAGACCTCCAATGACACGGTCGATAGCATCTTGAAAATCCTGCATATCAACAGCTTTCTTATCTCTTCTGGCGGCAATGAGTGCTGCTTCGTTACAGACGTTGGCAATTTCGGCTCCCGCAAAACCAGGCGTTTGTGCTGCAATCTTTTTTGGATCGAGACTCGGATCCAGTTTGATCGGCTTGAGATGAACTTTAAAAATAGCCTCACGCCCCACAATGTCGGGCTTGTCAATACTTATTTGTCTGTCGAAACGGCCCGGTCTGAGCAATGCAGAATCCAATACATCAGGACGGTTTGTTGCCGCCAGAATAATTACTCCTGAATCAGTAGCAAAGCCATCCATTTCAACAAGAAGGGAGTTCAATGTATTCTCACGCTCATCATTGGCACCGGGTAATTGTCCACGACCCCGTGAACGACCGATGGCATCAATCTCATCTATAAACACAATACAGGGAGCTTTTTCTTTTGCCTGCTTGAAAAGATCACGAACACGTGCTGCACCAACACCAACAAACATTTCAACGAAGTCAGAACCTGATAATGAAAAGAAAGGTACACCAGCTTCGCCTGCAACTGCTTTGGCTAATAATGTTTTACCAGTACCTGGAGGGCCTACAAGCAGGGCTCCTTTAGGAATCTTTCCACCAAGTTTTGTAAATTTTCCAGGAGTCTTTAAAAAATCAACAATTTCCTTTACCTCTTCCTTGGCTTCATCAAGTCCGGCAACATCTGCAAACGTGATTTTTACTTTGCTCTCGGCATCAAATAAAGCCGCTTTGGATTTTCCGATGTTGAATATCTGGCCTCCGGGACCACCACCACCTGTCATTCTCCTCATCAACATCCAGAATCCAAATAGAAGCAGGAATAGAAATCCCCATTGAATAAACACCTGGAAATAATCTTCCCGGTCTTCGGTTTTATATTCAGGAGATTGGTCTGCCGGGAGTTTATCTCGAAAAATCCGGAACTCCTGATCGAAATTGCCCGAATCAACGACTTTCATCGAAAAATGAGGACCTGAAGCCCCGCTACCAAAAGAATTATTATTCAGTTGGTCTTTGTATTTCGCGTTCTGAAGCGCTTCCGGTTTTAAGGTTACTTCTACAAACTTTCTATTTTGTACCAGTACTACTTTCTTTACATCACCGCTTCTAACCATCTGCTTGAAGTCGTCGTAATCAACATCCTTAAGACTACTGGAATTATTGAAGTACATGACCCCGAAAATCACCGCTACAGTGGCGAGGATTACCCAAATCTGGTAATTACCACGCGGCGGTTTTGTAGGTAAAAGGGGTTTATTTTCTTTCTTGTCAGCCATTTCTATATAGTCAATTTAAAAATCTTCAATTCAATAACGTGATGAGTGTTTTTTAGTTCTTATCGTTTTCAATTTCAGTTATTTCCGCATCACCCCATAGTCGTTCAAGGGCATAAAAATCACGTCGGTCTTTACGAAATACGTGTGCCACTACATCAATATAGTCGAGCAGCATCCACTCTTTATTGTTCTTTCCTTCCGTGTGCCAGGGATTTTCTTTTAAAGTCTTGAAAACCTCAGCGTCGATAGAGTCGGAGATGGCATCCAATTGTTTATCAGAGTTTCCGGAGCATATCACAAAGAAGTCGGCGACAGCATTTTTAATTTGTCTGAGGTCCATAACGACGATATCCGCCGCTTTTTTCTCCTGCATTCCTTTTACAATAACATCACTCAGCTTTTCTGACGTGGCTCCCTTCCTTTTTTTCGCCATTAATCTATCTTTCGTTTTTTTTTAACCCACAAAACTAATCAAAATTATATTGTATAAAATCCCTGCCAATACGCTTTTCCTGGGCAAGAATCTTGTTTTTATGCCGGAATGTCATTCTACGAACACGTTTGCCCTGCAACTCTGCCAACATCCCACATCTATTGCAGAAGGTACGGTGGTGATTACCGACCATCAAACCGCAGGCCGTGGTCAGAGAGGAAACGTCTGGCTAGCGGAACCGGGGCTGAATCTTACTTTCTCAATCATCCTGAAGCCAGCTTTCCTGGCTGTGAGTGACCAATTTTATCTGAATATCTTCACTTCGCTTGCAATCCAGGATTATTTGAAAGAACGTGGGTGTAAAGATGTAGCGATTAAGTGGCCTAATGATATTTTGATCGGTGAGAAAAAGATTTGTGGGATTTTGATCGAAAATCAGATATCAGGAAGTAGAATTTCACACACTGTGATTGGAATCGGCCTGAATATTAATCAGCGGACGTTCGCCATGGACACGGCCACTTCTTTACGGCTGAATATTGATCGTGAATACGAATTGCAGGATGAACTTGGGCTTTTGCTGAGCTTTATAGAAGCGCGCTACCTTCAAATCAAACAAAACCACCTTGCCATGTTAAAAGTCGCGTACATCGATAACCTGTACAAAATCGGTGAGAAGCGCCGGTTTCTAGCCAACGATAAATATTTCGAGGGCATAATCTGTGGAATAGATGAATCCGGCAGACTTCGTGTAAAAATCAATGGTGAAGAACGATCATTTGGCTTCAAGGAGATTTCCTATGTGCGATAAACACTGATATGAAGGAATAAGTCGCCTTTTACTAAGTTTGCCAGGACTATGAACATGTACACGTCTCCCAGCCGCATTATTATTACCTGCAGTAAGCGTCTTTCGCCCTATATCGAAAAGGAGGTAGTGGATTTAGGTTTTGTACCGAAAAGTACTTTTGCTACAGGCCTGGAGTTGTATGGTACTATTAATGACTGCATAAAACTTAACCTGAATCTTCGCTGTGCCAGCCAGGTACACTATTCGTTGAAGGAGGTTGAAGTGAACCATCCGGATGAATTATATAAGATTCTCGTTGATTACCCCTGGGAAACTATTCTGGCAAATGACGGCTATGTGTCAGTCACCAGTAATGTGGATCACCCCAGCATCGACAATAGTCTGTATGTGAATGTGAAGGTTAAGGACGCGATTGTTGATCGCATGACTCGTCAGACCGGGAAGCGGCCTGATTCCGGATCAGAGCTTAGAGGAGCCGTTATTTATGTTTTTTGGAAGAAGGAACGTGCGGAAATTTTTCTGGATACTTCGGGCGAAACGCTTTCCAAACATGGATACAGGAAAATTCCGGGTAAAGCGCCGATGCTTGAATCCCTTGCGGCAGCAACTATTATGGCTTCAAAGTGGGATAGAAAATCTCCTTTCATCAATCCGATGTGTGGTTCCGGGACGCTTGCCATTGAGGCAGTGTTGCTGGCGACCAACCGAAAGCCAGGGTTGTTTAGAACCAATTATTCTTTTATGCATTTTATCGGATACGATGATACAGTATATCAGAAAGCCTTGGAAGAAATAAAAGCCCAAGTCAAAGAAGTTGCAGACCTCATCGTCATTGCATCGGATCTTAGTGAAGATGCTGTTGAAATCGCGAAGGTGAATGCAGCGAATGCCGGGGTGAAGGATTTGATTCGGTTCAAACAATGCGATTTTGAAGAAACTTTTGTGCATGAAGGAAGAGCAGGTGTTGTCTTTTTTAACCCGGAGTATGGCGAACGTTTAGGTGAGATTACAGAATTGGAACAGACGTACGCCCGGATCGGTGATTTTTTGAAAAAGAAATGTCAGGGATATACAGGGTATATCTTTACCGGCAACCTTGATCTTGCAAAAAAAATCGGATTGAAACCAAGCAGGAGAATTGAGTTTTATACGGCAAGACTGGATTGCCGTTTGTTAGAATATGAATTGTATGGCGGATCGAAAAGAGAGCCTAAACCAAATCCCGACGCTACGTAAAAAGCAAAATTTCTTTTGACAGGAACTAACTATTCGTTCTCGTCTGTTTCAATTTGATTAATTTGTGCCCTCTCAACGATTTTATTCTTTGCCGTTGAGATTCAAAAACAAAACTATATATGGCTGTATTAGAAATCCCGAAGCGACCTGTGCGAAAGTTTTTAGGGGAAGGTTTTAAGGTTACATCATGGAAGGGGATAAAACCACTTTTCGACAATCTCCTGGAAAGACAACTTGCATCGGTTGATGATTTGAAAAAATGGTTTTCAGATCGAAGCGAACTTGAATCTGTAATCGCAGAAGATCTTGCATGGCGTTACATCCGAATGACATGTTATACGGAAAACGAGACGTATAGAAATGAGTATCAGTCGTTCATTGAAAACATTCAACCCCAGATTTCGCCTGTTTCAGATAAATTGAATAAGAAGGCCGCCGCATCTCCATTTCTTGATACACTGGCGAAGGACGAAGGATATGATATCATGATCCGCGGCTTGAAAAAGGAAATTGAAATCTTTCGTGAAGAGAACGTCCCACTTTACACAGAAATAAATACAGAAGCACAGCAATTTGCTTTGCTGAATGGTGCAATGATGGTAGAGATAGACGGCAAGGAACTTACGCTTCAACAAGCTGGCGTATACCTTATGTCTACCGACAGGGCAAAACGGGAGGAAGTTTATTATAAAATAACAGAAAGACGACTCAAGGATAAAGAAGCACTCGACGAACTCTTTACGAAACTAATTGCTCTGCGTCACAACGTTTCCTTAAACGCCGGATTTGAGAACTTTCGTGACTACATGTTTAAAGCCTTAGGAAGGTTTGATTATACACCTCAGGACTGTTTTGATTTTCATGATTCGATAGAACATGAAGTTGTACCGATCCTGAATCAGTTTTCAAGTGAACGGAAAAACGCACTTCAGGTTGATTCATTACGCCCATGGGATAAAGCAGTAGATCCCGAAGGGCGTGAGGCGTTGAAGCCATTCACAACTGGAGATGAACTGGCAGAAAAAACGATTGAGGTATTCAGACGTTTGGATCCATTTCTCGGGCAATGTGTTTCTATTATGAAAGAAATGGGTCATCTCGATCTGGAATCAAGAAAGGGGAAAGCTCCGGGAGGATACAATTATCCGCTGGCAGAGATCGGTGTTCCTTTCATTTTTATGAATGCAACCTCTACGCTTCGCGATATGGTTACGATCATGCATGAAGGAGGTCACGCGATACATAATTTCCTTACAAGAGACCTGGCGTTAAATGATTTTAAATCCACGCCATCCGAAGTCGCTGAACTGGCTTCAATGTCTATGGAGCTAATCTCGATGGATCATTGGGATGTATTCTTTACGGATGAGGCCGAATTAAAACGCGCCAAGCGAGAGCACCTTGAAGATTTGATCGAAACATTACCCTGGGTTGCAACCATTGATCAATACCAGCACTGGCTTTATCTCAATCCGGGTCATACTGTGGAAGTACGGAAATCTGCCTGGAACAAAATATTTGACAAGTATGCGGATACGGTAACCGATTGGTCTTCTTTACAAACGGCGAAGGATTACCTGTGGCAGAAACAACTTCATTTGTATGAGGTACCGTTTTACTATATCGAATACGGCATGGCTCAATTAGGTGCGATTGCAGTGTGGCGAAATTTTAGAAAGGATCCTGCGAAAGGACTTCAGGGATATCAAAACGCGCTCAAGCTAGGCTACTTGCGGTCTATTCCTGAAATTTATAAAGCAGCAGGCATCAAGTTCGATTTCAGCCGGGAGTATATAAAAGAGCTGATGAATTTTGTACGTGAAGAGTTAAAGAAAATTTAGCTCTTTTCGTTTCATCCACGACTTTTATCGAGCAAATCACTGAGTGTTGAAGCATCTTCTTCAGAGAGTAGAAGAATATTGTCTATTTGACTCTGTTTTTTGTCGATCGTCGTGAGTAGTTCAATTCCCTCTTCTGTTAGATTTATATCCGCTGCCCGTTTATCGTCGGCAGAAGTCTTCTTGGAAATGAAACCTTTAGATAGCAACCTGTCGAGCAATCGGGATACATCAGAGTTTTTATCGATCATGCGGGATTTGATCTCTGTAGCGGAGGTTCCCTTAGGAAGCTGTCCTCTTAAAATGCGAAGGATGTTAAATTGCTGGGCAGTGATATTGAAAGGCTTGAAGAACTCTTGTTGTTTGGCCTGTAGCCAGCTGGTGGTATACAGCAAATTTATTACAGCCTTTTGATGCAGATTCTTAAATTTCTGCTGTTTGATTTCTTCTTCAATTTTCATCTCTATAAAAATAAACCCCGGCTCTAATGCCGGGGTTTACAAAATTAAGCTTTTTTATTTGCTTGAATTTTACATATAATTTCAACTTCGTCACCCACTACAAGTTCTCCTGTAGGTACTTTGTTCGCCCAGGTCAGACCGTAATCTTTGCGATCGATTTTGCCGGTAAGTTTGAAACCTGCTTTAGTAACTTTCCCAGTTTCCATTGATCCACCGTAGGCAACATCAAATTCAACTTTTTTAGTTACACCATGCATGGTGAAGTCTCCCTTTAGTTTATACTTACCACCGTCTTTTACAAGTGTTCCTTTAAAGTTGATCTCAGGATACTTTTCAGCCTCAAAGAAATCAGGTGACCTCAAATGACCATCTCTTTTTTCATTATCAGTATCAATGGAAGCAGTCTTTGCTGTAAATGATACCTCAGCGCCATTAAAGTCGGCAGCTTTACTTACGATCGTGCCATCAAAATCTTTGAAATTGCCTTCGACTTCCGATATAGCCATGTGCGTTACATTAAAGCCAACATTGCTATGCGATTGGTCTAATGTCCAGGTCGTTTGCGCAAATGTGCTGCATGCGAAAAGCAATAGAGCGATTAGGGTGTTGATTTTTTTCATATTGTTATGTTTTTCGTTTTTTATGAACGTGCAAATATAGCACTAGTTTTCAAGTGCTTGTTTAAACAAGTAAATTATTTTTTATAATGGTTTGAATATCAGGCAGTAAATTTTGTCACTTCTACATTATTATCCTGATCAGCCATCGTGTCTGCCTGATTTGAAGAATTTCTCCTCATAATTTATGGTAAAAATTGTGCGTCAGACGCTTGTAAATATCTGACCAGTCAGATCCATTTTCATAGTGGATGATCGCTCCTGTATCCAGGCTGAGTTGTTGAATTGAAAATTCCAGTAACCATCGTTCAATCGGCTTTTCCGCTCTGCTTCTAAAACTGTATTTCCGAGTACAAAAAAGATTCTTCGCTATTGCCATCTCAATGAATTGAAGCCCTTCAGTATATGGAAGTATGATGTTGAACTTTCCTTCAGGCGTCAACAGGCGCAAAACGTTGGCAATTAGCGTGTCAAAGTCGAGTGTTACAGTATGTCGTGTATGATGTCTGCGTTTATCGGGGGGTTCCTGACTGTTGTTAAAGAATGGCGGATTGCTGATTATTAAATCATACTTCAGGTCTGGCGTAAAATCCTGGATGGAGCTATTGTGGACCGATATCTTTGAAGGCCATTGAGATTGTAATACATTCTCCGCTGCTTGTGTTGCATCTTGTTTTTCAATTTCTACAGCATCGATTTGTGCAGCTTCATCCGTGCGTTGAGCCACCATCAGAGCAAGAATACCTGAGCCGGTTCCAATATCCAGAATTTTGGTAGCCTTATTAACATTTACCCAGGCTCCCAGCATTACCGCGTCGGTACCCACTTTCATGCTACACAGGTCATGCCTGATGGTAAATTTTTTAAAATAGAAGTGAGTTTTCCGGGTCATGTGGGGCTTTCAATGTGCAAGTTCATGATTGTCGACGAAAAATCAGCAAAACGGACCGATTCAAACGAGAGGAGAAGGAGAGGAGAAGGAGAACAGAAGGAGAGCAGACCGGATAAGAGCAGAACCAATCCCGCAACTTCGAATTCTTTCGCGCTTGTTGGAATGCGTGGGCGGCGCATTTGGGAGGAGCGGCGCGACTTTTTATAAACCCGAAGTCTGACCCACCACACGTTGCTTGATTTTGAGTAATGGGATATTAACTTTTACATTGCAAGCACGTCCCTACAATTATAAACTGATAAGCATCCATGAAGAAAATACGATGGGGTATACTAGGCTGCGGGAAGATTGCCCATAAGTTCGCTTCTGATTTGAAACTGGTAGAAGAAGCCGAACTCATTGCAGTGGCTTCCAAAGATGAGAAGAGAGCTTCAGATTTTTCAACGTTGCATTCCTCCAGGTTTGCTTTCAATTCCTATGAGCAACTGGTTTCCTGTAATGAAGTGGATGTGGTTTATGTGGCTACGCCCCATGGATTTCACCATGAACATGCTTTGCTCTGTCTGAATCATAAAAAAGCGGTGTTATGCGAAAAGGCACTTGCTTTAAATTCATTACAAGTATCAGAAATGATCGCAGCAGCAAAAAAAAATCAGGTTTTTCTTATGGAAGCGTTCTGGACGAAGTTCCTTCCCCAGTATCAGAAAGTTGTCGAACTGATTCAGTCAGGTGAAATCGGCGAGTTGAAAATGGTCCAGGCTGATTTTGGATTTCTTGCACAGCCTCCACTAGCTCAACGATTATACGATCCCGTATTGGGCGGCGGAGCATTGCTGGACATTGGTATATACCCGGTATTTCTTGCGGTCTCTTTACTGGGTAGACCCGAAGAAACAAATGCTGTGATGCAGCCTTATGCTTCTGGCGTCGATGAGCAAATCGCCATGACACTCAAATTTAGCGGAGGGGCGATCGCGGTATTGAGTGCAACCTTTGCCGCAGACACTCCTGTTGAAGCGACCATTGTAGGTACTCGCGGCTTCATTCGGATGCATAATCGTTTTCATAATGCAACCTCGACCATTGAATTAGTAAAAGAAAGAAACGCAGCTCAAAAAATACCGGTTTACAAAGAAGATGGGTTTGGCTATCAGTTTGAAGCACGACACGTCGGAGAATGTTTAAATAATAAATTGATTGAAAGCCCGATGATGAGCCATGCAGATTCTTTGTTACTTATTGAAACACTGGATCGTATCCGCGCCAAATGTGGTATTCAATATGCAGCTGATTCCGTCGGATAAAACAGGACACTAACCATCTAAATACCCCCGTGCTTTAGCGCGGGGTAAAAATGAACACCACACCTCGCACCACAGAACAATCTAGTTGAAATGCTGAAAGTTCATGGCGCGAAATGCACTATAAGTTTTAAAAGCGATTTCCCGGAGTGGCTACCTGAACCACTGGCGAATAAAAAATAAATGAGTATTTTTCGGATTCTTTGATGCAACAAATATGAATACAGAACTCGTTTTGGCTGGTGAGAAGGATTCCGTAATGTTATCCGTAGAAAAATATTTAAAGGAAAACGGATTTACCCTAGCAGCGAAGGACTTTAGCCGTCCCTGGGGAGGTTTCTTTGTGCTTGACGAATCGCAGGCCCAGAAATTTGGTCAGCTTTATTTTCCGGGAATTGATTTGTCAACATTGAAAATCAGTGGGAAGTTAAGTCCAAAGATTCTGATGGTCGATTCCGGTAAACGCTTGTCCTGGCAATATCATTACAGAAGAGCTGAAATCTGGAAACTTGTTGCGGGTACTGCTGGCGTTGTAACCAGCGATACGGATGCAGAAGGAGCTGTACATCAGTTGGCGGTTGGGGAAATCATACGGCTGAAGCAAGGACAGCGTCATCGCCTCGTTGGACTTGATGGTTGGGGAATGATTGCTGAAATCTGGCAACACACAGACTTAAATCATCCTTCAGATGAAGATGATATCGTCCGCGTACAGGACGATTTTGGGCGATAGTCCTCCATTCCGAAAACATTAAACAAGATTGTATCAGCTGCTGAATATATTATCAACCGTTGTAATTTTTCAGCTCTTGTTGCTATCGGTCTTTCTATTCAGCATCAAAAAAGGAAAGCTGGTAAGCAACAGAATGCTCGCATGTTTTTTTTTGGTCTTCGCCTTTAACTTAGGTGATGGATTGTTATCCTTCTACGGTTTTTATCAACGTTACCCGCAACTGGCCCATTGGGAAGATGGCTTTCCTTTTTTAATAGGGCCAATTTTGTATTTCTATTCCCGTTCAATCATCTACCGAAATTTCAGGTTTGTATCAAAGGATCTCCTACATACAACACCCTTCGTAATTTTTACCCTTTCATTTCAGATCTTTTATCACGTCCAGCCAGCGGACTATCAAACATTTATTCAATCTGCGATACAGCGTCAACAATTGCCGAATGCCTTTTATGTTTCACTATTGATGGTGTACCTTCACGTCTTCACGTACTTATTTTATGCATTTCGTGATATTAATGCTTACCGTCATCAGATTAAGCAGAGGTTTTCAAACGTCAAAAAGAGAAATCTGAATTGGTTAATGTTTTTGATCGTGGCAGTGGTTGTAATTTTAATTCTATCCTTGATTTATTCTTTTCTTCCATTGGCAACAAAGATGTTTTTTAACATCGGGATGATAATTGTTTTCGCATTCATCTTTGTTTTCATCAACACCATCGTCTGGAAAGCTTTACATCAGCCTGAAATTTTTTCCGGGCTTGACGATGATGACAAAAAAGAAAAGTATGCTGGCTCAGGTTTAACAGCAGCTGAGCGAAGAGATTGTCAACAGGGTCTCGAGCGTCTCATTAAAGATGAAAAGATATTTCTCAAGGCAGATATTTCACTCGACGAATTGGCGGATAAAATAAGCATCTCTGCCAGGAAGCTTTCTCAGTTCATAAATGAAGATTGCCATCAAAGTTTCTTTGACTACATCAACACCTTTCGGATAGCGGAAGCTCAGCGGATTATGACGATGTCGAAGGATGGAAAGCTTACCGTATTGGAAATTATGTATCAATCAGGTTTTAACTCCAAATCATCCTTCAATACCCTTTTTAAAAAGAAGACGGGTCAAACTCCCTCCGCTTTCAGAAAGGCTACTCTGAAATAAGCGTTCGACTTTCTCAAAAATGAGTTCGACTTCCTGTATACGGTCGATCCTGACCAGTAGATGTCTGTTCCTTTACATATCAAAACTTTAATCTCATGAGAACAGTACCTGATCGAATATCGCTTTTTATTTTTTCTGTTATCCTTTTCGCCTTCCTTTCTCCAAAGTGGATGTTCCCTCCCGCAGCCTGGCTTGCACCGGCAATGCTAATCGTATTGACTAAGCCATTTAAGCCGTGGAAATCGTATCTACTCGCCTTCGCCGTATTATTTCTTTCATCCGTGGTCTCTCAATATAAGGTGATGCCGTTCCCAGGAATCTTCTTTTTCATCATGGCACTGATTCTTAGCCTTTTTGCAGCAATACCCTTCTGGCTGAATCGAATTGTATATCCGCATTTGAAAGGCTGGAAAAGAACTCTGATTTTCCCAACCCTTCTCGTTGTCTACGAGTATGCCAGTTCTTTTGGAGGCGGAGGAACATGGGGTTCGATGGCTTACACTCAGGTTTCTAATCTCCTTTTGATGCAAACCGCATCTATCACCGGGATTTGGGGCATCTCATTCGTTATTGGTTGGTTTAATTCGATACTGGTTTGTGTCTTTGAGGAACGCGGGAATTGGTATAATGTAAGAAAGGTTGCAACGTCATTCGGTGTTATTACAATTGGCCTGCTTCTTTACGGTTTGGTCAAAATAAATCCATACTTCACGGGTGCCTCCGGCGAACAAGTAAGGGTAGCAGGGATCACAGCAAGCAATCTCGAGTCCATTCACACGATGTACAGTGATGCTTTCGGAAAATCATTGAATTTGCAAGAGGAAAACCTTAGTCAAAGCAGTCCTGAAATTGCCGAGTTAAATAAAGGGCTTGCCATGTTTATTGAAGATCCGTTTGAACAGCGGTTTCAGAAAACACGGAAGAAGCTAACAGCCTCGCTGGATACACTTTTTATGCGGTCACAAAAGGAAGCAGAGGCAGGTGCCAAAATAATATCGTGGTCAGAAGCGTTAACTTTTGTGATTAAGTCAGAAGAGGAAATGGCAATAGAAAAAGGTCAGGCATTTGCTCTCAGAAACAAAGTCTATTTCCTGATGACCATGGCCTCCATTATCCCAGGCAAGATCGAACAGGGGAAAAAATTTATCGAGAACAAGGCCTTTTTGTTCAGCCCTTCAGGGGAACTTCTCAACACCTTTTACAAAAACCGTCCAGTGCCGGTTATTGAACCAAGTATAACAGGCGATGGGCAGGTGCCGGTAATACAAACGCCTTACGGCAAACTAGCCATTTCCATTTGTTATGACGCAGATTTCCAGGCATTGATGCAGCAGGTAGGGAAGAAGCACGCTGATATTTTATTGCTTCCTTCCGGCGATTGGAAAGAGATTTCCCCCTACCATGCACAAATGGCTGTGGTACGCGCGATTGAAAATGGGGTCAGCTTGTTACGGCCCGTAAGTAATGCCCAAAGTTTTGCTACAGACTATAATGGAAGTATAATAAGTGTTTCGGATTATTTTGAAAACGGTGAAAGAGTTGTTATAGCGAACCTTCCCGTAAAAGGTATCTCAACTTTCTACACAACAATAGGCGATAGTTTTGCATGGATATGCCTGGCCGGGTCGGTGGTACTGGTGTTGATGGCACTAAAACAAAAATTCACAGCTTTCCGATTACCTGTATAGGGGTTTACTTCCAGCCTATAACCAAAGCAAACATCAGTCTGCGCAGATCTCGTTGCGTAGTAGTCCGGTTAGGAGTGCCTTCTACCCACGTTCCATCGGGAAGGATTCTGAATGAAGGCCATTCTGTGTATGCAAACACTCTTTGGGACTTTGGGCCTACAACCAATGAGATTCTCATGTCGTGGTATTTTATGCGATAGCCCACTAACGCATTTATCATTCTGCCGCCATCTACCTTTAAAGAGTTAGCATCCCAGGGGGAAATTTTATACCATGAGTGACCCCACCCGTAATTAAATTGAACAAAAAGCGCGTGAGTATTTTTTGTACCGATCAGATCCCAGCTTGCACTGCCGAAGAGGGGTAATGTTTGCCATTGATTATACGTATCAAAACCAACACCCAATCCGGTTCTCAGCTTCCTCCCAATGGTGATACCATGGACTGTAGCGGATGTAAAAGTTATTTCCTTCCCCTGGTCGCAGTCATTACAGCCAATCATCGGCCCGGTTTGTAGGGTAAAAAAATATTCAATTGGTTTAACGTTTTTCAGCGTATCACGAAAGATAGGCTTGGGCGTTTTTTTGTTTACCGTAGCTTTTGATATTGGGGTGTAATAAACGGAATCAGCATCAAAATTCTGCGCATAGATAAATTGGGTGGTGAAACTCAACTGTGTGGTGAAACTTAACGCAATCCAGACAAAAGCTTTTTTCACGCGCGGTAAGGTTTAACGGTTTGAAAGAGTTTTTCTTTGGACACTGTTCTTTGAAAGAAGGTTGGAACGGCAAAGTGTGTGGAAATTGACCTTTATTGAGGTAAGGCTTTTAAAATTTCTGTCGCCAGACTAGTGAAATCAAATCCATGATGCGATACACCCAGCCGAACGAGCACAAGCCTTTTCGAGGGGATCACCATCACAAACTGTTCTTCAAAACCATCGGCCCAAAACGCGTCCGCGGGAAGCTCAGGATACTTTCGAATCCCATCATTACCAACGGATCCTCTATTCAACCACCATTGCGCACCATACTCTCCTTTGGTAGTATTCGGAGCAGGTTTCGTAGTATAATGAACCCATCCTTCTGGGAGAATGCGCTCACCGTTGTATTCACCATCATTTAAATAAAGCAGCCCGAATCTAGCCCAGTCACGAGCGCTGGCAAATCCGTATGATGAACCAACAAACGTTCCGGATGCGTCCGGCTCTAAAATCGCTGTATTCATTCCCAACTTGTAGAACAGTTTTTCATAGGGAAACCGAAAGTAGTTTTCATCTTTTACCGTTTGTCGGATGATATGGGAAAGTATGTTTGCCGTTCCACTGGAATATTCAAAGTGTTCATTGGGATTGTACTTCAGTTTTCGGCTTATCGCATAGGCTGCTTTGTCATCACTCCGGATAAACATATTGTGGAAATCCGAGGTGGGAATAAAGTAAGACTCAGACCATGATAGTCCGCTGTTGGCCTGTAGTAAATGATTTAAAGTAATGTTTTTACGATTATCTTGTTGCCATGCCAGAATCGGCGCCGGAGCGTCCAGTGTCAGCTTTCCTTCCATCACTAAGATCCCGATCAGCGCATTCATAACACTTTTTGTCATCGACCAGCCCATAAGCCTTGAGTTATGATCAAAGCCGTCAGCGTATGTTTCACCGATTATCTCACCCTCATAAACTGCAACTATTGCGTGGGTGAAGACAGGTTTTTCTGGATCGTTCTCCTGAAAAGCTTTATCCAGAGCTTGTTTTACGATAGTATAATCTATGTCATCCCGTTTAGTATCGGTGATGAAGTTTCCCATTGGCCATGGAATGGTGTCCTTATTTACGACTGGTGGTACAGGCAAGCTAACCGCTTGTTGTCTGATTTCAGTTTCAGGAAGATTTGCCAGTAATGTGCAACCCAGCCCTTTCCTGAAAATAGCCACGCTGGTTTTCCACAGGATCTTAGCGGAGACCGTTGAATCCGATGAATTTAATGTAATCTTTGCACTGGAGAGTCCTGGAAAAACCTTAAGTTCTTTCTGTCTCACACTTTCTGCCGTTCGGCCAGTTACGTAAACGCAAGAACACATGGTCTTTGCGGCCATACCCGCCATTACAGGTGGAAAGGTGATGACTACATACGCCAGAAAGATGATCAATGCGGCAATGATGACGACAGCAATGACTTTTGGTAATTTTTTCATGACTTGTAGAAGCAATGTTTTCGATAGGCAAACTAGCGGATGCAAGAGTAAGGCATTTTTAATTCTGAACTATTGAGGGACAGTTGAAATTTTAAGTTTACTATATTCAAAAATTCCCTTGGCACTCAACAAGAAATTAAAGCTTTCTGAACTCAAAGAATTCCTCGATCAGAAGTCGGATCAGTACAATCAACCGGCATTTATAGAATACGATCCCATTTCGATTCCGCATGCATTTAAGAAAAAACAAGATATTGAAATCGCCGGTCTTTTTGCTTCTGTCTTAGCCTGGGGGCAGCGTGTTACTATTGTGCGAAAATGCAGAGAACTGTTAACGGCAATGGATAATGATCCACATAACTTCATTTTGGGGCATAACGAAAATGATCTCCGGGTTTTCGAAAATTTTAAGCATCGTACATTCAACCTCACGGATACACTTTATTTTATAAACTTCCTGCAATGGTTTTACAAAAACCATTCTTCTCTGGAAGAAGCGTTCATTGTACCACGAGCGGACAAGACAGTTGAAAACGGACTGATCAACTTTCACGACCTTTTCTTCAGTTTACCAGATTATCCCTACCGAACCAGGAAACATATCGCTACACCCGAAAGAAAATCAACCTGTAAGCGCCTTAACATGTATTTACGCTGGATGGTGCGGCGTGATTCTAGGGGAGTAGATTTTGGGATATGGCATTCGATATCGCCCGCCCAGCTTATTTGTCCATGTGATTTGCATGTCGACCGGGTTGCGCGGAAATTAAAACTCATCCGCAGGAAACAAACCGATTGGATTACCGCGCTTGAACTAACATCCAATCTTCGATTCCTGAATCCAGAGGATCCAGTGCGATATGACTTCGCCTTATTTGGAATAGGGATTGAAGAGGGTTGGTCAAAAGGCGTTAAAATTTTATAAGAGTTGCCTCTGACAACTGCTCTTCCAGCATGTTCAAATCATGGGTATGAGGGAGAGAAACCGAGAGCGAAATAGATCTCTCGCGAGTGATGCGGGTAATTTAAAATGATTCTAAATTACTTAAAACGCTTACTACTCAGCATTCCATAAGTACCTTTCGCGGAATTTGAATCGGGGCTAAATTTCCACATATATTATTGTGCAACGCCCTAAATAAATTTGAAAAAATGAGTTCCGATAGTAGATTTGTGCCACTTGTTTTGAAACCGGACACTGAACCAAACATGAATAAAAACTTTATCTCCTCCGCTTGCAAGTTCCTCCCTCTCGCCTTAGTCTTTGCTCTACTAAACTTTACATCTCACGCTCAGGAAATTCCGACCGAAGCTGCAGCTATTACGGCGGGTGAATCACTTTTCAATGCAAATTGTAAAACTTGCCACCGGGTTCATCAGAAGCTGATCGGGCCAGCCTTAGCAAATGTGTACGACCGAGCTCCATCGATCGATTGGATCAAATCTTTCATTAAGAACTCAGCAGGTTTGATTGCTGGTGGCGACGACTATGCGGTGAAGTTATATAACGAATACAACAAAACGCAGATGACTGCTTTCTCATCTTTGAAAGATGAGGATATCATGAACATGCTTGCCTACATCAAGGCAGAATCAGATAAGGGGCCCGAAGTAGTGGCAGTTCCTCCAGTATCAGGAGATGGTCAGGCTTCATCCGGAGATCAGGGTGTTCCCTCGACGTATCTAAATGTGATTTTAATCGGGATGGTACTCATCCTGCTTTTATTGCTCGTCATTCTTGGTTTCCTGGTTTCGGCACTAAAGCGATTTTTGGATCAAAAGGAACTGACTGAGGAAGACAAAGAAGTTATTCATTCACCAATCAGCGTAGGATCCATTACCAGAAGTCCGGGATTCATCTTCATTGTGCTATTCCTGGTAACGGCCGTAGGATTCAAAGCCGTCATTAGCGGTTTATTCTCGATCGGCGTTCAACAAGGATATGCACCAAAGCAGCCCATTGCCTTCTCTCATAAGATTCACGCGGGGCAATATGAAATTGACTGTAAGTATTGTCACACTGGCGTAATGAAGGGCAAAAGCGCCACTATTCCTTCCGTTAATATTTGTATGAACTGCCACAATCAGATCCGACAAGGTGCGATTACCGGCGAAGGAGAGATCGCTAAAATTGTGGCTGCATGGGATAATAAGAAACCGATTGAATGGGTTCGGATACACAATCTACCAGACCTTTCATATTTTAACCATGCCCAACACGTGAACGTAGGCGGTGTGGAGTGTCAGACATGCCATGGACCGATTGAAACCATGGATGTCGTTCGTCAGCACTCTTTATTAACCATGGGATGGTGTATCGATTGCCACCGCAAAACGGATGTGAATTCAAGAGGCAATGCTTACTACGACAATCTGGTCGAGCTTCACAATAAATCGAGTAAGACCCCGATGAAGGTGGAAGATATCGGAGGTTTGGAATGTGCAAAGTGTCATTATTAATATATAGAGAAATTACGATCAACGAGTCGCGTTAAACGATTTATGGAAGAACCAAAGAAGATATACTGGAAAGGGATTGAACAACTGGCTAACCACCCGGAGTTCGTTAAGCATGCTCATCAAGAATTTCCTCAGCAGCCTGAGCCCGAAGAGGACCCCGGCCACTCACGCAGAGATTTTCTAAAGATGATGGGTTTCGGGGTGTCTGCTGCAGCACTTGCTGCTTGCGAGGCTCCGATTCGCAAAGCTATTCCGTATGTAAACAAGCCTATTGATATTGATCCAAGTTTGGCAAACTACTATGCTTCATCCTATATAAATGGGGGAGACTATTGTAGCATTGTCGTGAAAACAAGAGAAGGCCGACCCATTAAAATAGATGGCAATGCGCTTTCATCGGTATCAAAAGGAGGTACAAGTGCGCAGGTAGAGGCTTCGGTTCTTTCTTTATATGATAACTCAAGACTTCGTGGTCCGAAGATTGGGAAAGAAAGAATAAACTGGGAAGATCTCGATCAACAGATCATTGCGAAGCTGGGAGCTATTTCTGCAAAAGGTGCACAAATCCGGATCGTTAGCAATACGATACTTAGTCCGAGTACAAAAGCTGCGATAGAGAAATTCAAAGTAAAATACCCGACAACCCAACACGTTCAATACGATCAGTCATCAAATTACGGGATGTGGAAGGCAAATGAAGAATCATTTGGCACTGCAATGATTCCGTCGTACGATTTTAGCAAGGCAAAAGTAATTGTCGGTGTGGCTGCTGATTTTCTTGGAAGCTGGATATCGCCTGTAGAATTCACGAAGCAGTATGCGCTTACACGTGAAGTAAATGAGGAGAAGAAGGAGATGTCTCGCCATTATCAGTTCGAAACTATCCTTTCCATCACGGGTGCTAACGCGGACTACCGAACACAAATTAAACCTTCTGAAGAAGGCGCGGTTGTGGTTCAGTTATTCAATGCGCTCGCGGGCAAAGCCGGTAGAGGTACCGTTTCTGGTGGAGTTAACAAACCGAATATTGAAAAGGCGGCAAACGACCTTTGGGCAAGCCGTGGAAATGCTATCGTAATTGCAGGATCAAATGATAAGGCTATTCAGGTATTGGTGAATGGCATTAACGATATGTTAGGCAGTTATGGAAGTACTATCAATACAGCGCTTCCGGTAAACTATCGTCAGGGAGATGATGCTGCAATGGCTGGATTTATCAGCGATGCAGAAGCAGGCAGAGTTGAAGGAATCATCTTTTATAACTGTAATCCTGTTTACGACCATCCTATGGGTGAGAAGCTTGCTGCAGCCATTAAAAAAATTGGACTTACTGTTTCTACGGGATACAAAGAAGAGGAAACAGGGGAACTGGTGAATTATCAAGCGCCGGATCATCATTATCTGGAAGCATGGAATGATGCTGAACCTAAGAAAGATCACTTTAGCCTGGGCCAGCCTACGATCACACCCATATTCAAATCACGTGCAGCGCAGGAGAGTTTTATGATCTGGGCAGGCGAAACTGATGTTGACTATTTTGAGTTTATCAAGAACAACTGGAAGACCTGGTTTTACAAAGGTCAGGGAACTGATTTCCAGAATTTCTGGGATAAATGTTTATACGATGGCGTATTAGAGTCACCATCAACGGAAACGGCAGCATCGGCTACTTTTGCTGGTGACGTGGCCGCAGCGGCAAGTGCAATCGCAAGTAATTACAAGTCGGCCGGATTTGAACTCGTGATTTACGAAAGTGGTAATCTGGGGAATGGCTCTCAGGCTAACAATCCATTGCTGCAGGAACTTCCGGATCCGATTACAAAAGCAGTTTGGGATCATTATGTAACCGTGTCTCCCAAGGATGCGACCAACATCGATTTTTCAGAGAGCAATACGAAGTACTATTCTATTACAGTAAACGGAAAGATTGTAAAACTTCCGGCACTGATACAGCCTGGTCAAACTCCAGGAACCATCGGTATTCCACTCGGTTATGGCCGGACAAAAGCAGGTAAAGTTGCAAATGGAATAGGCCAGAATGTTTACCCGTTAGTTTCGATGGTAAACGGTTCGCTTAACTATAGCGCTAGCAACGTAAAGTTTGAGAGAACGGAAGAATCGTATCAGATTGCACAGACGCAAACCCACAACACGTATATGGGACGTCAGACTATAATCCAGGAAACGTCTTTAGATAATTACAAGAGCAAAAACTGGAAGCGTGACTTCCATCCAAAAGTTTCGACGTGGGCTGATCCAGCCCACAAAGTAGATCCCGGATCAGTATCCATTTGGAAAGGGCATGAATACAAGAATCACCATTGGGGTATGGCAATCGACCTGAATACTTGTATTGGTTGTGGTGCCTGCGTTGTTGCATGTAATGTTGAAAACAACGTATCCCTTGTGGGTCGCGAAGAGGTAATCAATCGTCGCGAAATGCACTGGTTGAGAATTGACAGATACTATAGCAGTGATGCACCTGCCGACGACTGGAAAGGTATTGAAGAAGCTTCGGACAATCCGGAAGTAGTATTCCAGCCAATGCTTTGCCAGCATTGTAATAACGCTCCTTGCGAAACGGTTTGCCCGGTCGCGGCTACTACTCACAGTACAGAAGGACTTAATCAGATGGCTTATAACCGTTGTATAGGCACAAGGTACTGCGCAAACAATTGTCCGTATAAGGTAAGACGTTTCAACTGGTTTAAGTATCATGATAACAGCCAGTTTGAAGTAGCAAACCCTGCAATGAACACCGATCTTGGTAAAATGGTACTCAACCCTGATGTAACGGTTAGGTCGAGGGGTGTTATGGAGAAGTGTTCGTTCTGTGTTCAGCGGATTCAATCCGGTAAGCTTACCGCCAAGAAGGAAAGAAGACCGATGAATGATGGCGAAGTTGTTACAGCTTGCCAGGCATCATGCTCTACCGGAGCAATTGTATTTGGTGATATTAACGACCCGGAAAGCAAACTTTCAAAACTTCTTAAAATCAGACCGGTTGATGAAAAGCATCCTTACCGTGTCGACAAGATTACTGACAATCCTCGTGCCTACCAGGTATTGGAAGAGGTTGGTGTGAAACCAAATATCTGGTATTTGTCAAAAGTCAGAAACAAGGAAGAAGTGAAATCCTGATAGTAGGGATGTAGTAAATGAACACACCACACACAATTGAAAATGATTAACGAAAAACTATCAAAGATAAAATGCAGGTAACTTCAGTAGTTCGTGATCCCCTGGTAACCGGTGGTAAAACGGTAGCTGATGTCTCTCATGACATCAGCCGCCAAGTGGAAGGTAAGCCTACCAAGCTTTGGTGGATGGCAATGGCCGTCTCTATGGCTTTTTTAGGGTTTGGTCTTTATTGTATACTAACGTTGTTGTGGACTGGTGTAGGAGTTTGGGGACTTAACAAAACAGTAGGCTGGGCGTGGGATATTACAAACTTTGTTTGGTGGGTTGGTATAGGTCACGCTGGTACATTGATTTCTGCAATTCTTTTATTGTTCCGTCAGCGCTGGAGAATGTCCATTAACCGTGCGGCGGAAGCGATGACGATTTTTGCCGTTATCTGTGCGGCTACATTTCCATTAATGCACATGGGTAGGTTATGGTTAGGATTTTACTGGACGCTCCCGCTACCAAATACTTTTGGATCATTGTGGCCCAATTTTAACTCGCCACTTCTTTGGGATGTTTTTGCGATCTCTACGTATTTCACCGTTTCACTGGTATTCTGGTATATCGGTTTGATACCGGATTTTGCTGTAATACGTGACAGAGCTGTTGTTCAGGGAAATAAAATCAGAGCAAATATTTATAATGCACTTAGCTTCGGATGGCAGGGTGGTGCAAAAACCTGGATGCGTTATGAATCTGTAGCTTTAATTCTCGCAGGCTTGTCAACTCCGCTGGTACTTTCAGTTCACACGATCGTATCAATGGACTTTGCTACCTCGGTAATTCCGGGATGGCATACAACGATTTTCCCACCATATTTCGTGGCAGGAGCTATCTTCTCGGGGTTCGCCATGGTATTGACGCTGTTGCTCGTTACCCGCGTAGTATTCAAGCTCGAAGATTACATTACGATATACCACATTGAATTGATGAACATCATCATCATTGTGACAGGATCGATTGTCGGTATCGCCTATATCACGGAGTTGTTCATTTCCTGGTACTCAGCCGTCGAGTACGAAGGATACGCATTCTACAATAGGGTACAGGGACCTTATGCCTGGGCGTACTGGTCTATGATGACGTGTAATGTGATCTCGCCTCAGCTTTTCTGGGTTAAGAAAATCAGGACTAGTATAGCAGCAACATTTGTACTTTCCATCATTGTAAACATTGGAATGTGGTTCGAACGATTCGTAATCATTGTTACCTCGTTGCACAGAGACTATATTCCTTCCAGCTGGACAATGTTTCACCCGACCATGTATGATATAGGTGAATACTTATTCACTTTCGGGTTTTTCTTCGCAGCATTCTTACTTTTCGCGAAGTTCTTCCCGGTGATTAACATGGCTGAAGTAAAGAGTATTATTAGAGCAGGTTCTGAGAAAAAGAAAGACGATACGCATCATTAATGCGCCGTAGTCACATTTAAAATATAGAAAATGGACGCAGATAAAAACTTTTTGGTAGGGATTTTCGATGACGAAGACGCTGTAATCAGCGGCGTTACCACTGTAAGGAAGAGTGGCCTGAAAATACATGAAGTGTTTTCGCCGTTTCCGGTTCATGGTTTAGATGAAGTCCTCGGTTATAAGAGAAGCCGTCTTCCAATTGCAGCATTTTTGTTTGGCATGACGGGCACAGGGCTCGCATTGACTATGCAAATATGGATGCTCGGCTATGATTGGCCGATGATCATTGGTGGAAAAAACTTCGCTTCACTACCACCTTTTATTCCGGTGACTTTCGAGTTAACCGTTTTGCTATCCGCACTGGGAATGGTAGCGACATTCATGATCGTAAGTGACTTGAAGCCCTACAAGTGGCCGCGCCAGTTTGACTTGCGGAGTACGGAAGACAAGCATGTGATGGCTATCGACCTTGATTTAAACAAAGGTAAAAGCAAAGATGAAATTGCCAGCATTCTAAGAACGGCCGGAGCATCGGAAGTGAATGAAAAGAGTTTTGACCATTAAGAGGAGAATAATTATGCGGTTTGTTTCAAGTTTAGTTATCGTTTTTTCAGCAGCTGTAGTGTTGTCTTCTTGTAGCGCCGATGGCGACAATCAGGGCGTTGAATATGCACCTAACATGTATCACTCTGTGGCATATGAGCCATACACTCAAATTGTAGATGAAGATGCTGGAAGATGGCTAACGTCTATCGACTACCCCGATGGGCATGCTGAATTTTTTAATTCCAATAAACTCAATCCTAACCGGATGAATATGCGGGAGGCACCGGCAAACACGGTTAGTCGCAACAAAAACGGATGGTTACCCTATCGTATTGGAAGTGACAGTCTTGAGTTTGCTGCTCAAACTGTGAAAAATCCGCTGGATTCATCTGCATCGATGATATCAGAGGGAAAGCTTCTCTACGAAATGTATTGTGAACATTGTCATGGTGCAAAAGGCGAGGGAAATGGTAAGGTAGCAGAAAAGTATGCGGGTGTTCCTAACTATAATTCTGATGCGTTAAAAAACATCACTGAAGGACATATCTTTCATGTCATCACTCACGGCAAAAATCTTATGTGGCCTCATGGTTCGCAGATTAGTGTTGAAGATCGCTGGAAGATTTCCAGGTATGTTAAAACACTTCAAAAATAGTGATACGTATAATTAAACGTTGAACAGATAACGGATAACGACAAAGCAATGGGTCATCAAGTAGTAGTTACAGAAGAAACATATGTGTTTAGACCAGAGACTAAGAAGAAACTCTACATCTTATTGGCTGTAGGTGTTCTCGTATTTGTCGTCGGACTTATTTTTGCGATGAATAGCGCCGGTCATGATGATCATGGTGGCGGTCATGCATCTGCTGTAGCAAATGAACTAGTCGCTACGACTCAGCAACATGAAGCAGCTTCTGGTGGGCATGAAGCCGGTGCGACGGATCATCATGAAACGGCCACCTGGCTGAAAAGGCTTTATACAACGTTATGGATGAACAACGTGTTCTTTGCAGGATTAGGTATCATAGGCTTGTTTTTTATTACGATACAATATGCATCGCAGGCAGGTTGGTCAGTAGGCGTAAAGCGCGTTCCTCTTGCCATGGGTACGTGGATTCCTATTTCCGGTATTTTGATGCTGGTTTTATGGTTCATTACCAATCATGACGTATTCCATTGGACACACGGTTATTTATATCAGGAGGGTGCTCAGTTCGATGAAATTATAAACAAGAAAGCACCTTATTTCTTTTGGCCGCTGGCTGCCGGTTCATTCCCTGTATTTTTCATTTTCAGAATGGTTCTGTTCTTTGGCTTATGGTATTGGTTTTATACTTTGATTAAAAAGAACATGTTGGCTGAAGACCTTGATCCTTCGACGTCGTATTGGTATAAGAATCGCGGTATTTCAGCCTGGTTTCTCGTATTCTTTGGTGCGAGTTCTTCTATTGCTGCCTGGGACTGGGTGATGAGTATCGATACCCATTGGTTCAGCACCATGTTTGGCTGGTACGTATTCGCAAGCTGGTGGGTAACCGGTTTGGCGACAATTACCCTTATCGTTGCTTTCCTGAAGGATGCAGGTTATTTGAAAATTGTTAACTCAAACCACATGCACGATCTTGGAAAGTTTGTTTTTGCCTTTTCAATTTTTTGGACTTACATATGGTTCAGCCAGTTTTTACTTATCTATTACGCACACATTCCTGAGGAGACAGTTTACTTTGTTGAACGAATGAATAATAGTCCATATAGTTGGATATTCTACCTTAATATTATCCTAAACTTTGTATTGCCATTTCTGTTATTAATGACGAGAGATGCGAAGCGTCAACTATCAACGTTAAAGCTGGTTTGCCCGATCATTATTGTTGGTCATTGGTTTGACTTCTTTAACATGGTTACGCCTGGTGTTATGAAGCATGATGGTGGAGTTGGATTGTTGGAAATTGGTGTTGGTTTGATTTTCACGGCAGCCTTCCTTCTGGTAGTGCTGAGTAACTTAACAAAAATGCCTTTGTTTGGCAAGAACGATCCGATGTTAGAAGAAAGTCTTCATCACCACATTTAATTTATAGAAACTGATATGATGAGTTTGATTATTTTTCTTGGTGTAGTTTTGATTCTGGCGATCCTGTATATGATCTTCAGGGTTAGTAAACTGGTAAGTATCGCGAAGGGTGGAGTTGTGGATGAGAAGTCGAGTTCGGCAAATAAGATCAACGCAGCGCTTTTTATAGTATTCATGGTGGGTAGCCTTGGATGGTTTTTTTGGTATTCGTTTAAGTATTTTGATGACTACACGCTTCCCATAGCGTCTGAACACGGGAAAGTTACTGATTCGTTGTTTTGGATTACCATGGCTGTGACGGTAATAGCTTTTGTTATTATCAGCATAGTGATGTTCGTCTTCATTTACAAATACCAATATAAGGAAGGCCGGAAGGCGAGTTATTTTCCCGATAATCATTACCTCGAATTAGCCTGGACAATTATCCCAGCTATTGTTCTGGCGGTACTGATATTTACGGGGTTGCGCGCATGGAATGATATTACTGCACCGGCGTCGAAAGAAGCTGAAGTGATCGAGGTAATAGGACAACAGTTTGCGTGGACGGTGCGCTATCCTGGCGTAAAGGATAAAACGTTGGGCAATGTCAATTACAAGTTAATTGACAATTTCGGAAATGAATTCGGACTCGATTTGACGGATAAGAATTCTTTCGATGATTTCAAATCACTAGAATTACACCTGCCTGTAGATAAAGAGATTTTATTGAAAATAAGAGCCAAAGATGTTCTTCACAGTGTGTTCCTACCTCATTTTAGGGTGAAGATGGATGCCGTACCGGGGATGCCAACGCAATTTAAGTTTAAGGCAACAAAAACTACACAGCAAATGCGGGATGAGTTGGGTAACCCTAATTTTAATTATGAAATGGCCTGCACTGAAATTTGTGGACGTGGACATTTTTCTATGAAGATGTCTGTTATTGTAGAGGATCAAGAGTCCTATGAGCGATGGAAGGCTTCTCAGGAAGCATGGTTGAAGCAGAATCCGGATTACCTGAAGAAGGTGCCGAATGAGTTGAAAGAAGCTGCAATGATTAAAGCAGGTTTCGAAAAAGACCCCGGATCATCTGTAGCAGAGGTAAGAGATTAAAGCAGAATTAAAAAAAGATTTATCAACGACATGGCAACGACAGATATTCACTCACATCAAGACGTTCACCACCATGATGGACACGATGATCACGAGCATCACGAAACAAATTTTTGGAGAACTTACATTTTTAGTGAAGACCATAAGGTAATTGCAAAGCAATTTCTAATAACTGGTATTTTCTGGGCCCTTCTTGGCGGAATACTTTCCGTTATCTTCCGATTACAATTAGGCTTCCCGGACATGAATCTGGAGTGGCTAAAGCCTGTATTAGGAGGCTGGATTACTCCCCAAGGGAAACTTGATCCTGAGTTTTACCTGGCATTGGTTACGATGCACGGGACGATCATGGTATTTTTCGTGCTAACGGCTGGGCTAAGTGGTACATTTTCAAACTTTCTTATCCCACTTCAGATCGGCGCTCGTGATATGGCATCGGGTTTTATGAATATGCTCTCCTACTGGTTCTTTTTCTTGTCCAGCGTAGTCATGTTTACATCGCTTTTTCTTTCAACCGGTCCTGCAGGTGGCGGTTGGACAATTTATCCACCACTTAGTGCTTTGCCGCAAGCTATTAGTGGTTCCGGTGTTGGTATGACGATGTGGCTGGTAGCAATGGCTTTATTTATCGTTAGTTCGCTGCTGGGAGGTATCAATTATATCACCACAGTTATTAACATGCGTACCAGGGGAATGTCGTTCACAAGAATGCCACTTACTATCTGGGCGTTTTTTTTCACGGCGATCATCGGTGTACTGGCATTTCCTGTGCTTTTCGCCGCAGCTTTGCTCTTAATTTTTGATCGTAGCTTTGGAACGAGTTTTTATTTATCAGACATCTATATTGGTGGTGAAGCGTTGGCTCACGATGGAGGCAGTCCCGTGTTGTTCCAGCATTTGTTCTGGTTCCTGGGTCACCCGGAAGTATACATTGTATTGTTGCCCGCACTGGGTCTTTCGTCGGAAATAATTGCAACAAATGCCCGTAAACCAATTTTTGGATACAAGGCGATGATCGGTTCAATGCTGTTCATTGCAATATTGTCGTTCATCGTTTGGGCACACCACATGTTTGTTACAGGAATGAATCCTTTCCTGGGTTCAGTCTTCATGCTGTTGACGCTGATCATCGCAGTTCCTTCGGCAGTAAAAATCTTTAATTATGTAACCACTCTCTGGAGGGGTAATATTCGGTTTACACCAGCGATGTTGTTTTCAATTGGTCTCGTCTCGTTCTTTTTAACGGGTGGGATAACAGGGATTTTTCTGGGTAACTCTGCTATTGATATTCAGCTTCACGACACTTATTTTGTTGTGGCTCACTTCCATTTGGTTATGGGAAGCGCTTCCTTCTTTGGTATGATGGCAGGTGTTTATCACTGGTTCCCTAAAATGTTTGGTAGAATGATGGATAGTACGCTTGGTTACATCCATTTCTGGCTAACATTTGTCGGAGTTTATCTCGTGTTTTTCCCGATGCATTATATTGGTATTGCTGGATTCCCAAGACGATATTATTCATGGACGAATTTCGAAACATTCAGTGGGTTCACAGATTTAAATATGTTAGTAAGTGTTGCTGCAATTTTAACCTTGGCAGCACAGTTTATTTTCCTTTTTAATTTCTTCTACAGTATGTTCCGCGGACGTTTGGCGTCAGCTAACCCATGGGAATCAACTACATTAGAATGGACTACGCCTCGTAAGCCTGGTCATGGAAACTGGCCGGGAGAAATTCCTTCTGTTTATCGCTGGCCGTATGATTACAGCAAGCCTGGCTCGAAGGAAGACTACATACCGCAACATATTCCTTATTCTGAGACGCCAGAATCCAACTTCCCTCATGAAAACGACTTGATTAAATTAGAGGCATCGGATGGTGATGGAGCAATTATAGTCGAAGGAAACAAGCACTAGTGTTGCCACGGTATTGAAAGGGTTCAAAGCTAGTTTTAAAACCTGCTTTGGACCTTTGCTTTTTGTGCACGATTTCACCCTTTAATGGCACAGCAAAAAAACTATGAGATCATTTCGCAGGCTCGCCCTGTCAACGTTAATAGCGGTTTATTTTCTTATAATGGTCGGCGGAATAGTACGCAGTACCGGCTCGGGTATGGGTTGTCCTGACTGGCCAAAATGTTTCGGTCAGTGGATTCCGCCAACAAGTGTTTCAGAACTGCCAGAAAACTATAAGGAGATTTATTCTGCTCACCGGGAGAAGAAAAATCTCCGTTTTGCACAATACCTGGAAACCTTTGGCTTTCAGAATACGGCACAAGGAATTATAAACGATCCGTCAGTGCTGGAAGAAGCGGACTTCAATCCCACCAAGACATGGATTGAATATATAAACAGACTTATTGGGGTTGTTATTGGTTTTCTGATCTTCGCAGTTTTTGTCGCATCATTGCGTTTTTGGAAAACAGCACGATCACTTCCAATAATGTCGTTTTCAACCCTCGTGTTGGTAGGTTTTCAGGGTTGGATTGGATCATTTGTAGTTTCGACGAACCTTACCCCCTGGACCATCACCGTGCATATGTTTTTGGCGCTCTTGGTTGTGGCCTTATTGATTTACCTGGTTCATCAAAGCAGTTATGGAAAAGAGATTAATTCCTCACTGGGTTTTTGGTGGCTATTTGCATCAATGGTGGTGTTATTGGTGCAGATCTTATTGGGTACACAGGTCAGGGAGGCCATTGATCGTGTTGCTTCGCAAGTCGTCCGTGAAGCCTGGATTGGTAGCCTTGGAGTTGATTTCGTCATACACCGTTCTTTCTCCTGGATAGTTTTGATTTTGCATGTGGGGTTAATCCTGAAATTGCACAAAACTGAGGGCTCGAAAGTTTTCGCGCTTACCCTAATCCTGTTAATTTTGGGAACAATTTTGACAGGTGTAGGGATGGCTTATTTCGCTGTTCCCCCCTTCCTTCAGCCGATTCATTTGCTGCTTGCGACAGCCACTTTTGGAATGCAGTTTTTGTTTTTGCTGAAGCTTAACAGAAAGGAAGAGCCTGTGTTATTATAACAGTATGATGGTTGGACGAATCGATGGATTATCTGGAGTTGCTTTCGCGATAGCGAAGTCAAAGGCGTATTGGGAGCTCTTGAAGTTCAGGCTCTCTTTTCTGGTAGCCTTTTCATGTGCGTTCGGATTCGTGCTCGCTTCTCCCCAGGTTAACTGGACAGTATTGCTCATGGTTTTTATGGGAGGTTTTCTGTTATCAGCTTCCTCTGTAATAATTAATCAGATTATCGAAAAGGACTTAGATAAGCTCATGGACCGTACCATGAATCGCCCGTTACCCACTCATCGGGTTTCCGTGAATGAAGCGATGACCGTAGCTGCCGTTTGTATGATTGCAGGAGTTTCTCTACTCATATATTTCACAAATCCCCTTACAACGTTACTTTCAATTCTTTCAATGATCCTTTACGGATTTGTATACACTCCGTTAAAGCGTGTTGGTCCAATTGCGGTCTTTGTCGGAGCTATTCCCGGCGCGCTACCTCCATTGTTGGGATGGACAGCTGCGACTGGAGTAATATCCCATGAGGCATTGATAATTTTTGGGATTCAATTTATATGGCAGTTTCCACACTTTTGGGCAATTGCATGGGTTGCTGACGATGACTACAAAAAAGCAGGGTTCAAGTTGTTGCCTTCTGGTGGTAAAAAAGATTTGAATACCGCTGTTCAAATTATGATCTATACTATGTTTCTTATTCCATTGGGCTTACTACCCGCTACATTTGGAATAACGGGCATAAATTCTGCGATCGTGGCAACGCTTTGTGGGGTAATGTTTTTTGCGTTGACTTTTTCATTGATGAAGTCAGGGGACAGGAAGTCTGCATTGAAGATAATGTTTGCCTCTTTCCTGTATTTGCCAATTGTACAGATCGCGTATTTGTTAGATAAGGTTTGATAAAGTATAGAGGGGTTTGAAAAAAGATAAAAATATGGCAGCAGAAATCAGGATAGTAGAAGAAGCAAGCAAGCAACTAAGCATGCATCCAAAGAAGTTTGCAATGTGGCTGTTTATAGCGAGTGTGATTATGATCTTTGCAGCGCTGACAAGTGCATACATGGTACGTCAGTCTGATGGCAATTGGATGGTTTTCGATCTTCCAAGTTCATTTTGGATTACTTCAGCGATTATTTTTATTAGTAGCGGCACAATGCACTGGGCATACCTGGCCGCGAAAAAGGATAACCTTGAGGGCACTAAGATAGCGATAAGCATTACTACCATCCTGGGAGTAGCATTCCTTATTGGACAAATTGTAGTCTGGGGTGACCTGGTTCAGCGGAATGTGCACTTTGTCGGAAACCCTTCCGGATCATTCGTATATATTCTTTCCGGCCTGCATGGGTTGCATATAGTAGGTGGGGTCATTTTTTTATTGATTGTGCTTGTGGCAACATTCCGGTTTAAAGTGCATTCCAGGAGCCTTACACAGATAGAAATGTGTGCTACTTACTGGCATTTTTTGGATGGACTTTGGCTATATTTGTTTGTTTTTCTATTATTGAACCGGTAATTGAAAACAGTGCATGAACGTTCACTTTTGAATAGTAACTAACAACGATAATACTTCTATATGGCAAGTTCAGCAGCGGCAACAACTCCTGGAAGGAGCGAATGGGATGGTGGTGTATCACCAATGGGCGTAAGCTACGGCAAGCTCATGATGTGGTTCTTCTTACTATCCGATGCCTTCACTTTCTCTGCATTGCTCGTTACCTACGGCCTGGTTCGTTCTTCGCATCAGGCATATGAAGGTGCTGTCGAGGCTTTCACATTTTCCCAACAATATTGGCCAATTCCTGAAAAGGTTTTTGAAGCTGTACCGTTCCTTCATGGGGTTTCTGCACCGCTTGTGTTTGTTGGAATCATGACGTTTATTCTGATCATGAGCAGTGTAACGATGGTATTAGCCGTTGAAGCTGGCCATCGTATGGATCGTAAGGCGGTTGAGAAGTGGATGCTGTGGACGATCGTTGGTGGCCTTGCATTCCTCGGTTGTCAGGCTTGGGAATGGGCTCACTTTATTCATGGTGTAGAGGGCGGTCCTGCGGGTTCTTTCATGGGTGCCAACCTTGTTACCAATCAATATGGCCCGCCCGATTTTGCTGCATTTTTCTTTTTTATTACTGGATTTCACGGGTTCCATGTGTTTAGTGGTGTCTGTCTGAATTTTTTAATCTACTATAATACGGTGATGGGTGTATATGACCGAAGAGGTCATTATGAGATGGTAGAGAAAGTGGGATTATATTGGCACTTTGTAGATTTGGTATGGGTGTTCGTATTTACATTTTTCTACCTCGTTTAAGTATCAGATTATAAAAAACAAATAGATAAGTCATGGCAAACGCTGAAGATGAAGTTCAAGTAACTGTACTTCCCCCGGATAAAGAAAAGATTAAAAAACTCTGGACTGTCGCTGGTATTTTGGGTGCAGTAACAGCGGTTGAATTCTTAATTGCCTTTACGATGGGTAACGGTCCGTTGAAAACCGCAATATTTATCGGATTGACAATTGTGAAAGCAGGTTATATTGTGGGAGAGTTCATGCACCTTCGTTATGAAGTTAAAGTACTTTTCTGGTCCATCTTAATACCAATGATCTTTGTGATTTGGATGCTTGTAGCCTTTGTATATGAAGGGATAGCTATTTCTGATATGCGATTATAATTGAAATCAGATTACATAAATACGGGGCTTGGGTTTATACTTAAGCCCCTTTTTTTGATCTGGGTCTGAATGGTGCTGCTTGATTTTAATTTATGAAACGAAAAACAATTTTTCTTTTTCTTGCATTGGTTTTACCTGTCTGCATTTTTTTGTTCCTTAAAATGTTTGGGAGAAATGAATTTGCAGTACCTGCGCTTTACACCGACACTTATCCTGAAATTCACGAAAATTGTGGCATTGTTAAACTTCCTTATTATATCCCGGATAGTATCCTCGCGATGCTGCCACTCGATAAAGACAGCCTGGTAGTCATTGTTTTTGGAGATTTAAGTAATGAGTCATTAAATCAGATAAGGAGAATTGAGCAGGAATTTGGTCAGGACCCTGTCAAGGTTATGACGCTTAATGCAACTTCACAACACTTCAGTTGGAAGGATTGTATTTTCTTTTTAAAAGAACCTTTTAATGTTGTTATGGTTGATAAAAGAGGAGCTATACGAGGTCAGTATGTATCCAGCCTCCGGGAAGAAATTGACAGACTATTAACGGAACTAACTATAATTTTAAAGAAGTATTGACATGGAGTCAAAAGTCGCGCAGAAGAAAGACCCGATGACCAATCTGATTATTGCCGGGTCAATTGTGATCCCACTTGTCGTGGCCGGTTTGTTTGCTGTGAAAATACCGGGATACGACTTTACTTTCCTCCCTCCAATCTACGCAACTATTAATGGGCTAACTGCAATCCTCTTAATTGCGGCCGTAACGGCTATTAAGAACAAGAATCAGAAACTTCATGAGCGGCTAATGAAAACCTGCATGATTTTATCTGTAGTGTTTTTAGTTTTATATGTAGTGTATCATATAACAAGTGACTCAACTCCATATGGTGGAGTAGGAACACTCCGGTACGTATACTTTTTTATTTTGATCACGCACATTTTGCTATCGATTTGTGTTATACCGTTGGTCTTGTTTACTTATTTAAGGGCGTGGCGTGGCGACTTTGTAAAACACAGAGCAATGGCCAAGGTGACTTTTCCTATTTGGCTGTATGTGGCGGTAACCGGTGTCATTGTTTATTTCATGATCAGTCCCTATTATGTATATTAGACCAAGAGCAAAAGCACGTATGAAGAAGGTGTTTGTTAGTGTAATTTTCCTTATGATCTGTTTGGTGAATCAGGTCGGGGCGCAATGCGCTATGTGTCGTTCCACATTAGAAAACAATTATTCTAACGGAAGTCCGGGAATTGCGGCAGGGATTAATACAGGAATTCTTTACTTACTTTCCATGCCTTACCTCGCTGTGATAATTATTGGATATTTGTGGTATAAATCGAGTAAGAATGCACAAAAGCAGTTACATAGCCGCCCTTCTCCGAGGTAAATGTCCGAGATGTCGCGAGGGCTCAATCTTTAAACATCCGGCAAGCAAAATTTCGCAGTTCAGTGTTATGAACCAAACTTGTCCGAACTGTGGTATAAGCCTTATGCCGGAGCCAGGATTCTATCAGGGCGCAATGTATATAGGGTACGGATTTACAGTAGCGGCACTGGGTGTCATTGGGATGATACTATTGTTATTGGGTGATCCGTCCGAATGGGTGTATGTTGGAGTCATCATTGCCGTTATGGTTTTACTTGCACCATTGAATTACCGCTATTCCCGCATAGTTTATTTGTTTTTCTTCGGGGGTATCAAGTACGATTCCCACCTGTCGCATCCAAAGTAATTTCTTAACTTTATTGATCATTACATTTGATCAGCTTTTGAAATTAAGATCTAATATTCTATTTGCCTGCTCTGTTTTACTTCTCTTAACAGGTTCTTTGATAATATTCTTTGCAGGTACCCCTGCATCAGTGCAGACTACTGCTGAAAAATTAACATTGAATCTCAACCAGGAACTCGTTATTGTCGATAATCAAGCAGCGGACATACTCAAAGATTTTAAAGAACAAGTATCAAGAGATATTCGCGGGGACAGCAGATATTCTTTTTTTGTATATGATCAGCAGCAAATCCTATCCTGGTCAGACAATGTATTTGTTCCATCGCAGGCATCTGTTACAGATAACTTTGAATTGAAATTGCTCAAAGCCGGAAACGGCGATTACCTTGCGAAAAAGTGGGAGATTAACAACACGCAGTTCCTGGTTGCCATCATACCGCTCTATCGAAAGTTTAACATTACTAATACCTACATCAGTACTTGGTGGAATAAGCAGGTTTTCCCTTCCGGAAACATAAGTATTCTTGAACCGAATGCGACACTTGGTGTCTCAATATGTATTGAAGACCAGTGTCCGTTTAAAATAAGTTTTCTGCAGGGCTCCCTACCTCAACATGAAAATGCCAAGTTGATTGCAGCGATATTGATTTTCATTTCAATTGTTTTGATTACGATACTATTATTTAGGATTGTAAAGCGACTGCAATACCCTGAGCTTGGATTTGTAATGTTGTATGGATATTTCCACGGACTACGAATTGTAATGATTCGACTGAACTTCCCACATTCACTTTTTCCGTCCGATCTTTTTAATCCTCAGATTTTTGCGTCGTCAGCATTAAATGCATCGCTGGGCGACCTCCTTTTAAACGAAATTGCCATTCTCGTCCTCTGCTTTTACTTATTCAGGAATTTTCATCGATTCAGGATTTCACATTATATATATCGTAAAAACTTCGTTGCGTGGATACTCTCAATATTTGCGGGGATGTGTATTTTATTTGCAGTGTTGTTCCCATTTGTTTCTATTCAGACACTTTACAATAACTCTGCAATAATTTTAGACATTTCGCAGTCGGTAGAATTTGATCACATAAGGGTAGTTGCTATGGTCGTTGTTTTGATATCAGGACTCTGCTCTTTCCTATTTGCTCACACTTTTATCAGGTTGCTGATTGGAGATGGTGAAAGATTGAGGATTGTTGCCGCTTTCCTTTTGGCGATGATAATTTTTGCCGTGATTAATTTGTTGACGAGACAACCCTTTATTTCATCTCTGCTACTAGGCTCTGGCTATACTTTTCTGGTTTACGTCCTGAGGCTGTATGCAGGATTGAAACGTCTTACGTTTGCGACGTTTAGTTATTTGTTTATCGCAATATTTTTTCTATCCGCTAATGGAGCCCATGCAATTCAATACTTCAGTCGACAGGAGAAAATTGAGAGCCAATTCAGGTTTGCCGATAATTTCCTCATTGATAGGGATATTTTTGGAGAATATCTACTTGATGCAACAGCTAAAAAAGTTGAAAGCGATGCGTTTATTCAAACCAGGATTAACACACCTTTTCTTAACAGAGATGCGATACGCCAAAAAATCAGGCAGGTGTTTCTGCCCTCATACTTTAATAAGTACGATATTGATATTTTTCTCTTTGGTTCTTCCGGGGAACCATTGAATAACAGATTGCCAGCGACGCTTTCAGAATTTATTGGAGAATACAACCAAGATGCATATAGAACATCTTATGAAGGCGTGTACTTTATCACCAGTCCATCACGCGACATTACGCAAAAATATTTAGTAAGGATTCCGATGATGCGCGGAGGATTTACACTTGGCTATGTGATTCTCGACCTTTCATTAAAAAAGATCATTCCTGAAAATGTGTATCCGGAACTTTTGGTTGATAATTCATTTCAACAATTCTACCATACACAGGACATCAGCTATGCTGTGTTTGCTGATACAACCATACTTTTTAGTTCTGGCAAATTTAATTATGAGTTATTTTTCGATAGGCGTTGGCTGGGAAACCAGGAATTATATAGAACGGGTTTTGTCGAATCGGGTCATATTCATATCGCTCAGGAAGATGAGAATAACAGAGTAGCGGTGGTATCTTCTCTTAAAACGTCACGTACGTATATACTTGCAAATTTTTCCTTTTTACTCGTGTTGGGATTAATTATTATCCTAATCTTTTTATTTGTTCAGGGTGCCGTGAATTACAGCAGAGGTGAGAAGTTATATTTTTCAGCGCGAATTCAACTGTTACTTAATCTCGCATTCTTTCTACCTTTGATTTTGGTAAGCATAACAACCCTAAACTTAACAAATCGGTCATCTCAAAATCAGCTGAATGAAGAGTATCTGAATAGTGCTGAGTCTTTCAGCGGTCAATTATCGGCTCAATTAGACGATTACTTGAATGCGGATAGCGAAAGTGTTGTGAGTTTCGAAAATCAGCTCAGGGATTTGGCAAAACTCACAAATCTGGATGCAAATGTATATAATGCCCGAGGTGTCTTGTTGGCTACAAGTCAACCCCAGATTTTCGACAATAACCTTGTTTCCCTTTATATTAATCCGGATGCACTTCAAAAAATAAAACGCGGTGAAAACGTAGTCACTGAAATGGAACATGTCGGCCGACTGGAATATTTCGTTTCGTACGCTGCCTTGAAGGCGCCGCTTACTGGAAAGCTGATCGGAATATTGGCATTACCTTTTTTTCAATCAGGATATTCTATTGAAAGAGTTCAGATTAATATCGTTGCGAATATTTTAAACATCTTTGCTTTAATTTTTATTGCACTGGTTATCTTATCATATTTTGTTTCAATGTGGCTGACTTTCCCTTTAAAATTCATTACACAGTCGTTACAACGTACATCTCTGACCAAAATAAATCAGCCGCTTGAGTGGAAGGCTGATGATGAGATCGGCTTGATGGTAAAGGAGTATAATCAGATGCTTTTCAAACTCAGTGAAAGTAAGGCTGAACTGGAACAGACCCAGCGCGAGCGGACGTGGCGGGAAATTGCCAAGCAGGTTGCTCATGAAATTAAAAATCCACTGACACCAATGAAGCTTACACTTCAACAGCTTCAGCGTTCACTCCAATCTTCAACAAATACACCTGAAAAGACAGAGAAAGCATTGTCCTCGTTGTTAACACAAGTTGATACACTTAATGATATTGCCTCGTCATTCAGCACTTTTGCAAAAATGCCTGAACCCGTCATGCAACGCCTCGAGTTGAGTGCGCTTATCAGAAGGATTGTACTTTTACATAGTCAATCGGGTGACTTGGTTTTTAACACAACGCTAAAGGCAGCATACGTTCGGGGCGATGAGCAGCTACTAGGGCGTACGTTTTCAAACATTATTCTAAATGCCATCCAATCTGCTATTCCGGGGCGGCATCTGATCCTTAAAATTAGTTTGAAAAGGGTGGATATGAAATATCATATCACCTTTCAGGACAATGGGAAAGGTATTGAGCCTCATGTGGCCGAAAGAATATTTTTATCGCACTTTAGTACAAAAAAGTCAGGCTCTGGCCTTGGTCTGGCTATAGCGAAACAAGCCATTGAGCAAATGGATGGAAAGATATGGTATGATACTGTTGTCGGCCAGGGAACCAGTTTTTTTATAGAACTACCTGCTAAAGAGTAAGGAACGTCGACCCCCAGGTTGCCTGGCTATATTGGCTTGTACCGGGATTAAAAACGCAAAGTAAACTTTGTCATTACGTCCGGTTCTGATTCCACGGTGATAGAACCTTTGTGCATCTGCATGATCTGGCGGGATAAACTAAGTCCGATACCCGAACCGGTTCTTTTGGTAGTGTAAAAGGGGACAAAGATATGCTCAAGTGCTTCTTTAATGATGCCCGACCCATTATCAATGATTTCAATCCTCACAGCATTATCATGATAGTGGCCGATTAATTGTAACGAAGGATTTTCAGTCTCCGACAATGCCTCGATTGCATTTTTAAGAAGATTAATTAACACCTGTTCAATCATTTCAAGATCAGCCTGAATCGTTAAGTATTCGGAGCTACACGAGTAAGTGAATTTTATCTGAGTTTTTTTTAGTTCCGTACGCATGAGCTGTGCCACATGATCAATTAAATCCTTTAGTCGTACAGTGGCAAGCTTGGGTTTCGGTAATGACGTGTACTCGCGATAGGCATCAATGAATTTAATTAATCCTTTACTTCGATTTTCAATTGTGCTAAGTCCTTCGCGCAAGTCTTCTGCCCCTTCTTCCTTCAACTCATAATGTTCGTCCTTTTTTGTCATATCGTGGTCGAGGATTTCCCGTAATGTAGAAGTCAAAGAAGATATCGGTGTTATGGAATTCATAATTTCATGACGCAGTACCCTGGTAAGATTTTGCCATGCCTCAAGCTCCTGCTTTTGCAATTCAGGTTGGATGTTCTGAATTGTAACTAATTTTACATCCGTACCGCGGATACGAAGTTCGGTTGCCTGAATGGTAAGGTACAATTCGTTACCACCCTTATATAGTTCACTTTTACCCGGGGCTACGCTGTTGATGGAATGATAAAGATTAGGGTTGATAGTGATGAGGTCACGTATATTCCTAATCATGGTAACACCCAGAAACCGTTTGGCATTGGTGTTCATGAGCTGAACGTTGCCTTCACTATCATACGATAAAATCCCAGTGCGTACCTGCTGTACTACTGTATTGAGGTATTGCCCGTGCTCTTCTTTTTCTGATCGTGCCTTTCGGAAAGCTTCCAGCACTTCATTGAAAGCGATATTGAGATCTTTGAAAGATTTTCCGAGCTTATTGTCAGAGGCAAAACCTGATATGAAATCAGAATACTTTACAGATTCTAAAAAGCGGGTAAGTTTCCGGTTTGTCTGGCTGACGAATCTGAAGATTTCAGCCAGTTGTAGTACAATGATCCCGCCAGTTAAGATAGCGGCGAATAACATGTTTGGCCTTGACACCATGAATAGAAATAAACCCATAGCAAGCCCTAGTAAGATTACACGAAGGAGTACACGGGTACGGAAGTCATTAAATCCGAAGTTCAAGAGATGTTTTAGTTTGTGTTAAAGTTCATTCTTTAAAGAATGTAAAGCAACCGGCTAAAATCGATTGCTGTTCTTAATTGAATGTTTGGCAATGTGAGGCTGTCGGCCAGAGAAATACCTTTTTAAGAAAGTCTGCTGGTCAACTTCGTTTCATGCTAAAGGAGGAGATCAGCATCATTTAGAGTCCATATTTTTCCAATCTTCTATAAAGCGATGATCGTGTCAGACCTAGTTCTGAGGCTGCTTGTGTGATGTTTCCATTGTACTTCTTCAGGACTTTTCGGATAAGAAGTTTTTCAACTTCCTCGAGGTTGTATTGTTCAAGGCTGAGTTGTCCGTCATCTTTTTGTGCAGTAGGAGCGAAGTTAAAATCTTCAGGTTGAAGCACTGTGCTGCTGCTTAAAATAATAGCGCGTTCAATGGCATGTTGCAATTCCCGTATATTACCCGGCCAGTGGTGCTTGTTCATACGTGACATTGCGCCTTCACTGATTCTCATCACTTGTTTGTTGTATTTCGAAGAATAGAATTTAAGAAAATGACTTGCCAGCAAAGGTATATCCACAAAGCGCTCGCGCAGTGCAGGGATTTCGATTTCAATTGTGTTGATGCGATAAAGTAAATCCTGCCGAAATCGGTTTTCTTTTACCATCTCATACAACGGCATATTGGTAGCACAGATGAGACGAATGTCAATCGGGGTGTCTTTGTTCGCACCGACACGACTGACTTTTCTGTTTTGTAATACGGTGAGTAATTTTGCCTGCAGCGGTAGAGACAGGTTTCCAATTTCATCAAGAAATAATGTGCCTCCGTTAGCCAGTTCAAAGCGACCGGCGCGATCTTCTTTCGCATCTGTAAACGATCCCTTTTTATGTCCGAAGAGTTCACTTTCAAACAGAGTTTCTGTGATTGATCCCAGGTCAACGCTGGCAAAGTTTTCATTTTTTCGGGCTGAGTTCCGGTGAATCGCTCTTGCTATTAATTCTTTGCCGGTACCATTTTCACCGAGGATTAAAACATTTGCGTCAGTTTTTGCAACGCGGTCAATCGTTTGAAAGATTTTTTGCATGGCAGTGCTTTGGCCGATGATCTCACTGTATCGTTCATTTAATTCCTGATTGATTTCGTGATTTTTGTTTTTCAAACTTTCAATGACATCACGCGATTCGCGCAAACGCATGGCCGAATAAAGTGTAGCCAACAGTTTTTCGTTTTCCCATGGCTTTAAGACAAAATCGGTTGCGCCAGCCTTTATCGCTTTTACAGCCATTTGGATATCACCATACGCCGTGATGAGCACTACAACCGCCGAGGGATCAAGCTGGAGAATTTTTTCAAGCCAATAATATCCTTCGCTGCCGCTGCTCACGTCTTTTGTAAAGTTCATGTCCAGAAGGATGACATCATAGTCTTCGTTATTCATCAGTGCCGGCAGGGCTTCCGGATTTTTTTCAATATCGACCTGCGCAAAATGTCGCTTAAGGTGCATCTTGGCGGCTTTCAAGAGGTCTTCGTTATCGTCTACAATTAGAATTTTTCCTTGTTTCTGTTCCATTCAAATTTGGTTTTTGAGGCCTCGCTACTGTATCATAACCAAACACAGTTGTCCGCTAGTGGGCAAAGTGTATACCGAAACTAAATTGCGGCCAATTCAGCCAAAAATAAAGAATAAGGAATACAGCTGCGTTCGAATGCGGACATATCCGTTCACATGTGAACGAGAATGGAAGAGATTTTTCATCAAAAGAACTTCAAAAGGGCGTTTCCGCGGTTGGCACACTTGTTGGCAATCAGGGTATGCGTGTTATTAAATCCAGGGTTGAATCAGTTCAAGCCGGGCAGGAAGTAACCCTTAACGAATTAACGAGAGTTTAATAATGGATAAGAAAATTAAAAAGAAGACGTGGACTATTAAACGGGTTGCTACCTATGGAGGGATTGCAATATTTGTTGCGTTTGTAGGCTACCAATTCATTTTTGCTGACAGGCGGTCAAAATTAAAAGTTGAAAAGGACAAGATCACCATTGCTGAAGTGAAGCGGGGTGAATTCAAAGAGTATATTCCGCAGACGGGTACCGTTGAACCGGCACGTACAGTGTATCTTGATGCTGTAGAAGGCGGAACCATTAAGCGGGTGGTCGCCGAAAGCGGTGCAATATTAAAAGAAGGCGATATTATTCTTGAGCTAAGCAACCTTAACCGTGAATTACAGGTCTTACAACAAGAAGCAGAATTGAATCAAAGTATTAACCAGTTGAGACAAACCCGGTTGTCGTTAACACAGAATGATTTGCAACAACAACAGCAATTGGCAGATATTCAGAAAGAGTTGGCGAAACTAACACCTCAGTATTCCCGGCAGAAGCAGCTTTTTGAAAAGAAGCTAGTTTCAAAACAGGAATTTGAAAGTGTTGAAGCAGACTATCTTTTCAACTTAAAGCGTCGAGACATTACCTACAGATCATATAGAAATGACTCGCTGGAGCGTATCAGGCAGATGAAGGATCTTAACCTTTCTGAAAGAAAAATGATGCAGAGTCTGGAAGGAGCTGGAAGGATCCTGGATAATCTCCTGATACGGGCGCCGATCAATGGTCAGCTTTCCCGTCCACAACTCGATGCAGGTCAAAATGTTAACAATGGTCAGCGTCTTGGGCAGGTTGATATTATTGGAAGCTATAAAGTAAAGGTACCGATTGATGAGTTGTACTTGCCACGGATTTCCACTGGATTACGTGCGACAACAACCTTTAATAATAAGGACTACGAGTTAGAGATCATGTATATCTATCCGTCCATTTTGAATGGCCGATTTGAAGTTGATATGATTTTTGTAGGTGAAACACCTCCCGGCATACGAAGAGGTTTATCACTTCGCTTAAGGATTGAACTGGGCCAGTCGTCAGAAGAATTGTTGTTGCCTGTAGGAGGATTTTATAAAGACACGGGTGGGAACTGGGTGTTCGTACTTGAAGATGACAACAGTGCAGTGAAAAGGGATATTAAACTTGGTCGCAAGATGGGAAGTGAATACTTCGAAGTATTGGAGGGTTTAAAGCCCGGCGATAAGGTAATTACTTCATCGTACGAAAATTTCGGAAACAATGAAGTATTGCTTCTACACTAATAATTTACTTTCATGTGTAACTACGAAACGAATAAAGCCGTCTTAATGTAGTAACGTTTGAAATAAAACAGAGTATTTCAATAGAATTAAAAAACCATAGATCCACCATCAAATTGTAAATAACCAGCCATGATCAGACTTAAAAATCTCGAAAAAGTTTACACTACTGAAGAAGTAGAGACCACTGCCTTAAACAATATCAATCTTGAAATTAAAGAAGGCGAGTTTGTTGCAATAATGGGACCTTCCGGTTGTGGAAAGTCAACCTTACTGAATATTCTTGGATTGTTGGATAATCCTTCAGGGGGAGAGTACCATTTTGGTGACCATGAAGTGGCAAGGTATTCGGAACGCCAGCGTGCACAACTACGCAAAGGTTCTATCGGATTTGTATTCCAGAGCTTTAATCTTATCGATGAGCTGACCGTTTTTGAAAATGTTGAGCTACCGTTATTATATATGAAAGTTCCTGCAGCGGAGCGAAAGCAGCGCGTTGAGGAGGTGTTAGAACGCATGAATATAATGCATCGCCGAAATCACTTCCCACAACAATTGTCTGGTGGTCAGCAGCAGCGCGTAGCCATTTCACGAGCGATTGTTGCTAAGCCAAGAGTAATACTAGCCGATGAACCAACGGGTAACCTGGACTCTGCAAACGGTGAGGAGGTAATGAAACTTTTATCTCAACTGAATGAAGAGGGCACAACGATCATCATGGTAACCCACTCCCCGTACGATGCAAATTATGCACACCGCATCATTAATCTATTCGATGGTAAAGTAGTTACCGAGAACATCAAAGAGCAGTTCCATATTTAAGATGAAATGATAAGTGCAAGGAATTTTTAGTTTGCTATAGAAACTAAAAACTCTTTGCCTTTTTGAAAAACTTCGAGTAACGAGAAGTTCATTAACATCTTTCCTGTTATGAACACCTGTTGTTCATTTCTGAACAATTTGAAATATTCAATCCGCATTGTTTGTCTTCTAACACAAAAATCGAATGTGGCATATTCTGGCATAAGTGGTGCATCTATTGCACTAATCCGATGTCTTTGGCATGTACTATAAAAATAAATTCTCATGATTAAAAATCACCTGTTGATCACCCTTCGCAGTATGATGAAAAATAAAATGTTCATCATTATCAATGTATTCGGAATGGGGGTTGCTATTGCATGCTGCATCGTAGGTTACTTTGCCTACGAATACGATACATCATTTGATGCTCTTCATAAAAACAAGGAACAGATTTACAGGGTCAGTGTTGTTCGGGAATTTGAGAATAATCTTACCAAGTTCGGATATGCACCTTTTCCGTTAGGAGAAGCAGTAGACAAGACGTTTCAGGAAATAGAAAAATCAACACGCTATATTTATTCATGGTCAAATTTTAAGCGTGAAGACGATCTTTTTGCTTCAAACCTTTCATACGTCGATCCTGATTTTTTTCAGATGTTTTCATTCGAGTTCGTGGCTGGTGACCCGGCCGGACTAAGCGAAAAATCCAGCATCTTTATAAGTGAAGATATGTCTGTGCGTTTATTTAGAACACCACAGGAAGCTATGGGTAAAATCATTACCCAGGTTTATGGAAATAAAACAAAGGAAGTTATGGTTGCCGGCGTTTTCAGAGAGCCACCGATGAATTCAAGCTTTTATCGAAAAGATGGTTCATCATACATGAACTTTGGGAATTACAAAGACGAACATGAGGATTTTAGCGAAGATGATTGGAGAAAGGTAGCTACGTTGTTCGTGGAAATTGACGATCCATCGAGGTTGGCCAGTATCCACGGGCAGCTTCAACCGTATAGAGAAAATAATAACAAAGTACGCGAAGATTTTCAGGTGAAAGAAATAGTCCTTGATCCATTAACAACGATGGCGCACACTGATCGCGCTGATCAAATACAAAGCTGGACCTGGGATGCCCCTCCCATTTCCGCTATTGTCGGATCTATGATTATGGGAATTTTAATTTTGCTTATCGCATGTTTTAATTTGACAAATACAGCTATTGCTATTTCCTCCCGAAGGCTCAAAGAAATCGGTATTCGGAAGGTAATGGGAAGCGTACGTATCCAACTGATCGCACAATTTATTGGTGAAACTATGTTTATCTGCTTTCTCGCACTTTTGGTAGGCTTAGGCCTTGCAGATATTCTGATCAGGGGTTGGAATCTGATGTGGGAGTACATGCAGTTAACACCACGCTATCTCGATAATCCGGGCTTCCTGTTTTTCCTGATTGGAGTACTGATTTTTACCGGAGTGCTGGCGGGAAGTTATCCTTCCTTTTACATCAGCAAGTTTGAGCCGGTAAGTATCCTGAAGGGAAAGCTTAAGTTTGGAGGTACAAATTACTTTACACGGACTCTGCTTGGATTACAGTTTGCAATATCTCTGATTGCAATTGTAAGCGCTATAGGATTCATTCAAAATGCACGCTATCAGCGGGAATATGATCTTGGCTTTGATGTTCGGGGGTCTGTTATTGCATGGCTGAATGATGAAAGTGAATACCGTACCTATTATAATTCACTTCAATCAAACCCTGCGATACTTTCTATGGCCGGAGCACGAAGTGGTATATTTTCTAACCGGAATCATGAACCAGTGAAGTATGAATCGAAACAGGTTGAAGTCGACATTATAGAAGTTGGAGATAATTATCTCACCACAATGGATATCACCCTGCTGCAAGGCCGCGATTTCACAAAAGATTCGGAAACGGATCAAAAGGAATCCGTGATAATCAGTGAAAAAATGGCAAAGCTTTTTGGGTGGGATCAACCGATAGGAAAAGAGTTAGTGTGGAAGGATACAGTGAAGCTTTACGTCATTGGAGTCGCGAAGGATATTTATACTATGGGATTATGGCGTGAAATGGAACCGCTTATGATGCGCTATATATTGCCCGATAAATACAGTCAGATTGTAGTAAGTGCAAAATCGGACGAGGTTTCTGCTGTTAACAAATTTATGACTGAAGAATGGAACAAGGTATTTTCGAGCCGGTTATACAATGGGAGGATGCTTGTAAGTAATCTAAGTGAAGTAAATGAGATCAATATTAATATTGTTTACATGTTTGGATTTCTGGGAATTATTGCAATGATGCTTTCGGTAACTGGACTATTTACCCTGGTGTCACTTAATATTATCAGACGTATGAAAGAGATTGGTGTGCGGAAAGTTCTGGGTGCATCAGTGGCAAACATTTCAAGAATCGTAAATACGGAGTTTGTAATTATACTGGTTTTGGCTTCGGCTCTGGGATCATGGGCCAGTTATATACTGACCAATCAACTAATGAGTAGTATATGGCGGTATTATCAGGGTGTAAATGCAACCACTTTTACGATCTCCATTGCTTTGCTGTTTATCACTTCGATTTTTACAATCGCATACAAAGTGTTTACAGTAGCAACAATGAATCCTGTGAGCACACTTAGAGACGAGTAATTTCGCTGGTCAGAAAGGGCACTTACCCACTTTCAATTTTTATCTTGTGTTTTTATGAAAAGGGTTTCGGGTCTCATGTTCTAACGTATATAACTACTTTATTAACCTTGCTGTATGTTAAAAAACTATTTTAATGTTGCAATCAGAAATATTCTGAAGCACAAATTTTTCTCTGCAATAAATATCCTGGGAATGACGATAGGCGTTGCGGCCTGTCTGCTGATAATTCTTTATATCACAGATGAAGTAAGCTACGACAAGTTTCATATAAATGCGGATAGAATTTATCAGGTCGGTCTTCATGGTAAGCTTGCTGGTCAGGATATTCGAACATCGACTACTTGCCCGCCAATGGCCGCGGCGCTTGTCGCGGATATCCCAGAGGTGGAATCTGCGACTCGGGTTGTACCATACTTTGGACACCCGACCGTAAAGTATGAAGATAAAATAATTGCCGAGGAGAAGGTGTTTTTTGCGGATTCAAATTTTTTCGAATTCTTCAGCTTCATTCTCAAGGAAGGGGACATTAAAACGGCTTTGATAGAGCCAAGTACGGTAGTATTGACCGAAGATATTTCCAGAAAGTATTTTGGGTCTGAATCTCCGTTGGGTAAGCTTATGGTTATCGGAAATGATAACAAAACGTACAAAGTTACCGGTGTAGCCGAAAACACTCCATCAAACTCTCATTTTAGTTTCAATATGCTTATATCGGCACAGTCATCTGATAATCTTAAGCAGGGTATTTGGCTGAATAATTTTATGTACACCTATTTCACTGTGCGTGCTAATACGAATGTTGAAGTGGTAAATAGAAAGTTTGAGAACCTTGTTGAGAAATACATTGGGCCCGAAATTGAAAAATTTATGGGCACTACGTTACAGCAGTTGAAGGAACAGAACGGTGAGTACGGTTACTTCTCAACGAAAATTACAGATATTCATCTTCATGCAACTACTGCCAATGGGATAGAGCAAGGCGGGAACGTTACATACATCTATTTTTTCGGCGGTATCGGTATTTTTATTATCGTGATTGCGTGCATCAATTTTATGAATCTTTCAACAGCCCGTTCGGCAGGAAGAGCAAAAGAGGTAGGATTGCGGAAGACACTTGGGTCTCTTCGCGGTCAGATGATTGGTCAATTTTTAGCCGAGTCTACAATTTATAGTACGATTGCAGTCGTATTGGCGATCATAGTTTGCTACTTCCTGTTACCTCATTTCAACCTGCTTTCCGGAAAGGTATTGGGTATGGAAGTGCTGGCCAGTCCATTGTTTATCGCTGCAATTTTACTCCTTATAATTTTGGTAGGGCTGGTAGCTGGAAGTTATCCCGCATTTTATCTCACGTCGTTTAGTGCTGTTGAAGTGTTAAAAGGAAAAGTGCGAGCAGGGATGAAAACCAAAGGGATACGTAGCACGCTGGTCATATTCCAGTTTGCCCTTTCCATCTTTCTGATCATCTTCACCATGGTGGTGTACCAGCAGATTCAGTTTATGCAAGAGAAGAATTTGGGTATGGACAAGAATAATGTCCTGGTTCTCCAAAGTACAGGTAGGTTGGGTACTAACCGTGAGGCATTTAAGAATGAACTTGCAAAGCAGTCAGGTATCGTACGCACGAGCTATACCAACAATACTTTCCCGGGAGTAAATAACACGACAGTATTCAAAGCTCAGGGATCTGAACAGGATCATATCATGGGTGTCTATTACGCTGACTATGATCATATGGATGTTATTAAATTCGAAATGAAAGAGGGGCGTTACTTCTCGAAAGACTTTCCGTCTGACTCAACAGCAATCATTTTGAATGAAGCCGCCGTACGAGAGTTCGGATTCACGGATCCGATCGGGCAAGAAATACTATATAACAACGGTGGACCGGAGATCGAACGGTTAAGAGTCGTCGGAGTCGTCAAAAATTTCAATTTTGAATCGTTTAAGACTGAGGTAAGGCCGCTCTCCGTTAGGTTCACCACAAATTCAAACAATTTATTGATAAGATATGAAGGAAGCCCTAAAGATGCCGTAACTACAGTTGAAAATCTTTGGAAGCAACATTCAACGAACCAACCCTTTGAGTATGTGTTTCTGGATGAAAATTTTGACGAACTCTTTCGCGCCGAACAACGCATGAGCAATATCTTCAGTATTTTTTCGGGACTCGCCATCTTCATTGCCTCCCTGGGATTGTTCGCACTTGCTGCGTTTACATCCGAACAACGGACGAAAGAGATAGGAATAAGGAAAGCTATGGGTGCCTCGGTTTCGGGCCTTACGATATTACTTTCAAAGGAGTTTACTAAGCTCGTGGTAATTGCCTTTGTTCCGGCCGCTGTTGCAGGGTGGTATGTTTCCGCTCACTGGCTTGAGGAATTTGCTTATCGGATTGACGTAGACCCACTTATTTTCATCCTCAGTGGGGTGGCTTCCATAATTGTGGCCTGGTTAACGGTAAGTTATCAGGCAGTAAAGGCTGCGTCGGCTAATCCTGTGGATGCTCTGCGCTATGAATAAACCAAGGTGAGCAAATCATTTAAAGAATAGGAGGCTATAGCCCCTTTTTTGTCACACTGGCGCTTTTTCTTCCACTCCAATGTTAAGTTTTTGTTAACTCATTCATTGTTTTGATAACATTCAGTACATTTGACTATGGAAAAAACAAAGACGTCGAAAAAATCCTTGAAAGGCCTTATAAATAATTCAATGCTTGAAGCATTAACTGCGTTGGAGCTACCCGGACCTAGCAAAAAAGCTAAAAAATTGCTGCAACGCAATTCGAAGAAACTGGCTGCAATTTTCGCAAATGCCATAAAGCGGGAAGATAAGAAGAAGAAAAAGGCAGAAAAGTTTATGGAGAGCGTTACAAAAGGGACGTCAAAAGGGAAGAAAAGTAACGAAGTAAAGCTGGCAAAACAAACCAAGCTCGCCGCAGTTTAAGGCGGTTTATTTTTCTAAAATCAATACGGGATGAGCCCATAAACTGGGTTCATTTTTTTTTGTAGTAATCCCTTTCTTCAAGCCATTCCATAATGGCAATGTTTGACAGTATCAAAAGAAGTCCATAAAAAGCATCTTCAAAAGGGACGGTACCAATCCGAATGCCCAGATTATGAGCATCATTGTACCATACAACTTCTCCGTCAATAAATGATCCGGTCAAAATTCCATTGACAAGAAAAAAGGGGACCAGTAAAATGGCATATGCAAAATAGAATCGACCCATGTATCTGGGCCTGACCTTAAGCATTAGATACGCCAGAAATAAAGCCAGTGTAATGAAGGTAACGCCTGTATACCACTTTTCAATGTTGTAGATGCCTGCAATAAGTAGCACTACAATCAACGCACTCGATATCAATTCCTGATGCGGAAATAGATGATCTTTTTCAATCATATAATTCAATGCAAAGTAGGTGAAGACGCATGCATAGGGAATGCAAAAGAAAAATAATATTTCTTCAATTGGCAGCGAGCCAACATAAATGCCTGTTAGATATTGCGGATTAAATCCCCAGATTTTTTCCTGGGTAAAGAGTTCATCCCAGATGAGAAAAATAACGCCAGTAATAACTACTGAAATTGCGAAGTATTTCCACTTTTTATAGAAAGGTGCTTTTTTATAAAAGCTTGCCAGAAAAGGAAAGAGAAAAGCAATTAAATCAACTGAGAGGTAAAGATATTTTGAGTTCAAAGTAGCTTATTGGGTTTCTTGTCGTGAATGCTTGATATTGAACTTTTGAGGTTCATATTTTTTCGGGGCAAACAAAAAACCAAAAGCTTCACAATCCTCCTTAGTATGCTTGCTGTGGTGAATATAGTGCGCATGAATCATGCGTTGCAAGTATTTACTCCTTTTTTGAGGCCGCCACTTCATTCGCTGGTGTACGATGATATCATGAAAAATTATGTAAAAAGCACCGTAACAAAAGATACCTATCCCCACAGCGATTAAATAGGGGTTATAGTCGACAACAGATGCGTAATAGATTAATCCTATCGATGGTATACTGAATACTACGGCAAAAAGATCATTGCGCTCTAAAGAATGGTCATGTACAGTGTGATGTGACTTGTGCCAGCTCCACAATAAGCCATGCATCAGGTATTTATGGGTAAACCAGGCGACAAACTCCCAGAACAGAAATGTGCCAATTGCAATAAGTGAACAAAGTATAATTGTAACTAGATCCATGATTCAGGCTGACTTTCTGATTTTCGTTTTATCCTTCCCAAAGTACTCCACCAGCGTCTCAAAACGATGATCAAAAATAGCATTTACCTTTTTTTTCACAAACAGCCAATTTGCCAGCTGGCCCAGAATCCCAAACGGGATCGCATAATTTACCTCATCAGTCATTTCAATACCCCCCGCGACGCCTCTGAAGTGATGTTGATGGTGCCACAAAGCGTAAGGCCCAAATCGTTGTTCGTCGACAAAATACTTGGGTTCATCAACATGCGTTATTTCAGTGACCCAATGTAATGACACCATCGGCGCGATATTTACAAGGTAACGAATTAATTGTCCGGGATACATTTTGTTTCCACCGGATATATAAAGAATACTGAAGCCCATATGCTTCGGGGTGATCTCGGCCAAATTCTTTGGGGAGGAAAAGAAATCCCATGCCTCCTGTAAGGAAATTGGTAGTACCTGAACCCGTTTTAGTGTGTAGATTTTCATACCTTTATCTAACACGTCGACTCAAAAAGGGTTTTTGAAATTCACCTGAAAAACAGAACTTACAACTGGAATTTGATTAACGATGACGGGAATAAAGGGGATTGTTTTAGTATCCATCATAGCGTTAACTTTTCTGCAATGGTCTTGCCGGGGAAAGTTTGCCAAGGCCAGTTCTACCGACTCCGTCGACTATAATCTTCATATCCGCCCCATTTTATCTGACAGGTGTTTTAAATGTCATGGCCCTGATGCGAATCAACGCAAAGCGAACCTTCGACTGGACACTCAGGAAGGTGCATATGCAGCCCTTAAAGATGACCCCTCAGCCCAGGGAATAATTCCCGGCGACCCGCATAAATCGGAAGTTTTTTTACGCATTTCTACCGCCGATACTTCTATGGTGATGCCCCCCGTTAACTCCAACCTAAAGCTCAGCGGAGACGAAATTGCCCAGATAAAAAAGTGGATTCAACAAGGAGCGGTTTACAAGCCACATTGGGCATTTATTCCGCCTTCCAAAACGGTAGTTCCGGAAGTAGATAACAACGACTGGCCGGAAAACGAAATCGATAAGTTTATTCTCGCCAAAATTGAAAACAACAAACTAAAGCCAAATGAACCTGCTGATAAGGAAAGGATCCTCAAGCGTGTTAGTTTCGATCTTACAGGGTTGCCTCCTTCGCCTGAGTTTCAGCAAAAATTCCTGGACGACAACGCTGCGAACGCCTATGAAAAAGTAGTCGATGAACTTCTGGCCCAGCCAGCATACGGCGAGAAAATGGCAACGTACTGGATGGACGTTGCGCGATATGCCGATTCGCATGGGTATCAGGATGATGGACTTCGAACCATGTGGCCCTGGCGTGATTGGGTAATCCATGCCTTCAATGAAAATTATCCTTACGATCAGTTTATTACCTGGCAGCTTGCCGGTGATTTATTGCCCGACCCAACCCCTGAACAGTTGCTGGCAACCGGCTTCAACAGAAATCATAAGATTACCCAGGAGGGAGGAGTAATCGATGAAGAGTATAGAATAGAATATGTAACAGACCGCACAAATACATTTGGCAAAGCTTTTCTCGCGCTCACTTTTGAATGTGCAAAATGTCATGACCACAAGTATGATCCGATTTTGCAAAAGGATTATTTCAGTGCATTTGCTTTTTTTAATCAAGTCCCGGAAAAAGGATTGGTCGGTGATATCATGCTTGCTTCCCTCGCTGATCCACCTAAGATGAAAATTACAACGGAAGACATAAACAAAATTTTAACCTTTATCAATAAAAAGGATACGGCAGCAGTAGAAGTAATGGTCATGGATGATTTGCCCACAAAAAGGCCAACACACATCCTGTTGCGTGGGGTATATGATGCCCCGGGTGATATCGTAAACATTGGCCTTCCATCGTCAATATTACCTTTCGATTCTACAAAGTATGGCAGTGACAGGCTTGGCCTTGCAAAATGGTTAGTAGACAAACAAAATCCTTTAACCGCTCGCGTTTTTGTCAACAGGATGTGGCAGGAGTTTTTCGGACGAGGGTTAGTTAAATCATCAGGTGACTTTGGTATGCAGGGGGATATGCCTTCACACCCTGAACTTTTGGATTGGCTTGCACTGGACTTTATGAATAGTCAATGGAATATTAAAAGATTAATTAAGCAAATCGTAATGTCTTCCGCGTACCGGCAATCAACTGAGATGACGAAAGACAAGCTGGCAACAGATCCTGATAATATTTTCTTAGCGCGCGGACCAAGATCCAGGATGGCAGCCGAAACGATTCGTGATATGGCGTTGGCGAGTAGTGGTCTGCTTGTCAGAGAGGTTGGTGGGCCGAGTGTAAAAACATATCAACCAAAAGGCATTTGGGAATCTTCAACATCCGGACGTGGGATACTGGCGCGTTATGTTCAGGATCACGGAGACAAACTTTATCGACGTGGTCTGTACAGTTTCATAAAAAGAACGGTACCTCCGCCGGGTATGCTGGTGTTCGATGCGAGTAACCGTGATCAATGCGAAGTAAGCAGACTGCGTACAAACACTCCGTTGCAGGCTCTTGTTATTCTGAATGATCCCGTTATTCTGGAGTCGGCAAGAGTCTTGTCCGAACGGTTGATGCAGCAAAAATCAACATCCGAAGAAAAGATTGAATTGGCCTTCAGGACTATCTTATGCCGGAAGCCAAAGAAACAGGAACTAGAGATTCTCGCGCGCTATTATGATGACGAAAGAAAATCGTTTTCTGCAGCACCAGAAAAAGTAAGTAAATTTATCGCGGTTGGGGAGTATCCTTTTGCGAAAATTGAAGATGTGACGTCGCTTGCAGCTCTGATGCAGGTAGTTCATACGATTTACAACATGGAGGAATCCATTACAAAGGCTTGATTATGGAGAATGAGTTTCTGAAACAACGGTTTCACATAACCCGCCGGCATTTTCTGGGAAAGATGAGTTTGGGATTGGGTTCAGTTGCACTGGGTTCATTGCTAATTCCTGATCTGTTAAAATCCGGCCAAGATGGAATTCCTCAAATCGCTGGCCTCCCACATTTTGCACCAAAAGCAAAACGAATCATTTACCTTTTTCAAAATGGCGCTCCTTCACAACTCGAAAGTTTTGATTATAAACCGCTGCTGAATAAAATGACGGGTCAGGATTTACCCGAATCTATCCGTATGGGGCAGCGGCTTACAGGTATGACATCAAATCAGGATAGATTCCCTCTTGTGGGTTCGCATTTTTCATTCAAACAATATGGACAATCGGGCGCATGGGTGAGTGAACTTTTTCCGCACACGGCGAAGATTGTGGATGACATTTGTTTTATAAAGACGATGCATACTGAGGCAATTAACCATGATCCCGCGCTAACATTTATGCAATCCGGAGCGCAGCAGGGCAATCGACCCAGTATGGGTGCGTGGTTAAGTTATGGATTAGGAAGCGAGAACAAAAACCTTCCCGCCTACTGCGTATTGCTTTCCCGCGGGAGAGGTAACGGTCAGGGTGTATACTCAAAACTATGGTCTAATGGATTTCTTGATAGTATTCATCAGGGTGTTCAATTTAGCAGTAGTGAGGAACGTGTTTTATATCTGAAGGATCCGGAAGGAAGAGATCGGGAAAGTACGCGTAAGATGTTAGATAACCTTTCTCAGTTGAATGCCATGAACTACGAAGAATTTGGTGATCCGGAGATACAGGCGCGAGTGCAGCAATATGAGATGGCATATCGCATGCAAGCTGCTGTTCCGGAGCTTTCTGATCTCACACAGGAACCTGATCATATCATCAAGATGTACGGCGCCGATTGTCTGGTACCCGGTACGTATGCATCAAATTGTTTATTAGCAAGAAAACTTTCGGAATCTGGTGTTCGCTTTGTGCAACTATACCATCAGGGCTGGGATCAGCATGGTAATATGGTTGGCGAAATGCCTCTCCAGGCCGAAGATGTCGACAGGTCAACAGCTGCATTGGTGATGGACTTGAAGCAACGCGGTTTATTGGACGAAACACTGGTGATCTGGGGCGGTGAGTTTGGAAGGACAAATTATTGTCAGGGAAAGTTATCAAAGGAAAACTATGGTCGCGATCACCACCCCAGGAGTTATACAATCTGGATGGCTGGTGGCGGAGTAAAACCCGGAATGGTATACGGAGAGACCGATGAATTCGGTTATAACATCGTACGTGATCCGGTACATGTAAATGATTTTCATGCTACGGTATTGCATCTTATGGGACTCAATCATGAACAGCTTACCTACAAGCACTTAGGACGAAGGTATCGCCTGACGGATGTAGCGGGCAAAGTGGTGAATGGAATACTAGCGTAGCGAATTCATGAATAAAATAAGCCAGGCAGGTCTCAATTTCATTTTTTGTATTCAGGTTCTTTTGATTTTTTTATTGTTTGTGGAAGACCGCATCATGCTGCCACCGTGGCTACAGGTTGCAGGACGCATGCATCCACTTATTCTTCATCTCCCTATCGGGATAATGAGTTTTCTGGTGATATTGATCCTTGTCCAAAAACAATTTGAGCAGGCTTTGATGCATCAGGTTATTCATTTAGGATTATTGTTAACGTCTATCTCTGCATCATTGGCAGCGCTCTTTGGTTTTTTTCTAAGCTTGCAAAGTGACTATGGATCAACCGTGTTGATGCGACACAAAGTTGGTGGCGTAATCCTGAGCTGCCTTTGTTATGGAGTACTACTCTGGCATTACACAGATAAAAAGAGATCGGTGTTTTTTGCGCTGGGTGCGATTTCAGTTATTGCTTTGATATTTACCGGTCATACCGGCGCCGTCCTTACCCATGGTGATAATTTCTTATTCGCACCAGTCACGTCAAAGGAAATACTTACGGTAGAAAATGCCACAGTTTATCAATTTGCAGTTCAGCCCATTTTAGAAAGAAAGTGTTTCTCTTGCCACAACGAATCAAAGGCTAAAGGAGGATTAATAATGACTTCGCCGACAGCATTCGCAGCGGGAGGTGATAATGGTAAACCATGGGTAGAAGGGGACCCGGCCGCAAGTCGGATGATAAAATCTTTTTATTTACCGATAAGTCATGATGAGCATATGCCTCCTGATGGTAAACCGCAACTTACACAATTGGAGATTTCTACGCTCGAAGCATGGATTAAATCAGGTGCTGATTTTGAAAAGAAACTACATCAACTTCCCGAAGGTGATTCATTAAAGTTTATGGTTGCTTCTTTGACTGAAGTACAGCCTGTGACACAATTGGCGAATAAATATACTTTTGAAGCTGTTTCAGAAGACGTTATCGAAAAACTTAATACTCCTTTTCGTACGGTCTTTCCGTTATACCAAAACAGTCCGGCATTACAGGCGGATTTTTTTGTTAAGAAATCTTTTGAGATAAAAGCACTTGAAGAGTTGAAAGCTATACAAGACCAACTTGTGGTTTTAAATCTCTCGAAGATGCCTGTTGCTGACAAGGATTTGTCGATCATTAAATCCTTTAAAAATTTGGAATACCTTAATCTTAATTTTTCAAGTATTAAAGGTGACGGATTAGCTGAACTTAAGGATTCGAAAAATTTGAAATCCGTCTCTTTGTCGGGAACCGGCATAGATGCTAAAAGCCTGATTCCGGTTTTAGAATTATCTCAGCTCAGAGATTTGTTTATCTGGAGTACAAAAGTCACGGAAAAGGAAGCGGACTCGTTGTCGCGTATGTACCCAGAAGTATCCATTATCAATAGCCAGTTTAGAGACGATGCAATTATTAAGCTGAGTAAGCCGATCCTCGAGAATGAAGGACTTGTTAAGCAAGGTGAAGAAATTGTCCTAAAACACGCGATGCCGGGCGCAGTGATACGCTATTCTTTAGACGGCACAGATCCCGATACGTTGGCAGGCATTATTTATGACCGGTCGTTTAAGTTGAATGAGACGACGGTGTTGAAAGCAAGGGCGTGTAAGGATAGATGGTATTGTAGTGATGTATTGGAGATGACCTGCTTTGTAGAAGGCATTAAACCACATCACGCTGAGTTGATTAATGCGGCTGATCCTAAATACCCGGGCGAAGGGGCGTTAAGCCTTTTTGATGGAAAAAAGGGATACCCTGATTTACTAAAAGAACCATCATGGCTGGGTTATCGGAATCAGCCTTTCATAGCGGGATTTACCTTCGAGAAAGCCAGAAGAATTAGCACCATCGTATTGAGCTTTGGGAAAAATATTGGATCCCAGAGTTTTCCACCGGAAGAAGTTGAAGTGTGGGCCGGAAAAAATGCTGATAATCTTTCACTCGTTAAAAAAGTCATTGGCAATCAGCCCAAGGGTTATGGACCTTTAAAAGTAGAAGCAGTAACCCTGCGTCTTGATCCCGCAGATTACACTTATTTCAAAATTGTCGCTAAGCCAGTTTCAAGATTGCCTGAATGGCACAACGGCCGTGGTGAAAAAGGCTGGATTTTTATTGATGAGATTTTCTTTTATTAAAAGATCATCAACCTAGAGCTTCTTTATAAACTTTTAATACTCTTTCGCGAGCAACTTTGTGATCAACAATAGGTGGAGGATAGGTTGAACTGTCGAGTTCAGGTATCCACCTCCGGATGTATTCAAGTTTTGGGTCAAACTTTTCAGTTTGAAGCTGTGGGTTAAATACCCTGAAATACGGTGCAGCGTCACAGCCCGATCCTGCTGCCCATTGCCATCCGCCATTGTTTGAAGCAAGGTCAAAGTCTAAAAGATTTTCTGCGAAATAAGCTTCACCCCAACGCCAGTCAATCAGAAGATGTTTCGTAAGAAAACTGGCAACGACCATACGAACGCGGTTATGCATGAAGCCGATACTGTTCAGCTCGCGCATTCCTGCATCCACGATCGGGTATCCAGTTTTTCCATCACACCATGCCTCAAACTCTTTTTTATCATTACGCCATTCGATTCTGTCGTATGCCGGTTTAAAAGCGTATTTTTCTACCTGGGGGAAATGCCATAGAATCATTTGATAGAAATCTCTCCAAATTAGTTCATTGAGCCAAACCTCGTTGGTTTGAAGTGCAAGCTGAGCCAGTTTCCGGATACTCACTGTGCCGAACCGGAGGTGAACACTTAGTTTGGATGTGCCGTTGACCGCTGGAAAGTTTCGTTGTTTATCGTAGTTTTTAATAATTGATTTTTTTACAACGCGTTCAGGAAATGGTGTCGACACTTCCTTGAATCCTATGTCCGTCAATGAGGGAAGTGGTATTGATTTGCACTTATGAAAATTTCCGAAGTATTTTTCTGTGGGATAACTTTTGAGGTAAAACTTGTTTAACAATGATTTCCATTTCCGACTGTAGGGCGTGAATACGGTATAAGGTTTTCCATCATCTTTTGTAACCTCTTCACGTTCGAAAATCACCTGGTCTTTAAACGTTTTAAAGGTTATACCTTTTTTTTCCAGAACCTTTTCTACGTCCGTATCCCGCCGCTTCGCATATGGTTCATAATCGTGATTAGTGTAAACAGCTTTTGCTTTCAGATCTTTATAAATATCGACTGGATTTCCGTGCAAAACGAGTAGAGAACTTCCAAGTTCCTCCAGCTGATCTTTTAAAAGGGAGAGCGACTGATGAATGAATGTGACCCGTCTGTCTTCTTTGTCTTCCAGTTTCCCCAGAATAACACTGTCGAAGATGAAAATCGGAAGTACAATTTTGTTTTCTTTTAAGGCAAAATACAAGCCTGCATTGTCTGCAAGCCTAAGATCCCTTCTAAACCAAAATATGGTTGTCTCTTCACTGAAAAGTGATTCAGATTTTTGGTGTACGAAGGATTTCAATTTCTTTTTCGAGTTTGTCAATTACTTCCATCTTTGATGCAAAAGACTTCAAGTCACCAGATCGCTGTGTGTGCATGGCTTCTTCCAAAAGTTTCTTGCGTTTGTCTTCGAGATTTTTGATCGGGTCTTTTTTAAAGAATGATAGCATGGTGAAATTTTTTTATTATTAACAACAATACATGGGGCATGTTCAAATTGAGTTTATTGTGGGAGACCCGGGTTATCTCACCCCTGCCAGAATTTATGCTGCCAACGCATTAAGCTCAGGGTGATTTATTATGATCTTAAACCACGACGTGTACAATTCAGGGTGTTTTTCCATGTCCTTTCGAAGAGCGCTTAAATTCATAAATTTCCAGTCCTCCACCTCTTCCAGGTTGATGATTGGATTGCCGTCAAACGTTCCAGTGAAAACATGATCGCATTCATGTTCTATCAGGTTTTGATCAAGATCAGTCTTATAAATGAATTTAAAGGCAAACTCAGGTTGCAAGTCGATTCCCATTTCCTGTTTCAATCTTCTTCGCGTAGCATCTTTTACAGATTCTGCAGGTAAGGGGTGACTACAGCAGGTATTTGTCCAAAGCCCTCCGCTGTGGTATTTATTTTTTGATCTTTTCTGAAGCAGAAGCTCGCCATTCGAGTTGAAAAGCAAAATGGAGAATGCCCGATGAAGAAGCCCTTTGCGGTGGGCTTCCATTTTCTCCATGGTGCCTACTGCATTATCGTGTTCGTCTACGAGTATTATTTTTTCCATCAGATCAGGTTCAATTGATGTTTAACAAAAGAGTAGGCCAGCAGCCTCGCTTTATGTCTTTTTCGTATACTGATTCTACTCCTCAGGATAAGCTCAGAAGGTGTGTTCTGGATTTTTCTGAATAATGCTACGTAGTATACATATGCAACATAGACACCGAAACGAGCAGACCGGGGTAATTTTTTTATGCCAATAAACCCTTCATCAAAGTCATGCTTTATACTTTCTTCTATCTTTTGTTTGCAACCCTCATCAAAGTGATTCATCTCCACGCCTGGAAAGTATGTTCTTCCCATACCAATGAAGTCAGCCTGAAGATCGCGAAGGAAATTTATTTTTTGAAATGCTGATCCTAAACTCATTGCATATGGTTTCAGAATTTCGAACATGTTCAAGTCACCTTTACAAAAAACACGTAAGCACATCAAACCGACGACTTCCGCGGAACCCAGAATGTATTCTTTAAATGAGTCAGGATCATAATTGACTTTTGAAAGATCCATCTCCATGCTTTTCAAAAACTGTTCAATGAGCGAGTTTTCAATTTTATACTGATGAACGGTCGATTGGAAGCTATTAAGAATCGGATTCAAACTTATCTTTTCCCGTATCGAAGTGTATGTATCTTCTTTAAACCTGGCTAGCAGTGTTTTCTTATCAAACCCATGGAACGTATCAACGATTTCATCGGCAAAGCGTACAAAGCCGTAAATGGAATAGATCGGATCACGTAAATCTTTTTCTAGACAGCGGATGCCGAGGGAGAAAGACGTGCTATACGCATGCGTGGTTACGCGGCTGCAACGGATAGAGACCTTATCGTACAATTCCTTCATTTAGTATCAAGTTACGAATTACTTATGTTTTTTAATAAGTTCTTTCGCTACGACCTGCCCCGAAATGATAGAAGGTGGCACTCCGGGGCCAGGAACAGTTAGCTGACCTGTATAAAACAGGTTTTTTACTTTTTTGTTTATGATCGATGGCTTAAGATTAGCGGTTTGCATAAGGGTATTTGCTAATCCATAAGCATTTCCCTTAAATGCATTATAATCATTGATAAAGTCCTGATGTGCATAACTTCTTTTATAAATTATATGATCGCGAATGTTCTCCCCAATCAGTTGTTCAAGGCGGGGAAGTATCATGTTAAAGTAGCGGTCCCGTATGGGTTGAGAATCTATAAGACCAGGTGCTACAGGAATAAGGATGAAAATATTTTCGCATCCTTCCGGAGCCACCGAAGGATCTGTTTTTGAAGGGCAGGAAACGTAGAACTGAGGTGCTGTTGGCCACTGAGGATCATCATAAATTTCTGATGCATGTTGTTTAAAATCTGCATCAAAAAAAAGCGTGTGATGAAGCAGATTTTTAATTCTTTTGTTTATTCCCAGGTAGAAAATAAGGCTTGAGGGAGCCATCAGACGACTATCCCAGTATTCCGGTGTGTATCGTCGGTGTGACGCGGGTAGCAATTGCTGTTCAACGTGGCGATAGTCAGCAGATGCAACTACATAGTCAAATGGATGTAACGCTCCGTTTACAATGAGACCACTGGCTCTATCGCCATCAATATCTATTCTTTCTACGACACTGTTAAATTCAAAATGTACACCCAAAGACTCCGCAAGTGAAACCATTCCTTCAATAATCTTATGCATACCCCCCATAGGATACCATGTACCAAGGGACATGTCTGCATAGTTCATTAAACTATATAAGGCTGGCGTTTTTTCCGGTTTTGCACCCAAGAAGAGGACTGGAAATTCGAGAAGCTGGACGAGTTTCGGGTTCTTAAAAAATCTTCTAATGTAGGTCGATATGGATTCAAAGACATGAAGTTTGAAAACACCTTTAATCAACCTAAGATCAATAAGTTCCGAAATTGATAAACCGGGTTTGTGCACGAGGTCATGCATGCCAATTTCATATTTGAATTTCCCCTCTTTTAAAAAGGACAAGAGATGTTCAGAACTGCCTGGCTCAAGGTGTTCGAACATTTGGCAAAGTTTGTCAACACCCGCCGGAACGTCGAGATAATCTTCGTCGGAATACACAATGCGATACGAAGGGTCGAGCCGATGTAATTGATAGTAATCGGAAGGTTTTTTTCCGAATGAGCCGAAAAATGCTTCAAAGGAATCAGGCATCCAATACCAACTTGGGCCCATGTCAAAAACAAAGCCCTGGTGCGCAAATTTTCTTGCCCTGCCGCCTGCTGATTCATTCTTCTCTAAAACTGTAACTTCAAACCCAGCTTGTGCCAGAAAACACGCTGCTGAGAGTCCGGAAAAACCGGAGCCAATAATTGCAACTCTACTCATCAAACAAGGTTGAATCGAAAGTTACTCAATAGCCATGTAAGTTCTTTTGAATTTCTTTCCGGGCGTGAAAGATCCTGTTTTTTACCGTTCCGATTGGTATGTTTAAATGCTCCGCTATCTCATGATACTTATAGCCTGTTGTGTGCATCTTGAAGGGTGTTAAAAGCTCATCTTTCAAATTGTTCACATTTTTCCAGATTTCTTTGAACTCCATGCTTTCTTGTGGCCTGTTGAAGGTATGTTCCTCTTCCACATTCAGAAAGTATAGATCTTTTGTAGTATCATTTGATGTTCTGGCTCTCTGATTCTTTCTGTAATTGTTAATAAAAGTATTTCTCATGATGGTAAATAACCATCCTTTCAAATTTGTGTCTTCTCGAAATTTATCTCTATACGTAAGTGCTTTTAAAATGGTATCCTGAACTAAGTCTAATGACTCGTCCCGGTCGTGAGTAAACCTTCTGGTAAAAGTTTGCAACGTACTGCGCATCCCGGCAATCTGATGAGTGAATTCTACGGCTGTCATACAAGTACTGTTTATAGTTTGTTATTTTATGTTAGACAAATATAACTCTATAAAGCACAATACCTCCTTTTTTGTTCACCTTTTATATGAAAAGAATGAACAAAAATTTAAATACACGATTGACAGGCTTTTTTTGCGGAGTGGATCGGCTCTTTTGTTTGACAGCGAGGGCTTAGAGGAAGTGTTTTAACTCCAGGGCGTTTGAAAACGTTTGGATATTTCCAACTTTAAGTCCCTTGTACCGAAGGACCTGGTACCCTGAAATGAGGATAGGAACAGTGGAAAAGTCGTTGTTGAGTTGCTGCAAATAGGCTTCGATGGGCGAGCCGGGTGTGGAGGTAATGGATGTCAATAGGATATCAGGAGCATGTCTTTCAAAAACGGAGAGCAGATCCCCATACGGCACATTTTGACCCAGATAATAGGTCCTGTAGCCCGCCTTCCTGCAAAGAAAGTGATAGAACAACAGCCCGAGTTCGTGTAATTCACCTTCAGGAAGATAGAGTAGAATCTTCCTTGCTGATTTTGAGGGTATAGGCAAACCATCAATGGCAACAATAATCTTTTGACGAATAAGGTTGGAAATGAAATGCTCGTGGGCCGGCGTAATATTTTGCGTCTGCCAAAGGATACCGATTTTCTCCAGGAAAGGGTATACCATCTCGGTAATCGTTTTTTCGAAACCATGGCGAAGAATCAGGTTGCTTAGGATTTTTTCAAAAGCTTCTTCTTCCATGTCAATCATGGCAACGACCAATTGATCGATATGAATCAGCGCATCGTTTTTAACTTCACTGATCTCCAGAACCTTGTGGTTCATATCTTCGAGAGACATGTCGGCGATCTTGGAAATTTTTATTCCATTATTGTTCAGCAGCGATACATTGATAATCTTTTTAAGATCCTCATCTGAGTAGAATCGGATATTAGTCGCCGTCCTCGAAGGAGTTATAAGTCTGTGACGTTTTTCCCATATTCGAATGGTATGCGCTTTGATGCCTGAAAGTTTCTCTAGTTCTTTAATTGAGTATTTTCCCATCTTCCAGTATTTAACTCAGTTTAACATCACGGTCCGGAAAATGTTTTTTTGCTTGCATGGAAATCATACTTTTAGTGGATATGGCCGACAAGGATCTAAAAATAGGAAAAGATTGGTTTGCATCCAGAGGCTGGCAACCTTTTGCATTCCAGCTTGATGCATGGCAGGCTTACCTCGACGGACAGAATGGTTTGGTGAACGCGCCTACAGGAAGTGGTAAAACTTATTCTTTAATGATTCCGGTGATGTTGGAGTTTATTCGGAATAACCCTTCATACAAATCAAAAAAAAACAACAATGGCCTTCAGGTAATATGGATTACACCCATAAGGGCCTTGTCAAAAGAAATTGAGTTGTCAGCTAAACGTGCCATTGACGGACTGGACTTGCCCTGGCAAATAGGCGTTCGCTCGGGCGATACTTCCTTAAAAGACAGGGCGAAACAGAAAGAGAGACCACCTGAAATACTTATCACTACGCCAGAAAGTTTACATCTTTTGATGGCGCAGAAAGGATATGCCGAGTTCTTCAAGAACTTAAAGGCCATTGTTGCTGATGAATGGCATGAATTAATGGGATCTAAACGCGGAGTTCAGGTAGAGCTTGCGTTATCGCGATTGAAGACGATTTCACCATCATTGAAAATATGGGGGATATCGGCAACCATTGGAAATATGGAACAAGCGCTTGAAGCGTTGTTGGGAAATTATTACATGGAGAAGAACTATTGTGTTATTAAATCTGATATTGAAAAGCGTGTTGAAGTTATTTCTGTCTTACCTGATTCATTAGAACGCATGCCTTGGGCAGGTCATCTTGGTATTCAGCTATTGGATAAAGTAGTTGAAATAATCAAGAAAAGTACCACAACATTAATCTTTACCAACACGCGATCATTTGCAGAGATTTGGTACCAAAGGATGTTGGATAAAGCTCCTGAGCTTTCAGGCCTGATTGCAATGCACCATGGTTCGATAAGTCAGGAGCTGAGAGGGTGGGTAGAAGATCAATTACATGAAGGTAAACTAAAAGCAGTGGTTTGTACGTCGAGTCTTGACCTTGGTGTTGACTTTCGACCGGTTGAAACTGTAGTACAAGTCGGCGGACCAAAAGGAATTGCACGATTTCTTCAGCGTGCAGGTAGAAGCGGACATCAACCCGGAGCGGTAAGCAGAATTTATTTTGTGCCAACACATTCTCTTGAGTTGATCGAAGCAGCTGCCATACGTCATGCTATCGGGGAAAAGGTTGTCGAAGATCGTTTTCCATACATTCGGTCGTTTGATGTATTGATGCAATATCTCATTACGCTGGCGGTATCGGATGGCTTTGAACCCAACCAGCTATATGTTGAAGTTCAAAGCACCTTTTGTTTCAAAAGTATTTCGCTGGATGAATGGTATTGGCTTCTTAACTTTATCACAACCGGAGGCGACTCACTTCAGGCATACGATGAATACCGAAAAGTTATTATAGAAAATGGTATTTATAAAGTCGAGAGCCGAACCATTGCTATGCGGCATCGATTATCAGTGGGTACCATTGTTGGCGATAGTTCAATGTATGTTCGACTGTTGTCCGGTAAGTATCTCGGTACTATAGAAGAATATTTTATTTCAAGACTGAGCCCCGGAGATGTCTTTTGGTTTGCAGGGAGGAATCTTGAGTTAGTACGAATCAAGGAAATGGAGGCCCAGGTAAGAAAGTCAAACAAAAAGTCCGGTGCTGTTCCCTCGTGGCAAGGTGGCCGAATGCCTTTATCTTCTCAGCTTAGTGAAATGATCCGAACAAAACTTGATGAAGTAGTGCATGAGAAGGAAACGGACGAAGAGCTGCTTTTTTTAAAACCCTTATTTGACTTGCAACGCGAACGTTCAATTTTACCAGGTAAAAAGGAATTTTTGGTTGAATACTTTGAAAGCGATGAGGGGTTTCATGTTTTGATGTATCCTTTCGAAGGCCGGTTTGTTCATGAAGGAATTGCTGCATTGGTCGCGTACCGGATTTCACAGATTCAACCTATAACATTTTCCATTGCAATGAATGACTATGGTTTTGAGTTGCTTTCAGATCAACCTATTCCGATTGAGGAAGCAATTGAAACCAACGTAATGGGTACTGAAAACTTATTTGAAGATATTCAGGCAAGTATCAATTCCACGGAAATGGCCAGAAGGAAATTTCGGGATATCGCGGCTATTTCAGGACTGGTGTTTAAAGGCTATCCAGGTAAGCCGGTGAAGGACAGACATCTTCAGTCGACCTCACAACTTTTCTTCAATGTTTTTCATGACTATGAAGGTCATAATCTGCTATTGCAACAAGCCTTTGAAGAAGTAATGGATTTTCAGCTTGAAGAAGTGCGCTTGCGAAGGGCGTTAGATCGAATCAATACGCAAAAGATCGTTATTACACGGCCAGCGAAACCAACACCTTTTGCTTTTCCTATTATGGTTGACAGGCTTCGCGAAAAACTTACGTCAGAAAAACTGGAGGACCGTATTAAACGGATGGCAATTCGATATGCTGACTAGCGTTTCAATTCGTCATCGCAGAATGGTAACCGTTCCCTTATACCTTACTCTGTTGTATTTAAGATCAATCGTATAGAAGTAAGTGTCTGCTGGTAATTTTTTTCCGTTGAATGTTCCGTCCCAGGCCCTTTCAAATCCTACCGATTGATGTACAAGGGTTCCCTGTTTGTTGTAGACTCTGATTATAGCCTCATCATATGGCACAGAATCGTCAGTAGTGTTGGGAGACGTTATATTCCAGGTGTCGTTTATAAAATCTTCATTGGGAGTAAATGCGTTTGGAATATTCAGATCCTGAAATGTATAAATCAATTCAATACTCCTTGATTTCGTTTCACTTAAACTTTTGCCATCAGTTAAATTAAAATAAACTTCAGTAGTGCCTTGCCGTACATCTTCCAGGTTTACATAGTTATATTTAATGGTCCGAATCGCTGCCTGATAATTTTCAACAGAAGATACACCTGTCAAAAGAAGTATTCCTGCCGCTCCATTGAAATTTCCCTGAATATTCAGGGTATCTTTAAATAAGAGTTGCTCCTTTCCAGGCTGATAGTTCATGAATCGTATTCCTATTTCTGCACCTGTCAGATTATTATCGTCCACATCAATTACCCTGAATGCTGACGTGATAAAAATTGGAATTTCGCTTCCCAACTCATACTGTAGTGAAGTTGATTCCAGAAATTCAATAACCGGTGCATCATTTACTGGAGTGATCACAAAATTTATTGATGCTGTGTTGGCGCTGTAACTGAATCCATCACTTGCATTCCAATAGAGTGTATCGGGGCCATTGTAATCCTGACTTGGATGATAAGAAATATCAGAAATGGACGCAATTGGAATGGATGCTCCCACAGGAAGAGGCGTTGTATTCAATCTCAGGGTTCCATGCTTTGGTAGTTCTGCAAATTGAACTTCCGTTAATGGATGATTGTCAGGATCGGAATAGGCTGCTACGAAACTTGCCGAAGTAAACGGAAGCGGAACATCTTCAGCGGTTTGTAAATTAAATGATGTGATTGTGGGAAGGCGGTTCATAATCAACGTGAATTGTTGTTGATCGAGTACAGTTGCCCCATCTCGTAATTGCAAAGTTACTACACTGGAAAGTGGTGCCGTTGGCGGCGGAGTGCCACTTAACTTAGCCCGGTTTTTACTCACCGATGAAAGGGTAGCCCATGCCGGCTTTTGCGTTGCTACAATAGTCAGGGTTTCAGGCACGTCTGTCACTTCAATAAAATATTCATACACTTGTTCCGGGGCTGCAACGGTGACTGGCGTTGATGTTATTTCAACTTCAACCACTTCAATCTGGAACGTACGGGAAAATGTAAGTTGTCCTTCATCAGTAACGATGACGGTAATGACAACGGTACCGGATTGATCAGGTTGAGGCTTAAAGTTTAGTGTTGCAGTAGTTGCCGTACCGTTATAAACCACTGCGGGGTTTGGAACAAGATTAATATTCGAGGAAGTGGCTGTAAGGGTCAACGTTTCAATTTCAAATGGACCGGCTGAAATGCCCGTTACGCTTACTGATTTTGTGGCTGAATTTTTAAGGACCCGTTGGTTCGGGATGCTGGCAAATGATGGAGGATCATTCACTGCGTTAACAGTCACGCTGATGGTCGCCTCGTTTGACACAGCACCTTCGTTATCTTCTACAGTATATTTCGCGGTTGCAACGCCATAAAAATTAGCAGATGGTATATACGTTACGACACCCGCAGTGTTAACTGTAAACGTTCCATTGGTTGCACTGCTTAAAACCACACTGCCGGGATTAAGAGTGCCATCAGGATCATTGTCATTAGCCAGGATATTAATGGTAATAGGTGCACCATCTTCATTCATTGAAGCCGCATCGTTAACCGCAACGGGAGGCTGGTTGACCCTATTTACAGTGACCGTCACAGTTGCTTGATTTGATGTCGCTCCATCATTGTCATTTACGGTATACCTCACGGTGGCAACACCATTAAAGTCTGGCGGCGGTGTATAGGTCACAAGACCTGACGCATTTACAATAAAGGTTCCGTTGGTAGGATCAATTAAAACCACACTTGCTGCGTTTAAATTTCCATCCGAATCATAGTCGTTTGCAAGAATATTGATATTTATAGGTGGGTCGTTTTCGTCCATAGTCGCCTGGTCATTCACAGCGACAGGTGGATCATTAACATAATTTACCGTTACATAAATAGTTGACTTGTTTGAAGAGGCCCCCGCATAATCCTGTACTAAATAAACCGCACTTGCCATTCCGAAAAAGTTTGGAGTAGGAGTATAGGTGACTTGCCCCGAAGCGTTCGCTGTAAAGGTTCCTCCGACAAAATCACTCAGTGTAACCGTTGAAGGGTTGATGCCATCATCGACATCATAATCATTGGCTAGTACATCTATTACAATTGGAACGTTTCTATCTGTAACAGCTTCATCGTCTACTGTTACAGGTGGATCATTGACGGAGTTGACGGTAACGGTGATAAGTGCTGTGCCTGTAGAAGAACCAAAAAAGCCGTAGTTCATTGAATACTCAAGCGTAGAAATACCAAAAAAATCCTGGACCGGAGTAAATGTTACATCTCCCGAATTTTTTACCGTGTATGTTCCCTCATAGGTACTTGCAGAGGTTTGTCTGCCTGGTAGCGAAGTATCAAGGTCGACTGTATTCCGGCGGGGAAGAAATACAGCGTCATTGTCTGTAACATTGAACGTAACTGGAGTATCCTCATCCGTCGAAGCAAAATCGTCGGTCATTTGTGCCCGCGACACAACGGATGCTAAAAGCAGAAAAACGACAACTTTAATATTAATAAGACGCATATGCTTAAGGCCAAGAAAGAGTAAAAAAACGGAAATATCTCTCTATATACCAGCGATCTGATCAACGTAAGCAACGAATGCGTTAATCCTTTGAAAATCAGTTACATTTTTCATTGAAAAAAGATGAAAGAACGGATTTACAAAGGTTGTGATAACGAGGTACCGTTCTTGTTGATGTCAGAAAATCGCCGGAAAGGCTAGAAAATTGCTCTAAAAAGCAAAAATAGGGTTCCCGCCATAATCATAACAACTGGCAACGTAAGAAACCAAGCTATTAAAATATTGCGGACTGTATCTGGCTGCAGGTTTTTGACACCTTTATTGGCAACCATACTTCCGGCGATACCGGATGACAGCACGTGCGTTGTACTTACAGGAAGTCCAAAATACGAGGAAAGGCCGATTGTACTTGCGGCAACTAATTCCGCACTTGCTCCTTGAGCATACGTCAAGTGTTCTTTACCTATTTTTTCACCGACTGTTTTCACAATTCTCTTCCACCCGATCATCGTGCCTAGTCCTAGCGAAATAGAGATCATCAACAGTACCCACCTTGGAGAATAGTCTGTTACCTGTCGAACATTGTTCAACTCATCACTCAGCGTTTTCTTTTCACTTTCACTAAGTTTTACGTCGTCCTGATTGGCAATTGCATTCAGGTTACGATCCATAACCATGATATCTTTTCTCACAACGAATCTTTCAGTTTTTGGTATAGCAGGTATGCTTGGTAGGGTTGAGAACCTTTCCTGCAATCTTTGGTTCATTTCTTTAGCTTCTACCAGACTTGCTTTGCCCGATACAGAAAGCACAGTTGAGTCAATTGATTCGATTACCCTTTCAATCCGCGAAAGCGATTCTGGAAGTTTGGATGGTGAATAGGATTCGTCTAATGCAAAGTACGCTGGTACAATCCCAATTAGAATTAACATCACAAGCCCCACACCTTTCTGGCCATCATTTGAACCATGAAAGAAACTCACAAGGGTACAAGTCACGATCAGAATTGCCCGTATCCACGGTGGTGGAGGGTTATTTTTTTTAGGTTCCTTAAATAAGCTTTCACCATACGAGGTCTTTTTTGTAAGGGAGCGAATCAAATACATCAGAATAATCGTCATTGAAAATCCGAAAAGAGGCGAGATTAACAAGGACAGTCCGATCTCACGGGCTTTAGTCCAGTTTACAGCTTCGCCGACCGCCTCGGGTAGCAGTGAATAGGCCAGTCCAACGCCCAATATAGACCCGATTAGTGTATGCGAGCTAGAACATGGAATGCCCAGATACCAGGTCAGGAGGTTCCAAAAAATAGCTGTAATTAACAATGCCAGCACCATGGCGAGGCTGTGCGCGATATTCTGATCAACGAGTGTCTCTACAGGAAGCAGATTGATAATCCCAACAGCAACAGCAATTCCTCCGGCAAAAACACCCAGAAAGTTCCAAATGCCCGACCAGATTACAGCTGCCCAGGGTTTCAATGAGTTAGTGTAAATTACGGTCGCGACGGCGTTGGCAGTATCATGAAAACCATTTACAAATTCAAAGGCACAGGCGGCAAAGAGGCAGACAATAAGAAGAGCCGAGTGGGCGAAGTCTAATTCGAACATAAACTGGGTTATTCGGGGCGCAATCTAGGGCGAAATAACATGCACATTGTTAAGGCTATGTTAACTTTTTTGTCGAAAAGGCTTCGCAAGTTTTGTATATGATTGATTATCAGTTTTTTGTCAGCTCATCAAAAACTCAACATTTGATTTGCTAGATTGCCCTATGGTGGAGGTAGAGATATTTGGAGAACTTCTTGAGTTGTACCCGCAAAAAGCGGCTCTATGGAGGAAAAAAAGTATGTTGTTTTTAGCCGATCTTCATTTAGGAAAGATTAACCATTTCCGTAAATCCGGTATTGCCGTTCCGGCAAAAGCAAATGACAGGAATATCGAGGGCATAATTGACCTTGTTATCCTGACGAAACCGGAACGGACCATTTTCCTGGGTGATTTATTTCATAGTCATTACAATCCGGAATGGGAAACTTTTGGCGAACTGATAAAACATTTTAGACAAACATCTTTTGAGCTAGTGAGGGGTAATCATGATATTATGAGTGCTCAACAATATTCCCGAAAAGGTATTGTGGTTCATGAGTCACTCTGCATGGAACCCTTTATACTTACGCATCATCCTCTTGAGGAGGCGGACCCGTTTCTTTACAATCTTTCGGGCCATCTTCATCCTGGTATAACAGTGAGAGGAAAAGGAAGGCAATCATTGACATTACCTTGTTTTTATTTTGGTGGACAGGCAGGGTTATTGCCTGCTTTCGGAGCGTTTACAGGTTTAGCACGTATTCACCCCAAAAAAGAGGATAAGGTATTTGCCATTGTAGAGGAGAAAATAGTACCATTACATTCAACTGCTTAACACAAAATTTTTTAGGTTGAAGGATTTGAAAAATGATTTAACAAATTGAAATCTAAATGAAACGAATTCCTTTTCTGTTACTCTTTATTTCAGGCTCGTTTGTTACGCTTGTAGCACAAGATACAACGCGAATTTCGTTACTATTTGCCGGAGATATTATGGGACACGATTCCCAGATTGCTTCTGCTTACGAACCGGCGAAGAAAGCATACGACTATACATCATGCTTTCAATTTATTAAGCCTTATATCGAATCAGCCGATGTGGCTATTGCGAACCTTGAAGTTACGCTAGCAGGTCCTCCTTACAAAGGTTATCCGCAATTCAGCTCCCCTGATAATTTAGCCATGACACTGAAAGAAATCGGATTTGATGCACTTGTCACGGCCAATAACCACAGCGTTGATCGTGGTAAGCGTGGGATTGAACGCACCATTGTGTTGTTGGATAGTTTTAACATACCGCATACAGGCACGTTCGTTGATACAATCTCCAAGCTTAATGACTCCCCTTTGATCATTGAGAAAAACGGATTTAAACTTGCGCTTCTTAATTACACCTATGGGACAAATGGTATCCCGATACCTAAACCAACAATCGTGAACTTGCTGGACACTGCGGTTATGCGGCAAGATATAAAAAAAGCAAAAGAGTTAAAGCCCGATGCGATTATTGTATTCACACACTGGGGTGCTGAATATCAAAGCCTGCCTTCAAAAAACCAAAAGGATCTTGCGCAATTTTGTTTCGATCTCGGAGTGCAACTTGTTATTGGCGCACATCCTCATGTGATTCAACCCATGGAGTGGCGGAAGGAGGCCAATCAGTTTTTAGCATACTCACTCGGTAATTTTGTATCTGGTCAGCGTAAACGTTATACCGATGGTGGTGCACTCGCCTACCTCGAACTTCAAAAAGTAACTTACTCCCCCGACAGTGCTGTTACAACCATCGATTCTGCCGGGTACTATCTTGAATGGGTTTACCGGAGCGTTGATGCCAGCAAAGACTATTACATTTTGCCTGTCGGTAAAATTGAAAGTGATAGCATAAGTTTTATGAAGGATCCAGCTTCTAAAGCCGCAAGCAAGGTTTTCATTGATGACTCCCGATTACTCTATAAGAAACACAATAAAGGGGTATTGGAAATGACTGAGATGCCCCGGGCTTTCTCGGTTAAACCGGAGGAAGAAGTCCAGGTTGTTGAATAGTGCAGGTCGTATATCGGGGGTAGGGGTATCGTTGACCGACGGGTGAATGGTGTTGTGGTAATAATGATGGTGAGTTACGTAACGTTGCGTTGAACAATACAAATCATGAATAAAAATACGATTGACGTTAAAACCGGAATTTTGTTTCCGTGGCCATTTCTGTTTCTTGCTGTCATTTTGTTAATTGTTTCAGTCTCGCTCATTGCTGCGAAAACTGTGGTCGCAATAGTTCTGGCCATTGGGTCTATGGTCGTTCTTTCCGGCTATTCAGGAATTGAAATAGACACCAGTCAGAAAGTGTACAGGGAATACATGTCTTTTCTTTTTATAAAAAGCGGAAAGAAAATCTCGTATGACGGAATCGAAAAAATCTTCATTAACACATCAAAGGTGAGAAGGCAGATGTTTACAGCACATACAACAAAATCTTCAATTTACTCCAATGTTGAGTTTAATGGCTACTTGAAGTTTGATGATGGCACAAAAGTTCATTTGCTAAGCAAAAGACAAAAGGAAAAATTAATCAAACACCTGAATAAAATTGCGGCCGTTCTTCAAGTTCAAATTGAGGACAATACTGCAAGTGTTTAATGTTAATGCAGCAATTTTATCTGCGTCTTCTTTTTTTAGGCCCTCCTCCCTGGCCGGAATTGAAAATCAGTCCTATCGAAAATTCCAGTCCGGTAAGATCAATTTTTGCATCAGCATATTCAACAGTCTTTGTTTCAAGCACAGTGTTCCCGCCGGTGTATGTTCCTTCTAAAGGGAGATTTGATTGACCCATGAGATAGTTTGTTTCAATGGACACCCCCACTTGTTGCGTAACATAAACCGTCAACTCTGCGCCAGTAAGGTAGCCCCATCCGGGTTTGTTTTCATAGGTAAAATCGCTGTTTGCAACCTGCCATTCTTCATACTCGCGAATAGCCCTGTCAAAGTTTCCATAATTGATTTTCTGACTAAAGCCATAGAATCCGAAGACACCACCTTTAATATCAAATTCCACAGAAGATCCTTTGAATTGAATGACCAATTCGGCGGGCACTAAAATTGTAAAGTTTGGCCCGACCAACGGGTCTTTCGTTTCGAAGGGAAGATCTTTCACGTTCAGGCCAGTCATCCGGTACAATGACGCGCCAGTCTCCAGTGCGATAAAACGATTAAGGTCTACACCAAGTCCACGGATAGAAAACGGACTAATGGGTGTAGAGAAGTAACCATTCTTTGGGATAAAGTATGAGAACGACAATCCAAATTCCTGCCCGAAACCAGAAATGGTTATCATCATAAAAAACAGCAGCGTGTAGAGATATTTCATTTGATTTGAAAGTTTGAGTGTTGAATAATTGGTAACGTTGATGAAGCTTATCGATACATATTAATCTAAGGTATTTCATTCGATGGCATCCGGAAATTTGTCCGTAAAGATAATAACGAGAGAATTCTTCAATAATTTCTATTAACATTAAGCATAAAAATCAGACCTTATGCGTAAACATGGTTTTCTTTCACTACTAATATTTCTGGCGATATTATCTTGTGGCAAAAAGCAGGAATATGCTGATGTAGTTATCCTGGGTGGAAAAATCTATACGGCTTCTGATGCTCAGCCTGAAGCAGAAGCTGTTGCTGTTAAAGCCGATAAAATTCTCTTTACCGGTTCAGAAGAAGATGCACGCAAGTACATAGGTAAGAATACGTCCGTAGTTAATCTGGAGGGTAAAATTCTTACACCGGGTTTCATAGAAGGTCACGGCCATATCATGGGGGTTGGATACAATGAGGTGGATCTCGATTTAATGCAAGTAAAAAGCTACGATGAATTGATTGAGAAAGTAAAGGAAGCCGCAAGTAAAGCGCAACCCGGCCAATGGATTGTGGGCAGAGGCTGGCATCAGGATAAATGGGATTCAAAGCCCGAGAAAATGGTGAAGGGGTTTCCGTTGCATGACAATCTCAGTGAGGTATCACCAGACAATCCGGTATTCCTGCGACATGCAAGCGGGCATGCAGGTTTTGCAAATGCTAAAGCAATGGAAGTTGCAGGAGTAAACTTGTTGTCCATTGAAAAGTTAGATAGTGAACAAAGTGAAGGTGGAGAAATTCTTCGGGATGGGTTGGGCAATCCGACGGGGCTGTTTAATGAACGTGCGATGTCACTGATTACACAGCATATTCCTTCGAATTCCGAAGAGACCAATCGTCAGGCGCTCGATCTTGCTTTTAAAGCCTGTCTTCGAAATGGCATTACGAGTTTTCATGATGCCGGAGCCACGCGTGAGCACATTGAATTATTTCAAAAAGTAAAAGAAGAAGGAAATCTGAATGTCAGGTTGTTTGTAATGATCACGGGGTGGGATAGAGATCTGGTGTACGAATGGATGCGCAAAGGTCCCCAGATTGACTCAACAGGTCTTCTTACTATTCGGTCTATCAAACTCAACTGCGATGGTGCACTGGGGTCGCGTGGCGCATGGTTGCTTGAGCCTTATTCAGATCGTCCAGATTTTTCGGGCATGGCTACATTATCTATGGATACTGTTTTAAAAACATCCCAGGAAGCGTTGAAATATGGATTTCAGGTTTGTTCACATGCGATCGGTGACCGTGCAAATCGTGAGATTCTCGATCGTTATGAATTAGCCTTCAATGAAAATCCCGATAAAGCAAAAGATCATCGCTTCAGGATTGAACATGCGCAGCATCTCCATCCGGATGATATCCCGAGATTTGCAAAACTCGGTGTGATCCCTGCTTTACAGGCAATCCATATGTCATCCGACCGGCCCTGGGCAATCGATAGACTTGGTGAAAAGCGTATTAAGGAAGGAGCATATATGTGGCAAAGCCTGTTAAAATCCGGAGCAAAGATTGTCAACGGAACGGATGCGCCCGTTGAACCTGTAAATCCAATTCCGTCGTTTTATGCATCGATCACTCGGAAAACCTTAAAGGGAGAACCAGAAGGTGGATATGAACCCGAAGAAAAAATGACTCGCATTCAAGCCCTTAAATCATACACTTTAGATGCTGCATATGGTGCCTTTGAGGAAAACATAAAAGGTTCGATAGAACCCGGTAAACTTGCCGACTTTACTGTTTTTTCCAAAGACCTGATGACTATTGATGAGGCCGAGATATTGAAAACGGAAGTGTCTATGGTTTTTCTTGGAGGCAAGCTGGTTTATGAAAAGCCATAAATACGGCAAAAAGGTACTTCGCGTCAATCAGAATCGTTCATCGAATTCCGGGCCATCCTGGTATTTACAAATAAAAGATAACGATTGGGATACCCGTGATGATCCGGCAATATAACGATCAGACTAAATCAGAATTAATAGGGAGTGCCTTCGCTCCGTTTTATTTTCAGCGCTTCGGCATACCAGATCAACTCTCGGGCAAATTTTTTAAAGCGCTCTTCCATTTTTGGATCTTCCGGGGTGCCGGATTCATTGAACGTTTTGCGAATAGAAGGAAACGGAAACATAGAAGAAATAGTTACCATGCCGAGCTCGCCCAGAACCGCCCGGGCATGAATGGCCGCGCGCACACCACCAAAGCTACCGGCAGAGTAGGAAACAATGCCTGCTGGTTTAAAATAATACTCCTTCTGAAAATGATCCAATAAGTTCTTTAACCCTGGTGGAAGACCGTGATTGTACTCGCCAGTGACCACCACAAAACCATCACTCTCCTTGAGCAAATCTGACAATCGGGACATGTTGTCCGGTGCTGCTCCCGACTCAAATTCTTTGTACATTTTGTTTAGCATGGGCAGGTCAAAAACCTTGGCATCCACAAACACAGGTTTGCATAGTGTTTTGAGCTGATCCACAACGAAATTAGCAACATGGATACCTCTCCTGTGGTCTCGGTAAGACCCGTAAATAACTGCAATTTGGGCTTGTTGGCTCATAGAAAATCCCTCAAAAGACCCGATCATTTTCGGGCGACGTTCACACCGTTGATGTTCAAAAGATAACCGATTCAAGGCAATCCAAAGAACATCACAAGTGCACAGTGATTGTCATCAACCGACGACTGATGGGGAAAGTTCGCGATTTTGTGAAGAAATCTTTGAGTGCTGATCGTATTAGCGAATGTACAGTACTTTATTCCCAACGAACCAAACCATAAAACAAGGTCATAATACGCCTGCTGGAAAGGGGGAGCCCGACGTTTCCGGCGGGCTCTTGAGCTAATGTGCTTTTAAATCAATCTTTTGATTTAAGGAATTTCATGGCTTTAGTTTTCACCATATCACGGTCGGCAGTAATCGTAGGGTCGCTGTAAACGTGTTGTGAAATTTCGGCGACTACAACCTTTTTAAATCCTAATTTATCGGCAATCTGTTCACAGAACACAATTTCACTACGAAAGACCTGACCATCCATTTTCATCAATTGAATGAGGTGGTAGAGGTGTTCAAACTTTTCATCCGGTGTCAACGTATCAATACTGCCAATTGGTTTAGGATTCTTAAGCATGGTATCGATATCCTCTTTGCTCATACCGTTAGCGGTACCAATGGTATGAATAAGTTTTGATTCTCTTGCGGCAACATTACTATCGCTGGCGGCCAGGTTGATGAGCACGTTTAATTCTGCTTTCTTGTCAAAAATCATAATAGCTTGTTGGTTTGAAGTACAAATTTTATAAAATGCACTGTGAAATTTAGTGTAAAATACGATGTTTTCGTACATCAGCAAAATATTTCCGGGTTGAGCCCTGCCATGCAACCCTTACTGACGGGCTTTGTCTTTAGTTCAAATTCAGAGATTATATGAAGAATTCATTGCTAATAATTACACTCCTGTTAATCACTTTGCCTGTCTCGGCTCAGGAACAACAAACCCGAAGTACAAAGTCGTTTACAGGTATCAAAGTTGCGGAGGGCATTGATGTTTACTTGATAAAAGGTGGATCGGAAAGTCTTCGGGTAGAGGTGACGGGCACTAAACTGGAAAACATTATTACAGAAGTCTCAGGAAGTTACCTAAAGGTGCATATGCGTGACGGAAATTATCGCGGTCGTGTTGATGCTAAAGTATATGTAACGTATGTGAAAATAGATAAGCTTTCGGCAAGTTCTGCGGGTAGCATTTTCTCGGAAGAAACGATTGAAGCCAATTCGATAGAGATCAGCGCATCCAGTGCGGGCAATATAGATATTAGTATTAACGCGGGTACCGTTGAAGCCAGCGCATCCAGTGCCGGTGAGGTGGAATTGAAAGGCAAAGCAAAGTCGTTTACCGCGGAAGCAAGTAGTGCTGGATCGATCGATGCATACGACCTCGAGGCTGAGCGAGTGCGTGCCGATGCAAGCAGCGCGGGTGCCATTAAGCTTCATGCCGTAGAAGATCTGAATGTCCATGCGAGCAGTGGTGGAAGCATTCGCTACCGCGGAAATCCAAATAAATCTGTCACCAACTCCAGTAGCGGTGGCTCTGTAAGAAAATCAAACTAGGATATTCGATTTCGACTTTCACGTAGTAACTTTGGGAGGAACGAAACGTGTTGTATGGCCTCAGTTTACCTTTCCGGAGATAAAAATTTTTGGGTAATCCTCGCGGTAATAGTACTTCGCTATTTTATCCTCGCATCATTGGCGTTCGTTATTTTTTATGTATTCAAAAACAGACGATTTTTGATTCAAAAAATACAAGCCGGATTTCCTTCCCGTAAGGATTACATTCGCGAGATTTCTTATTCACTCATTACTGCCGTAATTTTTGCATCGATTGGCTTTATAGTTTTTGCAACACCGCTTTCAGCATATACACAGGCTTACTGGAATCTTGAGGAATACGGTACAGCCTATTTCCTCGCGAGTATTTTTATGATGATTGTTGTTCACGATACCTATTTCTACTGGACTCACCGGTGGATGCATGGGAAATCTGTTTTCCGAATCGTTCATCGCGTGCATCATTTGTCTACTAATCCATCGCCCTGGGCTGCCATGGCATTTCATCCGTTAGAAGCAATCATTGAGGCAGGTGTGATTGTTCTAATAGCATTCTTGTTTCCTGTGCACCCACTCGCCATTGGAATCTTTCTTTTGTTTATGATGGTATACAATGTCTACGGTCATCTTGGATATGAATTATACCCTAAAGGATTTTCCAAAAGTCTAATAGGTAAGTGGATCAATACTTCGGTCAATCACAATGTTCATCACCAATCGGTTCATGGTAACTATGGATTGTATTTTCTTTGGTGGGACAGATGGATGGGTACCCTTCATCCCGAATACGATGAGGCCTTTGCGCGGGCTACAACAAATGAAGAATAAAAATTTGAAGTACTAGCAGCAGACACTGGTTAATCAATCTGTTTTGGAAATAATAACGACGTCAAACCGGTTGGTATAGTTCAACTTCTTTTTTCATACGGGCACCATTAAATACCTCCCGGACTTCATATGTTTTTTTGTTCTGCGACTCATAATAAGTGCGCATAATGAGTTCTGCAATAAGTCCGAAGGTGAGAAATTGAATACCGGCCAGAACGAGCGTTACACCAACTAATAATATCGGCCTTCCCCAGATTTCCTGGCCCGCAATTTTCAGAACCAGTAAGTAAAAGTTTATAGAGCATCCAACTATGAACGAAATGATTCCTATTGGCCCAAACAAGTGGATCGGCCGACGGAAGTATTTTTGAAAAAACACCATCAGTACCAGATCGCTCATCACCTTAAACGTACGGCCAATACCGTACTTTGATTTTCCGTGGATACGTGCGTGATGTCTGACATTCATATCGGTGATACGTCCACCCTGCATAACGGCAAGTATGGGTATGAACCGATGAAGTTCTCCATACAAACCCAGTCTCTTTGCAAGATCAATTTTGAATACTTTCAAAGTACACCCGTAGTCTCTGATAAACACACCGGTTAGATTTCTGATCATACGATTGGCAATCTTACTGGGAATTTTTCTCCAGAGTGTTCCGTCTTTTCGGTCAACTCTGTTTCCGGCGACAACATCCCAGTTTTCACTTTTCAACTTGTGAAGGAGGAATGGGATATCTAAAGGATCGTTTTGTAAATCACCATCCATAGTAACGATGTATTCTCCTGTCGCATGATCAATACCAGCAGCCATCGCAGCAGTTTGTCCGTAGTTTCGATACAACGATACTAACTTGACGTGCTCATCAGCTAGTGATTTAATTTTTTTGATTGTTCCATCGGTTGATCCATCGTCTACACAAATCAATTCGTATTGAAAATCTTTCAGAGCATGGTGAATACTCTTGAAGAGAGGTTCAATATTCTCCTCTTCATTTAACAGTGTTATAACAATCGATAACTCCATACTTTTTCTGACGCTTAAAGAAAAGTATAAACAATTGCCCTGTGTTTAAATAAATGTTAAGGATTTATGAACATTGAAACACCTGCCGTTCAGCGAGATTTTTTTGACCTAAACTTGCGGCATGAACAGGAATTTTATTTTGCTCTTAGTGCTATCTACAGCGGTTTACTCTGCCAACATTTGGAATACGTCGGTGTATGTGTTGGATGAAGCCAAAAATGCCGGCTGTGCCATGGAGATGTATCAGCGTAACGATTGGATCGTCCCTACCTTCAACCAGCAGTTAAGAACAGATAAGCCTCCGTTGCATTATTATCATATGATGGGAGCGTTCCGGGTCTTTGGTGTCAATCCATTTGCTGCACGGATATTTTCGAGTGTGATGGGAATATTAACAGTATTGTGTGTTTATTTATTTGGAAGGAAGTTAGCAGGAGAATCTACAGCGTTGTTTGCATCATTGATTCTCATAGCCTCCCTACAACTAGCAATTCAGTTTCATCTTGCTGTACCCGATCCCTATCTGATTTTCTTTTTGACCTTTGGATGGTTAAGTTTTATCTACGGCTTTAGTTTCCGGAAGCATCTTTTTTACTATCTATTTTATATTGCTGTGGGCCTGGGTACATTGGCGAAAGGTCCGGTTGCTATTATTTTTTCGGGATTGCTCGTCTTAATTTTTCTGATTGCTCAGCGGAAGCTTTCTATTAAAACACTTTTTGAGACTAAAGTTGTTCAAGGCTTTTTTATTCTACTTGCCATTGTTCTGCCGTGGTATTTTGCGGTTAGTCAGGCGACAGACGGAGAATGGATTGCGCAGTTTTTTTTGAAGCACAATGTTAACCGTTTCACCTCATCAATGGAAGGACATGGAGGTTTTCCATTGGCGTCATTGGTTATCGCGATTGGTGCACTAATTCCATTTTCGTTTTTCTTCCCGCAGGCATTCAGACTAACATGGAAAGAACAGAAATCTAATCCTTTTCTTCAGTTTAGCGGTATAGCGATGAGTATTGTAATCGTGTTTTTCGCGCTTTCGCGAACGATCCTTCCAAACTATCCGGAACCGTCACTCCCTTTTTTCGCCATACTCCTTGGATATTTTTTTAGCAGAATAGCAGAGCGTCGTGATGAGATAAGAAAGCAAAAGCTTTATGTTAACGCTATTGCATACCTCATTGTCGCAATCGCTCTTCCAATAGTTGTATGGATTGGGTTGGGAAAGGAAGATTCTCTGCAGGCACTTCAAGGTGTAGCAGTGTATTTCTTACTGCTTTCGCTCGGGGCACTAATCGCACTTTATTTTATTCTCAAACAGGAAATTGTTAAAGCATTTTATAGCTATGTCACTTCCATGGTGATTTTCCTGATGTGCTTCTTCTATATAATCTTTCCCAAGGTTGATAAACAAAATCCTGTATTACAAAGTACTGCTTTAGTGGAAGGGAAGAATAAACCTCTTTTGTATTACAAAAATTTTAACCCCTCCTATGTCTTTGCGTTGCAACAACCTATCAAAGCGTACGGTGCTATTGATGAAATTGTAAATGATCCGGAATTGAAGGATGGTTTTTACCTCATCACACAAAAGAGATATTTGCCTGAGTTGGAATTGCTGGGTGGTCAAGTGCTATTCCAGGGTAAAGATCTGTTTGAGAAACAGGTGACGGTAGTAATTGAACGTTAATCAGGAAGTGCCTTTGAATGCCGTGCCGCGATTTGTTTTATTTAGGAAACGATTGATTGATAACTTTCCATTCATCCATTCCGGTAAGGCGTTGTGATCCAACATTTGCCATCCCATGTAGGTGGTAAAACAACCCACGACAGCACCTGCAGCCACATCTGTTAAAAAGTGTTGCGCCAGGTAGATCCGCGAGTAGCCAACAAGAAATGCAAACGAAAGTGAGATTAGTCCTATCGTTTTATTACGTGTTAAAAGTGTTACCAAAAGAGCCGCAGAAAATGCCGTAGCGGTGTGTCCCGACGGGAAGGAATGAGCACTATGCACGTCAATGCCTGAGACAAAGTGGATTAATTCATCATTTAGGAATTTTCTAGGTCTGCCAAGTGACGGGAATAACACTCTCTTAAAGATGCTCACTAAAAATCCGTTTAGTAAAGCAATCAGGACAGTTGCCACCGCATACCTGAACTGAACAAGTAAACAAATTAGTAGAAGGGGTATAAAAATTAATCCATCTCCAAGGTTAGTGATAGTACTAAAGAACAAGTCCAGAATTTGGTTATGATGGCCATTAATCCACAGAACATCTACTCCTTTATCTACAATCAGAGAGGCGACGAACAGGGAAACTACCACGAATAGGTAGGATCTTATTACCCAGGAATTTCGGGAAAACAGGAGCATGTTATGTGTCAATTTTTTTATGCTAAACCTAAGAATTAGCCTAAAACTGAGCGTAAAGCGTGATTAAAGACTTCTTTAACGAAACAATATGCAGTTGTTATGGTGAAAGCATTGGGTTAACACTTTGATAAACTGAAGTTCTAAAAAGGAGAAGAAGTCTTATTAATTTAACCCAGCGCAAACGTGTTCTTAATAAAAAATTAAAATTGTGGATTAATTTTTAACGCAGTTTCGAAAATTCCAATAGATTTGGAAAACAATCAGATCAAATTACAACCCCCTATGGCGCAATTAAGATTCGAAGCTCTCAAGAAATTGAGCGACCGTCCCAGAGTTCATGTCGATCTTCCAGGCCCGAATGTATCCAAGTTTTATGGAGAAAATGTTTTCGGTTCGGAACAGATGCGTGCAACTCTTTCTCCTGCTGTTTTCAAAAAAGTAACGCAGGCTATCAAGAACCACGAAAAAATTGATGATGTAGCGGCTGATGCCGTTGCTTCTGCTGTCAAGTCGTGGGCCATTGCGAAAGGCGCATCCCATTTCACCCATTGGTTTCAACCTATGACGGGCGGAACTGCTGAAAAGCATGATTCGTTCTTTGATGCAACTTCCGGTATAGAAAAATTTAAAGGAAGTGAATTGGTTCAGCAGGAACCAGACGCTTCTTCTTTTCCAAGTGGAGGTATAAGAAGTACGTTCGAAGCCCGTGGTTATACTGCGTGGGATCCAACTTCGCCGATGTTTCTTTATGGTAAAACACTATGTATTCCTACAATCTTTGTTTCATATACAGGAGAAACCCTTGATGCTAAAGCGCCTTTGTTAAAGGCACTGAAAGCAGTTGATCTTGCGGCGACTAAAGTCTGTCAACTATTTGATAAAGATATTCAGCATGTCGTGGCTTCGCTGGGTGCAGAACAGGAGTATTTTGTGGTTGACAAAGCGTTATTTGATGCCCGCCCTGATCTGGTCATGGCTGGTCGTTCTGTGTTTGGTCATGCACCGGCACGTGGACAGCAGATGGAGGATCATTACTTTAGTTCAATACCTCCACGTGTCTATGATTTCATGAAAGATTTTGAAATCGAGGCTTGGAAACTTGGTATTCCGGTTCGTACACGTCATAATGAAGTTGCCCCGAGTCAATTTGAGGTAGCGCCGTTGTTCGAGGAGGTTAACGTAGCGAACGATCATAACCAGCTTATGATGGACGTCATGGCCAGAGTGGGAGAAAGACATAATCTTAAAGTTTTATTTCATGAAAAGCCGTTCTCGGGACTCAACGGTTCAGGCAAACATAATAACTGGTCGTTAATCACTGATACCGGCGTGAATCTTTATGCACCTACGAGCAGTGCCCGTGATAACCTGATGTTCCTTACATTTTTTATCACAACGATCAAAGCAGTACATGAGCATGCGGATTTGTTGCGTGCGAGTATAGCAACGCCAGGTAATGATTTTAGACTTGGGGCTAATGAAGCTCCTCCTGCGATCATGTCGGTATTTATCGGCTCACAAATGACTTCAGTGCTGGACGAGCTCGAGAAGAAAGGTGGAAATGTAAAGATTGAGAAGGGTGATAATATGTATATGAAGTTAGGTATTGATCAGATTCCGGAAATTATTCTGGATGCTACAGACCGTAACCGTACTTCTCCTTTCGCTTTTACAGGTAACAAATTTGAATTCCGTGCAGTGGGTGGAAGTGACAACTGTGGTACAGCAATGACCGCGTTAAATACGATTGTTGCAGATCAGCTTGAGAAATTTTATGAAGCTGTCTCGAAAGAAATAGAAAAAGGTGAAGAAAAACGTCTGGCGGTCGTAAGCGTACTGCGCAAGTACATAAAAGAATCGAAAGATGTACGTTTTGAAGGCGACGGATACTCTGAGGAATGGGTGAAGGAAGCTGAAAAGCGGAATCTTGGAAATGTAAAGAATATGGTGCGTGCACTGGATGCTTACCTTTCCAAGAAATCGGTCGAGTTGTTTGAGCATCATGGCGTGATGAGTCATAAAGAAAATGAGGCGCGTGTTGAGATCAAATTAGAATCTTATATTAAACGTGTTCAAATTGAGGCACGCGTTATGGGCGACCTGGCAATGAATCATATTGTGCCTACCGCTATTGCGTATCAAACAAAACTTATCACCAATGCGAATGGATTGAAAGGTCTTGGTGTTGACAATACAGCGGTTGTTCAGACTATTAAACAGATCTCAGGGCATATCGACACAATCAAAAATAATGTCCGTGCTATGGTTGAAGAACGCAAGCGGATCAATAAAATCACAGATACACACAAACGCGCAATTGGTTATTGCGATGATATCAAAGAAAAATATTTTGAGGTCATTCGCGATGCCGTGGACAAGCTTGAGTTGCTGGTGGACAATGAAGATTGGCCTTTGGTAAAATACAGGGAACTATTGTTCTTGCGCTGATAAAGATAAACTCTACTAACTTAAACCTAAACTTGTAGAAGAAAAGCGGGTCCTTACGGGGATCCGCTTTTGCTTTTTAGCTGTCCTGTATTTACATGGAATCATAAAAACTATGCACTATGCGTTTTTCGTATTTAATACTGTTGATTCTTAGTACGTCCCTTTTTGCACAAAAGAAGGTCAATGAGTCTGTTGTCGCTACCGAACTTGAGGCCCATCTTTCCTTTTTGGCTGCCGATGAAATGCGTGGTCGCAGTACAGGGTCTCCTGAGATAGATATTGCTGCAAATTATTTAGCTGCCCAGTATAAGATTTTTGGAGTAAAACCTGTGAAAGGAGGGCAAAGCTTTTTTCAGGAGGTGAAGCTCGAAAAGATCATACCTCCCACATGAGCTGAAATTCAGATAGGAGCTGAACAGTTTCGCTTAAAAGAAGATTTACTTTTTTTGAATGGAAGTGGTCTTGATGCAGAAAAAGAGATTGTGTTTATTGGTTATGGCACGAAAGAAGATTTTGCGAGTAACAATGTTAAAGATAAAATCGTCATAACGTATGCCGACACGCAGTCTACATCCAATGCAGCGTAGGCACTATTAACCGATTCGCCCCAGAAAAATATTTTCAATGGAGCTAGAGACAATGCAATCGGCACTGTAGCGCTCTTACAAGCTGCAAAATTCTTTAAGGAAAATCCTCCAAAGCGTTCTGTTTTACTTTTGGCGTTTACAGGAGAAGAGGTGGGTCTTTTGGGAAGTGAGTGGTATTCTAATAATCCGTTAATACCGTTAAACGAAACTGTATTCAATTTCAATTGCGATGGAGCTGGGTATAATGACACAACCAGTGCCACTATCATAGATTTTAACAGAACTACGGTAGACGAATTGTTAAAGAAATCCTGCCAGAATTTGGTCTTACGCTTAAAGGAGATCCCGTACCAGAGCAGAACCTATATGAAAGATCTGATAATCTTAATTTCGTGACGAAAGTAATTCCGGCGGTGAATTTTTCTCCCGGAATCAAGGCATTCGATGCGGAGCTGTTTAAGTACTATCATCAACCTGCTGATGAAGTCGGATCATTGAGCTTTAGTTATCTCGAAAAGTTTTATAAATCATTTGTATACGGAGCCTATCTGCTCGGGAATACACCGGAAAAAACCACCTGGAAAAAAGGTGATAAGTATGAAGAGGCTGGAAAACTCCTTTATGGTAAGTAAGCTATTGTGAAGATACCTTTTCCATAGAACTGCCCGGTTCAATCATGGTGACGATGGCGTGCCTGATGAGTTCCGGATTGCTCCAGGGCACGAAATGTTCCATACCTTCTTTGAGAACAAATTCAACAGGAGCATTGACAAGCATTTTTCGGGCGAAATCAGCATTCTCAACTGGTACAAGGGAGTCTTGCTTCCCTTGAATTACGGTTACCGGACATCTGATTTCCTTCCACAACGGTAACAACTTTTCAAGTTCGGGTTTCAAATGATAAATTTCTTCATTCGATGCGCGTAGTGAACGGGGTAGTATCCAGCTAAGGAATGGTGTTGCTAATGGTGCCCGAAACCATGTTTCATTAGGTTCAAGATCCGGGTCGATCGATCCGGCAACGATGATCAAACCGTCTACTAATTCGGGATAGTCAACTGCCATTCGGGCGATAAGAGGTCCTGCCAATGAATGGCCTACCAGGATTATTGGTTTGTTGTTTTTATATTCTTCCAATATCGGTTTCAACAACGCTCCCTGTTTTTGTAAAGAAGCTTCCCCAAAACCAAAGTTTGAATATCCAAAGCCAGGGCGATCGGTTGAAATTAACAGTGCTTTGTCGGATAATGTTGAATCCGCCAGGAAATGAATAAATGCACTCAATGATCCGGGGGAACCGTGTATGAATAGGACGAGTGGTTTCGACCCATTCCCGGCTTTTACATAGTGTATCTCTCGAAAATCAACTTCGTAGTGATGTTGTGTTCCTTGTATGTTACGCGTATCAAAAAATGCGTCAACTTCTTTTGAACTCATTCGGAACGTCATACACGAATGAAGCATGATTAAACTAATGGACATCAGAATAAAAAGAACCCAGGTTGCTTTTCTTCTGATGTTCAAAATCATGACGAATTACTGTAAATTAAGGAGCTTTCGATATCGTTGGGTGTCGTGCAAAAGGTCAGCAGCTTTTTTGATATCATCGTCATACTTAAAGCCAGCCTCTATGCCACCTTTTTCCAAATGATAATGTGAAACAATCTCTTCTTCCAGTAGCATCTTTATTTCATCCTTATAAAGCATAAGCTCACTTTTTTTGCTTTGTGCAATGCGGCTTTGGATTTGATCCAACTGGCCTTTTAGCTCGGCATAGTACTTTTCCTTTTTTGCTTCTTCATCGAATTGTTGTAACTGATAATCCAGCTGCGACCGGTAAGCATAATTTTTATCCTTCATCCAGTTAACGAATTGCAGGTATTCATCATTACCTAGTGAAAATGATTTTGCATCAACGGGTTCAGGGTGTTTGAATGCATATTGCGCTGCGTAATCGAATATAAATCCTTTCTCATAAATCACTTGTGTGAGGAAGTGTGCTTCAAGGGCTTCTGTTTTAATATCCGGGTCAATTCCACCACCATCATAAACCACACGACCGTTGGTGGTTTTGAATTCTTTTTTCAATGAATCGGGGAGGGAACCAACGCTACCGTCATCTCTTCTATGGGTGTAATCCAATACCTGAATACATCGACCTGTAGGGGTGTAATACTTGGCTGTTGTTACCTTAAGCTGTGAGTTATAAGATAACGGACGGCTCACCTGTACAAGTCCTTTGCCGAATGATTTTTCGCCGATAACAATTCCCCGGTCATAATCCTGAAGCGTTCCGGCCACAATCTCCGAAGCGGATGCACTGCCGCGATTAATCAAAACACTCACAGGGATTTCAGTATCTACCGGTAGGTTAAGTGTTTCATAGTTCAGATTGTTTTCAGGTATCTTGCCCTTCGTGCTTACAACTAATTTCCCTTTTGGCAGGAACAAGTTTGTGATATTCACCGCTTCGATCAAAAGACCACCTGGATTGCCCCGCAAATCCAGTATAACTCCCTTCGCACCTTGTTCTTTTAAACTAATAAGGGCACTCTTAACTTCTTTTGCGGCGTCGGGAGTAAAATCACTTAACTGGATATAAGCGATGTCATTTCCTACTAGGCCATAGTAGGGAACATTATGCAATTTTATTTTTTCTCTTTTAAACTCAAGCCGGATGGGTTTCTCCAAGCCAATTCTTTTAACGGTGAGGCTAACGGGAGTTCCAATTTGTCCTTTCATTAGCTGGCTGGATTCTTCGCGTGTTAGTTTGGATAAATCAATATCGTCGATTTTAAAAATCTCATCACCGATTTTTAATCCACCTTTCTGGGCCCCGTAACCAGGCATTATCATGGTGACAATCGTCCGTTTACCAATCTCTCTTGTTATGGCCCCAATCCCTCCATATTGACCCGTGTTGGTTGTTCTGAAGTCTTCAACTTCATCTTCAGGAATATAGTTTGTGTATGGATCCAGCGAAACCAGCATCGCGTCTATACCTGTACGGACAAGTTTGTTCGGATTGACTTCGTCTACATATAATGCATTGACTTCTTTGAAAAGTGTTGCAAAGATATCAAGGTTCTTTGCTATTTCGAAGTACCGTTCTGCGGGTTTCGTGTACGACAATGCCGCTACAATGACAATGATCGACAACAGGTATGTGATAGTCTTTTTCATTCGGGAAAGCAGTTCAAGATAGAAACGCATAACAGGCAAAAGAAGGTATGCGTTTTGTTAAAGTTTTGGAAAGTTAAGGATTAATGGGTGTTTATTTAGTTTAGAATGCTCGATTTTCCTACACCCCGTTCATCCAATTATTGACCCTTTAATCGCTGAAAATTACCTGTTCCAGGCGTTGCGAAGAAACCGAAGCCAGTTTCCATGCATAACATTATTTATATCATTCTCACTATATCCTCTTTTGGATAATAAATTCGGAATTTTTTGAAGATCAGCGATTGTCTCAATACCCTCAGGGCTTTGCTCTTTACCAAAACCTCCGTCCAGATCCGAGCCAATACCGATATGATTGCTATTTCCCGCAAGCTGACAAATATGATCCATGTGGTCAATAAGTACTTCCAGTGTGCAATTCATTTGTTTTGGGGTGGATACCTGTTTAATCCAGCCGGGAACCATCATCCAGGCATCCATAACACCGCCAATAACCGCGCCTCGGGAAATCAGTTCTTTCAATTGCTCATCACTAAACTGACGATTATGATCTACCAGCGATCTGCAGTTGTGGTGACTGGCCCAAACATGGCCCTCGAAGCTATCCATCGTTTCCCAAAAGCTGTCGTCACAAAGATGGGTTGCATCCAAAATAATGTTAAGGCGCTCAATCTCTTTTAACAAGCTTTTTCCCTCACTTCCAATGCCTCCGGTTGCATTGGTTCCCTGGGCATACCTACCGGGACCATAGTGTGCTGGACCGATAGCACGCAATCCTTTTTCATAGGATTTTTCAAGATGTTTGATCGTTACAATCGAGTCAGCACCTTCCAGGCTCAAGATATAGCCGATAGCTTTTTTTTCATTTGATGTGCCGTTATTCCAGAGCGCTACATGATTGTTTAATGATTCCAGATTATTGATCTGAACGATTTCGCCTTCATCTTCCATCTGGTTGTACCAGGCGAGCTGTCCCTGCGTTTGCGCCCATGCCTGCTGAGGCGAAAACCATCCAGGAAGAGGATTGTCGGGAGCAACATAGCGCGCTATCTGGGTGGCGACCACAAGACCGATATTGCCTCTTCGCATTTCAGGGTAGCAAACAACGTTATTTCCACGGTCAGGTTTGTCTGTCATTCCTTTTTCTCGTTCTCTGATTTCCTCTATCGGCTTTCGTAAGTCACGGTTCCACTCCATAGCATTCATGCTTAAGTCGAGGTGCGCATCAATGGTAAACATAGTTTGATCGGGTTAGATGACATTTGCAACAGTGCAGTTTACTGTAACTTCTACGTTGAGAATGGTTAGACCGTTATCTTTCTGTTCCTGGCAAAAGTGCTCCAGTATTCAACAATGGTATTATCGTCAACGACCGCGGTATGATCATGTAGTGCAACCGTTGGGCATACATGGTATGGAAGTCCGTACAAGACATCTCCAACCTGATAATTGTTTCCATCCTTCACCTTAAAGATCATATGTTCTTCACTGTGTCCAATGGGAGTCAGGTAAGGTGCATTCAGAAATGATACGCGATTTTCAATTGGGTTCTCGGATGAAATTGCTTTATGGCCCAGATCTACGCATATCGTATCCGGTGTGGGCCTTGAGATAATGCGTGTAACAATCAGTACCGCAAAAGAAAATTGCTGTTCGGTTAATATTGCCTCGTAACCTTTGTCCCAATAGATAAAAGTGCCGGGGCTGCATTCAATATGTTTTCTTTTGCTATGTATAGAATAGCTTGGTGTACCACCGGCAACAATGATTAATTCCTTATCAAAAGTTTCCTTTATTTCCTGATGTGCCTTTACTACACGGGCGAAGCATTCGTCACACTGCTTTTTGCGTACAACAAAATCGGTATCACGGATGTGCCCGTCATACGCATGAAGGCCAACAATTGACACACCTTCTAACGACGCGCAATGCCTGAAGAGTGATAAAGCGTCTTCCGGCAAAATTCCTGTTCGGTTCATCCCCACATTCAGGTCGATGTACACGTCTATGGATAAACTTCTACGTTGAAAAGTTTCCGATAGGAAAGTCGCGGAATCGGGATTATCGATGAGGCATGAAAATTTTGTTTGTGGAAATTGCTGCACCAGCACAGCAAGTCTTTCCCCCTTTGGCCCGACAGGCTGATATGCCATCAACACGTCGGGTGCACTCACCATTGCCAGCATTTCCGCCTCCGCGATTGTAGCACATTTAAATTTTGTTATCCCTGCCTTAAGTAACAGCGCACTCACTTCCGGTGACTTATGCGTTTTTACGTGAGGACGAAGTCTGGCAATGTCATCAATTGTATTTGCCAGCGTGTCAATGTTTTGTTGTACTCTGCTGCGATAAATCACAAGCGCAGGAGAATCCAGATCCTGAACATTGTCAATAATGTACCATGGTTTTTCTGCTGTATTCATACTAGGCTAATTCAAAAACGGCTTCAATTTCAACCGGAATATTATCGGGAAGAGAACCCATGCCAACAGCGCTTCTAACACCAACTCCGTTTTCTTCTCCCCAGACTTTTGCAAACAGCTCACTGCAGCCATTGATTATGTAAGGGTGGCGTTCAAAATCTGAAGTACAGTTAACCATACCGAGAACTTTAATAACTCTTTTAATCTTGTCAAGGCTTCCCAGATTTTCTTTTAAAGTAGCCAGTATTGCAAGGCCAACCTGACGCGCGGCGAGTTTTCCTTCTTCCAACGTAAGGTCTTTTCCAATCCTTCCGATTATCAGGCTTCTGTCCTCTTTAACTGTGCCGTGACCCGACACATAGGCAAAATTTCCTACGATAAGAAATGGTTTATAAACCCCCAACGGGGTCGGTGCGGGTGGAAGTATTAAACCGAGTTGCTCAAATTGTTTATCTGCTGAATATGACATGTTATAACTTTTACAAATGCTAAATAATTGAATTCAATATCATCACTCCAATTAACCCAACAACAGATACAATGGTTTCCATCAGGGACCAGGAGCGGATGGTATCCTTTATACTCAGGTTAAAGTATTCTTTAAAGAGCCAGAAACCACCATCGTTAACATGCGAGAACATAAGGCTTCCTGCACCCACTGAAAGTACCATGAGGTTTGGATCAACATTCGGTTGGCTGAGGAGAGGTACAACAATTCCCGCAGCCGTAAGACCAGCAACCGTTGCAGAGCCAACGCACAGTCTGATCACACACGCAATTGCCCATCCCAGAATAAGCGGATGTACATCAAGGCCATTCAGTAGACTTGCAATTTCGTCGCTTACACCACTGTCTACCAGAATCTGTTTTAACGTTCCGGCGCCGCCCATAATCAGCAAAAGCATCCCGATATCTTTTACAGCTTCTCCGTAAATGTCCATGATGTGTTTCATCTGCATTCCCAACCGTAAACCAATGGTATAAGTGGCTACGATAAGTGAAAGTATCATGACAATAGCAGGGTCGCTGACAAACTTAATAAACGTTCTAAGTGCACCAGGTTCGGTTACGGTGCTGTCAAGAATGGTGGTAATCGACAACAGGATTACCGGAAGTAAACATGAGAATATACTGATACCTAAAGCTGGGAGCTTGTCTTCCGGTAAGGGGTCCGCCTTGAAAGTTTTAATTGGGTTTGATTTTATGTCCCGTAAAAAACGTGCAAATACCGGACCCGCCAGGATAACAGTTGGGATGCCAATAATAATTCCGTAAAACATCGTCGTGCCCATGTCGGCATTGAACTGCGCAACCAAAGCGGTAGGGGACGGATGCGGCGGTAAAAACCCATGCGTCACTGACAGTGCAGCAAGCATTGGCAGACCGATATAAATTGCCGGGAGGTTGTATCTGTACGCAACGGAAAAAATCAACGGAACGACTAGTACAAAACCAACATTGTAAAATAAGGGAATGCCAATGATAAAGCCGGTTATCATAAGTGCCCAGTGAATGTTCTTTTGACCAAAGACCTGCATCAGACTTGATGCAATTTGCTGGGCTGCGCCACTTTCTGCTGCAAGTTTACCAAGCATTGCTCCACACACCACAATTATCACCAGGGAGCCCAGCATGTCGCCTAACCCTTTTTGAATAGATGTAGTAATATTGGCAGGATCTATTCCCAATAGCAGTCCCGCAAGAATGGAAACCAGTAAAAACGCTAGAAACGCATTGATCTTAAACTGTGAGATGAGAAGTATAAGTAATACAATACAAAAGAATATTATGATGAGCGACATCGGACAATCGTATGGTTAAGTGAAAATCTGAAGCTTAAATACTACGTTCAGAACTAGAATTTGTCAGGGATCTGTATGATTCTTATTACGACTTCATGTGGATCACCATCTTTATCCAACAAACTGAATTTTACCATGGGATTATCCCGCCTGATTTGACTTTCTACATGAATGATTTGATTGTCGTGTAGGTTCTTTTCAATTTCCTTTTGCAATACATACAATGCGTTGGCAAAATCTATTTCCAGAGGGCTAGGATTG
>JBGTEP010000074.1:0-40628 GCA_041747735.1 Chryseolinea sp.
TTTAAAAGAATTTTCCGGAGGATGGCGTATGCGCGTAATGCTGGCGAAGCTGCTGCTTGAAAAGCCATCCCTTCTCATGCTGGATGAGCCTACCAACCACTTGGATCTTCCTTCTATTGAATGGGTTGAAGACTATCTGCGCAACTATGAAGGTGCCGTTATTATCGTATCGCACGACAGAACATTCCTTGACAATGTCGCTACTAAAACGGTTGATGTCACTATGCAACAACTGGTGAGCTATGAGGGTAACTACAGTTTCTATTTGCAGGAGAAAGAACTTCGTCAGGAGATTCAGCAGAACGCCTATGAGAATCAGCAACAAAAAATTAAACAGACTGAGCGATTCATTGAACGGTTTCGCGCCAAAGCAACAAAATCAAAGCAAGTACAGTCACGGGTAAAAGCACTTGATCGCCTTGATCTTATTGAAGAAGTTGTCGATGATACCGCTGCCGTGAATTTCAAGTTTAAATTCAATCAGCAGCCGGGCCGGTTTATCGTCACACTTAAGAATGTATCAAAGTCATACGGGTCACTAGAGTTGTTAAGAGATACCTCCATCTCCATTGAACGGGGCGATAAGATAGCGCTGATTGGCGCCAATGGAAAAGGAAAATCAACGCTGCTGCGTATTATTTCAAATACAGAGCCCGTAGGTGGCGAAAGAACACTTGGATTTAATGTTATACAGGCATTTTTCGCGCAGCATCAGCTCGAATCACTCCACATCGAAAATGAAATTCTGGAGGAACTTAAGCAAGCAGGTTCCGGAAAAACAGAACAGGAATTAAGAAACGTTCTTGGCTGTTTCCTTTTCTCAGATGAAGATGCATTCAAAAAAATAAAAGTATTATCAGGAGGAGAAAAATCCCGGGTTGCTCTGGCGAAGACACTGATCTCTGAAGCAAATTTTCTTCTTTTAGATGAACCGACCAATCACCTTGATTTCATCTCTGAAAACATCCTCATTCAGGCTTTACAGCAATACAAGGGAAGCTTTGTTGTTGTTTCTCACAACCGTCACTTTGTAACACAAGTTGCAAACAAAATCTGGTACATAGAGGACAAACAAATTAAGGAATATCCTGGCACATTCGATGAATACGAATATTGGCGGAAGAAAAATGAAGCGAATACTACACCGGTAGTAGTCCAAAAGCAGGTGAAGAAATTAGAAGCAAAACCTGCTACACATCCAGTTCAACCAAATTCAGAATCGAAACTTAAACTACTGGAAAAAGATCTTAAGAAGATCGAAACGCAGATCGCAGAACTGGAAGAACTGAGAAGCGCCTGGGAAACAGAACTGACTAAACCTGAAGTTTTCGGAAATACAGAAAAGCTGAAAGAAGTTCAATCAAAGTTTATAGACGCGGAATCCAAATTAAATGAAGCTAACAAGAAATGGGAAGAGTTAGCCACGGCAATCGACTCCCTAAACGCAGGTTGAGCTCATAAGGGATTATCAACTTTACTTTACCGCGATATGACTTAATAGTTTTATTTCAAGCGGGTCGGAATAGTCATACTGAAAAATTCCATCCTCCCCGATCATCATAAGAATGTCATTGAAGGGGATTACATCCGTAGCATTAATATCTTTATAATGCGCGAGGAGGTTTTGTGTGATCTTGTTGACGTCAGTTGCATCATATGCTTTCAACCCATCATTGCCATCACAAATAAAAAGTATCTTATCATCAATACCAAGTCCGTGAGGATTGGTCATCGGATAGGTTTGTACAAGGGTAGGTGATTTAAGGTTCTCAATGTTGATTACTTCGAGTTGATTTGTAAAGCCCATACAGGTGTTGCCGGAACGCAGGGTAACATATGCATACTTATCATCCACAACAACCGGATCGCAGCTTTGAATGTGCTGAAAGGTGCTTATCTTTTCAGGCGAGGATGGATTAACAATGTTCATAATGTGCATGCCACTTCTTGCCCCGATAAAAAGATTGGTTTTGTAGGGAAAGATAGTTTCAATATCCCAACCCACATACTCCCTTTTCTTTGCCACCGGATTATGTTCAGAAGTTACATCAACAGCTTGCAAATCGCCACCATCCAACATGTAAAGATGGTCGTCACTTAATGTAAATCTAGCCAAAGAACCGCCCACTCCAGGGCCAGAGCCGGTCCCCGGAGCGATCGCGGCCTTTGAACTAAATGCTGCGTTCATGTCACTGCGTATTGCAATTCCACTTTCAAAAAACATACCACCCCATGGCTGCATGTTGGCTTCACAATCCGACACGGAGACACTCACATTTTTTCGTTCAGCCCAATCGGTAACCACACAACAAGTGATGTCGGTTGAAAAACCAAGAGATGAATAGTTTCTAAAAATCCCTTCCATTCTTCCTACTTCCGGAATGGCATTAAGATTTGAAATATCAAATGCAACAAGGTCGACATAGCTATCTGCATACAATGTATTTCCCTTTATCGCCAGATCAAATGTACCGGGTATTTTAAGGAATTTTACAGGTACCGGATTCGATGGGTTCTGGTTGTTGATGATATGAATACCTTCACCTGGTTCGTTAATAAATAGCATCCCGTCTTTATAGTATATTTTTCCAACGCTCTGGATAGGTTGAGGACCAACGAGGATCACACTTGAACGGATCTCATCAACCGTGGCATAAATCGGTTCATAATAAACAAACTCATTGGTAACCTCGCAGGAATCTGAACATCCTTCAAGAATTACGCTGATTCCGAGAAGTACTGTTAGAAAAACCAAAGCATATAAGGATACGTGAATCCTTTTTTGTAATCTGTTTTCGAGAGTGTCCATATAACGGGAGTTAAGGGGTTTTGGTGGATTAGACACAAGCCCTTTTAAAAAGGTTGGAATACCTAGTGAAAAATATATCGGAATCTTAATCCTACATCAAATGTTAATGGCGCCGATTCAATTCCTATATCTGATTTATATACATTGTTCAAAGGATAGCGTACACCCGGGTTAAGGGCAACCCGATAATGCTGACCAAATCTATAACTTAATTCAGTTCCCATAAGCCCGCTAAAATTGACCGAACGATAGGGCGAAGCCTCTCCCCTGCCCGTAGTGGTTTTATCTAAACTTCCACTTTCGGGTGTTATTGTATTCCTCAGAAATAAATCGGTTGAAACGCCGCCATTCAGCATTACTCCAAATTTTTTGTTTACTAAAAGATAGCCCGCCTGAACAGGAACGCTAAAAAACTGGACGTTATTGTTTACTGAATAAGGCGTTGTCGTGGCCAACTTATTGTCTGCTCTTGCGGCCGATTGAGGCTGACTGAAAAACAAGTCGTTTACTGACTCAGCTTTTAATGTTCGAAAATCATTGACAGTCACAACATTGGTAGCAGTGTAATCCGAAGATTGTGTCAGATAATTAACACCACCTTGCACCACCCACCGCTTTGAAATTCTGGCACCTAGATTTACGCCATAAGAATATGCAACCCCAGAAGCTTTTGCCTGCTTGTCTGGTACGGTACTGTTCGACAATGCTGCCAAAGAATTTGACGGTGTCGGACTAGCACTGGCGTTAATGGAGTTAAAGCCGCCCGCAGCAAACCCAACAGACGTCCAAAGTCTTTCAGACTTATTATTCTTCTCATCTTTATCTTTCTCTGCATATTGCCGTTCTTCATCAGCAAGCTTCGCGAGAAGGAGCATTCCAGGATCAGTTGTTGATGACTCTTCAAATTTTAGTGTGGGTTGCTTAACAGCATAAAAAATCGGAAGCTGGCGATCATAAACAGAATTGGCTAATTTATCGGTGCCTCCGGCAGAAGGATAAACACCACTTGTCACATTCGTTGTCGAAGTCAACCCATCATCTCCGATGACCATTGTGTTAGATGCCACGGTGGAAGTTTTTTCTCCACCTGAGCCAGACTGATCCAATGCATCTGGATGAAAAATATTACTAATGCCTGACTTCTCTTGTGAATTTTGTGCTTCTGAAGTGGCCAACCCATTCAACCGTGGTCGATTAGGTTGCTCTGTTACAATAGAGTTTGAGCTTAGTGTTGAGTTTAAATTTGAATTTGTAGAATTAGCATCTGTGCCGGAACCAGAATCAAATCCGGTGTTTGTGTCCGATAAAGAACTGACTTCAGAATTTTCGTTCGCAGACCCATCAGATTTTATTGCCGTGTTAGGCGCATTCGAATCTCTTGAAGCAAGCTCAGTACTGTTACCGAAGTCGTCTTTCTGAATCATGTAATAGCCGATACCCATTACCGACAATGCAAAAGTAACCGAAGCGGCTGCAAGCATTTGATAAAAGAATATTCGCTTCGTTGCTTTGTCGCGGGCTGCTTTCTCCAGGTCCAACTCAATGTTGGTCCATAGGTTTTCACCCGGATGCATCTCTGCTCCGTCAAATGCATCCTTAAATGAATCCTCAAATTTTCGCCTCTCCATATCGTTCATAATAATTTGATTCCTTTAACAGTTTCGCCTGCAGCAAACTTTTCGCCCGGGAAAACTGTGATTTTGATGTACCTTCTGAAATCTCTAACATTTCAGCTATTTCTTTATGACTATAACCCTCTATTGCAAATAAGTTAAACACGATCTGGCATCCCTGAGGTAAGGCTTGAATCATCTCGAGTAATTGAGTGAAATGAATTCGGGAGAGACTCATTTCTGGTTCGGGTAGGACAATTTCCGTGACATCTACCATTGGATAGAGGTATAACTTCTTGCGCTGAACGTTCAGCGCCGTATTTACCATGATTCGCGTAATCCACGTCTCAAGCTTAGACTCCTGACGAAAATCTTTAATGCTGTGAAACACTTTTACAAACCCTTCCTGTACAATATCCTCTGCTTCGGCGGTAGTTTTCGAATACCTTAAACACACAACCAACATTTTTCGGCAATACCGTTCATACAAAGCTTTCTGAGAAACTCTGCTGCCTTTGCGGCATCCTTCAATAAGCTCTGTTTCGCTGAGCATGTATCCGATAATCGGGCCGTTTTGCGTTTTAGACACTGTCTTTAACTGAAAAGTTGGAAATGGTTATAACTTTAACCCCATGAGGTACTTGTTTTTAATCGCGGTAATGACAACACTAACGTGTTGCATACCTGTTTCCCAAAGTTCGTTCAATTCTGAAAGCAATCCTAAAGTGTTGAGATTGACAGACTTTGCCTATGAGCCAGGGATCAAAACTATAGAACTTTCCCCTGCCGGAGACGCTCTGGGATCAGCCGTGGTTCGCCTGGGACAGGAAAATTTGGTACTGAAATTTGATGATCTCAGACCTGATCGCGATTCGTATTATGCCAGAATCGTGCATTGTAACTTCAACTGGTCAAAATCTGACTTACAAGATCTGGATTTCCTTTCGGCTTACAATGAGTTTCCAATTAATGATGCAGAGTTTTCGGTAGACACCCATATCCCCTATGTACATTATTGGTTACCTCTTCCACCGGTAAAGCTTCCCGGAAACTATGTGGTGATCGTCTACCGCGGAAGTAACAAAGAGGACATTATTCTTAGCAAAAGGTTTATGGTTTACGAATCACTGGTAACCTTTACGAAAGATGGTAACCTGATTGGTCCGGGTAGTATTGCCAATATGAATCAGCAATTAAACTTCACCATAAATTACCAAAACATAAACATCCTAAATCCAATGCTGGATGTACACGTCAACATCATGCAAAATCAGCGGTGGGATAATATGGCATCCGACATCAAGCCAAGTTTTGTTCGTGATATTGAAAAAGAACTGGAATACCGTTTTTTTGATGAATCAAAAATGTTCCGCGGTGGAAACGAGTTCCGCTTTTTTGATCTTCGTTCGCTAAACAATCCGGGTATAAACGTTGGCTATGTAGCGAAAACAACAAAGCCCTTTAATGTATTCATCGCCAAAGACAAATCAAGGGAAGGACAATCATACTCTCAATACAACGACCTGAATGGCGGATTTCGGATCGATAACTATGATTATCGCGACCTCGCCTTTGCTAATTATTCGAATGTAACGTTTTCACTATCGACTCCACCGGTTAACGGTGATGTATATGTCACAGGTGCCTTCAATTATTGGAATCTGAATAATGATAATAAGATGCAGTATGATTCCGCGCAGAGACTCTACACCAAAGCCATCCTGCTAAAGCAAGGTTGGTATGACTATCAGTATTTAGTTAGATCGTCCAGTCTGCCGCCTTACTATTTCGAAGGAAGCCATTTCGAGACGGAGAATTACTATGAAATTTTTGTCTACAACAAACCGTTTCAGCCCAGAGCCGATTTATTAATCGGATACATCAGACTGGAAAGAAATCCACGCTAGGCTAAGCATAGGTTGCATCGTGCTGGGGTGCACGCTGTATAGAGTCATTATTAGCAACATCGAGCATACCAAAACCTTTATGAGTGCAATGACCTAATCCATTTTCATAAATGAATTGTTGCACCTCTCGTGCCGCGTAAAGTGTAAAAGGAAAGGTGTAACCTCGTACCTCAAACTTCACATCATTATCATAAAGCGGGTAGATGCGTGCAAACTTCTTATGAGATTCTTGTATCCGCTGTATGTAGTCGTGATCTGCTACGATCTGAAATTTATAAAATGATGTTATCTGCTCTGAAGTATACTTGCCAGTGGCCTCCATTCGCGATAAAGTTGATTCATATAGGAGATCGGAAAATTCGTCGCTTTCAGGCGGCACAAACTTCTTTCCGTTCTCGTCATTAAAAGCGGCGGGGATCACAACAATAGGCGAAATGCAAAGGAAACGCGACTCATCGCTAATTGAAACGGGATCTTCCGCTTCCATAGATTCTGGAATAAGATGCATGTTGCCCACAATTACCTCCTTCTGTTCGAATAGCCTGGCAAGGAAATAGTCTAAGAATGCCTTATCCGAACATGCAAACACTAACGTTACCTTCGCGGAAAAATAATGAAGACCCTTGCGGCTGACTTTCGTTTGCCCTTTCAATCCTGAAAAATTATATTGATTGAAATCCACATAAGATTTATCAGGTCCGAAAATTAACAGACCTTTAATTACCTGAGCAAGCAGATACTGATGATGAAATGGAACATAAGCTCCCCTATTCTTCAGTGAAAAAATGATCCTGGTTCTCAAACCACAAAAAATTTAATGAGGCAAAAAAATCACCACCGCAAAAAAACTGCTTAATACTGATTATGAGCAGATTATAAAACTAAGAAAAAAATGTACAGATTCTAGTGATTTTACCTGAATCTTTAAACGTTAAAACGGAAATGCATAATATCCCCATCTGCCACAACGTATTCCTTTCCCTCAACCGACATTTTACCAGCTTCCTTGCACCCTTGCTCTGTTTTATATTGCTGATAATCAGATAATTTGATTACCTCAGCTCGAATGAAGCCCTTTTCAAAATCGGTGTGAATAACGCCGGCAGCCTGAGGTGCTTTCCATCCTTTTTTGATAGTCCATGCCCGTACTTCTTTCTCACCAGCCGTAAAATAGGTGATCAGATCAAGGAGGTGATAAGAAGCCCTGAGCAGCTTATTTAAGCCAGATTCTGTAAGTCCGTATTCCTGAAGGAATACCTCGCGATCTTCCATGCTCTCCAATTCCGCGATCTGCGCTTCAATGGCCGCGCTGATTACTACAACTTCAGCATTTTCATCTTTTACATGGTCCTTCAACTTCTCCACATAGGCATTACCGGTATGGATAGAACCTTCATCGACATTGGCTACATAAATTACAGGCTTTCCGGTTAAAAGCTGCAGATCTGCAACAGCGGGTTTATCTTCTTCATTAATCTGCACAGTACGCGCATTTTTGCCTGCAAGAAGAGCGTCACGATATTGCTGAAGAACAACAAGTTCTTTTTTCATTTTTGCATCGCCGCTTTTGGCAGCCCGCTCAACACGCGAGATCTTCTTTTCTACCGATTCCAGATCTTTTAGCTGGAGTTCTGTATCGATGATTTCTTTATCCGAAACCGGATCTACACGCCCATCGACATGGACGATATTATCGTTGTCAAAACATCGCACAACATGTACTATGGCATCAACTTCACGGATATTTGCCAGAAACTGATTTCCCAGCCCCTCTCCTTTACTTGCGCCTTTTACCAGACCGGCTATATCCACAAACTCGATGGAAGTGGGGAGGACTCGTTGAGGATTTACCAATTCCTCAAGAATTTTTAACCTTGGATCTGGCACCATGATGACACCCACATTGGGTTCTATGGTGCAAAACGGAAAGTTGGCAGCTTCTGCCTTATTATTAGCAATGGCATTAAACAACGTGGACTTTCCCACATTTGGTAATCCGACAATCCCGCACTGAAGTCCCATAGTATCCTTTAATTCAGGGCGCAAATATAAAAAAAGTAAGCAGTTCGAAGGTGGGACTGTTTAAACAGGACAGGAATAATTGCCAATCGCGCCTTGTGAGTTTATTGAAAACAAAAAATCCCATGAACGTTCACGGGACTTTTTGTTTATAGGTATTAGATCAGGTTGGTCAATCCCATTTAAGCTCGCTGTCGACGCCTGGAGATTTTGTAGTCTCCGCTTCAGCCTCTTCCCTTTCCTGCACATGGTCAAATTGCGTAAAATCTACTTCAGGCATTAATTCCTGTTTTACGTGGTTTACCGTATTGTTCAACGCATCCACGAACTTATTAAAGTCCTCTTTATAGAGGAAAATCTTATGCTTTTCATACGTAAATCCATCCTCCTTAAAACGCTTTTTACTTTCCGTAATGGTAAGGTAATAGTCATTAGAACGGGTGGCCTTAACGTCGAAAAAGTATGTTCTCTTGCCGGCTTTTACCTTTGCGGAGTAAATTTCGTCCCTGCCGTTTGTCTTGTTTTCTTCCACAATCCTTGAAATTTAAGGTTAGATTTAAGTTTGGTTCAGACTAAGGTAGTATTTTGAGAAATCAATGCAAACAACACTCTTAATATTTTAGTTATGAAATATGCGTTTAACCAACTAAGTCGCTGGTAAAATTACCATTATTCAGAAGAATGTGAAAATAGATCATACCGATAACGTCCAACCGATAAACCTGGAATTGCTTGCACGTCAACTAGTTGAGGGGTTTATTACCGGGCTTCATAAATCGCCATATCACGGATTTTCAGTTGAGTTTGCTGAGCACAGACTCTATAACGAGGGTGAAAGTACCCGACATATCGACTGGAAAGTTTATGCCCGGACCGACAAGCTTTTTACCAAAAGGTATGAAGAAGAGACAAACCTGAGGTGTCTGATCGCGGTTGACACCTCACCTTCGATGTTTTATCCGGTTCATAACAAAGCAAAGATCCGGTTTACGAAATATGCTGCTGCCGCACTCAGTTACTTGCTCAATCGTCAGCGGGATGCAGTCGGGCTTTGCCTCTTTTCCGATACCATCCAGACGTTAACCCCTGTAAAATCATCGGCTACCCATTTGAACAAAATCCTCAGAGTCTTAAATGATGTAGATGTTGATAGTAAGCAACCACTCCAAAAATCAAATGTTGCCCGTGTTCTCGATGAACTGGCTGAGAAAATTCATAAGCGGTCATTAGTTGTAATTTTCAGCGACATGTTCGATAGTGCCGAAAGTGCGGACGACTTATTTAAAGCACTTCAACATTTAAAGCATAACAAACACGAAGTAATTGTGTTTCACGTCATGGATAATCAAACGGAGTTATTGTTTGATTTTGAAGACCGGCCGATGGAGTTCATCGATCTTGAAAGTGGCGAAAAATTAAGACTGAATCCAGGCGATGTAAAGACAAATTACAGAACAGAAGCAGACCGTTTTCACAAAGCACTTAAAATGCGTTGCAATCAGTACAAAATAGATTTCATTGAAGCGGATGTTCAAAGTGACTATAACCTTATACTTCAAACGTACCTGATTAAAAGGGAAAAAATGAGGTAGATTGGTCGTTGGGGGGTAGCGGGGATATTGGGTTTAAACAATCTGAGCGTGGCAGCCACTAAGCTTCTTCTGTCCGCATGCCAAAGGGTTAAAGTTCAGTTTATCTGGTTTGCAAGGAATTCTTCGATCGACTTCTTATACTTGCTTTTGTTTCTTCCCATGACTTAAATTCCATAACACCACCTTCATATCTTTCGAGCCGGCTATCAAGCTCTTCTTGTTGAGCTGCCGATAAATCGTAACCTTCTTCATATTTGATAGCTTGTATCTTTTCAAGAACGGATTTGTCCTTAAGTTGTGTTAGCCAATGTTTAAGATCAATCTTCAGTTTTTGGATATCCTTAACTTATTTGTCATTTCTCATACTCCAGAGCTAACAATTTCATGCCGTATTGTAGTACAAGATAGATTTCATTAAGCCGATTTACAAAGTGAATACAAACCTTGTGCGAAGCATCCACTGGCTTCTTCTGTGTGCAATAATAGGTTACAACTTCAGTTTATCTGGGTGGTAACGAGTATCAAAAATGGTCATGATGTAGGCATGATTACCCGTAACCCTATAAATGATTTTATAATGTCCTTCTACTAAATATCGGTATTCCTTGTCAGCTTTTTTTAATTCCAATTGAGTTGCGCCTGACTCAGGGAAGGTTTCTATTTGTCTGATCCTAGACAGGATTTTCCCTGTTACATTTTGTGCAGCCTGCTGAGAGTGCTCCGCTAAAAAATCATAAATCATTTCTAAGTCAACCAATGCTTCTGTTGACCAAACCACTGGGATTTTTTTCACTTCCCGATTTTGGACTTAAAAAAAAATTCCACTTCGTCCTGAGAATGCACGTTACCAGCGTTAATGTCTTGCTCAGAACGGTCTAATTTTGCTCGAAGGTCTGACCATGATTTGGGTATCCGTTGTTCGTATGTATCTTTTACGGCGTTCTTTTTCAATGCTTCGATTTTTTGAAGCAGCGACTCGTCCTGCAACCCAACCAACCACTCTATAAGTTCAATTTTCTTAAGTGCGATATCCATAAAATACGTTTTAGCGTCATTTCAAAATTAACGATTTTTATCCATCAAGGAATGCAGCATTTTTTACTTTTTCAACGCCTATATAGAGGAAACGCCAATTCAAGTTTTTCTCTGAACTGGTCAATCGATTTCGGGAGTGTAGATAAGGAAGTCTTCGACTTTTATTGGAAGCAAAAAAGAAGCAATTGCACCGACTACCAGGATCGGAAGATTGAAATCAGATCCTATTGTCGTAGCTTATTTTACGCCTGTTCCACTTCCTGGTGAAGCCAGGCTTTCTTAGCAAGAAGTTCGTCTTTGCTTTCAACCATGTCAGGGTCTGGAACACAGCAATCTACGGGGCACACTGCCGCACATTGAGGTTCTTCGTGAAATCCGGAACACTCTGTACACTTCCCGGATACGATATAATAAAATTCATTGGAAACGGGAGATTGCTTCGATTTAGCATCGACAGCCGATCCATCTTCCAACTCCACTGTTTCTAACTTTGTACCACCAGCCCAATTCCACTCCTGACCACCCTCATAGATCGCGGTGTTGGGGCACTCCGGTTCACACGCACCGCAGTTGATGCATTCGTCCGTAATTATAATTGCCATGCTTTTTCTATTTTTGACCCGTTTCTACGTTTACAAAAGTACATCCAAACATCTATAAAACGAATACGTCGGCCCAAAAGTTTAACACATGAATCGTGAAGAAAGGATAATCGCATTCCAGAGCCTTGGAGTGGCACTTAATAATTTGTCGAATGATGCCTTTCAATCGTTAGTTGATCGTGCAAGACAAGAAAATCCATGGTTCACGGAAGAAAGTGTACGAATGGCTGTTAGGGGAAACGTGAAATTACTTCGTCCCGATGCATTAAAACACTGGACATCTTCCTACGATCTGAATCACAAAGACAAACAAATCGCTGTGGTTATGGCTGGCAACATTCCAATGGTGGGCTTTCACGATTTTCTTTGTGTTTTGATAAGTGGTCATAACATCCTAATTAAAAGCAGTTCGAAAGATAGTGTGCTAATGAAATTCCTTGTGAACACGCTGATCGAAATCGAACCACGTTTTGAAGACAGAATTTCATATGGAGAGCTGTTAAAAGGGTTTGATGCTATTATTGCTACCGGAAGCGATAATGCTTCCCGTTATTTTGAATACTATTTTGGAAAATACCCGCACATCATCCGAAAGAACCGTACGTCGGTAGCCATCTTAAATGGCGATGAAAGTGAAGCAGATTTAAAAATGCTGGGAACGGATGTATTCAGCTATTTCGGACTCGGATGTCGTAACGTTTCCAAGTTGTATGTACCGGAAGGATATGGTATTGAAAAAATACTGAAGAGCTGGGAAGCCTTTCATGATATTATTCATCATCATAAGTACTGCAACAATTACGACTACCAAAAATCCATTCTTCTCGTCACACAGGCTCCTTTTCTTGACAACGGGAGTGTTATGCTTCAGGAAAATCAAAGACTGATATCTCCGATTTCTGTGGTGTATTATGAGTATTACAAAGACCGGTCATCACTCCTTGAAACACTTGAATCAGTTAAAGACAAAATTCAATGTGTTGTTGAGAATTCAGAAGCTTCTAAAATAAAATTTGGTCAGTCACAGTTCCCTGGTTTAGGAGACTATGCTGACCAAATTGATACTTTAAAATTTATATCCGAATTAGCCTAAGGCTTCGATCCACGCAGGATTTCCACCCAGCCGGTATACGTTTCACCACCATCAACCTGAAGTCGGTAGAAATATATTCCATCCGCTGTTTCGCCAGCATCCCAGAAATTACCTTCACGATAGTCTTTAGATTGAAATACTTCATTACCCCAACGGTTGCTGATAATCAGCCTGTGTGTTCCTGTTAATGGGAGATTCAATACCTCAAACTGGTCGTTCACGTTATCATCATTCGGAGTAAAGATATTCGGAATATAGATGCTTGGATCAAGCGTTATCTCAACATCCTGCGTTCTTACACAACCCGCAAAGTCACGGACACTTATACGATACACCCCTGGAGGTAAGAAATCGTAAAGTTTAGAGAAACGGTTCTGAGGATTCAGCTTCACTTCAGTCCAGTCGAATATCAAAATATCATCATCAGCGGTTGAAAGTGAAACCTCATAGAAGAGTTCGTTCGAAGTTGAAATAAAACGTGTTCCCCCTACGATATTTTCAATCTCTATACTACCCGTCCGCTTCGGTTCAGGGAATGAAGGTTGCACCTGTCCAACGACAATTCCCAATCCCTGTCTGACATTATACACCACAGTATCCGAGACGAGGGTACAGGTTCCTGCTCCTGTGGTCTGGTTTTGAACCATTACAAAACGGTACGTGCCCGGCATATTGAGAAAACTGTGTTGTAACGGCGGATTGTAGACAAAGGCAACGGCGTTTGAAATTGGTATGCTCGATGCAGCAAGACTATCGATCTTGAAGAATTGGTTGGCGTTGCTAAATACTCTTATCACAAATGGAGCATCCTGCTGACCAGTGATGTTATTGATCGTGAGGTTTACATTATCACAGCTCGCAAGCACGTCAAACCTACCGACAGCCTGAACACCGTTTATCATGATAGCATCTGTGCGTGTCGGGCAAGTAGTAGTATTCGACTTAAAGTAAAGGTAATATACACCGCGAACAAGATTGTTAAATGTAATACTCGGCAAGCTCGGCGAATTATAATTCACAAATTCATCGTCATCCGGAACGTTAACCTGATCCCGACTTATTGCAACCTGGAATAATCCCGCTTCACTTATGGAAACCTGAATGGCACCACTCTCCCCGCCATTCGTGCAGGTAGCATCTGTTGCTACAATACTTACCGAACTGAGCGACACCTGTCCCGGTGCCTGTACTGCGATTGGTTTGCTTCGAATACAATCCAGCTGATCTCTAACATCAACTATATAATTGCCTTGCGCCAGGGAAGTATACTCCTTGAAACCGGCAACCACATCTTCAAAATCAACTTGAACTATATATCCGGATGGATCTGTACTAAACGGAACAGCCCGCTTAAGCCTTACCTGAAGAGCGCCTGATCCTGAATCTCCACCACCGATTCCAGAGACCCGAATAGCTCCATCGGTACCGTTACACGTGGTTACTTCAGTAGCCGCCAGCGTAAAGTCAATGATAGGAAATGTATGTCTGATCCGAACCATTACCGTATCCGGGCAACTGAAAGCGAAACTCTGGTCAACTTTAAGGATAATGAAATTGTTATCATCTGCCGGAAGTCCACCAGGAAGCGGAGCACCCGGAGTGAACGTTTGTCCGCCGGACTCAACTCCATTCAATACATATCTGTACCAGTATTCACCAGTAGTTGAACCATCTACTGATAGTATTACATTTCCATCTGTACCACCAAAGCAAGTTACATTCGCAATCACCTGTTTGTCCAAAATCTCCACCTGGGTTCTGAGATCCAGGAAGAAGTCAACAGGGCCGCAAGATCTTCCATTGCCTTCGTCAATTATAGTATACTGATACAGGCCAGAACTCAAATCATCAAAATTTGTAGTACCTGATGTAAACTTGGTCTGTGTATTTCCATTGATTGTCCACAGTACCCGGAAGGTAGTCGGTGTACCATCTGCTCTCGCAATGTTAAACGATACTTCACCCGCATCACGGTCGTTGCAGCTTGGTTGTGTCACGATGGTCGGCTGGATAGAACTGAAGTTCGTACAATCGGAAGGACCGCCTCCACCACAAGCGGGATCACCGATTGGACGGATGGTTACTGTTGCTGTGGCTGTTAATTGCACTGAGCATGTACCGACTGTTGCCAGTACGTTAAATGTTGTGTTTGCGGTCAGATTTCCGGTTGGAAGTAAAATGTTTCCTCCGGTTCCTGTGACTGCGCTACCCACTAAAACGTTACCGATGTTGTTTCTTAATTGATAACTCACTCCTACTTCAGAAGCAGTTACAACAATATTCGAGGAAGCACCGGAGCAAATCAAAGCAGAGGAAGCTGTTACCGCTAATGTGATTAACGGTGAAGGGCTAATGGTGATCGTCTCTGTATCAGTAAGTTCAATTGAACAAGTGCCATTGCTTGCCACCACATTAAAGGTTGTATTAACAGATAGGTTACCCGTTGGGAGGTTAATCGTTCCACCGTTGCCCACGACAGGAGATCCTACAGGAGCATCATCAAGGTCATTACGCAATTGATAATTTACGCCTGATTCAGAAGCCACAACCTGAATAAAAGTAGATGATCCCGCGCATATCGTACTTGCCGAAGAGTTCACAGCCAATGAAGCATCCAGTGTTCCTACTACGGTGATAGTTGGTGTTGTTGTAAGTTCAGTTGCGGGACAAATACCGCTGGTAGCAAGAATATTAAATGTGGTAGTGGCATTAAGTATACCCGTAGGCAAGCTGATTGTACCACCGGTTCCAACGACCGCGCTCCCTATCGTACTATCATCAGCATCATTTCGCAGTTGATACGAAACACCGATTTGAGAGAGCGAAACTGTAACTGCGCTTGTTCCGCCTATACATAATGGATTCAACGATACATTAACGGCCAAAGCAGGGTTAGGTGCTACGTCAACATTGACTGTTTCCAGGTCAGTCAGTTCAATTGAACAAGAACCATTTGTAGCCAATACGTTAAATGTTGTTGTTGCCGAAAGATTTCCGGTTGGTAATAGGATCGTTGCGCCGGTTCCTGCTACAGGGGTTCCAACAGGATTATCGTTTGCATTATCCCGTAGCTGATAATCAACGCCGATTTCAGAGTTTGCAATTTGGATATCTGTACCACTTCCCTCACATATAGGACTTGCAGCAGCAACCAATGTTAAGGTGGCATCTACACTACCTGATACGGTAACCGGGGCAAGCGTTGTTAATTCTACTGCAGGGCAACCAACACCGGTAGCAAGGACATTAAAAGTTGTCGTAGCGTTCAGCACACCTGTTGGTAAAGAGATTGTTGCACCTGTTCCCACCACAGCTGGTCCAACCGGGCTGTCGTCAGCATCATTTCTCAATTGATAGCTAATACCGACTTCAGAGAGTTCAACAGTTACTGTAGTAGAACCTCCAACGCAAAGCGGGTCAAGCGTAACGGCAACGACCAGAGCAGCGCTTGGCGCGGGGCTCACGGTTACAGTCTCGAGGTCAGTCAATTCAATTGAACAAGCTCCATTAGTTGCAAGTACATTAAATGTGGTTGTGGCGGTGAGGTTTCCAGTAGGTAAATTTATTAAGCCGCCGTTGCCAGGTACCTCTAATCCAATCGTACTGTTATCAGCATCATTTCTTAGTTGATATAAGACTCCGTTTTCAGACGCAGCAATTTGTATGTTCGTAGAACTTCCGGAACATAAAGCACTGCTTGCAGCGGTCACTGATAATCCAGCATTAATAGCGCCGGTAACATTAACCGTGGCAAGACTTGTAAGTTCAACAGGCGGGCATCCTGTAGCGGTAGCCAATATATTAAATGTTGTTGTCGCCAACAACACACCAGTCGGAATACTGATCGTCAATCCAGTTCCAATTACAGGAGCACCAATTAAAACATCGCCAGCATCATTTCTTAGTTGATAACTTACACCTAATTGTGATGCAGCTATAGTCACGTCGCTAACACCACCGGAGCACAATGGATCCAGGGTTACGCCAACGACCAAGTTAGCTGCCGGAGGCTGACTTACTGTAACTACAGCACCACTACCCGTCACGATTCCATCACACACAGATGCGTCAGATACGTCTACAATTGTATATGTTGTCGTTGCCGACAATGCACCAGTCGGGATACTGAATGTATTAAAGGCCGAAACAATAGGTGCCGATGTTGTCGTTCCATCAAAATATCGGAAAGTCCAGGGAGTCGTACCTGTCAAAGCAACGGTCAGGCTGGTTGATGATCCGGAGCAGATTGTTGTTGTGCCGGTGATCGTTGCTGTCGGGCTTGGTGTAATCGTAATACTGATCGCTGACGGTGCACTTACGCAACCTGAACCTGATGTACGAACCGTTAATGTACCCGTGTAATTTGCCGCGTTCGCCCCGGCAGGTACGGTTATAACGATTGGACTCGCAGCCAAGGGTGCGTTAACTACATCGACAAAGCCTTCCGCTTCTGCCGCAGCATTGAAGTCGATGCTGTATTGATCGGGGGCGCCAGTTGTTGCTGTATATGGTAACGAAGCTGAAGTGAGTCCGGAACAAATTGGTGCGATTGGATCTGTTGTGATTGTTGGCTGTGCTCCAACGTTAACCACAATGCTTCCAGGTGTTAAGCTTGAACAACCGTTCTCTGTGTAATTGATGCTTACGCTCTGTGCCCCAACCGCTGTCCACGTAACGGTGACTGTATTGTCAGTGGGTGTCCCGCCGGCCGTGATCGTGCCACCGACTACATTCCAGACATAATTCGTTTTGCTTGCTTCTGTCGTGTAAACATTGCCTGTCGAGTTTGCACAAACATCGTTAGGTCCACTGATGATCGTTGGAATTGGTAAGGCGTTTACATCAACTGCATATACTACCGGCGCTACGGCCACACACCCATTCTCTGTATAGTTGATGCTTACACTCTGTGGCCCAACTGCTGTCCACGTAACCGTAACTGTGTTATCAATAGCTGTTCCGCCTGCGGTGATCGTACCACCAACTACGTTCCAAACATAATTCGTCTTTCCCACTTCGGTGGTATAGACATTTCCTGTCGAATTAACACAAACATCATTTGGTCCACTGATGATTGTTGGAACTGGTAAGGTATTTACGTTCACTGCATAGACCGTTGGCGCTACAGCCACACACCCATTCTCTGTATAATTGATGCTTACGCTCTGTGCCCCAACTGCCGTCCATGTTACTGTAACTGTATTGTCTGTGGGTGTCCCGCCGGCCGTGACCGTGCCACCGACTACATTCCAGATATAATTCGTTTTACCAACTTCTGTCGTGTAAACATTTCCTGTCGAGTTTGCACAAACATCGTTGGGTCCACTGATGATAGTTGGAATTGGTATTGCATTTACATTGACTGCATAGACAGTAGGCGTGGCTGCCGTACAACCATTCTCAGTATAGTTGATGCTTACACTCTGAGAACCAAATGCTGTCCACGTGACTGTGACTGTATTATCAGTGGATGTCCCGCCGGCTGTTATGGTGCCGCCGACTACACTCCAGAAATAATTCGTCTTACCAGCTTCTGTCGTGTAAACATTTCCTATAGAATTTGCACAAACATCGTTCGGTCCACTGATGATTGTGGGAACTGGTATTGCATTTACATTGACTGCATAAACGGCAGGCATGGCTGCCGTACAGCCATTCTCTGTATAATTTATACTTATACTTTGTGAACCAACGGTGGTCCACGTAATTGTAACTGTATTGTCAGTGGTTGACCCGCCGGCTGTTATAGTACCACCAACTACACTCCAGATATAATTCGTTTTTCCCACTTCAGTGGTATAGACATTGCCTGTTGAGTTAACACAAGTATCGTTTGGTCCACTGATTATGGTGGGAACTGGTAAAGACTTTACGTTAACTGGATATAAAGCAGATGTGGCCGCCGTACAGCCATTCTCCGTATAGTTGATACTCACACTTTGCGGCCCAACTGCGGTCCACGTAATTGTAACTGTATTGTCAGTGGGCATCCCACCTGCTGTTACTGTGCCACCTGTTATACTCCAGATATAGTTCGTTTTACCAGCTTCTGTCGTATACAGATTTCCAGTCGAGTTTGCACAAACATCGTTGGGTCCACTGATGATAGTGGGGACTGGTAGGGCGTTCACGTTTACTGCATAGCTCCCAGGGGCAACTGCTGTACAACCATTTTCTGTGTAATTGATACTTACACTCTGTGCTCCGCTTGCTGTCCAAGTTACCGTTACGGTATTGTCGTTCACCGTGCCTCCAGCGGTAATTGTACCGCCGGTTACATTCCAGATGTAGTTCGTTCTACCTGCCTGCGTCGTGTATACATTACCCGTTGAGTTAATACAAACATCATTCGGTCCACTGATTATGGTAGGAATTGGTAAGGGGTTCACGTTTACTGCATAGCTTGCAGGCGTAACCGCCGTACAACCATTCTCCGTATAATTGATACTTATATTTTGTGCTCCTGGCGTGGTCCAAGTCACAGTAGCAGTATTATCGGCTGCGGTTCCTCCAGCGGTGATCGTGCCACCCGTTACAGCCCAGATGTAATTAGTCTTACCTGCCTGGGTCGTATATACATTACCCGTTGAGTTAATACAAACATCATTGGGGCCCGATGTTATCGTGGGAACTGGTAAGGGGTTCACGTTTACTGCATAGCTAGCAGGGGTAACCGCTGTACAACCATTCTCCGTATAATTGATACTTATGTTTTGGGCTCCAGGCGTTGTCCAGGTCACAGTAGCGGTATTGTCGGCTGCGGTTCCTCCAGCGGTGATCGTGCCACCCGTTACAGCCCAGACGTAATTAGTCTTACCCGCTTGTGTGGTATATAAATTTCCTACTGAGTTTGCACAAACATCATTGGGTCCACTGATTATGGTAGGAACTGGTAGGGCATTCACGTTTACTGCATAGCTCCCAGGGGCAACTGCTGTACAACCATTCGCTGTATAATTGATGCTTATACTTTGTGCCCCTGGCGTCGTCCAAGTCACAGTAGCGGTGTTGTCGGCTGCAGTTCCTCCAGCGGTAATTGTACCGCCGGTTACATTCCAGATGTAGTTCGTTCTACCTGCCTGCGTCGTGTATAGGTTACCCGTTGAGTTAATACAAACATCATTCGGCCCGCTGATTATGGTAGGAACGGGTAAGGCGTTCACGTTTACTGCATAACTAGCAGGGGCTACCGCTGTACAACCATTCTCCGTGTAATTGATACTTATGTTTTGGGCTCCTGGTGTTGTCCAAGTCACAGTAGCGGTATTGTCGGCTGCGGTTCCTCCAGCGGTGATCGTGCCACCCGTTACAGCCCAGACATAATTAGTCTTACCCGCTTGTGTGGTATATAAATTTCCTACTGAGTTTGCACAAACATCATTGGGTCCACTGATTATGGTAGGAACTGGTAGGGCGTTCACGTTTACTGCATAGCTCCCAGGGACTACCGCTGTACAACCATTCTCTGTATAATTGATGCTTATACTTTGTGCTCCGCCTGCTGTCCAGGTTACGGTTACGGTATTGTCGCCGACTGAGCCCCCAGCGGTAATTGTACCGCCAATTACATTCCAGATGTAGTTTGTTTTACCTGCCTGGGTCGTGTATACATTACCAGTTGAATTAATACAAACATCATTAGGTCCACTGATTATGGTAGGAACTGGTAAGGCATTCACGTTTACTGCATAGCTAGCAGGGGCTACCGCTGTACAACCATTCTCCGTATAATTGATACTTATATTTTGTGCTCCCGCCGTCGTCCAAGTCACAGTAGCGCTGTTATCGGCTCCAGTTCCTCCAGCGGTGATCGTGCCACCCGTTACCGTCCAAACGTAATTCGTTTTACCTGCCTGCGTCGTGTATACATTACCCGTTGAGTTTATACAAACATCATTGGGACCCGAAGTTATCGTGGGCACCGGCAGAGGGACGATATTGGCAACTAACACAGGCCCCATATCTGCCTGACATACACCGCTAGTCGCCCGTACTTTGAAATTGTCACCATTAGAGAACGATGCAAACGGAATAACAAAGGAAAGAGGAACCCCTGTCCCAATTTGAATTATGCCAGTTTGTATCACGTTATTTAATATCACCTCATAATTAACTCCAACCTCAGACCCTCCAAGTTCCAAGACTAAATCAGAACCGAAGCAAACTATCTGTGGCCCTGAGTTGGTGATCGTTTGGGAAACGGGCGTCGGATCCGTAATCACGATTGATGACAACACTCTTCCGCAATTTGTCCCATTATCCAAAACGGTTACTGTATAAGAGCCTCCAGTCAACCCACTAATATCTTCCGTGGATGCCGTGAACCCGTTGGGTCCAACCCAGCCATATGTATACCCATTCCCACTACCTCCACTAACATTTATATCGATCGCTCCATTTGAAACAGTACAATTTGAATTATCAGTTTTTGATTGAAGAGTAACCGATAAACCAGTGGTGATTGTAGTTATATTTATAAATTGAACAGAGCTCCCTCCTGCGTCCTGAACGACCACTAAGTAGGTTTTTGTAAAACTAGGAGTACCGTTTCCACCCTCTAAACCAGTAATAAGCAATGGAACTCCTATAGTGGCATTGATTGGGCCTTGATCGGGTGGCCCAAAAACGAAAACTCTTAATGGTGGTGTAGACGCTGCTGAAACAAGAACTTCAAAAGATCCATTCGCAAGACCATCACAGGCATCTTTCTTATTTTGGATAGTAAATGTAGGTTGAGCAAAAGATACACCCGCAAAAAAAATGATAGCACCAAAGGTAAAAAGTAGTAGTCTTCTCATGTAGAGCTGTAGGTTATTGCCCGTCTATTTTTATCCGTTTATAATATGGACACCAATCTGAATTTTTGGATTTATCTGTAATAATTAAATCATACTCGCCCCTTAATAAATCGCGAATGATTAAATCATTTAAAGTCTTAAGCTCTCCTTTAGAGTCTAAAAGCTGTATTTTAAAATTTCCCTCGTCACTTCCTTTAAAAGATATTGTTACCACACTGTTTGTAAATTGTTCGTTGATTACTTCAACCTTCACGTCAATTTCTTTGCATGGTTTGGGATTTTGTTGGGCCTGTGTAAAATGATTTAACATCATTAACACAACCAAAAGGAAAAGCGGAGACCTAACTATCCTCATGTGAGTAAAAAGTTGGAAAATTTTCACAATACTATATTATCTTCAAAAAAATATTGTAACCAGTATATAAAAAAATAAAGATCAGCGTTACAATTGTCAGTTCAAAAAATCAATCATTCAAAAAAATAAGGCATCATAGTAATGTACCTTTATATTGAAAAAGTCAAAATTTAGTCTTGAGTATCTCACTCATCACAATAGCTTTCTTCATCGCATCGAGGTCTTTAAAGTCTCGTAAGTACTCCGCTGCTACATTACGCTCCTCGGCACGCTCAAACTCTTTAAACTTTCCAAAAGTCATTACTGTGTCTTCCAACTTCATAGTCTCCTCTAATGAAGGCCTGAAGAACGCCTGCTTCTTCGCTTCTTCGTAAGTCTCATAGGCTTTGTCGTCTTTGCGATAATCATAGTTAACTTTCTCCAGACTTCTCTCGTCCACTTCTTCTTCCTCCTCCTCAATCTCATCATACTTAACAACCGGCTCGTGCCTGGAAGGGGCTTTGGACTCCGTAATCTCGCGAAGCAGATCCTCAAAAGTCAAGGTCTTCGGCTCAGCACTTTTTGCCGGCGGAACGTATCTGCGTGTTTCGACCTCTCTATCAGTATTTGGCTGCTCAGTGGGCTGATCTCCTGACTTTTTTCGCAGCCGGGTAATCAGATAAATGACACCGATAATCACATAAAGCCAAAACTGAAAACTGTCCATTAAAAACAAATTTAGAAAAAAAAATGAAAAAGCCACTTTTTGACGCCTGATGGTGATTTAATACCAAAAAAATCGTTGGAAAAAATCAGCATATACTTATGTCACTTTTCTGCGATTCTTAATCCTATATGATCCTGCAAAATCTTACGGAAAAATCCCATTTTCCATCAAAATGTGGCTTTTCAGCCCTGCCTTGCCCCGGGAAATTTTTATTTTGAATTGCCAGAATGAGTCGCTTATATTTGCCCTCCCCTTTTGAACAGTAGACGGTAGGCAATAGGCTGTTTTTGTCAATCCATTACCCCCGCGCCGCATCACTTACAGTGAACTGGAAACTGTCAAATTGCGGATTATTTCACATAACAACCACTAAAGAGCATGCAATTAGCGAAACTGGAGATTAAAGGCTTCAAGAGTTTTGCCGACAAGATCGTTATCAATTTTGATGAAGGGATTACGGGGATTGTTGGACCAAACGGATGTGGTAAGTCAAACGTAGTTGACGCTATCCGATGGGTATTAGGGGAGCAGAAAACCAGCGCGCTGCGCTCGGAGAAGATGGAAAACGTCATCTTTAACGGAACCAGTCAGCGGGGAGCGCAACAGATGGCCGAGGTATCGCTCACCATTAATAACACAAAAAATATTCTCCCTACCGAATATTCTCAAATAACCATTACACGGCGTCTTTACCGGTCGGGTGAAAGTGAATATCTGCTCAATAATGTTGCTTGCCGTTTAAAGGATATTACAAACCTTTTTCTCGATACAGGGGTAGCTTCCAACAGTTACTCCATTATCGAGCTGGGTATGGTTGATGACCTCCTCAACGATAAGGATAACAGTCGCCGGATGCTCTTCGAAGAAGCTGCCGGTATCTCCAAGTTCAAAAAAAGAAAGAAAGAAACGTTAAAAAAACTTGAGGACACAGACGCGGATCTCGAACGGGTAGAAGATCTTCTTTTTGAGATCGAAAAGAATATGAAGAGTCTGGAGAAACAGGCTAAACAGACTGAGAATTATTATAAGATCAAGGAAGAGTATAAAGACAAGAGCATTCACCTTGCCAAGGTGGTGGTGAATAAGCAAAAGGACAAATTCAACATCATCAATAAACAAATTGAAGAAGAGAATGACCGTAAAATAGCATTAGCCTCTGATATCGCCGAAAAAGAAGCAGCGATTGAAAAGGCAAAAGCCGAACTCATCATCAAGGAAAAAACACTATCTACACGCCAGAAGGCTATTAATGAATTCGTTTCAAAGATTCGTCACTACGAAAGTGAAAAGCAGATCAAGAACGAAAGGTTGAAGTATTTGAATGACCGTGCTTCCGGACTTCGCGATCAAATTGAACAAGACCGGAAAAGCAACGAGCGTGCACGATTCAGCATTCAAAGTCTAGAGACCGAGAGAACCGCTGCTGAACAAATCTTCAATGAGATTTCCCAGAAGCTTGAACATCTTAAAGCTGATTATGAAGCGCAAAAAGGAATAACGGTCGAACTTCAAACGCAGTCGGACTCCATCCGCAGAGTACAGCGTGAAAAGCAGGAAGAAAGTTTTCAAATTAATAAAGGTGTTGAAATCCGCGAGATTCAGGTGTCATCCTTAAAGCAAGAACTTGAGAAGACAGCGTCGGACACTACGCAGCAAAATGCCAGCCTCGTTGAGTTTGAAAACAAATTGCAGATCCTTCAGGAAGACCTGGCGCAAAAAAATACAGTGCAGGAAAATCTGAAGAAAGAAGAAGAAGTAGTGCAGGAACGCATCACTGGTGTAGAAAAAACCATTGAGATGATCCGCGAGGAACTGAACGTAACGGGACGCAAGCTCGATGCTCGTCAGAATGAATACAACCTTACGAAATCATTAGTTGAAAATCTCGAAGGCTTTCCGGAAGCGATAAAGTTTCTCCGCAAAAAAGTCGGAAAGAATGCACCCTTGTTGTCTGATATTTTAACGACTTCAGAGGAGTATCGTGTTGCCATTGAGAATTACCTCGAACCGTATCTCAACTATTATATTGTTGAACATGAAGCGGAAGCTTACGAGGCAATCAACATTCTGAGTGATGCGGCCAAAGGTAAAGCCCATTTTTTCATACTTGATTCATTCGAGAAATTTGAATCCACAACGGGTAGAATATACGACAACGCTTTCCCTGCAACAGAAATAATTGAATACGACCCGAAGTACAAGAAACTGATGGCCTTCATCCTCGATAAGGTCTATATCTACGAGGGGGATATCAAAAATATTCAGGCTGGTGATGAGAATACATTTATCACCAAAAACGGAAAACTCACCAGGAGAAAGTTCAGCATCTCCGGTGGTTCCGTCGGTTTGTTTGAAGGCAAGAAAATCGGCCGGGCAAAGAATATGGAGAAGCTCGAAAAGGAAATTAAAGAGCATACTTCAAAACTAAATGACATTCGTGCAAGTCTCCTGGAGAAACAGGCTGATCTTGAAAAGCTGCGTAACAATACTATACGTCACCAGATGGAAGACGTGCAGAATTCTATTCGTCAGGTAAATGATGAATATGTGTCTATCCGCACAAAACGTGAGCAGTTCTCACAGATGCTCAACAATGCTGACTTACGGCGTGAAGATATTCTTGAAAAAATTGATACACTCCTAACTGAGCTGGATGATTTAAAACCGAAAGGTCAGCAAGCTCTTCATGATCTCGAAGAGCAGGAGAATAAACTAGCTATTATCACAGAAAATCTTTCGTCCAACAGCGAGTTGTTAAGCCAGAAGTCGGCTGCTTATAACGAACAGAATATTTTCTTCCATCAACAAGAGAACAGGGTAAAGAGCATTGAACAAGAGACACGGTTCAAGCAGGAGTCGATGGATCAAAGCAGCCTTCGTATCGAAGTGAATGCAGAAGAGCTTAAGAAAAACGAAGATGAAGTTAAACGGATCATAGAAACCACACAATCCAACGACGACCAACTTCTGGGTATGTACGCAGAGAAGGAAGAGATGGAAAAGGGGTTGAGTGAAGCTGAAAAAGAATACTATGAATCCCGTGGAAATATCGACCAGGTAGAAAGGCTGTTACGCGAGATACAGCACCAGCGTCAGAATATCGATACCATGCTGATGGAGCTGCAGAACCAGCTTAATGAAAGCAAGATGCAGTTAAACTCCGTGAAGGAACGTCTTTCAGTAGAATTTAATATTGACCTGGATTCGGTTATCGGTGCGAATACACCGGAAGAATCAGAACACCTCGCCAGTGCCGATGAGGAAAAAATACGCAATGATGTTCAAAAGATGCGCGACCGTCTGGACAACATGGGACCGATCAATCCGATGGCGATGGAAGCGTATATGGAAATCAAAGAACGCAATGACTTCATCCTGGCGCAAAAAGATGACTTACTAAAAGCTAAAGAATCACTCTTCAACACAATAAGTGAAATTGAGGCTGTGGCTAGTCAGACGTTTATGGAAGCGTTTAATAAAATCAAGGAACACTTTATCCGTGTATTCCGCTCTTTGTTTACGGAAGGTGACGAGTGTGATTTGAGATTAGTGGATCCCAATAATCCGCTCGACTCCGACATTGATATCATTGCAAAACCCAAAGGCAAACGGCCGTTGACCATCAATCAGTTGTCGGGCGGAGAAAAGACACTAACTGCTACCGCACTGCTCTTCTCGATGTATCTGTTGAAGCCTGCACCATTCTGTATTTTCGATGAGGTTGATGCACCACTTGATGATGCGAACATTGATAAGTTCAACAACATTATCCGCAATTTCAGTAAGGATTCACAATTTGTGATTGTTACACACAACAAGCGGACGATGAGTTCAACCGATGTGATTTACGGTATTACGATGGTTGAAAAAGGTATCTCTCGGGTTGTTCCGGTTGATTTGCGGGAACTTGCCTGATAGAAAAACTGACATAAATCTTATCGAAACGCTCCTGAGAAATCGGGAGCGTTTTGATTTAAGCCCTTTCTGGTATCGATCGATGCGGGTAAAGTCTGTGGCGCACGGCTGGATATTGCAGGGCTGCCAAAAAAACTATTTAAACCGTTTTTGCGATTGTTTACGTTCAACTTTTATATTTGCACTTCCTTTTTTAAGAAAGGGGCTGAATATTCACTGGAGAGGTGGGTGAGTGGCTGAAACCAATAGTTTGCTAAACTGTCGTACGGGTTATTCTGTACCGGGGGTTCGAATCCCCCCCTCTCCGCAAAAGTGTACCGGGCGATTGGGTGCTTGTTGTGATTGTTTAAAGAGATATGTTTGATTTCGAGAAGTTAGAGGTGTATCAGATTGCCAAGGGGGTTGTAACAGATTCTTTGAAAATCATTTACTCGAATACAAATCTCGATCCCTACATCAAGGACCAGTGGAAGAAAGCAAGTCTGGATATTCTGCTGAATCTTGCAGAAGGTACGGGTAGGATGACCAGCGCTGACAAAAAGCACTACATCACCATTTCCAGGAGTTCAGTTTTTGAATGTGTAGCGATACTACAGATTCTAGGTGAATCCGGGACGCTTCCACTATCAGAGGCGCAAAATCTTTACGACCGGTATGAGAAGGTTTCGAAGATGCTTTTGGGCATGTATAGAAGTCATGAATAATTTGGTCCGGTAGCTCAACTGGATAGAGCATCAGATTTCTAATCTGAGGGTTCGGGGTTCGATTCCCTGCCGGATCACCAAGTACTTACTAACGAACACCAAGACCGCCTAAACATATGTTTAGGCGGTCTTTTCGTTTATAAACCTCCCAAAACATTCATCCAAAATCAATGCAAAGGTGGGAGTTTAGGTGCGTCAAAAAATAAATCAAAAATGACGCACCGAATTCCTTACAACAACCTGTTTCACAAGCAGTTCCAAAGCGGAACATCTTGATAACAGACAGCGGCAGACCTACTTTTATCCACCTTTAAAGTTCGCCACGTTATGAAAGTTTATTCAATCAAATCTTCTTCATCAAAAAGTCTAAGACAAAAGATCATCACGCCTCAGTTTACCTTCGCATTACATTAAACGGAACACGTACTGAAATCTCTACACAGCGAAATTGTGATCCGGAAAATTGGAATGGACAATCAAGCCGACTGAACGGCCGCACAGAAGAAGTTAAAGGATTCAATCAATACCTTAATACTGTTGAGTACCGCATCTATGAAATTTACAAAGAGCTGACAGCGGCCGGCTCCGAGATTACCGGAGAAATTATTAAGGCGCGCTATTTGGGCATATCCGAACGCCCACGAATGCTAGTAGAGATTTATGGGCAGCATAATGAGCAATTTGAAGAGCTTGTAGGCAAAGAATATTCCAAGGGCGCACTTAAAACATTTAAGACTTGCAAAACAACCATCGAAGAATTTCTCGTATGGAAGTATAAACTGACTGATATCGATATCAAGAAATTGGGATTCGAATTTGTAAACGACTACGAGTTTTACCTTAAGTCAGAAAAAAATTGCAGTCACAACACCGCTATGGGCTACATTAAGAAGCTCAAAAAAATCGTGAGGCAATGTGTTGCAAAGAATTGGCTTGACAAAGATCCATTTATGTCGTTCAAAGTTTCAATTCGTGAAACACACAGGACTTACCTACTAGACGAAGAGCTTCAAGCAGTCATTGATAAGAACATTGTTATCAAGCGACTTGAAATAGTTCGTGACATTTTTGTTTTCAGTTGCTACACAGGCCGACAAAGTCCCTGTAGCTCGATCAATCGTTGGAAGGAACGGAGCAAAAAATGTGCTGCTCAATTTTCCGTTCTCATTGAACTCAAAACCGATTAGTAGCTCAGCCTCTCCGTCAATCACGTTCCGCTGCCCGCGTGGGTTGGTCGCGTCCGCCTGGACGACCTTCACCATTTCGCGAGTTAGTCTGCTCGTCACTCTACTGTCAGAGCTTTTCAGGAGCAGAGCCCGAAGAGCAGTACGAAGCAACTTGCCACCGGCACCAGCTCGGCCAAACTCAGCACCGTTTTCACGAGTACGCTCGAAGTTTGGATCATTTTTGATACGGTCGGCATCTACCCCACCCTTTTCGCGGGCAAGATACCCGTCCTGTTGGCTCTTATAGAAAGACACGCCTCCCATTTGACCCTGTAATTTTATGACACCTTTTTGTCTTGCCATAGTAAAAAATTTAGTTGTCCAGCCTTGTCAAGACTCAGTCTGGTTAAGCCATCGCTGCAGCAATACCCAAACATATCTGAAGAAATTTCCTTGGCATAAAGACAGGTTCCGTTATCAGATGGGACCGTTACATTGTTCCGATATTTCCAAAAATGAAGTACCTTAACTTCAGAACTTTGTCCTGGAAAGCTTCGTGATAAGTGATATCAAAGCCAGGGATGAAGTATAGATAAAGTATGAAAGTTGAAAGAATTATCATCTACCCAAAGGACGTCCAGCGTATCACTGGCAAGAGTGAACGCTATGGTAGAATATTGTTAAAGAGGATCAAAGACCATCTCAAAAAAGATGACCATCAGTTCGTAAGTATTGAGGAATTTTGTTCCTACACTGGACTGAAAAATGAACAAGTAGCGAAGTATTTATTAGCGTAATAACTTGTTGACACTGCCTAAGTAAGTGTGTAAAGGGATTAAATTTTGCACCGCTCTCCGAATATATTAATAAATTGATTCACCACCAGACTCCAATTTCTTACGGGGAAGGTCCACTTGCGCGTTATTTCTCTTAAGGCGAGAAAGACTGATTTCAGTACCGAAGCATCGTCTGGAAAAGACATTTTTGATTTCGTATACTTCCTGATCTTACCGTTCAGATTTTCAATGATGTTAGTGGTGTAGATCATTGTTCTAATCTCGAGGGGAAAATCGAAGAAGTGAGAAAGCTCTTGCCAGTTCGTTTTCCAGGACCTGATAGCATGGGGATATTTTTTGCCCCATGTATTTTCTAAAGCTTCCAAGGCAGTCCAGGCCAGTTCTTTGTTGGCTGCGGTGTAAACAGGTTTCAGATCGGCAGCAAACTGTTTCTTATCCTTCCAGACCACATAGCGTGAAGCGTTTCGGATTTGATGCACCACACAGATCTGGGTTATCGATTGAGGAAAAATACTGGTGATAGCTTCCGTAAAACCCTTTAAGTTATCGGTGCTTGTGATTAACATGTCGTCAACACCGCGTGACCTCAGATCGGTGAGTACACTCATCCAGAAGGATGCACTTTCGTTTTCACCAAGCCACATACCCAAGACTTCCTTGTGGCCCTCCGAATTTAGTCCTACAGCCAAATAGATAGTTTTATTAATCACTTTTCCGTTCTGGCGCACTTTAAAAACTATACCATCCATCCATACTACAAAATACACCGAGGAAAGGGGGCGACTTTGCCATTCGGTAACATGTGACTGTACTTTGGCTGTGATGTTGGATATCGTTGCATCTGAAATCGTGTACCCATAGATGTCCTTAATCTGAAGTTCAATATCGCGAACACTCATGCCACGCGCATACAAGGAGATAACTACTTCTTCAATACCTTCCACCGTTCGGCTGCGCTTCGGTATAAGAATCGGTTCAAAGGTGCTATTGCGATCCCGGGGAATATCTAACTCAACTTCCCCCAGTGTCGTCTTTACTTTCTTAGTAGTCTTTCCATTGAGAGAGTTTCCACTGTTGATTCCTTCTGGGGAATGCTTTGGATATCCCAAGTGACTATCCAATTCACCTTCGATCATTTGCTCCATCGCGCGAGCATACAGATCCTCCATAAAGGAATTAAGTTCACCGGAATCTTTGAACTGCTTCAAGAACGCAGGCGTAAGTACCTGATTAATAATTGGATTTTCTTCTTTCTTTTTCATTTGTAACTGTGTTTATAAAGGTAGTAATTTTAAATACCATCGATTGAGCTGATCCTGTAGCTTTTCATCTACAGGGGCGCAGAGCTCAATCGTACCTTTACACAGTTACTTAGACGCTACCAACTTGTTCAATATTTATCCAACATCATTTCAATTTTGCATCTTTAATTAACCGGTAATGTGTGTTGCCAATACGTGTCAAAGCTATCTGGTTGGGATTTTTATTTCTTTAATTAGTCTTTTGACGCAGGGAACCGCCTAGTATTGCTGCTCATAGCAATACCCTAGTTTAAATAATTTAGCTGTTAACATTAGTATATGTGTTGATTAAAAATAATACAGCTTCAGTATATGCTAATTCAAAAAGTATTGTAGTTGGGCGGATAATTTGATTTTTTAAATGGAAGGTATATTATATTTTTTTTGTTCTTCTTATTTGACTGACATGGTAATAACCCATGGCCCGGTAACCACTACTACCGGCCTCGAAAGTTCTGTCGAGGTTACCGTTTTTTTCATTATAATATAACCTGTTAGCCTCGGTATTTTTGACCGAGCGTGGATCCTTATAGGCATTATCAAAATAAGTAAAATAATTACCCTTTGAATCATTGCCTTGCCCAACGATAACGATATAATGGTTGGTAGTAATATTGCCGGTAAATTTGTCCTGGTTAGGTTGTTTCGTATCTACTCCCACTTCCACAGGCATCTTTGATTCTAGTGCATGCTGTATGTAGTCAATGCCTTTTTTCATTTCGTCTTTATGGAGTATTCCTTTGTCATCTATTGTTTGGAACACATTATGCGTAGCCTTAAAGCCATGAACTTCCATTTGCATATCAGCATGCGCCTTACAATTTTCCTTTTGATCATCCGCCACCATACTGTCATTCCAGGAGATTACTCTTTCACTGGAAATAACGGATGGAATATTTTTCCATTTCTCTTTGTCTTTCTCTTCGGGCTTATCAGCGCTATCACTTGCTTTTTTTTCTGCTGAAGGCGGTAAACCAGCATCAGGCGTATCATTTCGTGCATTAATAGTTTGATCTTTTAAAACGTTTTGATCAGCAGGCTCCTTTTCATTATTGGAATTGACTTCAGTTACTTTGGTGCTATTAGCTGCATCAACGTCTTTATTCGTTCCCTGATCATTTGCAAGAGACGACTGATCGTCTCGACCACCTCCGCCTCCCACTCCACTCATTGTCAATTTATGATCATGTAATACAGCATCTGCATCTTTATTGATAGCGTCACGTATATTTTTTTCTTTCTGATGTTGGGCTTGTTCGGCAGTAAGTGGTTCTCGGTCTTTCAGATCAAATGGATTATGATACCCGGGTTTTGTTTCATCACCCATTTTATCCATTTCACCCTGTTGTGATTTTTGATCCTGCCCCTGTTTCAGTCCTGATCCCTGATTGGTCTTGTCAGTATTTTTTTTCAAATCATCGGAAGAAGTTCCCTGCGCATTCTTATTATCAGCCGGTGTTTTTTGGTTAATACCATCAGTGTTTTTTTCACTACCTGTTTCTTTGTCTTTTTGTGTTTTTGAAAGATTGTCAGTAGTTCCAGTTTGTCCGCCCTGTTTATTTTGCTGCCCCCGCTTGTCCATACTACCTTGCTGGGTAGCATTTTGATCGCTTGTGCCTTGCTGCGGCTGTTTGGCTTTGTCTTTGGATTGATCACCTGTGCCGGCAGTTTGCTGTCCATCTTTTTTTTGACTGCTTTGATCAGTGGCACCTCCGGCCCCGGCAACTGACCCGGTTTTTGCAGCACCCATCTTATCCATTTGCTGGTTTCCCGGTGGCGGTGTCATATCTTTTGATGGCGGTGCCTGTTGAGTATTATCCTGTGGTGGTTGTGGCGCGTCTCCCATAGTAATACGTTTTTATAGTTTGTTACAGTAGGTTACTACTGAAAAAATTGTCTATAGTGTTTTGCACGTGCTACTGTTAATGTGGCTCCGCTAATTGGATGCCTGCTATCCTGAGAGGTAATACGCTTCATAGTTATTGGAACATCAGCATGTCCGCTTAAGTACTCATTTACGTATTTACTAATTGGAATGTGTTTGCCTGGGTTCATTGCAAGTCGTGTAAAAGCCCATTGATCATCGAGTGGGATTGAATCGAAACTGGCTCCATGTTCATTAAACGATTTTCGAACCCGTTCTTTATTATTGCCAAGATAATATGCAAAAGCTAAGACAGCCTCATCACCTTTAAATCTAACATCATTTGCCTCTTCGTGAGTTGCGTCAATTATTTGATTTTTTTCAGCTTTAAAATGAATGTTTTTTGCATCCGGGTATATTTCACAAATACTTTTTCCTTTTTCAATCCAATGATCAACGCCAATTGCAATGCCAAATACAATTTTATCCTTTGGTTTTACATATGTCCCTTTGTCTGTATTTTCCTGGAGCAATGCAGCTGCGAGAAATGCCCGATCTACCCCCGACTTTTCAGCTGCATCATTTATTCTTGAAATAAATAATTCGTTTTTGTATTCAGCATCAGTAAAAAATTTATCATTTTCATTTATTAAGGAGGGAAGTACATTAAAGTATTCATTCCTTTCACCGACTCTTCCTTTTTCTTTTAGTACGCTTGAAAGATTGTCTGTCGTAACATTTTGTCTATCCTGGTGGCTTTGTTGCCCCTGCTTGTCAACATTACCTTGCCGGGCAGCTTTTTGATCAGTTGTGTTGCCCTGCGCCTCTTTACCTTTGTCTTTGGATTGATCGCCCGCGCTGGCAGGTGCCTGCTGCTCTTTTTTTTGACCGCTTTGATCAGCAGAACCTTTAGCATTAGCACCATCAGTACCACCAGTATTATCAGTACCACCATCATTAACAATACCTGAAGCAGTTTTTGCAGCACCTAAATTATCCATTTGCTGGTTACCCGGTGGCGGTGTCATATCTTTTGGTGCCGGTGCCTGTTGGGTTTTATCCTGTTGGGGTTGAGGTGAGTCTCCCATAGTGATACGTTTATGATTCTGTTACTGCTTCCAGTACAGTATCAATAAGTAGGTGATGAGTGCCAGGTGGACGATCTTTAAAAATTTGCTGTGCATAACAAAGACCGGTGCGGGTACCAACGATTGAATCAGTGAACCCAGTATCGAGTATCGTATAGCTGCCGTTATTTAAAAACCGAAGGGTGGCCGGCATTCCGTGTTGTGATAATTGGTGAGCATCAGTGGCGGTATGCGATTTGTCTTCAAGGTAAGCATTGGTCAATTCATCATTAAGGTTAGCGGAGACATTGGCAAGGTAATCAGCAACGGTTCGTCTGTACAGGCACACCGGGCTTCCCTGAGTGCATATTTTATTACAACCCGCATAGGGCTCAAAACTGCGGTGGAACAGTGCATTGAACTTTTCACGACATTGTTGTAGTAAATTATCATAACCTGCGTTAGTAAGTTTCGCGTTAGCAAGCTTGCAAAGGCAGTTAGTTAAATCCGTCACAGAAGTATAGGGCCAGTTTTCCTCACGCCCTTTTTCTTCTGCATAGTATTTACATTGCATCAATACGGCACACTCGGTCACCACTTTCAAATCCATACCTTCTTTTAGAAAGGAAGGGGCAATTGCGAGTAGATTATCCCAGCAACTGTCAGCACTTCTTTCGTCTTCCATACTGAATAACATGAAGCGCCTAAAATGTCGGCCAAAAGCTGAGGATTCGCTAATAAGTTTCGCGGCAGCAAGCTCTTGCGGATTGATAGTTCGGCTGAAAGAATCAGGAACATTATCGCCACTAAAATAAGATCTGTATTTTTTAAAATGATCTGATTTTTCAATACTATTTTTAACTTTTTCATTGGAGGGCCAAATCCGCCGTTCACTAGGAACTTCATCAACATGCACGAGTAATGGGGCATCATCGCCTCTTCCAAAAACGGCAGCAACACCTCGTTCAAAAGAAGCCACGGAAACGCTTTGTGGCTCAGACATAGACATAGCGCCTGCAAGGACCGCTCGGTCATCAGAAGCTACACAGCGGTGGGCGATTTTCAGGTTAGTATTTTTTATAGCATCAGGGGCGAGACGAACAGGAACCTGATCGGCAATAATAACACCCTGACCATAAGTTCTTATTTCGGATAATATATTTGAAAAAGTTTCAACAGCCTTACCCTTCGGGTTGGATTCTTCTTGTCGTGCCTGGGTGTTAACATTAGTCAGCAAACGGTGAGCTTCTTCAATTACAAGTAAATGTTCTAGTTCTAACTTACTTCCCTGTGCCGATCGGTATTCAGCGATACGTATAAAAATTAGGCCCATAAAAAAAGCCTTGTCATCATCATCGCCCATACCTTCCAATTCAAAAACAGTAGGGTAATCGAGGATGCTTTTCATAGGAAGCGAACGCTGTACATCAAGCATTTTTCCTTTACCTCCAATGCGAAGGCCATTGATGCGAGTAAGAAGTGCAGCCTTCATATTATCGGTAATTGTCTTTTCATACCCCAGATTTCTGATGGCCTCCTCAACTTTTTGAGCAAGGTCAGATAGGGTTGGAAAGGCAGGTGTAATATCGCTGTCTTCGTCAGGGTTTATACGGCTGTTTTTATTATTGACAATATCCCAGCCACTGTCAGCATAGATAGCATAAATACATTGCTCAAGAATTTGGGGGAGTGGTGCCCACATACCAAAACTGGCGCTGAATACAGAACGAAGCATGTCAATATGTAAACTGACACTCGTATGTGGCCACGATACAATTTCAAAAGGATTCAGGCGGAATGGTGATATAAGTTCGTTGCCTGGCGTGAAAATTTGAAGGTTAGAAGAAAGATTGTGATCAGTTTGATTAAGCAGCGAACGATATTCTTTTTTGGCAGGCTCAATCACGAGAAAAGGGATATGATGTGCGTATGCTTTTTGCAAAATTTGAAGAATAGTATTTGTTTTTCCGGCTCCTGTAATACCAGATATAAATGCATGCCCCATCAGGTCATGGAGGTCTATTTCGTAAGATTGGCTATTGTACACAGTATCAAGGCTTCGACTCCGAGATACAATCTTCCCAATGGAAATAGTTTTGTTTGTGGAAGCTTTATGGGGTATTACATCAAAGTTGGGAAGGATATTAATAGCAAAACCATTGTTTTCTATGTTAGGAAGATGGACATAGCTGCATAATTGCATTGAGTGCAGCAGACTCTGGTATTTCAGCGGGTGATGATAAAGTCCTGGTCCCCTTTTTTCTGCTGTTTCAGGTAATTGCCAGTTGATAGCCAAGGGCAGTATCGCAGGCGTACTGACAATACTGATAGGTTCGGGAAGTGATTGGTCACCCGTGTAAACTCCACTGAAGATACTTGATACACGATTATAGCTTTTTTTATCACCAAATAAGTAGACAGCAGTTCTCCAAGTTCCGCACTGAAGACCATAGGTCAGAGAATCAAGAAGCGCGTCTAATATTTTGGTGTAATACTCAGCTAAGGGGCTGGCGAGTTGAGTGGATTTGATTTCATCCTGCACCGATTTTTTTTCATTGATAACACTTAGCCGTAAATTATTAGTTGCTTTCTCCTTCACTGGTTGTGCAAGAACAAGATAGCCCCAATTAACGGTAGAAAGGCCACGGATCAGGCGGTCAATCTGCAAAGAGCCATCGAGGCCGTCTAGGGGCTTCAGGGAAGGATTGCCCATAACAATGCCAGCCTGAGTAAAAAGTGAAGTCATTTCTGCGTTGAATTGATCTTCTTTTACGTCACTGATGGCGGTTGCAGGATAACTGCACTCAAGCATGCCCTTTATTATATCGACTCGCTCCTGCAAAAGCGCCTCAGTTGCAAAAGCATTAATTTCATTAGAAGGTGCCCATGAACCTATATTGACATCCAGACTGCCTGGTGTGCTTTGAATATAAAGGGCAACGGGGATTTCATTTTGGAAAAGGCCATACAAGATATCTTCACTAGGCATCATTACCTGTTTAGAAGGATCACGCATTGGTTGTTTTTCTAAGCGGCCATAACCATTAATACGGATCATTTTGCGCGCAATAGGTGTTATCGCACCCGTATCGGTAGGAGTTTTATCAATACCAATACGCTGTAAATAGTTAAGATAGTCTGAGTTGAAGGCCATAGTATTTTTGTTTAACGGATAATTGCATCGCCAACTATCAAAAGAAGTATTACTACTATAACGATGATTGCTATTATCGGAAGGAGTGCAGAAGGTTTGAAATCAACTCCTGTGGTTTCATTATGGATACGGTATGCTTCGACATAGGACTCATTTCTCCAATTACCGAGGAGATGGATAATATCTCCATTACGTACTCCTCTAGCCCATCGTCCTGCCTTTACCTCGACTTGTTTGAAATGTTCATTATCATAAACTTGTATTCGCATGCCGAAGCCTCCAATTTGTACAACGCCACGGAGGATGATACGACCCTTTTTTGCAGGACCGTAATTGGCAGAGGGGGTTACTTTAGGTTCAGCAACATTGCCCGACCAGCCACCTGCAATATTCACATTCCCTTCACTACTACTGTCACCAACGTTTGGTCTTGATGAAATGTCCCGATTACCAGGATTGCCCTTCAACTTCTTTTTAACAATCCTTACAATTAATAAAACGATTAGGAAGATGATAATAAACCAGACTAGCAACCCAGCTATAGAAAAGGGTGCGTCAAGAATACCAAGAAGAATAAGCTGATTTAACATCGGAGTTGGTTTAAGTTAATAAATTATAACAGTAGCATTGTCGCCTAACAATATACATAAAGTTAATAAACCAGTATTAGCTTATGAGCGCAAAGTGTAAAAAATCATGTAGGTATTTAACATGAGTTCCACCCTCCTTGCCGCAAAAAATCACGCCAGCATAAACAGTCCGTATTAGGTACCAACTGGCCAGTAGGCTGTCGGTCCGGTTGAATGAGACCTTGACCAATGTTGCCTGAACACTGTGCTAAAAGACGAACTAGTTTTAAGGTCAATATTGGCTTAATTTTTAGGCGCGAGGCCTTCCTTTAATCAGTCCGTTTCGCTACTTTCACAATAAATTCTGCTACTATTTGTATTTATTTTGTGGTGGGAGTTTAGGTGCGTCAATTCTTAAGGTCGATTCTAAGTGCTTGAAAACAAATAATTTCGGAGAGGGTTTCAAATCCCTGCCGGATCACTTTGATAACCTATGAGTTACAGTTTATCGCCTGGTAAACATTTCTTATCGGCAATATGATCGGTACACGTACTGTTTATTGCCGGAGGAGTTAATGTAGTAGCATCCTACTTTCGGGCCAGTAAAATAGGTGCGCTTCTGAGCCGATGAATTGCCGCTTCCTTTGTACGATGAACTACTCTTATTTTCTGAATTGGAGGGAGTTGCCAGGAGTGTATTGGGGCTCTCTTGATTTTGAAATGTTACTTCGTAAAGATATTCTTTCTTTCCATCATACTCCGCTTCAATATACCCACCAGTATATCCGTCCCTTTCGTCGACAATAAGCCATGCTCCGATTGGTATAGAAACACTTATCTCAGAATGGTAGCTAGGTTTTGACATAATATGAGCTTCCATATTGCATTTTACATTCCTTCTACCATCGGCTCTAAGACCAGAAGCCATAAGGTTGGTATTCTTTTGAATCTCCGTCTGGATTTGGATAATTTGATCATTCACGTTCTGTCTCTGTTGTTCAGCTTTCTTTAATTCATTCCTTAGACTATCAATCTTTTTCTCCAAATGAATATTTTGCGAGATGCTGCTTATGGAAAGAAGAGTTAACAAAACCAATAAACAAAGGTGTTGAAATCTACTACTCATGACGTCAAAGTTTCGTACAACTAAATTTACGGAAATTATCGATCCTAATGGAAACGACCCGAACGCGTTATGATAATGGATATTTACTCTCACGAAGGAAGGAATGGATCAGTCTATGAGAATCATATTGCTTGAGGTTCGAAACGTTTTTTGAAGATTGAAATAAGCTGGCCAAGGTAACGCACTTATGTTAACTTAACCCCAGCGAGTCCAAGACAAGCCAGGGTTAACCAATACCTACAGCTTCGTTAAATTCATTTCCATAAACGGATACCATTTCGTGCCATCCGGTGAAAACTCTCCTTTTTCGATCCATGTTTTATCTTTAACAGAAAGCAGGATGTTGTACTTAATTTTTCCGCGATTGTCCTTCAGGTCAAAGCCCCATTCGAATTTATTCTCAGCGATTACTTTAAAGTATGCATCCGTCTGACGGCCTTCATGGGTGAATGATTTCATTGCCAGTTCATTCGTTTCATTGTTGTAGTACACCAGAGCAACAGCATGAAATGTTTTTTTATTTGTCACCGGGTCCTTTCCGATTCCTTCAACGTTTATTAGCAAACTATCAAGCTGCCAGGAAATTTTTTCTTCCTGTTCAACCTTGATCGGTGCTCCTCCTTGCTGAGTGATTGTAGCACTGCCTTTCCAACTACCAATCATATAACTAAGCATTTTCATTTGCGTTTTGTTGGTGCGGGCATCCTGTGCATTAGTTGAAGAACATAAAAAAAGAATGGCGATAACTAACATGTTCATTTTCATGATGAATTAGGGTTAATAGTTATTGATAAGTATTGAGTATTGAATATTTAAACTAGTTTATTTTATAAACTACAAACACAAAAAATTATTTACCTATATATTGTTTCAAAGTCTCCACGTAAATTTCAAAAGCCTTAAGTCCTTTTTCTGTTATCCTGCATGTGGTGAGTGGTTTTTTACCTCTAAAGGATTTGATGATTTCAATGTAGCCGGCTTCTGAAAGTTTATCGAGTTGCACGCTTAAATTTCCAGCCGTTGATTTCGTTTCTTCTTTGAGGTAAGTAAATTCTGCGGACTCCACGCTCATCAACAAAGACATAATTGACAACCGCAGTTGAGAATGCAACAATGGATCGAGTTCCTTAAACATACTAACCCTTTTGTGATTTCAACATATATCCGGGAAGCAGGTATCCAAAAATCATGGCTACACCTCCTACCAGGTACTGCGCATGGGAGCCGACCATAAAACATATAATACCACTGACGAAGAAACTTATGCCACCAAACAAAAGAGGTTTAAAACGCAGCATGATTCCGGTTAAGAAAGTAGGTAATGCGATCAAAGTGAGAATAACAGGATTGATCTGATAGTTTATTTTGAATCCGAACAATACAATCGGAAAAATTAATAAAGCTGTACATAGCCACAACCACATGGTTATACGGTCCAGGTGCGTTTGAGGGTTTGCCTCCCTCCTCTGCCTACTGCCATGAATAATAGAAATTATCCAAGTGGGAATAGTAATAAACCAAACCGCCGGAGCATATTGGGGAAAGGATGTAAAAGTAAGAATGTAATACATTCCGAAGTTGGCGAGTGTTATTGCCCATCCCCAAAGCAAAAAATGGAAACCACCTTGCCTTACTTTGCCTTGAGCCTGGGCAATCATCTTACCGATGAGATCCAGGCTTTGTTCCGGTGTTAAATGTTCGTCTCTTGTCATTGCTCAAGTTTTTCTTCTACTAACGGATCAAATATAAATTAGTTTATAATATAAACCAAAACATTTAGATATGCTGTAATTCGGTTCCGTCTTGAAAATAATGGCGCCAATACTTTCGGAAGAAAAACTCAAAAATTAAAGTTGAACCCGCTGTTTTGAAAAGATAAAATGTATCTTTGCGCTCCGATTTTAATCGTTCGGGGCGTAGCGTAGCCCGGTATCGCGCCTGGTTTGGGACCAGGAGGTCGTCAGTTCGAATCTGGCCGCCCCGACTTGGATAGGTTCATCTATCATCGAAAGCTCACAAACACTATGTTTTGTGGGCTTTTTTAATTTTAGCCCTCCGTTAATTAGCATACAATTTCAAGAAAAATGAGAACTGGGAGGTGACCTAATTTGGTTGCCAACTTGAGGTCACCTTTTGCGTTTTAAATAACTGTAATTCAGATATTTAAAGTCATTTTTTTCGATTCTATTTAATGCATTTTGTAGGGCACTTTTTGAAGATAGAGGTAACCTTAAATCAAGCATTGACGAACGAACCACTCAAAATGAAGACAACAAACACTTTCGGAACTCATTTCATTATCAGAATGAACAAGGCTAAGAACGGTCAAGCACCTTTATATGCGCGAGTAGTGGTGGACAATCAACGAGTAGAAATCTCCCTTAAAAAATCTGTTAAGATCGAAGATTGGAATAGTGAAAGGGGCATGCTTCGCGG
>JBGTEP010000075.1:0-50755 GCA_041747735.1 Chryseolinea sp.
TGCATGCGTGCTGAAGCTGACTGCATCCTTCGAAAATAATCTTTACCGGTATCGGATAAGTTTTGATGTTCCTTCTCAAGTACAAGATTGCAAAAGGTCTGAATTTTCCGAAGAGGTTCCATTAAATCATGACTCGAAACGTAGGTGAACGACTTCAGTTCGCTGTTTATAATTTCAAGTTCTTCATTTTTTTGTACCATAAGTTCATTCGCAGCGAACAACTCTTCGGTTCGCTGTTTTACTTTTTCTTCCAGTTCCTTTTGACTATGAATTTGAAGTTCAAGAATTTTGTTTTTAGCTATTACCTGGTCGGTGACTTCATAGCCGAAAACCAAAATAGAAAAAATGGTTTTGTTCTCATCATACATCGCCTGGAAGCTGAAGTTAAAATAGCATACCTCCGGCACTCTTCCTTCATCCCGCGCCAGTATAATGGGAATATCGATACCCACATACGTTTCTCCCGTCCTGTAAACTTTGTCAAGCAAAGTATCAAACCCCTGCCCTTCAAGTTCTGGTAAAGCCTCCATCATGGGCTTACCTTGTAGTTGGCGTTTACCGAACAATTCCTGATAGCGTTTATTTATCAGTTCATATACATGCTTCGGGCCACTGAGGGTACATACGAAGGCTGGCGCGGTAAGCAACAAATCGGTAACCATTTCCGCTTGCACTTCCATTTTGTTGCGGGCGTTGGCAAGGTCTGTAATGTCTTCAATAGCCACTAGAATTAATCTCTCATCGATTTTTTCACCTTTCATTTCCCGTGCATTGAACAACATCGTGCGCAACCCAATAAAACGGAAAGTATGAACCACTTCAAAATCAGAAAAGCTGGTGTTGTCAGGAAGAACTTTTTCAAGCAGGTTTCGTAAGGATGTAATGTTCCACTCTTTATCCGCAAGGTCATAGATCAACTTACGTTCGGTTTCAGCGGGGGTAAGTCTAAAGGTTTCATAAAAACTTTTGTTAGCCGTTTTTATCCGGAGATCCTCATCAAGTACAATCAAAGATTCCTTTGTAGTTGAGACGATGGTTTCAGCATAATTCCGTGCGGAAGTCAATTGTTCATTCAGGCCGATCATTTCCTGATTTACTACTAACAACTCTTCATTAGTGCTCTGCAGCTCTTCTTTGCTAGTCTCCAGTTCTTCATTTAAACTTTGTAGTTCTTCACTGCTACTGAGCAAATCTTCATTGTCACTTTGCAGTTCTTCGTTAGTAGCTTCCTGATCCTCTGTAATGTTGCGCATATCTTCATGCGATTGTGCAAGTGCCTGCTCAAGCTGCTGTATGCGAAGATCGCGCTGGTCTACTTTTTTCTTTTTCTTTTTTGCCGACTGTTTACCGTTTTGTTTTGTATCTCCAGATTCCACTATACTATCCGCATTTGATTTAGTATGATGAAATAAAACAAGGTAATAAGGCTCTACTGTTTTCGGAAGAGGAATAACTTCGATTGAGACAATGGATTTTAAGTCATTAAGCGTTATGCTAATGTTATCTTTCAATACGTCAACGTTTTCCTTTTTTGCTTTGTGGATAAGGTTGCGTAATTCGAAGCCCAGCCCATGCCGCGCCATCTTTATTAAATTATGACTTGGAGTTCCGGGCAACTGCTCCAGAAACAAAGCAGTGTTTCCTCTGAAGTGAACGATGTCCATGGCTTCATTAACGATGACGGCTGCAGGGGTATATTTGCTGAGCATGATATCGTCAGCAGTTTTCTGAAAGTCCGTACGAAGGGTTTCTGTTTTGAAATTTTGGCTTTGAAGTTGCTTAGTTGATTCACGGCGCGGGTTTGCCGTATGATTGTATTTTACAGCAACATCATTCCGTACAAATAGTTTTTCATGTTTTTTCGTTAATGCAAAAAGATCACGTACGCTGGTGGCAGATTCGGTCCTTCCCAACAATAAATATCTTTTTGAATTTAGTGCATAATGAAATGTTGTGAGTGCCTTTTTTGCAGATAGGGCTCCATGTAAATAAGCACATTGCGGCAACTAATCAGATCCATTCTTCCGAACGGTGGATCTTTCAGGAAGTTGTGAATGGCAAACACACACATATCGCGCAGTGCATTTTTTACGTGATAGGTATCATTTGTTTTGGTAAAGAACTCTTTCATGCGAGTTGAACTTAGCCCGGCCAGTTCACTGCTCGTATACACCCCCGACCGCGCTTTTGCAATTGCAGGCTCACTAATGTCGGTAGCAAAAACCTGAATTCTTTTTTGGTTCTTGCCGAGACATTCCGAAAGGCACATTGCCATCGTGTACACTTCTTCACCTGTACTGCAACCCGCGATCCATACACGGATTGGCTCGCCTGCTGCCTTGGATTCTATAATATCGGGTAAGACGGTATCGCATAATAAATCAAAAGTCTTTGGATCGCGAAAAAAACTTGTTACAGGTATAAGCAAATCCTGATATAAAGCATCTTGTTCTGATTTTGTTTCCCGTAAATACTGGAGATAGGTTAATGGAACTTCTTTCTTGGTTAATGCCATCCTCCGGAGTACTCTTCTGCGTATAGTGGTTTGTTTGTAGTATGAAAAGTCGGTGCCTTTACGTATTCGAAGCGTGGATAAAATCTGTTTATAAACATCCTCATCCTGACGTGGAATAATTCGCCCCTCACTATCTAATGGGAGCAAACTTTTGTTTATCTCCAGAATTTTGGAGGTTATTTGATCCGGATGAAGAATAAAATCTACCACGCCAGCGTGAACCGCATTAGCAGGCATTCCTCCGAATGCTGCCGAGTCCTGGTCTTGTGCAAACGTTATTCCCCCGTGGTCTTTGATAGCCTTCAACCCTATGGTGCCATCTGAACCCGTGCCGGATAAAACAACTCCTATAGCATGACTTTGGTGAACCTCTGCCAGCGAAATGAAAAAAAGATCAATTGGCAAGTTTAGTTCGTTCCCGGTTTTGACAAGACGTGGGCTAAGTTGTAACACTCCATCATTGGCGATCAGCATTTTGTTATTGGGGATGATGTATATATGATCAGGTTCTACTTTAATTTCATCAGAGATTTCGAGGACAGGTACGGCCGTAACTTTCTGAAGCAAGTCGGCGAGAAGGCTTTCATGCGTAGGATCAAGATGTTGAACCAGTACATAGGCCATTCCTGAATTTTCAGGAATAGCCTTGAGGAATTTTTTAAAAGCATCGAGTCCACCCGCAGATGCGCCGACACCAATAACCGGAAACAGATTTTCAGATTTGATGAGGGGCTTTACTTTGTTTGATGTTCCTTTTTTTGCTTTCATTCTAAAGCTACTCTGGAAAGCATATTTTTTTTATGAAATTGGTGTAGACACCTTCCCAAGGACTGATTCAAATGCATGTTGGATTGCAATTTTGAGATCGTCGAAATTTGCGGGCTTACCAATAAAACAGTCAGCACCGTCTTTATACAGCTGATCTGAAATGTTTTTTTCCAAACAGGTTGAGAAAATGATAACCTTTAAATGTTGAAACATTTTGCTTTTTTTTATTTCAGAAAGACATTCAAACCCGTTTTTTCGGGGCATATTCAGGTCAAGAAAAATAACGTCAGGAAAGTTTGGAGGCACCAGATTAAGCATCGTCATTAATTGCTCGCCATCATGGAGGATCGTGAGGTTTGTAGACGGGTAGATATCTTTTAATGCTTCCTGAAAAAGAAAGCAATCGTCGTCGTCATCGTCAACAAGAAATACAGAGGTTATTTTTTTAGACATCGGTATTTGTGTTATTATTTCGATATATAGTAAGGTACGCAGAAAGGAACCAAACTAACTATAAATAGCCAATTATAAATCCCGAAGTCTATTATGAAGCCTTTGGGAGTCCTGAGAGCGCTATTTCACCAGGGATTATAAAGATGCTTCAAGACTTCGGATCCGATTATGGTCTAACACAATTTTTCAATCAGAAAAGCAGATCACAAAGCATCTTTGTTGATGACCGATTAGGTAGTTTTTGTTAATACACGAGCGAATAATTAAACTAATGGTAACGTGAGTTTTTATGTCTCTATGCCTTATTCTAATTGATTTGTATTTAAACGGATAACGCATAGATATGCTGGGTAAAAGATTGGATCATGCTGATAATCTAAGAGGAGTTGTATCTGCCTTGAAAAATGGCGATCAAAAAGCGTTTGAGGAAATCTATGAATATTTTGGGGGTCAGCTTTTGCACTACTCTTACAGGCACGTTAAGTCTCATGAGTTAGCCGAAGAAATTGTTCATGATGTTTTTGTAAAACTGTGGCAGCATCGGGAAGATATTAACGAAGAGAGTCCTATCAAGCCTTATCTTTTCACCATTTGCCGTAATCACATATTAAATACACTTCGCAAAGTTTCGCTTAATGTAACCCATCAAACTGAAAAAGATTTGGAGCATAAGGAAAGCACTGATCCGGAAAATCAAATGATCATAGCAGAGTATCGGGAAAGCAGATCAGGCAATTGCCAACCTTCCGGCACAATGGAAGCTGAGAGCATCACAAGCTAGCTAATCAGGCTACTTGCCAATTTTCGGGACAAATTGATCTGACTCTCTAAGAGGGAAGATGAGGAAGAGATTGTCTAAAACTTTCAGTTACCGATACGGCTATTGCTACCCAGAAACTCTTCCACATACCTTTTATAAACCTTACCAACCTTCAGTTCCTTGTCACGAATGGTTAGTGTTTCTCCTATGTTTTTCGTTATATAATCTGTGTTAACAAGGTGGGAACGACTGATGCGAATGAATTTTGGTTTAAGGAATCGTTCTTCTGCTTCTTTTAAGGAAAGTCTAACAATGAATGATTTTTTGTCCGTAATGATTCGGATGTAATTCTCAAGGCTTTCGATGTAAAGGATGCTTGCAAGACTAATAGTTTGTTGTACACCATCCACCATGCAATTAAAATCCTGGCTTCCTTCATTGTTTTTAGTTGAACTCACTTCGGAGGATCCAGGTTTAATTTTGCTGACGTAACGCCAGATTACATATACACCAAGCCCGGTAACAGTATACACCCAAAAGCTCAGAATTTGTGGTAATGTGTAACTGACATTAAATCCTGTTTTCAATATATAATGCATATTCAGCGAACTTAACCCCATGGCCAATGCTGTCCAACCAAAGTATGCACGCCTTCTATTTTGTAAATAATGACGTTCGAATAGCACGCGGTTGTGAAAAACGATCCAACCATACATCAGCAGAAGAAACAGGTAAGGCAAGGTTTTATTAAAACCACTCCGTCGTACAAGGTTCGCCTGATCAGCAATCAAGTGTATCACCAACAAAGCAAGAAGTCCGGCAAGATTGCGAACTATTACATTATTAAAAAGTTTGCTTGCGTTCATCGGCCATCAATTTACAGATTATGCCCGATATCGTGTCCGTGGTGACGAAAACACTTTGTCACAGGCAGGATTTCCTCGTCACCATTTGCTTGTCAAGTGATTTCTCTCCTACGAATTTGCCGCACTTCTGGAAGTACTAAAAAAAGTATACTATGATTCATCAAATTAACATCATTATTCACGTGACAGCAGGATCATTTGCGCTTCTGTTGGGAACGATTTTACTGTTCAAGACCAAGGGTACACATTTCCACAGGGCTAAAGGAATGTACTTTGTCTACCTGTTAACAATTGTCACAGTTAGCGGTTTTATTGGGTGGCTCTTCTTTCGCTCCAACGCATTCTTGTTGATGCTTACGGTTCTAGCCGGATACAATACCTTCGCAGGGTACCGAATTGTGAAACGTAAACAATTACCCGCTACCTGGTTTGATCAATTTGTAGCATTTTCCGCGCTTGCATCTGGTTTGTTCTATTGGCTTTGGCTGCTCAGTACAGATTCAAACTGGTCGCCTTCCGTGATTTATCCTACTGTTTCGGGGATTGTTTTTGTTACTGTATATGATATTTGTAAAAGGCTTTTCTTTCATGAAAAGCTAAAAACCTGGTGGTTGTATGAGCACATTTACAAAATAGTGTCTGCCTTCAGCGCCATTTTCTCTGCTTTTGTAGGCACAGTTTTACCAAACTTTAAACCTTACAGTCAGATCGGTCCAAGCTCGTTTTGCCTTTTACTGATCTTTTACTTTATCTGGAAAGAATCGAGACGCGAGGTAACAGTAAAGCATTCATCTCTGGGTCCGGGAAACCTATTTCCTCGGAAATAATTTGCTGCTTTCCCGCTAAAACTAACCATCTGAATTTATCTAAATAACCCCTGATCAAATAGTAAGAAAACCCCATCGTTGTAATCAGGAGCTCCCTTTACTTAAAATAGAAAACGCCTGGGCCTGCCGGTATTGCCGAGAGGGCAAATATTTTTACTCGGCCTTCGATTTTCGACAAGATTTTGTTGTGTGATTTGGTATTGAAATTCCAAGCTAATTGTGTCATGCCACATCTATCCATAACCGGCAGTGTAAACTCCTCTAATCGGTGGGGCTACTGGAAACAGTCGCCGCATTTTTGTCGAGATCAATCAAAAATCCGTTTGCTATTGCATAAACAGGAGATCCCTCTCGGGTAAGCAGAAAGTTAGCGGCTAGTCCTGGACGAGGTGCAACCGGTAATTCTTTGATTCCATTGATCAGACTTAATATTCGATTCTTGACAGGCCCTTCCGGAGAAGATGCATCTGTCCATGTCACATAAAGAAAACCTTGCCTTACCAGTTCCATTTCCTGCACTGGAGTCAAACTATCCCATACAGCTTTGCGCATCGGCTTTACCTGGCCGGGAGCGAACCTGAGAGATTTTGCATCCTTCTCTTCATAACCAAACTGCCTGTCCATATCCCCCATCTCATCGATATATCCGCGAAAACTAATACTCTTATAATCGTTACTCTTCACCTGCGAACGGTTTATACCAAGGTGTGTTTTGAATTGTTGTCCTTCTTTCTCAACACTTAGATTGCGGATTACGAGATCATATAAAAATCTCCTGTTTTCTGGGATTGAATCGTATTCAGCAATATCTTCAGCAGCATAGCTTTCTTTCGCAATCGATTCAAATGCAGTAAGCAATGCGTAAAAATTCACCTTCCTGATATGTTGTTTTTCTACGTCTTCCGGATAACCTCCGGATTCAATAAGGATCGTGGATGTACCCAATCCCTGAAAATTATCACCGAAACAGCGGGGATCATGTTCATCATCGTATTTGGCTATGTTTCCAGGAATTCTTTGTTGCAACGCTCGCTCCATAACGACAATTAATTGCGTTGCTTTTGCACGTGCGGCATTCATATCCTTCTCGTAGTTGTATGCGGGAGCCAGAAAGGAGATAGTAGCTGCGTGCCCCGTAGCCCCGGCAGTGTAGTACACACTTTGATCATGAAGATTAAATCCAAACTCGGGCTTAAGCGTTTTACCGATTTCTGTAAGTATCCGGCCTTCCGGTGTAGCAAGTAAACGAGCATCGCGATTGATGTCGATTTCCAGTGCATTCCGGCGCTGCCATACCTGGGCACCATCGGGATTCAGCATCGGCACAAAATGTAGTTCAAGGCTTGAAAGCAGAAAATTCCGAAGAGAATCATGTTCATCTTTAGCGGAAAAGAAATTGAACAGGTCGAACAATGCCATAGTCGCTGTTGATTCATCACCATGCATCTGCGACCACAACAGGACTTTGGTTTTACCCGTACCGATGGTCAGTTGATTGATACTCCTACCCTGCGTTGAATTGCCAAAGATTTTATGGCTGATTATTGCAGAACCAGCATGCTTTTCAATCAGCGGTACGATATCATTGTGTTTGAAGAATCTGTTCGTGATAGTCGGCTCTTTGTATCGGTCATAATCATCCCACAAAGGAGAACTAAGAGATACCGACGAATCAGAATTCGTTTTTTCGGTATCTTTTTTACATGACGCAATGCCAAATAAAAGAACGGATACAAACAATATGTGCTTCATGAATCTCGATTTGAATGTCATTCGCGTAATATAAGAAAATCCGCGAAGTAGATTAAGCCGTGTTGTGCTATTCGGAGAAATCAGTTTCAAAGACTATAATAAGATTTGGGTGCGTTTGAAATCGTTTGTGGCGGTGTAACGCGAAACGTGGAAGGGTGACAACGCTATCGTATCGTTTACTCGAACGTCTTATAAATTTTTGTTAGCCGCTGGTATTGTAATATAAAATGCTTTTTAAATCCATTCAAAAGAATTGATTCTTACACCAATATAACAATCGTCCATACATCCCTTGGGGACAAATCCACATAAATTCATTAATCCATTTAATTCGGTCTCAAAATACAATGTATTTTGCTTTTCATCTGCTATTAAATATTCACTGGCACAACTATTATAGAGCTCATCGATTGTCGCGGGGGCAGCACCTTTTTCATGAATTCCTAAATCAACTTTTGTTTCAGAATATATGTCAACTACTTCCCGTTCTCCATTTGTCTCGTTTATTCGAAATTCCTGGTAAATCCTGGAGGTCACAATTCCATCTATTATTTTGAGTTCGGTAACACTACCAAAACCAGCCCATGAAACAAAAGTTGTTTGATAGATATATGAGTTCCCATTTCTATTCTTTAAATCATTCCATTTATCAATACTCTCAGTGTAAGTGATTCCACTTTGACCTGATAGTGATTTCAGAACAGATAATCCCATTATTGGTGAATCATCATTATTCTCGCATGAAAAAAATATTCCGAGTATAACCGGAAAAATCAGTCTATTCATTTCGCATCCGGATAAATTTAATTGAATATCCACGATGTTAGACACAGAGTAAATCCTGAACGTTGGAAAGAATCTAAATTTTGTTTTCAAAGCAATCTTTAATTGTCTAAAACGTCCTTAGGCTTGATTTTGCCAATTGCTGCAACCAAACAATAGCCTGCCCCCTATATATTGATTGCAGCTTGTTGATCAACTAGTTTTCGGAATGTAGTGCAGGAGAACAATTCCACAATCGAACGAGGAAGATTTTACCAAATTCAAATTTTGAAGGCTATCAAGGTCTTGAAAAATTGTCATACCACTGCCAATTGCAGTTGGGTTAACAAACAAATGATATTCGTCTATTAATCCATATTTGATTAAAGAGGAAACAAAAGTCCCTCCCCCGTAAACAATCAGGTCATGACCCTCTTGTTCCTTTAATGTTTTGACTTCTTCGACAAGATCACCTGTTGCTAAATTGGTATTGTCCCATTCTGACTTGTGAAGTGTTTTCGTAAAAACAACCTTTTTCAAACTATTGAATGTCGTAGCTCCCTCCTGTTCCGGATTATCTGCTCAATACGGAATAAACCCTTCAGCAAGTTTTCTCCCAAGAAGGATGCAGTCGACGGGTGCTGTAATCCCCTCGACATATTTCTTAAGCTGGTCATCCCAATCCATTACCACCCAATCCATTTCGCCTTGCGGGCCTGCAATGTATCCATCAACAGACATTTGCATTTGCAGTTTCAATTTTCTCATGTTTCAATTTGTTTTATGCAAATCTAATGGATGAAGTTATTCGGCAGCGGGTGTTTAACTGCCAAACGAAGGGGGAAATTATGACAATCAGATAACCGAACCTTTAATTTCCGGCAGGGAGCATATTTCTAATCGCACTGATTTTCCAGATTCCGTTTTCGGACGCGACGATGAAGGTGCTCCACATGCTACGTTTCGAACCATTTGAACTTTGTATTTCATATTTGCAATCTACAATTGCACAGTCCAGGTTGATGAACCGTAGTCTTTCTATTTTTAGTGTTCTGGTACCTGAATTATTAGCAGAACTGCGCAGCATTCCCTGCACCGAAGACGCCACACCCGTCCGCCATTCGCCACTGGAAACGAGTTGATCAACAGAATTTGATAAAATACTCTTTAGCAAGACGGTATCACTTTTCTCTCTCGCTTCCGCGTATTTATCGATTAACGCGGAAATGTTTTGCTTTTGTCGGGTATCTTGTGTTCTGTCTTGCGCCTGCAATACGAATAAAGAAGTCAGGTAAAACAAAGTAAAAAGAAATATATTTTCCATAGATGAAATGTAAAGAAGTCGTCCGATCTGTCTAAATACAAAAATAATCCAAATGACACTGACATCAATCGGTAACTGCTTTCTTTCTATTAATAGTGAAATAAAACAATATACTTCCCAGCGTGTAGCATAGGATATCCACCCAGTCGAAGGTAAAGTCAGAAGATAAAAACGGGAACAAAAATTCACTCACCAGAATAATGAAAAGCGTGGCCATCGTTATTTCCATGGGGGTTAGTGTGTAGTCAGCGCCACGTTTGAAAAGAAGTCGTCTTTCCACAACAACCAGGGTGAGCAAGATTGGTGTTGCCAAAATATTATCAAGGTAACTATCAGCAAAAGGCATAGATACCTTCATTATTTTCTGCGCTACCTGATGCAGTACGAAGAGTACGCAACACAGAATAAATACAGGTGAATACAATAGTTTCATACCCAATTTTTTCTTAAAGTAATCCAATAAAAGCAACCGCTAGTCCAATCAACAAAACCGGAGAAATCACAAGCAACAGAAGAACGGCAATGCTTTTAAATATCGTTTTGATAATAGTCAGCAAAATGTTGTCCTCCGGATCAGGTTTAACCCACTCTCCTATTCTTTTGGCCTGCAAAACAATGTACTGTGAATAATTTTGTGGCTTTTCTTCCATCTAATAAGATGTTAAAAATTCGTGCCAATGCCTGTATCGTTGTGAATAATGCATTTAAGGCTACTGGAATAAATTGTCGAATTTTATCTGTCGCAAATTTTCCCCATATGCAACTGTAATTAACCTCAGCTCTTTACACCCAACTGTATACACTCCGTGAATTTGAAGAAGTAACTTAAATAATTCCATCGGCTAAGCCTTAAAAGAATAGGCTGCCGTAATAGGCTGTCTTCCCATGATTCAGGCAATTTTAAGAAAGAACCAGAAAATCTTTAAGTACCTCGATGAATCACGATCAGATTGTTTATACCCGCTAATTCAATCCACGACGAGTGATACCCAATCCGGTGATGTATTAATCCTTTGTCTGAGCAGAAGATTTAATTGTCCTACATGATGTTGAACATGTCTGAAATTGTAAATGATAATTTCGAGCATCGAATACTGCACCACCGCCGAGGGGCACAATCCGTGTAAGTTGACTTCATCATCTCGAATCCAACGGTCAGTGAACTTATCTTCTGACGTGAGGATAACCAACGCTTTACACTTCTTCTGAATAGAAGAAACGTAGTCGAGCAGCTCTTTTTTTGTGTAAAACTGGTCAGGTATTACATCATCAACAGCATCAGAAGGAATTTTTTCTACGTCAGTAACCCTGTACGGCAGTATTGGCTAAAATGTATTTACAGGATTTGAAAGATAGTAATCAAGAAAAATTATTGTACGATAAGCCAAGCAGAAGAATTTTTTTTCGTTTTGCCATACTGTGTCTGGGCAAAGTTCAATTGCATTTTTAAGCATATCAATTGCCGCAGCAAAATTTTTCCATAAGCACTGCCGGATTGGGTCCCTCGGCAAAAGCACCAAATTTTCATATTACTTACCATTCTTATAAGTTTTGCCTAGGAACAAATATCGGGCATCATCCTTGGCCTTCATCGCTTTAGATTGAACATCGAGGACCATGACAGAAGGTGTCTGATCATTTGCAGTGGCGGAAGGCCATTCGGGTAGGTCATCCCCATTTGGATTTCCTTTGATAATGAAGTTCGCGAAATAATTTTGCATCGTCATTGATACGGCGTAATCCTCTTTTGTCCAATGATAGGCATAAAAATGGCCACCACTATCGCTATTACCCTAAGCGTTTCATAGCTGTTTTTCATGTTGTATACTTTGAAACAATATTAACGAGCTTTTTGTAACAATCATACTACGTGTCTTCCGATCACTTTTTTTCTTACCTTAGAATGAAAACGGAGAAAATGAAAAAGCGTACTTTTCTTAAATTATCTTCGGCAATCGTGACAGGGGCAGCCATTGCTCCATTTGCAGGGTGTACTATGGACAAGCAACAAGAACCACTAAAAAACTGGGCTGGAAATTTAAGATATAGCACGGCAAACCTGGTTGAGCCAAAAACTATAGAGGAAGCTCAGCAAATAATAAAGAGCAGCCGTAAACTTCGGGCATTGGGCACTCGGCATTGCTTTAATACAATAGCAGATTCAGATTCAACATTGATTTCCTCCCGGCTTTTCAATCAACTATCACCGATAGACAAGTTGGCGAATACCATTACCGTTGGCGGTGGAATCCGATACGGAGAACTGTGCAGACACCTTGATGCTCATGGATTTTCTATTCCCAACCTTGCTTCACTTCCACATATTTCGGTAGCGGGTGCGTGTGCGACTGCTACTCATGGATCGGGAGTGGCTAACGGCAATCTCGCAACGCCGGTTGTTGCTATTGAGTTGATCACCGGCAAAGGAGATGTTATCACGCTGTCGCGGGAAAAAGATCCAGAAACATTTTACGGTGCAGTAGTCGGTCTCGGCACCCTTGGCTTAGTAACAAAAGTCACCCTTGAATTAATGCCATCGTTTTCCGTGCGACAGGATGTATACCTTAATCTGCCGATGCAACAATTAGAAAATCATTTCGATGAAATAATGTCGGCGGGATACAGTGTAAGCTTGTTTCACGACTGGCAAACCAGCAGTTTAAATCAGGTTTGGATCAAACGGGTTGTAAAAGATGGAGAATCCACCGTTGCTGATAGTGAATTTTTTGACGCCACTCCCGCAACACGTGATGTACATCCTATCATGTCGATATCAGCTGAAAATTGTACTCCGCAGATGGGTGTCGCTGGTCCGTGGTATGAACGTCTCCCCCACTTCAAAATGAATTTTACTCCGAGTAGTGGCGAAGAACTGCAGGCTGAATATTTTGTTCCAATTCATCATGCTGTAAACGCTATTAAAGCAGTTGCAACGCTTCGCGAACAAATAGGCCCCTTGTTGATGATTACAGAAATCCGGTCCATCGCCAGTGACGAATTTTGGATGAGTCCATGTTATCATCAACCCAGTATAGCAATTCACTTCACTTTACAGCAAAATGTGGAAGGTGTAACCAGGCTACTTCCCCAGATTGAAGAGAAACTTGAACCGTTTCATGTAAAACCACATTGGGGGAAATTGTTCTCAATTCCCTTCGCTACCTTAAAATCACGATATGAAAAGTTGACTGATTTTCAACAACTGGCAACTGAGCTTGATCCCGATGGTAAGTTTCGCAATGAGTTTGTAAACAAAAATGTCTTTGGCGTCGCGGAACGGTAGATAACGGCCGCTTTAAAATAAATCACCCATTTTTTTATTCCATGCAATCCTGTTGACATACAGCTGTCATCGCTGCATGTTTTCTTGCATCACATTTAAAACCGTTTACATATGCAAAAGAACATCCATCATGAAACAGAGAATGCTCCCCTGATTACCGCTGAAGAAATGTTGGCTCACTGGCAAGGACATCGTAACCTAACCCGGAAAGTAATTCAATCCTTCCCGGACGATAAACTGTTCACGTATTCGATTGGAGGCATGCGACCATTTGCAGAACTCGTAATGGAAATGCATGGAATGGCCGTACCTGGTTTAGAAGGTATCGTAACCCGTAAGTGGGGTATCCCGGCTCATATGAAAGACTTACCGATGCCTAAAACTAAAAGCGAATTACTGCAGCTATGGGACGAAGCTACTTTACAGTTGAACGAACTATGGCCGCAAATACCTGACGGGCGATTTCAGGAAACTGATAAGGCTTTTGGGCAATGGGAAGGTCCTATATATTGGACTTTATTGTACTTTATTGACAATGAAATTCATCATCGGGCACAGGGCTATGTTTATCTACGTTCGCTTGGAATTGAACCACCCCCGTTCTGGGAGCGATAGAGGCTGATGTTATTGGTTCAGTAGTGCAATCAGATCAACGGTTGCACTACCTAACTTTGTATGGCTAGTGCATCGCGATTGTACTTGCTTCGATATTGTATTGGAGAGAGTCCGGTAATTTTTTTAAATGTGGTTCGAAAAGCTTTCGTATCGGTATAGCCGACTTTGTACATCACTTCATTTACATTTTCCCGTGATGATTCGAGGTTCATTTTCGCGGCCTCCATTTTTACCCGTTGTATGTACTCTACAACCGTGTTCGAAGTAGCCTTTTTAAATCTTCGCTCAAGATTACGTCTACCGATGGCCAGCATTGAGGCAAGTTGATCAACGGTTATCCTTTCCTGAAAGTTATGTTCGATGAAGTCCTGAGCTTTTTTAATTTCTCCGTCATCATGTGCTTTTTGACCCTGGAAAATTATAAACGGAAGTTGATCTTTGCGATCGATATCTAGTGCAAACACTTTAGCAGAAAGTACAGCAATTTCACGTCCTGCATATTTCTCAATGAGATATAAAATAAGGTTGGTATATGAGAATGCTCCACCACTTGAATATAGCCCGTGTTCATCGGTAATCACTTTTTCGGGTACCAGGTTTACACTTGGAAACATTTTTCTGAAGTTGTTTTCGGCCATCCAATGCGTAGCACACTTTCTTCCATCCATCAGACCCGTTGAAGCCAATAGAAAAGCACCAAGGCAAAGACTTGCAACCTCCGCACCGTTCTTATAATGTTGCGTTATCCAGGGAATAAAATCACCGTTTTCCTTCAGTGAATCGGAAATATCACCGTCAAGCGCAGGAATGATGACAAGGTCTGTTTTTTTTACTTCACTAATTAACCTATCAGCATTTGCAGTGAATGACCCGCCACTTAAAGGTGTCTGGTAGGAAAGGCCAACAAGTTGGACATCAAATATCGGTGCCGCTCCTTTCGAAACGAAAAACGAATTGACCTGGGTGAAGAGCTGACGGGATCCTTCAAGACTTCCTAGTATTGCCCCCTTTGGAACGAGTATAGAGATATGTTTCATTTGCTGATAATTTCTTTTTTTCCGTACAACATCTTCAAAAGTAATACTCACTGTTGTCGCAATCAACCCCTGAATATGCCGGAATTATACCCTCTTCGTCATGACAAATGTTAATACATTTGGATTAAATGAAGATTTCTTACCACTACGACGGAGATAAACTATTATGATTGAGGTGTTTAAAACAGATGTTAACTCGAAGCATGACGCTTGTATGCTGATGAATATAATCTGCTCCACCTTTCCAGAGTATGAGGTTAATTTTGATCTAGAAGATTGTGACAAAGTACTCCGCGTCAAAAATACGCGCGGCGAAATTCACTCAACTTACCTAACCAAACTTTTGAAAGATTTAGGCTTTAAGGCTGAAGTCCTGCCGGATGTGTTTCCCGGGATTACTACTTCATCTCTACGTGAACCTGAACCTCTGGTGTCAAACTTTTAACTAAAGGAACTATAACGATTAACCATTACTTACTTTTCAACGGACTGCTGAGAAAGTTTGTGAGATCATAGGGATAGCATTGTACACACCCGTGTGGACGATCTCTAACAAACTCAACGGTTTATTTCTGTTGGTACGATTTCGTCGTCTGGCTTTCTACTCGTCTTTATTCTGATGCGACGATTGATTTGTTATATTTCCTGTGGAAGAAGGCGACTGCTGTCAAACGAACAGTTTACCATAAAATGAGTAGTATAATTGGAAGTAAGCTTATCAACTTTGGCTATCGCTTCCGCAAGAGTAGATCCATCGGAAAGTTTACCCTCGCTGTCGAGATCAACAGTTATAATTACAGGTACGCCTACCAACCGCGCGGCATTCACTACTCCCACCGTTTCATTCGTGTTAGTCATCATGGAACCTGAAATGAGATCTACGTCTTCCAATGCAAGTACGCTGATTTGTGTACTATGGTAATCGGTTGCTTCATCCGGAGACATAATGCTATGTAACTTACCTTCATCCCTTCTTGGTCCGACGCAACCGCCAATTAGAATTGATGCATTACTCTTGGCGTACTGAATTTCCCGTAAAAATTGAACGGCATGCCTATTGATTGCTGTAACCTCATCATGAGAATAACCCAGCCTGAATATCCAGTCCGGATTTGCACGCCAGGTTGGAGTCTCCATGATGTACGTCAAGCTATTATATTCCGACACCTTCAGATAGTGATCATGGTATGACTTCAGGTGTTGACGTCCATCCCTGGTATACAACAATTCAAAAGCAGCGAGATGAGTAAGTTCGACGTTAAGGTTGGAGACTAAATCAGTCTCCAACCTGTTATTCATCAATAAAAATTTGCTTTCAGGAATTCGCGACGGTATTGAAATTGCCGTGCTATACATTCTTTTCATAGTTAAAAGAGGTCGGGTTAACTGTTTCCTTGGTTTCAGGCAGAGAAACATCCTTTGCACGAATCATATCCCAAATTCGCTCAGAGGCACCGTTGTAGAAGCCGGTTTCATGTTCAAAATTTTTCGGATTACGGAACGTTCCAAAAAGTATATCAAATATTGGAAGGTCAGAATAGTTATATTTATGGATACCCTTAGCGTGGTGAAACGTATGACTTTCAGGGCGCTGAATAATGTATCCTAACCACTGCGGTGTTTTAATGTTTGCGTGCTGGAAAATGCTGAAAAAAGTTGTTACCAGTAACATTACCGTGATGGCCTGAGGTGGAAGCCCTGCAATAAGGCTGAAGCATACACTCCCCAATACTGACCATCCCATCATATCAAAGGGGCTGAAATAAAAAGCTCCATAGGTATCCACTCGTTCTGCACTATGATGCATTTGATGGAAGGTCTTCCACAGAAAATCATTTCGATGCAAAGTGTAATGCCATCCAAATACACCGAATTCATATAGCAAAACGGCAAACAGCCCACCCCATATAGTTCCTAACCCTGATAAATCAAACATTTGATAAGGCTCCAGAAATGGGTTTATTAAAATCGGAAGATATGAGCTAAAGAAGAAAAAAAATAAGAAAACGAGGATACCTCTGATTTTCCAGTTCTTTACCTCGGGAAGTTTCCGACCCGGAAAGGCTGCCTCATACAACATGAGCGCCCCATACATGGACAAAATGATAAGCGAAATCGGATCAAGCAGAATTTCAATTGGCGTTGGCATAATTTAGAGTTTTAGTTTCAATTATGCCTTATAGGCGTAAGTTCACGCCTCACAATCTGAGGGCTATACCTCACAGAGAAAATTCAGCGAGTTGGGTAACCCATCGGATTGATTTTTCGGGAGTGTACGAACAGAAGAGTCCTGTATTTATCGAAGACGAAAGATGCCTACCAAGAGCCGGATGATATTTATCGATTTTCTGAATAGCATTTCGGATACGCCAGGTTACCGCCGAGCGTGCCTTTTCAATCGGATCATGTTCCTTTCGGATTTTACCCTTTAACCCAAGTGATGCCGAAAGATGATCGATAATTTGATCCAACTCCTCCTGAAGAAGCGACGTCCGTTTAAGGTCGTTGTTAGTTTCAGACCATTGTATTTCCTGCTGAAGCTCGAGGATTTTCTTTTGATAGGAAAGCTTCGCTTTTTCGTCAAATACCGGCTCTGCATTCATCACAACGATGTTCCCTACGAGCATTGAGCAATGAACTTCTTGTTCCGGATTTTCAAGAAGTGTAGCCAAGTCGTAAAATCCTTTAACCTCTGTCGAATGGATGGTCTTACCCTGATATGAAAGATGCCAAAGTTCTTCTTCTTTAAAAAAGTTATTTATACTGTCTATAGTTTGGGGAGCCGGAAGGACTCGTTCAGAAATAGACACTGGGCTTCCTTTTATGTATTCCCAAAAAATCCTGAGGTTCGTTTTTTCTCTGTAAGGATTTACATTGATGATCCATTGTATAGCAGTTGTATTATCGACTTCACGGCCGTGTAGAATTTTCGACTGAAACTCATTAAGAAATACCTGCCAGTTGTGATTCATATTATTAAAATCACCTAGCATATAATACGCTGCGGCAAGTATCCCGCCGAAATCAACCCAGGGAGACTTTGTCTGGCTTCCAAGTAAAATGCACTTTTCAAACTCACCTTTTTCAAAAGCGATAAACGCACCGATATAGTTATACTTACTGCTATTCAACGGATTTAATTGTAAAACTTTGTGGTAAAGTTTTTCTGCTTCTGTTACATATCCCAGAAAAACAAAACACGACGAAACGTTGATTAGATTATCGACATCATTGGGATTTAGTCGCAATGCTCTTCGAAGATAGTGTTCAGCGATTTCATAATCGCCTTGATACAGGTGCAACCGTCCCAGTACGAAGGCTGCTACATAATTTTGTTCATCAAGATCAATTGCTTTTTTCGCCCATTCGAATGCTCCTTTTTGACACACATCCCAACGGTCCCACAACTGGCAGCTCCATTCATTGAAAAAGGTAAGTGACATTCCCGAATAACCCAATGAGAATCCAGGATCTGTTTCTATGGCGCGCTCAAAATAAACCCGTGCCTCTTCATCTGCTTCAACCGATCCTTTTTTTAGTTCCTCCATACCATAAAGCCAATTTTCATAGGCAGTAAGGTTAACCGGAATTTTTTTTCGCATGTGGGATAACAAATCAAAATTCAGTTGCTGTTGTAAAGAAGAGACAACCTCACGAAGCAAATCCTCCTGAATTGAGAAGATTGAATTTTTATCACCTTCGTATCGTTCAGCCCAAACCACAAGATTGTTATGACTATTTATAAGCTGCGCATTTATCCGCAATAAATCATTATGGTAGCGAAAGGACCCTTTAATGGAATAATCCGGGTTGATACGCTTTGGATCCTGAAGAGAATCAGAAGCAATGATTCTAAATTGTCTGAACCGCGAGAGTTCGGTTACCAGGTCAATCCAAAACGATTTACAAAATATCGCCAGCCCATTCGCCTCTGTAAGGTTTTCGAATGGGAAGATGGCCAATGTAACTTCGTTATTTCTGATTATTTCCACCCGGAGTAGTAGTCGCGCTGATCAAGATTTTTGCTTCGGGTTTATTACGAAATTTCGTGAGCTCAAGTTTACGTTGTAACCGAATAGGTAACAACCAATATTACGATCAGCAAATGATCTGACTTACAGTTTGACAGCAGCATACTCGTTTCTCTGTTGAAAGGAGTTTTTGGCAGGCTTTTGGGACTTCATTTTCCAAATAGGTTAAGATGTTCTCCAGGTTATATTGTGCTTCCAACGACCATTCGACCCTTCTCATTTAAGCCACTTCTCATAACGCTTTCTTACTTCATCATGAGGCACCGTTTCCCCCCTTTCTATTTGTTCGAGTCCACGCTCAATAGATGCTTTCAACAATGGATCTAACGTATCATAAAAATCAGTCTCCTTTTCCTCACGCTTCTTTTCGCGATCCAGGATTACATATACAGCTTGCAAAATGTCAACATCCTTTATCTGGTCAATCATTTTGTGAAGCCCTTCTCTCAATTCACCGTGTAAATCCATATCCCAGATAACCCAGATAGTTTATTTTCAAAGATACGATTTTCATCCCAACGGATGAAGCTTTTGAATCTTGAAGAGAATCAGTAGCAATGATTCTAAATTGCCTGAACTGCGAGAGTTGGTTGTAAGGTCAATCCAGAACGATCTACAAATATCACCAACCCATTCGCCTCTGTATTGCTTCCAGGTTAACTATGTTTTCGTAAAGACAGTTTAGGCTTAGCCCAATTTTCGGTCTAGGAATGAATTCCAATGGATTAAGTGGCCATTACTTGGACTCTAAGCGATAGTAATTCTATTCCTGTCGCAGCGAATGTATTGGACTCGCAAATGCAGCTTTCAAAGTTCTGTAGCTTACAGTCGCCAGTGCAATGAAGAGTGCAATTGCACCAGACACTAAAAATATACCTGCATGCAATGATATCTTATATTCAAATATGTCCAGCCATTTATTCATAATAAAATATGCAGCTGGTGCAGCTATCAAATAGGCAATACCAACTTGCCTGGTAAACGTAGAGGAAAGCAGGATGAACAAATTTAGCTCACTCGCTCCCAGCACCTTACGTATTCCCAGTTCTTTGGTTCTACGCTCAATGTTGTACGTCGCCAATCCAAAGAGGCCCAGGCATGCTACAAATATGCTTAGCGCCCCTCCCATTCTGAAGATCATCCCTACTCTTTTCTCCGCAACGTAAAATGATGCTAACTGCTGATCAAGAAAATGATATTCTATTGGAGTACGCTCATCAAATTTCTCATGTACCTCCGTAATTCCCGCTATAATTTTTTCAGTGTCACCCGAAATCTTTAGGGTAAAGTAATCGATATACTGTAATGGATTATTCCACGTACCAATAACAATGGGTGCTATTTTTTGGTGGAGTGACTGAAAGTTAAAATCTTCGAGCACGCCGATAACGGTCGCCCTGAATTCACCCTTGTCGGTATTGAACCTGATTAATGATCCCAGTGGATTGCTCAACCCAAGAGCAATTACTGCGGATTCATTTAAAAGAACAGAAGTGGAATCCGTGATAGCCGAAAAATAGCGTCCATCTGCTATTTTTAGTTGATAAGTTTCGGCCATATCTTCATCAAACCCCATATAGTATACTTTGACCGAATCAGATATTCCATCTGGAGTACCCGAACCCCATATGTATCTTTCCTGGATATTTTTCCATTCACCCGGGACACGAGAGGAAACTGCGACATGTGATACTCCCGGGATATTAGCATATTCATTTTTCATGCTCTGGAATTGCTGCCGAACATTTCCGCTGTTTATATCAACGACCACAAGCTGATTTTTGTCAAATCCGATATCCGTATTCTGAATGAAATTCAACTGACGACCGATAACGATAGTTGATACAAGCATAACAATGGTTAGCGCAAATTGAAAAACTACCAGCGCTTTCCTGAAACTCATAGCACCGCGTTCGTTAAATTCTCCACCCTTCAGAGAAGAAACCGGCTTTAGTTTAGCCAGGTAGATAGCCGGATAAATTCCAGAAATAAACCCTACCAAAAGTGCAATTATAAACAACGGAGGCAGGTACATCCATAGTGATTGGAAGTTAATGTCAAAATTCTTTCCCGTGATCTGATTGAAATAAGGAAAAACCATATCCATCACTCCGATAGACAACACCATAGAAATCAGGGTGATCGTAAATGATTCTGACAAGAATTGAACAATCAACTGACTTTTAAAAGCACCAACAACCTTTCTCACTCCCACTTCCCTTGACCGCGCCAATGCCCGTGACGTAGCAAGATTTATATAGTTTATACACGCAATCATCAAAAGAAAAATCCCCATAGTAGAAAAAATATAGATATAGGTACGCTCACCATGAGCAGATTCAGTACCCTCTTCTATTGCCTCCGACCCCAGATATATATCTTCGATGTGTTGAAAGTCAAACGCCAAAGCATCACCATATTTTGGAAGATTCTTTTTTTGCAGGTCAGGCATTTTTGCTTTAAGTCCGTCAATAGAATTCTTATCTTTTAATACGATATAGGTATACGCACCAAAATCATCCCAACTGTTCAGGTAAGTCATCCATGCATCATCTGATCGTACGCTTGAGAAAAGCATATCAAATTGCAAGTGAGAATTATTCGGATGATCCTTGATTACGCCCGTAACTTTAACAGCACCGAAACTACATTTGTCAATCATCTGCCCAATAGGATCCTGGTTACCGAAAAATTTTACAGCCATGCTTTGCGTAAGTACCAATGAATTGGGCTCCTTCAGTGCCGTTGCCTCGTCACCACCGACAAATTCGATATCAAAAATACTGAAGAAGTTGGGATCTGCTGTGTACCAGTTTCTTTCCTGAAAGTTCTGCCCATTCAGTTCAAAAACAACTTGTCCGGTAAAGCGATGAAGTCTGACCATTTCCTCCACTTCAGGAAAATTATCAACAAGCTCCTTACCAAGTGCAGGTACTGTTACGCCGTAGGACCGAGGATTGTCGGGAGCTCTTTTATCAGTTACAATGGCTCTGAAAATCCGATCCGATTTTTTATGAAATGTATCGTATGATAATTCGTGATTGACATAAATGTAAAGCATACAGCTAAAGGAGATTCCAATCACAAGCCCCATCACGTTAATGATGGCATAGGTCTTATTTCTTGTAAGGGAACGGTATGCAAACTTTAAGTAACTCTTAACCATAGTTTTTAGTTAGGTGATGACTTATCTTGCGTTGCCATGATTATGCCAGACTCCCAAACCTTTAAATTAACCTGTCAACAAGATAAAATGACAATGAATTAAAACCAGACTGTCCGATGTCATCCATTAGTGTTCGGTATAGGACATAGACACAAGCACAAAAAACAAAAGCGAACACACTGGCTCGCTTTCATTGTAGAATGCATCAGACGCTTTACTCAGGAAGTTTTCAAGTCCTGGTGAGGCGCTTTTAGCTTATTCCGATAGGCAATTTTTGTAATCAAGACAAAGAGAACGGGTACCACAAAGATTGCGAGAGAACTGGCAGCGACCATCCCTCCTGCTACCGTCCAGCCAATCGTTTTACGAGCTTCTGCTCCGGCCCCGGAAGAAAAAGCCAATGGCATTACTCCAAGAATAAAAGCAAGTGATGTCATGATGATTGGGCGCAGACGCAATTGTACTGCTTCAAGCGTTGCCGCAACGATTTCCATACCCGCATCTACTCTTTCTTTGGCAAATTCAACAATAAGGATCGCGTTCTTTGCAGCAAGTCCGATCAGCGTAATTAATCCAATCTGCGCATAAATATTGTTCGTAAGATTGGGCATCAGTGTCAACGTCAGAATGGAACCGAAAGCTCCGATAGGAACGGCAAACAAAACAGAGAAGGGGACGGACCAGCTTTCATACAACGCGGCTAGAAAAAGAAAAACAAAAACAATAGATATGGCAAAGATTAATCCTGTGCTGTTTCCCGCCTTTATCTCTTCGCGACTCATGCCCCCAAATTCATATCCATATCCAACAGGTAGCACTTCTTCTGCTACCTCCCTCAACGCTTCAATTGCCTGACCGCTGCTATAGCCTGGCTTTGCAGCACCCATAATTTCAACCGCACGGTACAGGTTGTAGTGCGATACCAAAGCCGGTGTTTCAATCAATGTTGTTGTTATCAGCGCACTCAAAGGCAACATATTTCCAGCGCTGTTTCTTACATGGTATTTTCCAATATCACTGATATTCCTTCTGTACATTGTATCAGCCTGTGCTACTACCCTGAAATTTCGGCCGTAGATGTTGAAGTCATTCACATAGCTGCTGCCTAACAATGTAGATAGCGTAGAGTAAGCTTCCGCAACGGATACTCCCAACTTTTTTGCTTTCTCCTTATCAATATCAACCTGGTAGCTAGGTGTTCTTGCAGTAAAGAAAGAGTATGCTGTCGCAATTTCAGGACGTTGATTTACGGCAGCAAGAAAATTGCGCATTACATTTTCGAACTGCCGTATGTCATCAGTACTGGTTGTTTGTTGTAACTCGAAAGTAAATCCGGATGACTGACCAAGGCCAGGAATTGCAGCAGGCGAAATCACCAGAATACGAGCCTCCTTGATATCCGCTGTTATTCTTTGAATTTCCTCAATTACCTTAGGAACGCTTTCTGTTTCCAGATCGCGATCGTCCCAGTGTTTCAAATTAACGAATACGGTACCCGCATTGGACTTGCTCGAGAAGGTAAGAATGTTCAGACCCGCCAGTCCACCGGCAGTCTGCACTGCATTAAGCGCTCCGATTCGCTTTTGCAGTTCCAGCAACATTTCGATGCTTCGTGTAGTGGAAGTGCCTTCAGCCATTTCATAGGTCACAAGCACACGTTTTTCATCTTCAATCGGAATAAAACCTGTTGGCTTATTCTTGAAAAGGAAGAAAAGACCAACGAACAGACAAGCCATCATCACCAATACATACGGCGACTTCTTTATCCATCCATTAACACCTTTTGTATAAGAGCCAGTAACCTTTCCAAACCATATGTTAAAACGGTCAAAAAATTTATCCAGGAAATTCTTGTTTCCATTCCCATTGGATGGCTTCAACAACATTATACTTAGGGCCGGAGTAAGCGATAGCGCCACGAATGCAGAAATCATCACCGATACTGCGATAGTAATGGCAAATTGCTGATATAGTTTTCCCACAATGCCAGGAACAAATCCTACGGGGACAAATACAGCGGCCAGGATCAATGCGATCGCGATAACAGGAGCTGATATCTCCTTCATGGCTTTAATGGTAGCGTCTTTTGGTGAAAGCTTTTCGTGATCCATATTGTGTTGTATGGCTTCTACAACTACAATAGCATCATCAACCACAATACCGATAGACAATACGAAAGCAAAAAGTGTCAACGTATTGATGGTAAACCCAAATGGAATGAAGAAGATGAATGTACCAATCAACGATACCGGTATTGCCAGAACAGGAATGAGGGTAGCTCGCCAATTTTGGAGGAATAGGAATACAACAATTATTACAAGCGCAAGGGCTTCCAGTAACGTAACGATTACTTCTTTGATGGACACTTCAACAACCGAAGTAGTTTCGAGCGGAACCAGTATGTCGACATCTTTTGGAAATCCCTTCCTCAATTCTTCCAGTGCCTTCATCACACCGGCATTTGTCTCCAGTGCATTGGCACCCGGTGCAAGATAAAGTAGCATAAAAGCAGCTTTCTTTCCTTTAACAAATGGGTTGTTGCCATAATTGAATTTCGCCAGCTCGACCCGCGCGATATCTTTAAGGTATACCATATTTCCTTCAGCAGGGTTCGTACGTACAACGATGTTCTCAAAATCTTCAACCTTATTGATTCTGCTGTTAGTAAGCACGTTGTATTCAAAAGCTTGCGTACTGGGTTGCGGATTTCCGCCAATGGAACCTGCGGCAATCTGAAGGTTTTGCTCTTGCAGCGCAGCATTTACTTCACCGGGAGTGATTTTGAGACTGGCGAGTTTCTCAGGATTTAACCAAACGCGCATTCCAAAATCATCACCTACTGAAAAGATATCTCCAACCCCCTTCACTCGTAGCAAAGGATCCTTCAGGTAAATGTTTGCAAAATTTCCAAGGAATGTACCGTCATGCGTACCGTTGGGTGAATAAAGTGCAAGAGCCAGGAAGATGCTTGGATTTCTCTTTCGTACGGTTAAGCCGAGCCGTTTAACAATCTCCGGTAAAGAAGGTTCCGCGACACTAACACGGTTTTGAACATCGAGAGTGGCTATGTTGATATCGGTGCCAATATCAAAGGTTACCGTAATACTACTTAGTCCGCTAGCCGTACTGTTACTTGACATGTACGCCATGCCTGGTGTTCCATTTATCTGAGTTTCAATGGCGGTTGTCGTCGTTTGTTCAACGGTCTGCGCATCGGCTCCAATGTATGTTCCCTGGATTGAAACAGTTGGTGGTGTTATGTCCGGATATTGAGAGATGGGCAGTGTGCTCATGGCAATCAATCCCACCAAAACAATCACGATGGAAATAACAATCGCTGTTACCGGTCTTTTTATAAAAACATCTGCTATCATTTTCTTTCGTATAGATTGAGATTGATCTCTTATTTTTTTGAAGCCTCAGGTGACCCCTCTGCAATGATGGAACCCTCACGAAGATTCTGAACACCTTCGGTAACAATTCGATCTCCCTCCTTAACCCCTTCACGAATAATGACTGATGTACCGATCTGTTTGCCCAGCAGAACTTTCCTTTGTGACACCTTATCTCCTTCTGTTACGTACACAAAGAACTCTCCAAGTTGTTCAGTGATTGCCTTGTAGGGAATTAAAACTGACTTCTGGTTTGTTGTTAATACTTTGATTGTTCCACTCATCCCGGACCGAAGTGCATGATTGGGGTTCGGGAAAACGAGACGCATTTTAATACTTCCGGTCTGCGGATCAACTGCTCTGTCTATCACACTGATTCTTCCAGGTTCCGGATAAAGCAAATCACCAAAAGCCAGACGAAACGTTGAATCACCCTTTTCAAATTTTGTCTTCGCCAACTGTCCAAATTTATAGATCTCTCGTTGGTCAACCGTAATCTCCACTCCCATCGGATCATCGGATGAAATGGTATTTAACAACGTAACCCCTGGTGATACCGAAGCTCCAAGTCTTACTGCTGAGATACCAATAGTACCATCAAACGGTGCCACAATAGTAGAATACCGGACGTTGGTTTGAACACTCCGTACTGTCGCCTTTGCTGCTTCGACTTGTTTTTTTGCTCCTACATACGCGGCTTCCGCATAATCAACTTGTTGTTGGGCGATGGCGTCTTCCTTGCTCAACGCCCGATAACGTTCTACATCTTGTTCGGCCTTCAACAAATTCGTTTCCTGAACGCTGAGATTTGCGATGGCTTGCTGATAAGCTGCTTCGGATTGCTGTTGGTCAATGGAATAGAGTTTCTGGCCTTTCTTAACACGCTCACCCTCATTAAAATGCATGGCAGTGATATAACCATTAACTTGTGGTCGAAGCTCCACCTCATTCAAAGCTTTTACGATTGCTGGATATTCATCATAGTATGCTACCTCGGAAGCTTTTACCTGCTGGACAACAACAGACACCGCAGGAGGCCCTTGCATTCCGGGCTGATTTTTGTTTCCACAAGAAGCGGCTAAAAATATCGCTCCGATTAGAACTGAATGTTTATAAGTATTAAGTAACATTTGTTGGAAAATTTTTAGTAGTTGATTTGACCAAGAGCCCGCTGTACATCCATCTTACTGGCCAGCACCATGTACAATGCATTGAAGTAGTTGATGCGTGTAGTACGCAGATCCGTTTCAGCAATCGTAACATCCAGGTAAGCCCTTATGCCATTATTATACTGGAGCTGAATCACATTATAAACTTCTGTTGCCAGTTCCACATTCTCCTTTTGTGCTATGTACATTGCCAGGTTGCTTTTGTAGGAAGACAAAGCGCGCACGTATTCTGTATTGATATTATTTTGTAGATCTCTCAGCCCCCAGTCAATGCGTTGACTGATCCATTTCTGTTCTTGTATTTTTGCTATCCGCCTTCCGCCCTGAAAAATGGGGAAAGCCAACGTTGCCCCGACATAGGAGAACGGGTACTCCTGAGCATACAACTCACTGAAACTATCGTTTTGGTAATTCAATATGTAAGCACCAAATGCATTGAGAGACGGCAGAAAAGCCCAGTTACTGTACTTTACGTTTGCCTCCTGTAGTTCCTTTTGTGTATACAATAATTTATAATCGATATGTTCCGAATAGTTCACTTGCTGAAGTGTATCCAGATATATCTCCCTTTCCATTTGCAACGTATCATATTGAATCGGGAGTGGCTGATCCATAGGATATCCCATAAGCGTCTTTAAATACTCTTGCTTAAATTTCATTAATTCAACATTTCCTTTGAGCGTAGCTTTTGTATTCCCTAAGAGAATGGTAGCCCGTTTATAATCCGTCTTATCTGCTACACCCGCTGTGTATCGGCTGTAAGCATCTTTAAGACTTCGTTCAAGACGAACAATAGACTCCTCACTTACTCTTATCTGCTGCTCTGTTGCCAATACATCATAGAATGCCTTGGTCACGTCTACAACCATATCCATTTTCGTCCGACTGGTATTCTGGCTTGCCTGAATTCTCACTTTAGAAGCGGTGCTGCTAGCCAGTAAAGCATCTCGGTTAAAGATATTTTGCGTAGCGGTAAACTGCGCAGCAGATGTATTGTCAACACCAAAACGTATTAAGTTACCACCAATGACGGCTGCCTGCAAGTCGATAAAATGTTGGTAGTTGTAAGTAAAGTTTATCTGAGGGTACCAATCCGCCAGCTTTCCTTTGATGATCTTATTTGTAACCTCCTCATCTATTTTTGCTTGTTGAATAAGCGGTTGGTGGGCAAGCGCATACTCCACAACTTTATCAAGCGTTGCATGTTGTAAAACACTATCGGGAGAAGCTACTTGCGCAAGGCCAGCATTATAAAAAAAGAGGGAAACCAGAAATATCCAGTAGGGTGTTCGTGGTTTTGAATGGATTGATAGCATATTAAAATAATCTTTCAGGCAGGTATCTAATTCTTAAACTGTTTCAACTTCTGGCATATCCTCTCTAAAAATTGTTCTGAAGATTATCTGTTTACGTTCAATCAGAAACTTTCGGTAGACACTATCAGGCATGCCATGTATGGTCTGCAAAACTACCTTGGCAAGTAATGGATAATTACAAAGTGCAGACAAATTAACCATAAAATGTTCCGGCGAGATTGACGCAATGTTTCCTGACTTTATCTCTTGTTCCAGGTCCTCACGAATGAAATCGCTCATCTTAGTACGGTCTTTAGAACAGAAAAGTTTTACCTTATCCGGACGCCGGGCGGTCTCGCTGATGATAAAATTATCGAGGTAGGGATACGTAAGGCCATAGTCAACTATAGTGTTAATATAGTTGGCAATCTTCTGACGAAAAGGTAAGGACGACGAAAGAATACCACGGACTCTCTCCTTTTTTTCCAGCATTGTCTCATCAAGCAAGATTTCCAGCATTTGATCACGTGAGCGAAAATAGTAATGAATCAAGGCACGATTAACCCCGGCTTCATCCGCAATTTCCTGCGTTGTAGCGTTTAAAAAACCTTTCTTGAAAAAGAGGTCCTTGGCCTTTTCCTTGATCAACTTCTCTGTCTGCACCTGCTCGATCACCATTATCTTTTTTGTTTAACAAAATTGTTAATGCAAAGAAATGACTATTTGACTCTCCTTTCCAAATATTTTGTATAGTACAACGGGAATCTCTTATCGAAGCTAAATTGTATTCTTTGCAATCGATTGCTAACGGTGAGGAGTGGATAGTCCGGAACTAAACCACGAATGCGATGTAAAGTCGGCTTCGCAGTGATACTGGCTTATCACTGTCAAGAATGAGAACATCGCCAAACGCTTCTACAACGACTTCATAGTATCCACCGTAAAAATTCACATCAATCACCTTTCCGGAAAACTGATGATTTCGATTTGATACAACTTTAAACTGTTCCGGTCGCACAATTAACTTCTTGTTATTGTCTTTCCCTTTCTTGAGTTTAGAGTATAACTCTGATTGTGAATCAATAAGGTTATACCTTCCAAATAGTCCAGCTACGTACTCATCCTGAGGTTCATTATAGATTTTTTCAGGCGTCCCTTTTTGAACAATTTGACCATCTTTCATGACCAGAATTCTGTCTGCCCACGGTAGTGTGTCGGCTGGGTCATGCGAGATCAGGATGGTGGAAACCTTTAGTCGTATACCAATGTCTGCCAGAACCGCTTTGAGTATTTCCTTATGCACTGCATCAAGGTTGGAAAAAGGTTCATCCAACAGCAGCAGTTCCGGAGAAGAAATCAATAACCGCGCGATGGCAATACGTTGCCTTTCGCCACCGGACAACTGATCAGTATTTCTTTTCAACAAGTGTTTTATTCTGCAAACCTCATACAATATCGAAGCAACTTCAACACTAAGCGTATTTGCATACGACAACACTTGTTCAACGCGTAGGAATTTGGGAAGTATAAAATCCTGGGAGAGGTATGCTATCCCCGGACGTCCCGGTACTAATGTATCTTCGGGACCAGTTACGATAGTATCAAGAAAAGAGACTTCACCTGAGTCTGCTTGTTGTAAACCTGCGATAATCCTGAGTAAGGTACTTTTTCCAGATCCAGTTTCTCCCGCAACCACCACTTTCTCATGCCTCCGCTGTGAAAAAGTTATACCTTTTAATGCAAACCCGGTTTCACTTTGTCTGCTAATGGATGCTACTTTAAGAAAACTCATACTTTCGTTTCAGGGATAAACAGAGGGCAATTGGTAAGCAAAATTACTTCTCAATTCTGGCCTGAGCAAGACGGTACACTCTGCCATCCGGCTTGGTAGTAATGTAGAGTTCCCCCTGCCGATCCCGACCGAAACGTTCGTCAACTTTGTTTGCTCCACAGAGTTCAGCCAACGTTGTCTTCTCCCCTTTAAAAGTTATTTGAAATTCTTTTATGGGCGCCTGGCTTCCTACTTTAAGATCGTCCATTTCCACATAAAACAATCGACCTTTAACAATATCACCAAAAAGAAATTTTCCTTTCAATTGTGGAAGTGATTTTCCCCAGTATTCAAACCCTCCGGCTATAGCATTTCCTTCGTCGTGATCATATTGTGCGACCGGATAAGTAATCTTATGCTGCGCATCGTCCTCTGGCAGTGGATAAATATTGTACATATTCTGCGAAGGGTCTATCAGGAATGTACCTTCCCGAATAGGCCAGCCATAGTCAAGCCCAGGCTCTACGATATACAAAGCCTCAACCATATGATGGCCAATGTTTGAAACCACCATCTGTCCTTTTTTACTCCACGTTATACGATGTGGATTCCTGAACCCATATGCAAAAATTTCAGGTTGGACATTCTTGTTATCACTTTTTACAAATGGATTATTGGGAGGGATTCCATAGTTCCCATTGCTGCTATTCTTACCCCGGGGATCAATCCGAAGAACCGTTCCCCAGATTTGTTCGGTACTGTGACAAAGGAACAGAAATCCGTTTTCAGCACTTCCGCCATCACCTATACCGATGTAAAGCAAGCCATAGTCGTCATCTCCAGGCTTTGCCAGATTATTAAAAACTATTTCCTGCATGCCGTGAATACCGGTAACCATATTTACACGAAACAACTCACGACTTTCCCCTTTAAAAGGAAAAGCACCAGGACTATCAGTTTTCCATTCCGAAACAACCCATTGTACTGTAACCCTGATCGAGTCTGCATAGGCAAAGTCAGCTTTGGCAGATCCTGGCGATTCAGTATGAGATGTATATAACAGACCATTTTTAGAAAACTCCGGATGGAAAGCAAAACTCCCAAATCCTGTAGCGAGGCCGGGCTGATTAATAAACTGAGGCTTAAGAACATTCATGTCCATATAGACCTCGGGTTGATTACCATTGAGATAATATAACTTCCCTCTCAAATCCATTACAAAAAGATTATCGGTGTTGGGCTGATAGTCAAGTTTTGCTATTCGTGTGAAAGGTTTATTCTCACTTGAATGTGGGATTTCCGTGATCAGCTCCAGGTCTACCACAAGGTCAGACATAGGTATTGACTCTGGGACGGGATCTCGTAATGCATTCGGATCATCTGGCTCCTTTAATTTCGGACGTACCTTGTTTGTATTCAGATAGGCAATCACCTCATCGATTTTTTCATCCGGATAATGCGCAAAAGAGGGCATGTAGGCCTTAAACTTTTTATACATTTTAACAGCTCTTTCGTCACCTGAATCAACAATGGATTTAGGGTCTTTGATGAAACTCTTAATCCAGTCGGCGGAAACGTCTAAAGTCAATCCACCGAGATGCGGACCGATTCCATCTTGAGCAAAGTTATGGCAGGAACTACAGTCTTGTGAAAAAGCGATCTGCCCTTCTTTTATAGCAATTGAGTCGGTTAAAATTCCACGTTCGTCAGTTGATTTTTTAGGTGTGCAGGATAAAAAAAATAACGCAGTAACAACCGCGACGAAAAGAATTCCATGTTTCATAAATCGATAGGATCCGAATAAAAATCAAATCTAAAACATTATGAATTTTTCCGCACAAGTTTGAATAGTTTCTTTGTTTGACTAAAGCGTAAGAAAAATCATTTGTACTGTAGGGGAAAAATGATTAATTCTCGTCCACCTATATCCGGTTATTCACTTCTAAGTGCAGCTCGAAGAGATTGCGGGATCGCAATGAACAACGTTATCGTACAAGGGAGACAATGCAGCTGTAGATAGAATCTATCGGAAATAGTTGCCCGATATTAAAGTTAGTCCAGGTTAGCATTTACTTACCTCATAGACAATCTGCAGGCATCATCGCACTCTGTTGCGAAAAGAAATGTGATAAAATTCAGTCAAACTGCTTGCGTAATCTTAAATCCCGGCAAAAATAAACAATATCTTTGCCCCCTTATTTCAAAATCATGATTTCAGTAGACGCAGTAAGTGTAGAGTTCAATGGTTCGGCCCTTTTTAGCAACATCACCTTTAATATCAATGAAAACGACCGTATCGCCCTGATGGGGAAAAATGGTGCAGGAAAATCTACTTTATTGAAAATTATTGCAGGTGCAAACAAGCCAACGAGAGGTAAGGTATCCGCCCCGAATGATGCTGTCATTTCCTATCTGCCGCAACATTTACTTACAGAAGACGATGCAACAGTATTTGAAGAAGCCTCAAAAGCTTTCGGAAAAATACTGGATATGAAAAAGCAAATGGACGAACTCAACGTTCAGTTAGAAACCCGCACGGATTATGAGTCAGATGAGTATTCAAAAATAATCGAACAGGTTTCTGAGCTCAGCGAAAAATACTATTCCATTGAAGAGATAAACTTCGACGCTGAAGTAGAAAAAACACTAATGGGATTAGGATTTCTACGCTCTGATTTTACGCGCCCGACTAAAGAATTCAGTGGTGGATGGAGAATGCGTATTGAACTGGCTAAAATTCTTTTGCAAAAGCCTGATCTGATTCTACTGGATGAACCAACCAACCATATGGATATTGAATCAATCCAGTGGCTGGAAGATTTCCTGATCAACAATGCAAAAGCTGTGATTGTGATTAGTCACGACAAAACATTTGTAGACAATCTGACGAACCGTACCATAGAAGTTACAATGGGAAGGATCTATGATTACAAGACGAACTACACCCACTACCTGCAATTGCGAAGAGAAAGACGTGAGCAGCAACAAAAGCAGTTTGATGATCAGAAAAAACAGATTGCCGATATTCAGGAATTTATCGATCGTTTTAAAGGAACCTACTCCAAAACGCTACAAGTACAGTCGCGCGTAAAAATGCTCGAAAAGATTGAAATCATAGAGGTTGATGAAGTCGATTCGTCTGCGTTAAACTTAAAATTTCCCCCTGCACCGCGTTCCGGAAATTACCCAGTCATTATTGATGGATTAACAAAACGATACGGCGATCATGTGGTCTTTAAGGATGCATCCCTTACCATCGCCAGAGGAGAAAAAATTGCATTCGTTGGAAAGAACGGTGAAGGAAAATCCACATTGGTGAAAGCAATTATGGGTGAAATTGATTTTGAAGGAAAGCTTCAGCTCGGCCATAACTCACTCATTGGATATTTCGCTCAAAATCAAGCCGCATTGTTGGATGAAGATGTTACAGTATTCCAAACGATCGATCAGGTGGCTGAAGGCGATATCAGAACAAAAATCAAAGATTTACTCGGCGCCTTTATGTTTAGCGGTGAAGCAATAGACAAAAAAGTGAGACTGTTGTCAGGGGGTGAAAAAACCCGGCTGGCGATGCTCAAACTTTTATTACAACCCGTGAATCTTTTGATATTAGATGAGCCAACCAACCATTTGGATATTAAAACCAAAGATATCCTTAAAGATGCGCTCAAAGCGTTTGATGGAACCTTAATACTTGTATCGCACGACAGAGATTTTCTGGATGGCCTTGCAACAAAAGTTTTTGAGTTTGGCAATAAACGTATCGTTGAACACTTCGAAGATATCAACGGCTTCCTTAGAAATAAAAAGATGGAAAACCTGAAGGAGATTGAGCGTAAGGCTAAATAATGTTCCCTGTAATCAGTTTCAACTAGAATTTGTAGCCAATAAGAAAGAAGAATCTATCTACAGAAGACTTTAGAGTAGGATACGTTGATATACCATTCGAAATCTCATACCTGACCTCAAAAGAAAATTTATTAACCCTACTGCCTAAGCCAAATAAGAGGCCTTGTTCATATTTTCTTACATCAGGCGGGGTGGATGTATACTTTGTCCGGCGCTGAGCAAAAAAAACCGTTTCTGTTTCTTTCTGATTAGTCCCAAGAAACACCAACCCATTTGTAATTCCTGCATTAAAGAAAAAGCAACCATTTCCAGTTGGAGCTTTGTATCGAAGCAAAGTATTCAATTTTTGATATACATATCCGATTGTAATATTCGAGGTCGAATATGAGTTCTCGTGTTGATACTCTTCGTAAACTCCTGAAGTTTTATACGAGTTCATGTTGATCTCATTGTAAATGGACCAACGATTGCCATTCCCGCGTAAAACTGCGTCGAAAAAGAAGCCTACAGAAAAACCAGTTGACGTACTAAAATCAGTCTCCGTGAGATCGTTAAACCCCCTATCACTTTTAAAACGCAAAGACGCAACCGATAATCCGCCAACCAAGCCAAACTCGCCCGGTATCTTTTTTGTCTCTTTTTTGTATTCAACCTCAGTATTGGTGCATTTGTAATAGTAAAGAAAAAGTTTTTCGAGGCTTTTCCTTTCATACTTTCCCGATTTCACTTTTGATTCAATTCCTGGACATTCATTTAGATACGCATGAAGCTGACCCAAGAACATCTTGTTTTCAAATATTTGATATGAACCTCCTTCTGCACGAGTAAATTGTTTATACAGCAAAAGTTCGAACGACCCAGCCTTCCCTAAGTAAAAAGACGGTTTACCAATTGAGTTTCTGTAATAATAGAGACTCTTTTCGCCATTTAACAGAACTTGTAGAAAAGCGGTATCCGATTGTATATTAAACTTTCCTTCAATATCCAGGTTGTCCTTCGTGTATCCGCTCTTTTCAGTTTCAACAATTGCACTTATATAAATTTGATCAGCAACCGTAAATCCGGAAATCGTCGTTGGATAATGGACAGTTTTAGCAGATTCTAACTCGCTTTTAAAGGAGATGTTTCGATCTTGATCTCTATAATCAATAAAACCACGAACTGTATCACCGTTAAGCCCGACCAAATAACCTGGTCGAAAATTTTCCTGAGCAAATGAGCTAAACGACGGAAAAAATGTAAGAAGTGAAAATAGAATTTGAGCAACGTTGTTTTTTGCAATCATGGTTGATGCTTACGGGTTTGAATACAACTTTTAAATGTAAACGCTAAAAAAATATACCCGCAAAACTAGTTTTCAGTATCACATCTTAAATAAAAAAACGGCTGAACATTACGTCAATGTAAGTTTGTGACCGGAATTATACTTTTATCCCTATCGCTACCTGCCAAACATTCTGATCAATAAGGCTTTACAAGTTTACCATAAAAACTCTAAGGCGCCCCTTCATAAATAATTATGATAACAGTTAGTGTTTAATGTTATTTTCGAATCAGGCTATTACATTAAATCAATTGCCTTTTATGCTTTTGAGTAAACCATTTTTCGGATTCGTCAACTCTATTGCTATCCTGATGATTCTGATGTTCGCAGGTAATTCTTGTACTCAATCAAACACACCGAGAGTCCTCGTTTTTTCCAAAACTAAAGGCTGGAAACATACTTCTATCCCCTTTGGAATTGAAGCTATCTTCAACATGGGAAAAGAAAATGGATTTCTTGTGGATACGACAACAAACTCTTCCTTCTTTGATGATTTTAATCTCAAACAATACCACGCCGTCATCTTTAACAACACAACACAAAACGTTTTGAATGCTGAACAACAGGCAGCATTTGAACGATACATCCAGGCAGGAGGTGGTTTTGTAGGAATTCATGCCGCTGCCGATACAGAATATGAGTGGCCCTGGTATAACAAATTGATGGGGGCTCACTTTTCAAGCCATCCACATAACCCGAACGTAAAAAAAGCGACCGTAAGTGTAACTAACAAAACCCATCCTTCCACTTCAGGACTTCCTGATCGATGGGAACGCACTGATGAATGGTACAACTACCGTTCATTCTATCCAGGTATAAAAGTGCTCGCATACCTCGATGAAAATTCCTACGAAGGTGGAGCCAATGGAAGTAATCACCCCATCGCGTGGTATCATGAGTTTGACGGCGGACGTGCTTTCTATACCGGAGGCGGCCACGAAAATTCCAGCTTTAGCGAACCTCTTTTTCTTAACCATCTGCTGGGCGGAATCAAGTATGCCATGGGTGATGGAAAACTGGATTTCAACAAAGCATATGCCGTTACCGTTCCTGAAGAAAATCGCTTTGTAAAAACAACACTCGTAAACGACCTGAATACTCCCATGGAATTGGCCGTTGCAGATGATGGCAGGGTTTTTTACACCGAGCTGCGAACTGCTAATCTATATGTCTATGATACACGCACATCAAAAAACACTTTGATACATCAATTTGAAGTTGCTACAAAAGGCGGTACTGGATTGATTGGCGTGACGCTCGATCCCGGATTTGCTTCGAATAACTTTATCTATCTCTATTATTCTCCTCCAACAGACAGCGAACCAATTATTTTTTACCTTTCACGATTCGTCGTAAGCAAGAATAATATACTTGACCTCGCTTCCGAAAAAATTCTTTTGCAAGTGCCTGTGCAGGAAAATAGTGGCGCCCATCATGGTGGATCACTCGCATGGGATAAAGACGGCAACTTATACCTCTCGACAGGCGACAGCTCAAGCCCATTTCCTTCCAATGGCTACGCACCATTGGATGAACGACCCGGTTCTGAATTCTATAGCCTTGATGCTCAAAGATCATCATCCAATACGAATGACTTTAAGGGCAAGGTGCTTCGCATTCATCCGGAAGAGAATGGTACTTATACAATCCCGAAAGGAAATCTCTTTCCGGAAGGTACCGAAAAAACGAAACCGGAGATATACATCATGGGTTGCAGAAATCCTTACCGTATCGCTGTCAATCCAAAAACCTCAGCCCTATATTGGGGAGAGATTGGACCAGATGCCGGAAAAGATAGTATTCAGGGACCAAAAGGATACGACGAATTCAATCAGGCAAAAAAACCAGGGAATTACGGATGGCCTTACTTTGTGGGCAATAATCAACCGTATCCCAAATGGGATTTTGCAACCAACACTGCTGGTTCACTCGTTAATCCGGACTCGCCGGTTAATAATTCTCCCAATAATACCGGTCTTACAACATTGCCTCCCGCACAGCCAGCAATAATCTGGTATCCCTATGCGGCTTCCCCTGAATTTCCAGAACTTGGACAAGGTGGTCGTAGTGCCATGGCAGGCGAGTTCTATACTTACGATGAAAAATCTGAGTCAAAGAATAAATTTCCTGAATATTATAACGAGGCTTTGTTTGTTTTTGACTGGATGAGAAACTGGGTGTTAGCCCTCCGATTTGATGCCAATGAAAACTATAAAAGCAATGAGCCTTTTATGATGGCCAATGGTGATTTCAGAAGACCAATCGATTTAGCGTTTGGTAAGGACGGCGTGATGTATATGCTTGAATACGGGTCAGTTTATGGAGCTGATAATGACGACGCACGATTGGTCAAGATCGAGTATTTCTCAGGGAATCGCCCTCCGATCGCAAAAGCTGGTGTTACTGATTCCGCTGCTATGGCCGCAATAGATAAACGAGTTTTTCTTACATCCGAAAGGTCACTACCGACCTCAAGAGATGCCATCGGAGTGAGTCCTTTAAAGGTTCGGTTTAGTAGCCGTGGATCGAACGACCCTGATGACGACGATGCATTTACGTATGAATGGCTCTTTGATGGAAAGATCGTTGGATCCACCGAACCGAATCCAACGTATACCTATACGAAGCCGGGTAATTACAGAGCCATTTTGCGTGTTAAGGACAAAGCCGGCTTAACAGGTACAGATACAGTGGAGGTAAAGGTTGGAAATGAGAGACCTAAAGTTCAGATTGTATCTGCGAACAATAAATCATTTTACTGGAATGGTAAGGCATTCAAATATAGCGTAGATGTCAGTGATAATGAAGATGGTACAATAGATCCCACGGAGGTTGTAGTTACTTATAATTATGCACCAAAGCCTGCAGCGTTCTATGCAGCATCAATAGGTACTCAATCGGCAGAACCTGTGCAACTAGGCTATACATTAATCGAAAACAGTGACTGCAAAGCATGTCATACGATTGATAAGGTTTCTGTGGGCCCCTCCTATACCGCCGTTGCGCAAAAATACCAAAACAAACCGGGTGCCGTATCCATGCTATCCAAAAAAATCGTTGCCGGTGGTGGCGGTAACTGGGGTACAGAACATGTGATGGCTGCTCATCCTCAACTTTCTATGCAGGATGCCAATGAAATGGTGAGTTATATTTTGTCACTGGCAGATGCCAAAAGAAAACAGTCAAGCCTGGGCATGAAAGGTCTGCTTTCCTTGAAAGACCATACACAAGATGAAGCACAGGGCACCTATACCCTATCAGCATCTTATACTGATAAAGGCGCCAACGGCATAGAACCTTTAACGGGCAGCGATGTGATAGTCCTGCGGAATGCAAAAGTTAAACCCGTATTCGCCGATGCCCATGTAGGATTTAGAAGGTTTGGAAATAATTTGTCGGGTGGCGATCATAAGTCATACATTCTTTTGAAAGCAATAGACCTTTCGGGTATTAATAAGTTCATATATGAATATACATCTGCCGACAAGGATGGGGAGATCGAAGCGCGTATTGATTCACAGGCTGGTCCGGTGATCTCAAGAGCTCCGTACAAAGCCACCGGCCAGGGAAAGGCGTCAACCATTACTGGAAAAATCGACATCCCAACTGCCGGCAGACATGACGTCTATTTTATTATGATCAAAAAGGATAAGCCTAACAATGACATTATCAATTTAAAAAGTATTCAGTTTGAACAATGATACGACGGCATGCGGACTTATAAAGAACATATCGCTGTTACCTTGAAAATGATTTCATGCAAATTCAAGTTAAGTGTCTAGGCGGGAGGACTGGCGGGAGTCAACGGTCTGGTATTTAGCAGTCTAACATACTTCGTACCAAGCGTCCCGGCTTTCTCAACTCTTTTATAATAAGCAAAAAAGGCATATCATTTTAGATATGCCTTTTTCCTGTTCTTACCTAATAATGGATATTATCCCAAATAAGGCTTCAAGGTATTGCTTCGTGAACTATGACGAAGGCGACGCGTTGCTTTCTCTTTGATTTGTCTCACACGCTCACGCGTTAGACTGTACTTCTCTCCGATTTCTTCCAGCGTCATGGCATTCTCACCATTTAATCCAAAGTAATAAGAAATTACATCCGCCTCTCTCTGAGTCAATGTAGAGAGTGCGCGTTGTACTTCACGACGTAAAGAATCGATCATCAGACCTGAGTCAGGTGTCTCTTCGCTTTCATTGGATAATACATCCAACAAACTGTTTTCCTCACCATTCACGAAAGGAGCATCCATCGAAACGTGACGTCCTGAAATTTTCATCGTATCTGTTACTTCCTCAGTAGAGATTTGCAATACGTCGGCAAGTTCCTCAGACGATGGCTCACGCTGAAATTTTTGTTCCAGATCAGAAAACGTCTTCGAAATCTTATTAAGAGATCCTACGCGGTTCAACGGTAATCTAACAATGCGTGATTGTTCAGCAAGCGCCTGCATTATAGACTGACGAATCCACCAAACAGCATATGAAATGAATTTAAAACCACGTGTTTCATCAAACCTCTTAGCAGCCTTGATCAAACCCAGATTTCCCTCATTGATAAGGTCGCCTAATGTTAAACCGTTATTCTGATATTGTTTAGCAACCGAAACCACAAAACGCAGATTGGCTTTAGTCAGTTTTTCCAGCGCAATCTGATCGCCTTCACGAATTCTTTTTGCTAATTCTACTTCCACATCTGAGGTAATCAGATCAACTTTTCCAATCTCCTGTAAATACTTGTCCAGGGACTGACTTTCCCGGTTTGTAATCTGTTTGCTGATCTTTAATTGTCTCATAGTGCGTAGTAGTTGTAATTTATTGGTACGTATAACCCAGTAGGGTCTGAAAAAGTTAAATAATGATTTTCGGTAAAATTAGCCTTAGGCGGTGAGGAGGTAATGACGCTTTTGACAAGTTTAGGCAAGGCAATCCTAAGGTTTATTAAATTATTTGCAAATATACACTTAAAAATGAATTTCATGCTGAAAAGGTTCCTCACAAGCCGAATTTCCCGCATAATTTTTTGCCGCATCTTCAAAAAATTGCGCTTTATCTTCATTAACCTTACGCGCAACACGATTGGAGCGTTTTAGGCCATTTCGGTCACGATTGTATCGGGATCTTATTTCTAACTTTCGGCTGTTAAAAACAATACCCCACAACATATGGAATTAATGAAATACATGTTGGTAAAAAAAGCAATTTTTACCTCCGTTGTTCTCTTGTCGTTTTTTGCCGGCTCTAACGGCCAAACGCTTAACAGCAATTGGAAACAGGATCTAGATGCATCCCTTCAACAATTTTCGAACTGCCAGAGTTCTGGCGGAACGAAAGATTGCAGTCAGTATACGGGCGAAGCCCTAAACAAAGTTTACAAGGTAAATGACTTTTATTCACAGAAAGCCGGACGCTATATGGTCGCTAGTGAAATTGCCAGTTTTTTGAAAGAGAGTAGTTCCTGGAAGTCACTTGGCCCCTCTTATGACCAAAAGACCTTGTCAACCGCTCAGGATCTCGCAAATTCGAAAAAAGCGGTAGTTGCAGTATATATCAACGCTTCGGGGATTGGACATGTTGTTATAATTACTCCCGGACAGTTACAAAGTTCCGGATCGTGGGGACTCAGCGTGCCAAACGTAGCGTCATTTTTTCCCAGCCAACCTGAAAAATCATTCATAGACAAGGGACTCTCTTTTGCATTCGGGAAAAATCTCATGAAAGACATTCAGATTTACGGCCGCAACTATTAGAAATTCTCTCCAACGTTTTAAGTCCAATTTAGTGGGTGCTACAGCCGTGGTTGCAGTACTTTTTATTTAAAAGTATCGGAAACGTCCTCAATTAAAAAAATAAGGAACCTTTCATCGTCTGATGGATTGGAGAAATTTCGAAACTATAGTTAATTGGGCAAATGAAAAACCTAACTGCTGATCCCGCCCTGCATGCAACTTCTGCACGTTATGTTTCACTTGATGTACTAAGGGGATTAACCATTGCTCTGATGGTTGTGGTAAATACCCCCGGAAGCTGGAGCGCTGTCTATGCACCGTTCCTCCACGCACCCTGGCATGGCTTTACAATTACCGATATGGTATTCCCGTCTTTCCTTTTTGTTGTAGGGAATGCGTTGAGTTTTTCTATGCACAAGTCAGAACCCAACAGCAGTGAATTCCTTCAAAAGGTTTGTAAAAGAACAGTGATTATTTTTCTTATTGGCTTGTTCCTTAATGCTTATCCTTTTGTGAAACTTGCCGAAGGGGAAAACTTTGTGTTCATTGACTTTACTTCGATAAGAATATTCGGAGTACTTCAGAGGATTGCACTCTGCTATTTTTTGGCCGCTCTGTTACTCCATTATTGGGATACAAAAGGGGCTGTGATTTTTAGCGTACTGGCCCTTTCTGGATACTGGATGGTTATGTACATTTTTGGAGATTCTGTCGATCCTTACAGTCTTCCAGGTAATGCGGCATTAAAACTTGACTTACTCCTAATTAATCCTGCTAACCTGTATCGCGGTGAAGGAATTCCGTTTGAGCCTGAGGGTATACTCAGTACACTCCCGGCGGTTGTCAATGTTATCGCAGGGTTTCTCGTTGGAAAATATATTCAAAAACATGGAAGTAATAAGTCAACCGTCGTCAAGTTGATCTATGCTGGAGTTGCGTTCGCCATTTTGGGATTACTGTGGGATTTTCAGTTTCCGATGAACAAAAAAATCTGGACGAGTTCATTTGTACTACTGACAGTTGGCCTGAATAGCCTGGTGCTTGCCTTTCTTATACTTACAATTGATGTAGCAAAACTTTCGCGATGGACGTATTTCTTTGAAGTCTTTGGAAGAAATCCACTCATCCTGTATGCGCTGTCAGGTATGATCGTAAAAACTATGAATTTGATTCGAATTGATGGTCAGGGGTTGAAACCTTGGCTTTACGATCACTATTTTTTGTCTATTGTAAATCCCAAGGCAGCTTCATTGCTTTATGCGTTTACATACATGATGCTGATTTGGCTGATTGGTTATTGGATGGATCTGAAGAAACTATATATTAAAGTGTAGGTGTGCCTGTGCGTTGGCCTTCGATGATCGCATCCAATGCAGCCGCAGTAACCCCTAACTTTTCCGCCACAACTTTTATGAGTTCTAATTCCGCCGGTGCAAATTCTCCATCAATCCAGGCAAACTGAATCATTTCTGCCAGTTGTTTCTCCCTCTCTTCGTTGTTCTGGGGAATCAAAAACACATACTCATTGGCTTTCAAAAGCATCACATTCAATCGATCCATTGGTATGCCATTTTCAAATGCAATCTTTGAAAGTGCTATACGCTCTACTTCTTCAATTTTACCATCAGCAGCTGAAAGTGAAACAAGATTTCTGAAATGCTCTAGTTTAGTTGAGTCTAACATATTTAATAAACAATGAAGGTTACTTACTAAATCCCCTGGCGCAATATTTTGTGGAATATAAATGATTTTGTCAGAAATTCCATCATTTCAAAAGTCAGTTAAAATATTCGTTACTTTTTGAAAAAGGCATCATTCGAAGCAGACTGATAAAAATTCGGCTCTTGAATAAACTTCATAACCTCGTTCACCACGTCGTCTGATCGCAGGTTATGCCCCAGGCCTTTGGTAGCAATAAATCTTGAGTTCTTCCACGCCTCATGAATACGCCGCGAATGAATTACGGGTGTATTGTCATCTTCTTCATCGTGAATAATAAGCCCCGGAACCTGAATTGAAGAAGCAAAATAAGGCGCAGAAAAACCACTTGGCTTCATTTGAAAAACTTCCTCAAAACGATCCGTAACATACTGAATACACCGGTTTGACAACGCCAGCGAGCGCTGATAAAAATCGAAAAATTCCTGCGCTTCACCAGGAGAAGCCAGGGTGACAATTCTCCCCGACGATAGTTTCGGGTTTTTATAAAATGTGTATAGAGCGGAAAAACTTCCGATAGAATGGCTGATTGTACTATCAAGCGGACCAATTCGACTGATATAATTCTCTATTACCTCACTGTAAAGCGGGACGGTGAGGAATTTTCCACCTGAAAGTCCATGCCCTGGTGCATCAAACGCATGTAAACTGTATTCCTCCTTATTCAAGGATTCAATATATTTTTTCCAACGGTATGTATGGCTCTGCCATCCATGAAGCATTAGAATATTTTTTGGGCCAGTACCCCATCGGTAGCACTGGATTTTGACACCATTGTGTTCGAAGGTACCCTGATCTGCAGATTTTAAGAAAGCACGCTGCTTTGAATTAATGGTCGGCCGGAAAGGATAGCAAAAAAGATTAAAGCCCAGCTGAGCGGCTTTTCCAGGTGCTATCAAGGAAAGGCTGTTCAGGTAAATGCCCATACTACGTAGAATCAGTGTCTTCATAACAGATAATTTTAGATACCAATCGGTATCTTGATGGATAAAAAAATTTATATTTCAATTTCCTGGAGTATATTCTCCAGATGTTTAATGATTCGTTTTATATCTTCATTATTTCCGGATAGCTTACTCATCATAATGGATCCTTCTAACGAAGCAATGATAACAGTCGCATAGAATTCTTTATCGATTGTAGGCTTTATTTGTTTATACTTAATCCCATTATTAAGCAGTATAATGATCGATTCCCTAAGACTATTCAGGATCTTCAATGAAGCTTTTCGTAAAGCAACATTTGAATCATCCGATTCAATGGCAGCATTCATCAACGGACACCCACCTTTCAGTGGAGGGTGGCTTATATATGACGCAAAATAATTTATAATAGCTCTTAGCTTATTTCCTGCGGTAGCTTGCGCTTTGATTTGACTGCGTAGTTTTTCGAACATTAATGACGATAGGTGACCCAGAGTTTCACGCTCAAGTTCATCTTTACTGCCAAAATGCTTATAGATTGCGCCTTTCGTAAACCCTGTAGCATCGGTGATATCACGAATCGATGTCGCTTTATATCCCTTCGTGTTAAATAGAATTCCTGATTTCCGTAATATCGTTTCTTTGGTAATTTCAGGATTCCTCATAGACAAAGATACCAATCGGTATCTTATTTACAATGCCGCTCTTGTTATTCATCTAAAATTCCTTTCCACTTCCTCTTAAGGGGGGCGGAAAATCTATATTATTTTATTTCAATAGTTTATATTACTTTTTATGACTTTTTAGGGGATCCAAATTCTTATGAAAGAAAACAATTACCTGCTTACCAGAGAAAAAATTAAAGAGCCTCCAACCACACTTGGACAAAAGCTCAAATTTCTTGGGCCCGGTTTTATTTTATCTGCATCGATTGTGGGTTCCGGAGAATTGATTGCTACCACAACCCTTGGAGCGAAAGCCGGCTTCATCGCATTTTGGGTAATCATCGTGAGTTGCCTGGTCAAAGTGACTGTACAACTGGAATTCGGAAAGCATACTATTCTTTCGGGAGAAAGTGCAATGCAAGCCTTCAATAAACTTCCCGGTCCTCGCATGGGAAAAGCAAATTGGAGCATATGGCTGATATTTCTGCTCATTGTTCTTAAGGTGGTACAACTGGGTGGGATGATTGGCAGTACCGCGATAGTTCTTAATATGCTATTCACGAAAATTCCGATAATCACATGGGTATTTGTAGCGGCCTTTTTTGTAGCGCTGCTGATTTATAAGGGATACTATGCTTTAGTCGAGCGTTTTTCACTTTTTATGACACTTATGTTTACTCTGCTTACGCTCACGGCCGTTTATTTCCTGCACTATACAGCTTACGCAATCTCTGTTGACGATTTACTCAGTGGCCTAACGTTTGAGCTACCAGCCACCGTGGTAGCTGTGGCGATCGGTGCATTCGGTATAACCGGAGTAGCCAGTGATGAAATTATCGCTTACAATTATTGGTGTATCGAAAAAGGGTATGCCGCTTACACCGGTCCGAAAAACAATACGCCAGACTGGCACAGACGTGCAAAAGGATGGATTAAAATTATGTATCTCGACGCCGTTGCAGCAATGATAATTTATACTTTAGTAACTGCCGCATTTTATCTTTTGGGTGCTGCAGTTCTTTACAACAGAGGAATAATTCCTGAAGGAAACCAATTAATTGAAACGGTAGCATTGATTTATACCGAATCCCTGGGATCAGGTGTTCGAAACTTGTATTTGATAGGATCCTTTTTCGTTTTATTCTCCAGTCTGTTTGCTTCGCTGGCTGCATGGACAAGAATGTATTCAGATATTTTTGGTCAGATCGGTTGGATAAACTTCTTTGACATTAGACAGAGAAACAAAGTAATCGCCATTCTTGCATGGACTTTCCCGGGGCTGTGGGCGGTAACGTTCCTGTTTATTAATTTACCAGTCGGAATGATTCTCTTCGGTGGTGTTGTGGGATCATTACTTTTATTTATTATTATTTTCGCGGCGATTCACTTTAGGTACACGCGCACCCAGGAGTTTAAATCGGGATTGTTCTATGATGTTGCACTTTGGATTAGCATAGCATCCATCTTTCTTGTAGGCATCTATGGTGTCGTCCGACTTTTTTAAAACTGTTATTTGTGCCTTGAACAAGATTGACGTAATTTCGATTTTAGTCTTCTATTGATACCACTCCAATTTATGATAAATCGCAGAAAATTTTTAACCCATACCGCTGCCGGAATTGCCGGAGTGACAGTTGCTCAAAATTCTTTTTCAAATATTATTATATCTCAAAGCAAAGAGAAATTAGGTGTTGCTCTTGTGGGACTTGGTTACTACAGCAAAGATTTGTTGGCTCCAGCCTTGCAACTTACAAAACATTGCAGTCTTGTAGGAATTGTTACCGGCACGCCAACGAAAGCAGAAGATTGGAAACAAAAATACAACATAGCCGAAAAAAACATTTACAACTATCAGAATTTTGATACCATTGCGAACAATCCTGATATTGATATAATCTATATCGTACTTCCCCCCTCCATGCACGCAGAATATTCTATTCGTGCGGCAAAAGCAGGAAAACACGTTTGGTGCGAGAAGCCTATGGCCCCGACCGTTTCAGAGTGTAAAAGTATGATCGATGCCTGTTCGGCCAACAAAGTAACCTTGAGCATCGGATACAGAATGCACCATGAACCAAACACCCAAAAGATAATTCAGTTCAGAAAGGATCTTACCTATGGGAAACCTCTAAATGCAACAGCCGTCGCAGGATACTTTGATCCGCGTACAGACCACTGGAAGCAAAAGAAAAGTATGGGTGGAGGCGTCATGGGTGATATGGGCGTTTACCCCCTAAATGCTGTCCGTTACGGAACCGGCCTTGAGCCTATTGCTGTGGTCGCAAAAGCATCAACAACCAGACCTGAAATTTATAAAGAGGTGGAAGAAACAATGAACTTTGAATTAGATTTCCCTGGGGGAGTAACTGCAACGTGTGAAGCAAGTTTTGGAAAGGGAATGAACAATCTTCAGGTAAATTGTGCAAAAGGCTGGTATAAACTTGCTCCTTTTCAAGCTTACAGTGGAATTGATGGCATAACAAGTGACGGATTTAAATTGAATGCTACGATACCAAATCAACAAGCGAAACAGATGGATGATGATGCTCTAGCGATCATGAATAAAACACCGCTTCTCGTTCCTGGTGAAGAAGGTCTGAAAGATATTAGAGTAGTGGAAGCGATATACCGTTCAGTGGCCGAAAAAGGAAAAGTCAAAATTTCATAATTTCTCTTGTCTTGTTCGCGTCTGATATATTCCATTATCTTATTGCTTATAAACTTCTCTACGGGATGCCAGCTTTTTTTGAATTTCGCCAGCGATACAACTAACTTGACATTCGAAAGAATCGTCCTTGTAAAGAAGGATTGTCGAAATTGCCAATTGTAAGTTAGTAAACAATTAAGCACTACAATCATTACCAATCTATCGCCTATGAGAAACATTCTCAAGCCACTTAATATTGCAATTGCCTGCGTTCTATTTTTGACGGCCTGTAGTTCAGATGATACTTCCACTGACCAGGAGTGGAAAGAATATTTAGGGGGCCCGGAGCGAAACCACTATTCGGCTCTTACACAGATTAATTTATCCAACGTTAAGCAACTTCAGGTAGCCTGGGAATATCATACTCAAGACAGCGGGCAAGTCCAGTGCAATCCTATTATTGTCAATGGAATCCTGTATGGAATGACGGCAACCGTCCAGCCATTTGCACTTGATGCTGCGACAGGAAAAGAAATCTGGAGAGTGAGGGACACAACGGGGACTACATGGTACGGTACAAGCAGGGGTGTTTCCTACTGGGAAGACAAGGATGACAGAAGGATATTGTTCACTAAAGAATCCTGGCTCTACGCTATCGATGCGCGTACCGGAAAATCAATTTCATCTTTCGGTAAGAATGGCCGTGTACATCTTGGCTCAGGCTTGGGTGAAAAGGCAAAGCACCGATTTGTGATATCCAATACACCTGGAGCTGTTTATGAAGACATTATTATTATGCCGCTTAGACTTTCAGAGGGCAATGATGCATTGCCCGGATATATCCAGGCTTTTAATATCCGAACAGGAAAACTAGAATGGGTATTCAAAACCATTCCACATCCAACCGAATTTGGATATGATACCTGGCCGCCAGAGGCTTATAAAGACTCTACGGTCGGCGCTGCAAATAACTGGTCTGGGATGGCTGTTGACCAAGACAGAGGAATAGTATTTGTTCCTACTGGATCGGCTGCATTTGACTTCTACGGCGCGAACCGCAAGGGAGATAATCTTTTTGCTAATACACTTCTGGCGCTAAATGCACGAACAGGAGAACGTATATGGCATTATCAAATGGTCCATCATGATATTCTTGACCGTGATCCCCCTGCCCCACCAAATTTAGTCACCGTAACACATGATGGAGAAAAGATTGACGCCGTAGCTCAGATTACCAAACAAGGCTACGTGTTTCTCTTCAATCGCGAAACGGGCGAAGCGCTATTTCCGATTGAAGAAGTGCCAACGCCATCGTCGGACATTCCTGGAGAAGTAGCCTCACCAACGCAGCCCAGACCGGTAAAACCCTTGCCCTATGCGCGTCAAACGCTTACGGCAGCGGACATCAGTCCCTACGCAGCAAACCGGGAAGAACTCCTTTCTACCCTTAAAAAAAGTAAAAGCGAAGGCCCCTTTGCACCGTTAACGCGACAAGGAACTATCATATTTCCAGGGCTCGATGGTGGCGCTGAGTGGGGTGGAGCCGCCGTCGATCCAGATGGAATTATGTATGTCAACAGCAATGAAATGGCCTGGTTGATTTCACTCGACACAGCGAAAGCTGATAAGATGAAGTTTATCCATCCCGGAGAACAAGTCTATGCTGCGCATTGTACTGCCTGCCATGGAAAAGATAGAAAGGGAAATATAGCCAGTGGGTTTCCATCGGTAGAAAACATCAAAACACGCCTTAGCCGTGATCAGTTATCAACTATAATAAGTGCAGGAAAAGGTATGATGCCGGCATTTAAGAAATTAACAGCTCAGGAAAAAAATGTATTAATCGCGTTTTTATTTGATGAGAAAGGAATTGCAAAAAAGGAAGACAAGAAAGAGGCGGGCCAGGAATCTTCAGCGGGTAAGAAAAAGGAATTTAAAATATCGGGATATACGAAGTTCTTAGACTCGGATGGATACCCGGCCATAAATCCACCCTGGGGCACACTAAATGCTATCGACTTAAATACTGGCGAATACTTGTGGAAAAAAACATATGGAGAATATCCGGAACTTACGGCTCGGGGGATTCCTCAAACAGGCTCTGAGAGTTACGGGGGACCAATTACTACTGCCTCAGGTTTACTCTTCATCGCAGGCACAAAGGACGGTAAGATAAGAGCCTATGATAAAAAGTCTGGGGAATTATTATGGGAAGTTAAACTTCCTGCGGCCGCTTTTGCAACACCAAGCACCTATAGCGTAAATGGCAAACAATATATTGTGATAGCATGTGGTGGAACCAAGCTTGGGGCATCGAAAGGAGAAAGTTACGTAGCGTTTGCATTGCCCAAATAAGGTATTAAGTATAAGTAGTGAGTAATAAGTATTGAGAATTAAGTTGGAGACTGACATGGGCATAACATTGATTTTCTGTTACAAAAATGTTTGATTTAGGTGATTGCTACTTAATGCTTCCAGAAAAAAATAGAAATCTTAACAATAATCAGGCAAATGAAAAAAAATCTGTGTATGCCAGGTGTAGGTCTGTTGACTATAACGCTGTTCATATCTGGTTGTGGTAACAAGCGCACTGTAGAAAATACCGGTCAGGATTCAATCGCAGTTACACCATCTCCCCTATCGCAACCCTTGGTTAGTCATATTTACACTGCCGATCCGTCGGCACATGTGTTTAACGGAAAGATATACATTTATCCTTCCCACGATATCGACGCAAACATTCCAGAAGATGATGAAGGGGGACATTTCGCGATGCAAGACTATCATGTACTCTCAATGGATTCTATTGGTGGAGAAGTTGCAGATCATGGTATAGCATTGGATATCAAAGATGTTGCATGGGCTGGCCGACAAATGTGGGCACCCGATGCTGCTTTTGCCAATAACAAATACTATTTGTATTTCCCGGTTAAGGATAAACAGGATGTCTTTCGAATTGGCGTGGCAATAAGCGATAAACCGGAAGGACCTTTCGTAGCCGAAGCTAAACCGATCGACGGAAGTTATAGCATAGACCCTGCGGTTTTTAAAGATGACGATGGATCGTTCTATATGTATTTCGGTGGAATCTGGGGTGGACAACTTCAACGCTGGGATAATAATCAATACAATCCTGATGGAACATTACGCACTCGCGATGAGGAAGCCTTTTTACCGCGTGTCGCAAAATTGTCGGCTGACATGAAAAGTTTTGAGGGTGAAGTAAAAGAAATAGAACTGGTAGATGAAAACGGTAAACGTTTTACTGAAAGCCAGAATGACAAGCGCTTTTTTGAAGCAGCCTGGGTACACAAGTTCAACGGAAAATATTACTTCACATATTCGACTGGCGACACGCATGTTATTAACTACGCCACAGGAGATTCTCCCTACGGACCGTTTACATACAAAGGTGTGGTCCTAAATCCTGTTAAAGGTTGGACAAACCACCATTCCATCGTACAGGTAAAGGATAAATGGTTCTTGTTCTACCATGACGTACAGTTGTCAGGAAAAACCCATTTGCGCAATGTCAAAGTCACGGAGTTAACTCACAACGCTGATGGTAGTGTTCAAACGCTTAATCCTTAACATTATTGATGAAGCGAAGTACATGGAGATTTTCATGTGCTTTGCTGATTTGCCATTAGCCCTACTACTTGTCTGCCGGAAATCAGACGATAGATATAAAGGGTTATTGGCAATACAAAGTCGGCGAAGTTTATGAACGAATGGATACTGGTGTAAGTGGGATCGCTGCTCAAAATCAACCGACGGCATCGTTCAACGCAATGGTAGCACCGTTAACCGATTATCCGGTCAAAGGTATAGTTTGGTATCAGGGTGAAAGTAATGCCGGTAGAGCAGAAGAGTATTACAAACTTTTACCAGCCTTGATAGCCGACTGGCGAAATCAGTGGAAACAAGCTGTGCTTCCATTTCTATATGCACAGCTTCCCAACTTCATGGAAGTAAATTACCGGAAGAAAGTTCATGGGCATCTCTCAGGGACGCACAGCTAAAAACTTTGCGTGTACCCCACGCAGGAATGGCTGTCACCATTGATCTTGGCGAATGGAATGACATTCATCCCGGCAACAAAAAACCTGTG
>JBGTEP010000076.1:0-1871 GCA_041747735.1 Chryseolinea sp.
TGTGTTATCCAAATCGGTTCGCCAAAAGGGATTGCCCGATTTATGCAACGTGCAGGTCGCAGTGGGCATTCGCCTTATGAAACCTCCAAAATCTATTTCGTGCCAACCCATTCGCTGGAATTGATTGAGGCTTCCGCCCTAAAACAAGCAGTTAAAGATAATCGTATCGAAGCACGCGACCCAATGGTATTGACTTTTGATGTATTGATTCAATATATGGTGACATTGGCAATAGGTGAAGGATTTCGATCGAAGGAATTATTTGAAGCCATTCAAAAAGTACATGCTTTTCATTATATGACCGAGGACGACTGGCATTGGGCGATTCAATTCATTACCGAGGGTGGGAATACCTTGAAATCCTATGAAGAATACCACAAAGTCGTCTTGGATGCTGACGGTTTGTACAAAGTGAAGAGCAAACGCATCGCCATGTACCATCGTATGAATATTGGCGCGATCGTAAGCGATGCCATGCTAAAAGTGAAATTCTTTTCAGGTGGATATATTGGCATGGTGGAGGAATATTTTATTTCCAAATTAAAACCCAACGATCATTTTATTTTGGCCGGTCGTGTGTTGGAAATCGTTACCATTAAAGATATGACGGTGTTGGTGAAACGCAGCAAACGAAAGTCGGCTATTACGCCAAGCTGGCTGGGAGGGCGTTTGCCACTGTCTTCTTATTTAAGTCACTATTTACGCATTAAATTATCGGAATCCCTTCATCCAAAAACAACAGAAAAAGAACTGAAATTCTTACATCCTTTAATCGCGCGTCAGGAAACCTATTCTCATATTCCGCGGTTGGATGAGTTCCTTATAGAACTCATTGAAACTAAAGAAGGCCATCATATATTTATGTATCCATTTGAAGGCCGCTTGGTGCATGAAGTGATGGCGGCACTGATAGCCTATCGCTTGAGTTTGATAAAACCCTTGACCTTTACCATCGCAATGAACGATTATGGATTTGAATTGTTAAGTGATCAAGAAATTCCCTTGAATGCAGACACCATTGATCAGATTCTTTCCAAAGAAAACCTCATGGAAGACGTTATAGGCAGCATTAACGCCTCTGAAATGGCTTCCCGAAAGTTTCGGGATATTGCTGTTATTTCCGGATTGGTCGTTCAAAGTCAGCCAGGCAATCGGAAAAACAATAAAAGCTTGCAATCGTCATCAGGATTGATTTTTAGGGTCTTGGAAGATTACGAGCCACAGAATTTACTGTTGCGCCAAGCATATACTGAAGTATTCAACCAACAATTGGAAGAAGTCCGGTTAAAAGAGGCGTTTGAGCGCATCTCCAACTCCAAAGTTATCCTTAAATTTGCAAAATCATTCACGCCGTTAAGTTTTCCAATAAAAGTGGACAGTTTACGACAATCGTTGACGAGCGAAGATTTAGATCAACGCATCAAACGTATCCGTGACGAGGTGATGAAGCAAACGCTACTATGAATTTAGCTACCGAAGACATTAGCATTCATGACGAAATACTAACCCTTACCAACCAACGCGCCTTGGTGTGGAAGCGGAAGAGCACCTTGGTAGTTTCAGATTTGCACATCGGAAAAACCGCCCATTTTCGAAAAGCTGGAATTGCCATACCTTCTGCCATATTAAACAAAGATTTAGAACGTTTAAAATTTTTGATTGAATTTTTTGAAATTCAATCAACCGTAATTGTAGGTGACCTTTTTCATGCTGGAAAGAACAAGGATATAGAAGTTTTTCAAGATTGGATGCAACAGTTCATATCTGTCAACTTCGAACTTATCAAAGGCAACCACGACCGCTTATCGAATGCGTTTTACCACTCTTTGGGAATTAAAATTTTTCCTGATTACAAGGATGTCTTACCGTTT
>JBGTEP010000077.1:0-1689 GCA_041747735.1 Chryseolinea sp.
AATGGTATTAACCTTTGATGTATTGATTCAATATATGGTGACTTTGGCAGTAGGTGAAGGATTTCGATCGGAGGAATTATTTGAAGCCATTCAAAAAGTACATGCCTTTCATTATATGACCGAGGAGGACTGGTATTGGGCGATTCAATTCATTACCGAGGGCGGAAATACCTTGAAATCCTATGAGGAATACCACAAAGTCGTCTTGGATGAAGACGGTTTGTACAAAGTGAAGAGCAGGCGCATCGCCATGTACCATCGGATGAACATTGGAGCAATTGTAAGTGATGCAATGCTAAAGGTAAAATTCTTTTCAGGTGGATATATTGGCATGGTGGAGGAATATTTTATTTCCAAATTAAAATCCAACGATCATTTTATATTAGCCGGTCGTGTATTAGAAATCGTTACCATTAAAGATATGACGGTCTTGGTGAAACGCAGCAAACGAAAGTCCGCCATTACGCCAAGCTGGCTGGGAGGACGCTTGCCACTGTCTTCTTATTTAAGTCACTATTTGCGTATCAAATTATCAGAATCAATTCATCCAAAATCAACGGAAAAAGAATTGAAATTCTTGCATCCTTTAATCGCACGTCAGGAAACCTTTTCTCATATTCCGCGCTTGGATGAATTCCTTATAGAACTCATTGAAACCAAAGAAGGCTATCATATATTTATGTACCCATTTGAAGGCCGCTTGGTGCATGAAGTGATGGCGGCACTAATCGCTTATCGCTTGAGTTTGATAAAACCCTTGACCTTTACCATCGCAATGAACGACTACGGATTTGAATTATTGAGTGATCAAGAAATTCCTTTGAATTCAGAAACTATTGATCAGATTCTTTCCAAGGAAAACCTAATGGAAGATGTTATAGGAAGCATTAATGCATCGGAAATGGCATCACGCAAGTTTCGCGACATCGCCGTTATTTCCGGATTGGTCGTTCAAAGTCAGCCAGGCAATCGGAAAAACAATAAAAGCCTGCAATCGTCATCAGGATTGATTTTTAGGGTCTTGGAAGATTACGAACCCCAAAATTTACTTTTAAGACAAGCGTATACCGAAGTGTTCAACCAACAATTGGAAGAAGTTCGATTAAAAGAAGCCTTTGAGCGCATCTCCAACTCCAAAGTTATTCTTAAATTTGCAAAATCATTCACGCCATTAAGCTTTCCAATTAAAGTGGACAGTTTGCGACAATCGTTGTCAAGCGAAGATTTAGACCAACGCGTCAAACGTATGCGCGACAAAGTGATGAAGCAAACGCAATTATGAAGTTAGCCACCCAAGACATTAACATTAAGGACGAAACATTAACTCTTACCAATCAACGTGCTTTGGTGTGGAAACGTAAGAACACCTTGGTAGTTTCAGATTTACACATCGGCAAAACCGCCCATTTCAGAAAAGCTGGTATTGCCATACCTTCTGCCATATTAAACAAAGATTTAGAACGTTTAAAATTTTTGATTGAATTTTTTGAAATTCAATCAACCGTAATTGTAGGTGACCTTTTTCATGCTGGAAAGAACAAGGATATCGAAGTTTTTCAAGATTGGATGCAACAGTTCATATCTGTCAACTTCGAACTTATCAAAGGCAACCACGACCGCTTATCGAATGCGTTTTACCACTCTTTGGGAATTAAAATTTTTCCTGATTACAAGGATGTCTTACCGTTT
>JBGTEP010000078.1:0-76461 GCA_041747735.1 Chryseolinea sp.
AGAGTAAATACGAATCCCAATGCAATCAACTTGAGTAGAAACCTTTTGGTAAGCGCAACGAATTATGCGCGGGTTGCCATGGATGAAGAAGGTAATCCCTTTCTCGACAATCCAGGAACCGAAGTAGCACGTTTGTCGCTCGGGCCAAATGGAAATTATGCGCGGCATACCAGCCGGTGGGTTGAGGATGGTTCTTTCGTCCGCATTAAGAATATAAGCCTTACCTACAACTTGCCTAACAGTTTGTTGTCGAAACAGAAAATCGTGCGTGGTGCTCGTGTAGCGGTAGGAGCTCAAAATCTTTATACCCTGACACGTTACACCGGGTATGATCCTGAAGTGGGTGCGTCAGTCGGCAGGGATGTGAGTGCAGCGAATCAGGCAATCGGATTGGACAATGGACGGTATCCGCTTACTCCTGTATATACATTGAGCTTAGGTGTTGATTTTTAAACAGGTCGAATATGAAAAAAACAAATTATATATATTTCTTCGTTGGAGTCATTGCACTCTGTGCAATACTTGCCGGATGTGCTGAAGAGTTCCTCGAAAGACCACCAAAAGACACAATCGTTGATGGTAGTTTTTACGAAAACAATGACCAGGTTCTTGCTGGTACCGCGTTACTGTATAACAAAGTATGGTTTGACTACAATGACAAAGCATCTTATAATCTTGGAGACTTCAGAGGAGGAACAGCATTCTCTGCGTTCAACGATAGAGGTAATGTAGAGTTCAATACTACAGCCAATACACCGGAAAATGGTGCTTCATGGCGAGCATTTTTCAATGTTGTAGGACAGTCAAACACTGCGATTCAGAACATAAATCGCTACGCCGGAGGCGCGGTTTCACCTAATGTAAAACAAGCAGCAATTGCTGAGGCTCGTTTTATGCGGTCAATAGCATACCGATTCCTGGTGATGAACTGGGGCCCAGTACCAATCATTGAGAACAACCTGACATTGCTTTCTGATACAACTGTTTCAAGAAATACAATTGAAAGTGTGTGGAAATTTATCATTCGCGAAATGAGGGCTGCCGCGGCAGACCTTCCTGAAACAGCTTTGCAGGAAGGAAGAGTTACAAAGTGGTCTGCCGAAGCAATGCTTGCAAGATTCTACCTTACTCGTTCCGGCGTAGGTGCCAGCGAGGGAAGCAGAAATCAATCTGACCTTGACAGTGCCAAATACTATGCACAGCGGGTGATAGAGCAAAGCGGCGCATCACTGTTAACGAACTATGCTAACCTGTTCTTGTTCCCGTACGACAATAATCCAGAGTCCTTGTTCTCGTTGCAATGGTTCTATGCCGGCCCTACTGCCTGGGGAACTCAAAACAGTACTCCCGCTTATCTAGCATACAGTCCCGATATCGCAAATGGCGATGGTTGGGGTGGAGATAAAGGAGCGACGTTGTGGATGCTACAGCAATATGATGGATTGCTGGAAGATGGACGAACACTTGATCAACGTTTGAAAGCAACTTTCATGCTTCCGGGAGCCCATTATCCCGAGATCACACAGAGCATCCCTGGCGGTGTTCAGAAGCTTATTTTTCCATTCACCGGAACTGACAATAACTTTCTGGCGATCAAAAAATATGTGACTGGTAAAGCAGTGGATGTGGGAGGGAATGCTGCATCGCAGCGGTATGGTAACGATACTTATATGATAAGACTTGCTGAAGTGTATCTTATTTATGCAGAAGCTGTATTGGGAAACAATGCGTCAACGGCAGATGTTACGGCGCTGGAATACTTCAACAGAGTACACATGCGCGCCGGCCTTCCTAAATTTGACGGCCCTCTTACATTCGACGATATCTTTAAAGAACGTATCCTTGAGTTCGCAATGGAAGGAATGGCATGGTATGATTTTGTAAGCCTTCACTATTACAATCCCCAGAAAGCATATGATATTATCAGTGATCAGGATCGTGCTTTGTTTTTTGCCGAGCCAGATCAGTTCCCAAATCCCACACGGTGGACATTTACACCTACATCATGGATAGCTGTAAGAAAGTACACTGCCGGTCCGGGGAACTTCCTGATCCCAATTCCTGCCGCCGAACTTAGTCAGGCGCCAAATTTAAATAAACCTCCGGTTGACTACTTTGGTAACTAATCATCCAAAAGAAATTGAATATGAAAAAATATAAATCTTTTATTCTTATGGCTGTGATTATGCTTTCTGCCGGGATATACCTATCCTGTTCAGAAGATAGTCTGCCCAATAATGGAGAACCAAGAATCCGGTACGTACGTGTAACCAATCCGTTGTCATCGGATTCGCTTCTCGCTGCTGCGTATCAGGGAAGTACCATTGCTATTGTGGGTGAAAACCTGGAAGGAGCCGAACAAGTATGGTTTAACGATCGCAGAGCGGTTTTGTCTCCTACTTACGTGACGAGTACATCAATTATTACAAACGTACCAGCACAGATTCCGGAGACTGTTAACAACACGTTGAGAATTGTATTCGCGAATGGAAGAACGCTAGACCATGAGTTCGAAATTGAAATCAGTGAACCTGAGGTAGTCAGTATGAAGAACGAATACGAGCTGACCGGAAACATCGCTACAATCCGGGGTAACTTTTTCTACGAACCACTTTCTGTGAGCTTTACCGGTGGAGTTGCAGGCGAAGTAGTGTCTGTGGAAGAATCCATGATTCAGGTAATTGTTCCGGAGGGTGCAGAACCCGGTCCTATAACAGTGACGACGAACTTCGGCGCGACACCATCAAATTTCTGGTTCCGCGATACCCGAAATATTATCATCAGCAGTGATCCATTTACAGGCTGGTGGAATGAGTCGTTCGTTGTGACCAATCCGGGCGAGGGAGATCCTCCGAAGATCAACGGAAACTATATACGCATAGTCCGTGAGCTTTCCTCCTGGAATTGGGTGGAAGCAGCAGGGGGACCACCTTCAGCTATGGGTGATATAAGTAAGAATATCCCCGATGCCGCGATTTTAAATCCCGCTGACTACGATCTAAAGTTTGAAGTAAACACGCTTAAGCCCTACAACAATAACATGATCAAATTCAACCTGGGACTAAGTCGCGATTTTTACAATGATGAGTACCGGTGGGTGCCGCCTTACGATAGTCAGGGAGAATGGGAAACAGTTGTTATTTCGCTCGACGAGGTAATGTCCAAGTTTACATCTGCTGCCGTCCCGGATGGCAACATCGTAAGTCCGGATGGGTACTATACCCGGATTTTGGTTGGTCATGGCCCTGGTGATCTTGATTGCGACATTGCATTCGATAACTTCCGGGTGGTTCCAAAAGTGAGTGAGTAATCAGGTGTTTACTAATGAATGACAGCATGAAAAAAGATAAAAATATAGTAAGCCTTTTTGTGGCTTTAGCAATGATGATATCAATGGGATGTTTGGTATCATGTGATTCTGATGATGACGTAGCCTCGAGCGAAGTTGTGTTACTCAGTTTTGGACCTACAGGTGTGAAACATGGCGATCCTATTAAATTTATCGGGAGTAATCTTGATAAAGTAACCTCAATCGAACTTGCCGGTGCAACTATTGACCGCACGTCCTTTACGTCACAATCCAGCGAAATGATTGAAGTGATTGTGCCCGTGGGTGCAGCAGAAGGATTAGTAACGTTAAAAACACCTGATGCGGATATCGTTTCCAAAACGATTCTGAGTTTTGAAGTATTGGTTTCAATGGAATCAGTCCCCTCAGAGGTAAAACCGGGCGAGAATATGGTTATCACTGGAAACTTTCTGAACTGGGTTACGGGCGCCAGAATCGGAGATGTTGAAATAACAGAAATGGTTAGCCAGTCGCTTAACGAGCTCGTGTTTACTGTACCCCTCGAAGCTAAATCCGGAAGCTTGTTTGTTTTTACCGGTGGCACTGAACCAGAAACGATTCGGTATCCCGAAGATATCGTAGTCACCTTACCAGCCATAACGGGACTTGCACCGAATCCAATTGATCGTGGTGAAGAACTTACTATCACTGGAACAAATCTTGACCTTACCAAGGCTGTGGTATTCCGTGGCGGTGCTTCTGTATCAGTTAGTGATTTCATCAGCGCCTCCGCGACTGAACTCGTGGTGGTTGTGCCCGAAGAAGCGAATAAAGGTAAAGTAACCTTAGTAGCTTTTTCCGATGAAGAAGTTGAATCAGAAAATGAACTCGAATTTCTTGGCGGATTGCCGCCCCCAACAGCCCTTGGACTGGCATTTTATACTGATGCGCTGGAAAATGGATGGCAGAAGTGGGGTGGATGGGGAGGTGGCTCCTCAGACATCGCCAACGAAGAGAATGTTCGTGATGGTTCGAAAGCTATAAAGGTAATCTTCGGTGGAGACTGGGGGGGTGCCTTGCAACTAGGTGGTGGAAATTCTTCGACCGCCGGTTATACTGAAGTAGCTTTTTCAGTTTTTGGTACCGCAGGCACGAATGGCAGACAACTTAATGCGATCATCGGCGGTGTGGAAAGTGTCATCGTAATTGTAGAGGGCGAATGGACTGAATACAAAATAATGTTGAGTAACATTAGTAGCCCTGCCGTTGTAAATGAACTGACCTTTCAGGATAGAGGTTGGTCAGGAACAATCTATGTAGACCATATCGGAATGCGATAGAGAAAGATTTAACGTTCAATAAAATTATAAGGACAGAAAACCCGGTATACGACTGGGTTTTCTGATTCTTAGGGAATACGGATTAATTTTTTGGAAGTATGAAGGGCTTGAAACTTTGTTTTATTTTTCTGTGTGTGATTAAATCGGTTAGCGCGCAAGTGATTGCTGATTTTGAAACGCCTGCATTAACACCGACGCTGTCAGGACAAGATGGAGGCACAGTATTAGTCGTTGATAATCCTATGCTTGCAGGAAACAGCAGTAGCAAAGTGGCGCACTATCAAAAGCCTGTGGGAAACTGGAAAGCCCTTTACCTGAATTTTGATTCTAAGAAAAACGTGGGCATCAACGACCGGCTGACTTTTAAACTTCGAAGCACAACGCTGGGACGTGTCTTTGTGAAGATTGTAGATGGATCAACAATTCTGCTCGAAGACTGGGCACCGACTTATGCCTTTATGCCCAGCCCATTTGTATGGACTGAATGCATTCTGGATATTTCAACTCTTGCAAATCAGGAGTTTGACCGCATTGAAATAAATGCTTCTGTAGATAATGAAGCACCTGCCGATATCTTTGTTGATGATTTTAAACTTTCAAGTTCTTTGTCGCCGGATGGTGAACCTGTGATTGATGTAGAAGTGTCATCTCTCGAACTTATGCCAGGCGAATCATTTCAGGTTGATGCTTCAGGTTCAGTTGACTTTGATGGAACAATTGTTTCATATCTATGGGATTTTGGTGACGGTCAAACTGCTTCAACCGCACAGGCTAACTATGCTTTCCAGACTGAAGGGATCAAACAGGTGTCGCTGGTTGTTGAAGACAACGATGGAAAAAAAGCTTATTGGATACAGGACATTTATGTTTTTCCGGCAACGGGAAAATTGGGTGTCTTATCTTTTTCAGAAGTGCCCGTAAAATTTGGTAAGGCCGAAGGCAGGTTTTTGGTGAAAGGTGATTTTACCAATGCATACGATCCTGATATTGTAAAGGTGGATGCACTTATTACCTACCCTGATGCGTCAACTAAACAAATACCTTGCTTCTATTTTGAAAAGGCATCGTATAATCCAATTTCAGATCGGTGGGCAAAAACATCCGGCAAAGGATACTGGTTGCTTCGATTTACCAGCGATCAGACAGGCGACCATGAAATTCAGTTACAACTTGTCGATGGAGAAGGTACGTCAACTTCATCAGCGTATGGATTAGCGATAGTTGATAGCGAAAAAAAAGGTATCATAAAGCCTGATGCGGATAACAAACAGTATTATCGTCATTCGACTGGAGAGCCGTTTTATCCGTTAGGCATTAATGTCGCATGGAATACCACGTCCAATTATCATACAATCATCAATAGCCTGGCAAATGGTGGTGCTAACCTTGTTCGATATTGGCAAGCACCTTTCGATCGCCAGGGATTGGAGTGGAGGGAAGGAAGCGGGTTTTATCAAGGACTTGGAGTCTATAGTCAGGAAGCTGCTGCTGAGCAGGATTCTATTTTCAGCTTGTGTGAGAGCCTTGATATGTATCTTCAGGTTACCCTTTTTCAGCACGGTATGTTTTCCGAAACTGTGGATTCGAACTGGGGTGATAATCCGTATAATGTTGCCAATGGTGGACCACTCACGCAATCTGAACAATACTTCTACAACGCTGAAGCTAAACAGCGAACCCGAAAGCTTTTGCGTTACATTGTAGCACGGTGGGGCTATTCTTCAAACTTATTCGCGTGGGAATTATTCAACGAAGTAAATTTTACGGGTTCATTTCCGAATCAGTCATCACAATGGCTTCCCGCTGTAAAAAACTGGCACGATGAAATGGGAATGCATATTAAATCCCTTGATGCTTTCGCACATCCGGTAACCACCAGTTCTGATGAATCTCACTTACTCGATATGGATAAACTTGATGGATTGGATATTGTGCAATATCATTTGTACAACACTAATCTGTTGAGTGTCCAAATAAGTAAGGATAAAGAGTTACTTTCTAAAGTTACCCGCACAGGAGTTATTAACGGTGAGTATGGTCTTGATGTGACAACAGCTGATGTGCCGCTGGATGTACAGCGGACTTCTATATGGACCGGTATAATGACGCAGGTACCACATCTCATGTGGAAGTGGGAAAATTATGCAAATACAACTTGGTCAAATCTGTTCACTTTTCCATCTCAATATCTTGATGGTGAAGACTTGGTTGCTGAAGGCGAGTTGAACGATTGGACTTTCACCGCCAAAAGGGAGAATGTAAGTTTTCAAAGTGTTGGATTTAGTAGCTCTGAGTCGTTTTACGGAATTGTCTATGATGCCAATCACCAGAACAACCTGACCCAGGTGACGTGCGACTTTTCGGAACTCCCTTTTGGAAATTATAATCTTGAACTCTATAACGTACAGACAGGCGAAGTTGCTCAAACCGAACTTGAAATAATTCCTGGAAACAAATCATTTGAGTTACCAGTATTTTCCAAAGCCGTTCCATTCAAAGCGAAATTTGCTTCACCATTGTCGACCGTTTTTGCGTTTGCTGGAGAAAATAGGTCCGGGGCAGTAGGTGAGGTGACAAACCTTGACGGAGCTGGAAGTTATAACCCCTTTGCAGAACCACTCGTATATCAATGGTCACTTTTAGAAATACCGACCGGAAGTACCGCATCTCTTCTGTCAGGGTCAGGAGTCCAGACGACGTTTGTGCCTGATGTACCGGGAGAATATCAGGTAAGTCTAACAGTATCTGCTAATGGGCATACTAGTGAACCCTATACAATTATTGTCACTGTTGAAAATGTAACCAGCATCGAAAAGACATGGCTCGAGCAAATTTCCATCTATCCAAATCCATCGACCGGCACAGTGTATTTTAACATACCTAATATTGACCGGCACGCACTGCAGGTTTGTGTAATTGATGTTATGGGTAGAGTTATAAAGCAAGCTAATTACCAGAAGGAAGATACTTCGGTGATTGAATTGAGACAGATGCCCGCTGGAATTTATGTGGTAAAATTATCATCGCCCAATACTTCAGTCACCAAAAAGGTAATGATTATTGATTCTCAGTCTGCTAAATAACAACCTGTCTACTTACTCATCGCCTTCTACAATACCACCATAATCAATCAGCAGCTCTTCTCCAGATTTGATGTCCCGGATGGTCTCAAAGTATTCGCCATTGGAAATGGATATGATATTCGGTTCGTCTCCATGATTGAGGAATAACGATACGTCTACTTTTTTAAAGCCATAATCAGGAACAAAATAATTCTCCTGATCGAACAGACAGTAATTTTCAACAAGTAGTCGGGCGTGGGGCGGTAGTTGTTCAACTTCTGCTTTTGAAACAGAGATCCATTTATCTTCTGGACTGGGTTTACTAAACATCTCCCTGCATCCTTTTGGAATATCACAGATAGCAAAAACGCCAATCCCTTCAATAGGAGAGGGCCTTAGCATAACGAATGAATTACGAGACAACTCGTTTAACAGTTCTATTTTAGTCACTTGTCGATTTTTGACTGAGCTGTAAAGATGCCCTTCACTTTTGGTTATTCTAAAAATGTTTCCGGAAATTTTGCGCAAATATTTTAAAGTTAGGAATCCTTACTATATTTGTTCCGTTAACAACAACGTCGACCAGTTAAAAAAATCCGGAAAACTTTATTCATTAAATCACAGAAATCCCAAGACACAAAAATGAAGTACCCATTAAAAACAATGGTATTTGCTCTCGGAATGATTGCATTTACCAACGCAATTGCCTGCGAAAAGTGCAAGCTTTATGACAATAGTCCTGATTTTAAAATCAAATCAGCTACCGTGAAACACAACCCCCGATTTGGTCAGCTTGAATTCGAAATCATCGTGGAAGGTATGGCCGGTAAAACGGTTCCAAAAGCTGCAGGGAAACTCAATGGCGCTCCCGTATTGGGCTACGTGTTCCCTACAACATTAACTCCGGAAGATGTAGGCTTCGGTTCTACAGCAGGTATTGTGGCGTTAGCCTTAACGTCCCATCCCGATTTTGACGATAGCCCTCTGTGGGATGAAAATGCAGATGGTAAATTTGATAACGATGGAATTGTATGGCATCCGCATTGGGTCATTCTCACAAAAGATGACCGTGTGAAAGGTGGACTCTCGGTAAAAGAGTTTAATAAGGACGATAAGACTGTAAAACTTCCGACCACGGCACCAGCGATGCCAATGTACATGGACTCTCCCGGATTTCAGGTGGTAACAGATGGAAATGCCATCCGTGTTTCCGTTCCTACTTTCAGAGTAAGATTTAAAACCGACTTCAAGTTCGACGCAGTGACCTGTTATATGGAAGTCAGTGCCCCGGAGGGTGGCCATGGCAAAACTATGGATATGCCAATGCTTGGTGTATACAATGTATATAGTGTACTGTCAAAAGATCTTTCGTTGCCCTATCAGGTAAAATAACATCAACCCAGCCATATGGTGACGTGTGGCTGGGTTACACTTCAATTCGCTTTACCTACCAGTAAGCTTTCTGATAAGTAGGATTCCTACTAATTTTACAGCTACTTGTAAAATTATGAAGAAGTCATCCTTTAATCTGCAGACCCAAAACAAAAATGTTGACGATCGAATAGTAGCGTCTCTTGAACGTATCTCCGAAGTCTTTCGGGTTCTGTTGTGGGAACAAAGTAAGGAAACCGGGTTAAGTCCAATTCAGATTCAGACCCTCATATTTCTTTTGGGCCACAGTTCGAACCTATGTAAAATTACTTACCTCGCCCGGGAATTTAATGTTACCAAGCCTACCATCAGTGACACGGTTCGTGTATTGGAAGAAAAGAAACTCGTTGCAAGACTTCCGGATCCGGACGATACACGCAGCCAAACGATTCAGTTAACTGCACCAGGCAGACTAGTTGCTGAGAAGACCAGTGGTTTTGCTGATACACTTCGTAAATCGATTGAAACGATCCCGGAAGTTCATAAAAGCGCTGTGCTACTGTCATTACTGAACATCATTAACCAGCTTCACCTTGGCGGTGTAATTCGTATTCAAAGGATGTGTTTTGCTTGCCGCTTTTTCGATGTTCGGAAAAATGAAAGGAATTATTGTCTCCTTCTAAAGAAACCGTTAGACCCTGATGATCTTCGGCTCGATTGCCCTGAGTTCGAGGATAAACACACTTTATCATCTTCAAAGTGAGTTCGTGTACTCAGTTCGTGTATGACGGCGGATATTTAAGTTTGAAAAAAACATCCCCGCTGGCCAATAATTTTTGGTTATTAGTGTTTTATGGTGGTGATTTGAATTTTAATGTTTAGGCTCTGCCACGAAAGTTAAACGGGAGTAAGCTCATTGATAGTGAAACATACGAGACTTTGGTCATTTGCAACCAGCCGCTCCATTTTTTGGCTAATCACCTTTCTGTTTTTTACATGCGGACCAGTCCAGGCTCAAAGATCAAATTTTGTTTCACGTTATTTCAACAAAGTCCTGAATGATACTTCGGAAATAACGAAACCACAATTTTTGATGTATCCCACTGTGGCGTTCTCGCCGGAAACGAGTTGGGAGTTTGGGCTCAGCAGTGTGTTCGTGTATTTTGCAAAACGTGATACCACGAACCGGCTAAGCGAAGTCAATGCATTTACATTTTTTACACTTGAGCAACAGTACGGGCTTTGGTTTGACCATGCCCTTTACTCGGACAAAAATCTATGGTTCGTGCTGGGCCGCCTCCGTTTTCAAAGTTTTCCTTTGCTCTACTATGGAATCGGGCCGGATGCTCCTGATGAACATCTGGCACAAGTAAATGCCAATCTCATACAAATTAAAGAACGGGTGCTCCGTAAACTTCGCAAGAGTTTATACTTTGGCCTTGAAGTAGATTTTCAGCGTTTAAGTGCCGTAGAATTTATACCGAGAACGGAAGAGCCTTTCACGTATCCGAATGGAAGCGAAGGATCTACCAACCTTGGACTAGGTGCCGGGCTTCTTTTTGATAATCGCCATAATATACTCAATGTTCGGGAAGGATTTTTTTCTGAGCTTGCCCTGCTTCGATACGATAATGCTTTTGGCAGCGACTATTCCTTTACGACGTTGATCTCTGATACACGTTTATACCGTCCGGTAAACAAAAGAGATGTTTTTGCGGCTCAATTATTTGGACAATTTAATTCAGGAAATATTCCATTCAACCAACTTGCACTAATGGGAGGCGAAACCATTATGCGCGGATATTATCAGGGAAGGTATCGAGATAGAAACCAAATTGCTGCACAAATAGAATACCGTATGCTTCCCTTACCCTGGGGATTTACCAAACGGTGGGGCGCTGCTTTTTTTGCAGGAACCGGGACAGTATTTAACAGCTTTAGTACATTATCTGCACGCGACGTGGTTTTGGCCGGTGGTGGCGGACTGCGCTTTTTGCTATTTCCAAAGAAGGACATTTTTACGCGCCTTGATGTTGCTTTTACTCGAGAGGGAACGGGCATTTATATCTTTATCGGCGAAGCATTTTAGTGAATCACTTCGTTACCTGATCATCATTGCAGGTATGCTATTAAACTTTGTCATTCTAATAAACTTGGAGCCGCTCTTCAATTTTGATATTGCAACTGAATAAATAAGCCCATACTTTAGTTTCAAAGATTCTACTCCCTTAATTCTGAATATGAGACATTTCAATTCTTCGATAAGCACTGCAATGAACAAACTGTTTACATCGCTACTTTTTGTCTTGTTCTTGCACAACGTTTGTACTGCTCAAGAACTCTTGCCAACAAAACCAGAAGTTCTCGGATTTTCTGGTGACCGCCTGGCTCGTATAGATGCGGTGTTTAATAGTTATGTCAAAGACAACAAACTACCCGGAGGTGTAATCTTAATTTCCCGAAAAGGACAGGTTGGTTATTATAAAGCATTTGGATATCGGGACATTGCTGCAAAATCAGCGATGGAAAAGGACGCAATTTTCAGAATAGCATCGCAAACAAAAGCCATTGTCAGTGCTGGTGTTATGATTCTTCAGGAAGAAGGAAAGTTACTTATCCAGGATCCTGTAAGTAATTACATTCCTGAATTTAAAGAAACCACTGTAGCAGTACCAAAAGGAGAAGGTGGATACGTTGTAACAAAATCAACTAGACAAATTACCATCCGGGATTTGTTAACCCATACAGCAGGTATAGGGTATGGAGGTGGAGTTGCCTCAGAGGAGTGGAAGAAAGCCGGAATACAAGGATGGTATTTTGCTGATCGAAATGAACCCATTGCAGAAACAGTAAAACGTTTAGCGTCGTTACCGATGGAATCGCACCCGGGTACGAAATGGGTTTATGGTTATTCAACAGATATCCTTGGCGTTGTAATCGAACGGGCAGCGGGTATGCCGCTAGATCAGTTTCTGAAAGATAGAGTCCTCGACCCACTGGGTATGACAGATACACATTTTTACCTACCTAAAACGAAGGCCAATCGACTGGCTACCGTCTACACTCCAAAGGAAGAAGAAGTGTTAAAAGCTGCGCCTGTAGCGGGCACGATGGATAGTCAGGGTGCTTACCTTGACGGGCCCCGGAAGAGTTTTTCGGGAGGAGCCGGACTTCTTTCCACAGCTAAAGATTATCATTCGTTTTTGCAGATGTTGGCAAACGGGGGAGAGTTAAACGGTAAACGGATACTTTCTTCGAATACAGTGGATCTGATGACACAAAATCACCTCGCGGACGATGTAAGCTATCGGCAGGGAGAAGGGTTTGGTCTTGGGTTCACAACGGTTATTGATAAAGGCAAACGTGGTTATCTTGGTTCCGTTGGTGAATATGGATGGGGTGGCGCTTATGGGTCAACGTATTGGGTGGACCCGGTAGAAGAATTAGTGGTAGTTTATTTTACGCAGGTGCGTCCGTCATCAATTGTAAAAGATCAATTGATGCTTCGTACACTGGTATATCAGGCATTGGTTGATTGAATTCACGTTGAATATGAAGTCTATGAAAAGCATGCAAAAATTTTCAATGGCATTGGTCCTTATGCTTTTGGGTCTTTCGGCCCATAGTCAGGACGATATGCTTTGTGTTGGTAAATACTGGACGGAGGAGGAAGCGGCATTGATGATGGAAAAGTTTGCCTCACAATGGAGTGATAAAAAATCGTGGGAGATCAGAGCATCACACATTCGGAAAGTCTTAATTGACGGGATGCAGCTTAAAAAAATGCCTGAGGTTAAAGGTGAGTTTAATCCGATTACGAATAGCTACCGCGAACTTAACGGTTATAGTATCGAGAATATAGCTATTGAAAGCTTCCAAGGTTTCTACGTTACCGGTAATGTATACCGGCCGTTGAAGAAACAAAAAAGTTACGCAGCGATTCTAAGCCCACAAGGTCATGGTGTTGACAAGCGATTTTCAGAGGAGACCCAAAAACGGTGTGCTGTGTTTGCCCGGATGGGTGCGATCGTGTTTACCTATGATATGGTCGGCATAGGAGAATCACAGCAGGTTACACATAAAATGCCGATAGCACTCCTTCTTCAGACGTGGAACAGCAAACGGGTACTTGAATACCTGATTTCATTACCCGATGTTGATCCGGAAAGGGTGGGGATGACCGGATTTTCCGGAGGTGGCACGCAGACGTTTATGCTGTCCGCGATTGACGATAGGGTTAAAGCCGTAGCTCCGGTTACACAGATTTCAGCGCATTTTTTCGGAGGTTGTATTTGTGAAAGTGGTATGCCAGTTCACAAGAGTAAAACCCATCAAACAAACAATGTTGAAATCGCCGCGCTGTGTGTACCGAGACCGTTGCTTATTGTTTCGGATGGCGGAGACTGGACCAGTAATACTCCTCTGGTTGAATTTCCTTATATCAAGAAAGTTTATGCCGCATATGGTGCTGAAAACCTGATCACAAATAGTCATTTTGAATCGGAAGGACATGATTATGGCTATTCCAAAAGGTCAGCGGTTTATGATTTTTTTGTCAGGTACCTCGGATTAGAAGATGGAGATTTGCGAAAAAATAATCGGATTAACGAAGATTTTGTTTCGACCATTCCCAAGGATGAACTGATGGTATTTAATACTAATAATCCATTGCCTGAAGGTTCAATTCGGGGCGATGAAGCAGTAATGAAGTATCTTGGATTTTAGCGGAGCATTTACCTTACTTTCTATCTGAATGTCGCTAACTGCTGCTATCCTTCTTTAACGGTTTGAATACCCACCATATCCTACCTGAGATAGCGAGGCTAGGAATTAACACTAAAAATGCTCCAGTATGATTTCCTGATTCCAGCAAATCCTGGGATATCCGAAAGGAAAAGTAATAGATGGCGGGAAACAACATCGCGACAATCATCATAGCTTTGAAAAAAAATCTATTTACGCTAGAACTGGTTTTAGACTGGGATGAGGATTTTTCAGCAGCAAAACTCATCACACTGGCAAGCAGGATTCCCGGGTAAACGATTAGTCCGCTACCGCTTATTATCCAAAACAGATTTATTGCTACCGACTTCATCAGGTGTGCTTCCATCAGAAATGTACGGACGAACTTAAGATATTTGGATCATAGTTCACGGCTTTCCAAAAAGATGGCTGGAATGCCTGCCCCATCCAATTCCGTAATCAGCCCCCGTTATTGTCGTAATTGCCCGCCCATGATAAAAAGGGAACAGCTATGTTTGTATAACTTTGTATGGCAAAAAAGGATATCAAGTAATCCATAGTCCGCAAATTATTTCCGCGATAGTGTTTTGAATTATATTAGGCTCGTTTAATCCAGCTAAGAGGTTAAAAATTGATGTCGGAATTTTGCAAGTGGTGAAAATAAAACCCCTGACAAGAAACCTTGAACCTCTTTTTTAAGTATAGTTCGTGAAGAGAACTGAACCGGGGTAATTATAAAGTAAAAAAATAAAAATCGATGATGTACTGCTGACATAGTGTTGTCAGTAGACGGTGGCAAATTTGACTTTCAACGCGAGTATTGGTATGCAGAATTCTAACGTATCTGGTCCGGAAAAAACTACTGAACAACCTAAACTCACCATATGGCAGGAACTCAAGGATGCTATCCGAGGAAGTGAAGCCGACTATACCCAGATTGGACTAAAGCGAGCAATTTTTCTGCTTGCTATACCGATGATTCTGGAGCTAGTCATGGAATCTGCATTTGCGGTCGTAGATATTTATTTCGTGGGTAAGTTAGGCGCTTCTGCTGTTGCTACAGTAGGTTTAACAGAGACCTATTTATTTCTCCTTTATTCAGTAGCCATGGGGTTAGCCATGGCTGTTACGGCGATCATTGCACGACGAATAGGGGAGAAAAGCAGGGAAGATGCCGGAGTGTCAGCTGTTCAATCTATTTTCCTTGCAATCTTATGTTCTATTCCCTTTGCGATAGCCGGTATCTTCTTCGCCAAAGATTTGCTTACCATAATGGGTGCCGATTCATGGAGTATAACCGAAGGTTATCGCTACACACAATGGATGCTCGGCGGAAATGTTGTTATAGTTTTGCTTTTTGTCATCAATGCCATTTTTCGGGGGGCAGGAGATGCTGCAATTGCCATGCGCGTACTTTGGATTGCGAATGGCATCAATATTATTTTGGATCCAATCCTGATTTTCGGATGGGGACCTATCCCTGCGATGGGGATTGAAGGAGCTGCTATTGCAACTACCATTGGTCGTGGAGTAGGTGTATGCATTCAGTTGTGGACTTTATTTAATGGTGGTAAACACATTCAACTTTTGCGTTCTCACCTTTATTATGATGCAAAGAATATTGTCAATATTATAAAAACATCCCTGGGTGGAGTAGGTCAGATGCTGGTATCGATGACTTCATGGATTTTCCTTATGCGCATTCTCGCAGATGTAGGTAGTGAAGCAGTTGCGGGATCTACCATAGCTATTCGCATTATGATGTTTACAATGATGCCGGCGTGGGGCTTGTCGAATGCTGCCGCTACACTGGTAGGACAAAACCTTGGTGCGGGAAATCCTGAACGCGCTGAATCATCGGTTTGGAAAATTGGATCTTACAATATGGTTTTTTTGTTTCTCGTTTCGATCGTGTATTTTTTCTTTAATGAAGAGTTGGTGACCATCTTTTCCGATGATGCTCGTGTTATTCAGATTGGTAGCGAATGGCTGCGCATCCTTTCCTATTCTTATCTTGTTTACGGATGGTGGATGGTGTCTGTACAAGCCTTCAATGGAGCAGGGGATACCAAGACTCCTACGATGATTAACCTTGTATTCTTCTGGCTGATTCAGATCCCGCTTTCTTATTTTCTGGCGATTACCCTTGACTGGCAGCACTCGGGTGTTTTTTGGGGAGTATTCATATCTGAGACATCAGTGGGTCTATTCACACTCTGGCTCTTTTCCAGAGGCAAATGGAAGACTGTCAAGGTTTGATCGTTACGCAGTGCTTGCTTTTATTTAATGATTAACATCGTCCAGAGCAAAATGAATTCCAGCATAAGTTAAATCAAATAGCAGACTCGTGTTTCAAGAACCGGATACAGAAAGGGTACTTATAGGCACGATGACTTGTAACTCTTACAGTATTTACCAAGATGACTATCTGACTGAACAGAACCAACACAATCAATATAGGAGGCGCTAAAAAAACCACAAACGGAAGAACGTAAAGCGACATGCTCAATTGAAAATTGATCACGTCAATGGCGTGTTTTTGGATATCTTCTACGGCATCACGTTTCCATATCCAAATTACGATGGGCGGTATAATTAAAAGGAATAAACCACTTAAATGCAGGAGAGGCAACCACTTGCTTTTCTCTTTCTCATTAATTGCATCTAATTCCGGTTCGCTGTTAGCCAATACAGCAAAATCAACTTCCAGGGCTACTGCGATAGATTGAAGCGTAAACGCCCGTGGGTCCACGTCACCGTTTTCAATGCGCTGAATGGTTCTGACGCTGATGTCCGTTTTCGCAGCTAACTCCTCCTGTGTGATACCCTTTTTTAACCTTAGCTCTTTTATTAATTGCCCAGTCTTCATAATTAGTTTTTCTACAAATAAATGTGGAATGTGGGGGACACTGCCACTTCAATAACACGACATTCACCCGACGTTATAGAAAAATAGCTCATTTTTGGCCTTTTTTGCAATGCTTCTTAAAGCAAGTTCGCATTTGTAAGGCAATGCAGTGCAATCGAAGAAATCGTAAATGGAGATGTTTCCCTTAGCAAATACGCAAGGTTGACATTAACCGACAGCAAAAGACGCGGCTGGCAATGAGCCGTCTATGATTAAAGATTTTTAAGTTTACTGGGAAGCGTCCCATAAAACTTCTTAAACGCAGCGGTGAAGTGCTGGGGGTTTTTATAACCCATAAGCTGTGATACCTCGGTGATTGACTTATTTCCGTCCTGGAGAATTTCTTTCGCTTGCTCCATTTTTAACCCAGTTACATATCGGTAAATGGCAGTGTTAAAAGTATTCTTGAATCCTTTTTTCAGATCGAATTCGTTCATGCCTACCATTTTTGCCAATACGCGAATAGTGGGTGGGTTGTCCAGGTTTGCTTCAAGGATACTTTTCGCTTCGTGTAACGCATCAAGTTCCGAAGGATTTTTAAACTGACTTATTGTACTATCACCCAACACTTCAGCCTGTTCAACATGAAGCATCAACAACTCAAGAATTTTCGCTTCAAGAAACAGGCGTTTCATCAGTCCGGTACGGGTACATTGCAGTATCGTATTAATAATCCATTTCATGGGCAAAGTCATCGGTGATATACCCATTTGAATGTGCCGCTGTTCTCCACTAGCAATAGTATTGATAAACTTTTCCTGGAGTGGAGAATAACCTGATAAAAGATTAGTGAAATAGTCGACTGAAAGATTTAGTTCCAGTGATTTTTGATGACCGTTGTCCGGTATCAAACGAAGGCGCTCCTGATGGCCGGAGGTATAATATAAGGTCTGTTGACCGGGTATGATGGGTTGGTCTTTTCCATTATTATTAAGGGCTATCCAGGATCCCGATAGGTTATAGAACAATCCGATTGATTCGCCTTCCGTTGAATAATCACATACGGCAGGTCCGTCCAATTGGAAGTCCATAATCGAAAGGTGATAAGAACCGAACTTGCAGAACTCTGCCTTTAAATAACCATTACAAGCTTTGTTAAAAATCAGTTGCTTTTCAAGATATCCCCCCTGGATAGTGATATCCGATTGAATTTCCTTCTGCCAGCGCCACTCTTCGAACGTTGAAAAATTGTTCATCTAATTCCTTTTGGCGTTAGTCAAATTTCCCGATCGCGTTGTTGCAGGTGATCGAAGCTACCGTATAATTGTGCATTATTTATAATTAATCTAAATAAACACAATGATAGCAGTTTTACTTCAAAAGACCCGTTGCTGGTTATTTTTTATGATCGTTTTTGTGACCTATGCCAATGGGCAGGAGTTGCGGATAAGTGGAAAAGTGTCGGAAAAGGGCACCGGAACCGCACTTGCCGGCACAAATGTGGTAATAAAGGGCACAACCCGTGGTACCGTTGCCGATCAGGACGCTAACTTTTCAATAGTTGCAAACCGTGGAGATATATTGGTCGTTTCCTTTCTTGGCTACGTTGCCCAGGAGATAGAAATAACATCAGAAGCCTCTCTAAATATTGAGCTTCCGGCAGATACTCAGTTTTTAGCCGAAGTGGTTGTGACCGGCGCGCTTGGCATTGAACGTTCTTCACGCGAAGTAGGAGGTGGTGCACAGGTAGTGAATTCGGAAAGCCTAAACCAGGGAAGGACAATAAACCCAATTTTTGGACTCACCAGTAAGGTAGCCGGCTTGCGTATAAACATGTATGACAGCAAGGTCGACCCACAGATACAGATTACAATGCGGGGTTCGCGGTCGCTCAGCAGAACCGCTGGAATTGATGGCCGCGGATCGAACGAACCACTCTATGTAGTTGATGGTATTCCCATTCCAACGATAGCCAGACTAAATCCAAATGACATTGCAAGCATTACAGTACTAAAAGGCGCCAACGCCGCTGCGTTATATGGTTCAGAAGGTGTTAATGGAGCAATCATGATCACTACCAGAAAAGGAAGCAACGAGCGGGGTGAGGTACGGTTCAGCCACACGACTACCTTCTCCGACGTATTTTTGTTACCACCTGCACAAACCCGTTTTGGACAAGGTACCAATGGTACTTATAATCCAACACAGTACGAATCCTGGGGTCCTGAATTTGACGGAACGCTAAGAGACTTCGGTACACCTTTGCCGGATGGTACACAACCGCAGCTGTTGTACGCAGCGCCATCGGAAGATGCCCGCTTAGGTATGTTTCAAACAGGAGTAAATTCTCAGAATGATATTTCTTTCTCGGGCGGAAATGCAGTGAGTACCTATTTTATCTCGGCGCAGGATGTAACGATCAAAGGAATTATTCCGGAAGATGAAAGTCGTCGCACCGGGTTTCGCCTGAATGGCTCCCGTAAAATCGGCAAGCTGACTACTTCCTATAACTTCAATTATGTTTACTTCAAGAAAGATATGACTCCTGATGGACCCTGGATTGGAGCGTATCAGCTTCCTGCCAATTTCCCCTATGACCAGATGCAAAACTGGCAGGATCCACTCTCCATTGGCAACCCACTCAACTATTTCAGTCCCACAGGAACATCAAATTTAAAAAACCCTTTTTTCCAGATCGATAACATCAGGAACAAAACCGAACAGCAAACTATCAACGGAAAGATAGAATTGGATTATCAGGTAACGCCATGGTTGAAAGCAATGAACCGCACCGGATTATACAGTCTCATCGAAGAAACTCGTAATACCACGGGTAAATTCGAAGCGGCAGGTACCCGTAACGTGAATGGAAGTGTATCCGATGGTAACGCCAACTATCGCAGAATAAACAATGATTTCATCCTTACCGCTAACAAAAGTGTTGGTGACTTTGAAACAAGGATTTTGGTGGGGCACAACGTAAGAATTGACGATAAAAAGACAACCAGTATCGGTGCATCCAACTTGCTGTATCCGGATTTATTCAATCCCGGAAGCCGTACTGGCGAACTCAATGGAAGTGTTGGTCTAACGCAGTACCGTTCTATGGCAGTCTATGGAGAGTTATCCGCGGCATACAAAAATTATCTGTTCCTCAACGTTACAGGGCGTAACGACTGGGTTTCAGTATTAAGTCCGGCAAACCGATCATTTTTTTATCCTGGTGTCAGCACATCGTTTGTATTCACAGATGCATTCCCTGTTTTGCAAAATAATAACATTCTTTCCTTCGGTAAGTTGTTTGCTTCGTGGAATAAAACGGGCAACGTCACCCTGGCACCTTATCAGTTAAATAATTCATATTCACAAATAAATGGCTTTCCTTTTGGGAATGCCATTGGATTTGTACCGAGTTCAACCAATCCAAATCCAAACATCGAACCTGAATTTGTAACATCATATGAAGTAGGAACACAGCTTGGGCTGTTTAACGAGCGTGTTCATGTAGAGGCAAGCTATGTGTTCTCTGATTCCAAGGGTCAGATTTTCAATGCCACTACCTCCACGGCTACAGGCTACAGTTCAGTACGTGTGAACGCTGGCCAGTTGACCAATTCAATTATAGAGTTAAATGTAAATGGTGATATCATAAGCAAACCGAATTTTGTCTGGAATGCAGGCTTTACATTCGCTTATATTAACAATCAGGTAAAAGCGTTGTACGAAGGACTGAGCAGTATCAATAATTTTCGTCAGTCATATTCAGTAATTGGCGAGGCATATCCAACACTTCAGGTAAGCGATTATCGAAGAGATCCTACAGGCCGTGTAGTAGTTGATGCGATTACAGGTGACCCGATAATTGCTTCTGAAATGACTACGTTAGGAACTCTGGTTCCTCCCTATCAAATGGGTATAAGCACGGCTTTGAGCTTCAAAGGTTTTAACATTGGTGCGCAGTTCGATTGGAGAATGGGTGGATGGCTTTACTCTGAAATGGTTCCTCGCATGTATACAGCGGGTACACATCCCGCGACAGCGGAATTTGATCGTCAACCTTTTGTCTGGCCAAACTCTGTGATTGAAACATCGCCTGGTGTATACGTTGCCAATGAAGGACTCAGCACGTCAAGCGGCGGACGAGCGTTCTGGACCAGGCAAGGTGAAGTTCAGATCAACACAGCTGCCAAATCCGATTTTTTCAAACTTCGTGAACTGAACATTTCCTATACAATTCCTGTGGGTGCATTAGCGTGGCAAAATGCAATACGTCACGCCAGTATTGGCTTTGTAGGTACTAACTTGTTTATCATCCGCGATAAGCAAAACACAATGGGCGATCCTGAGTATCTCTACAATAACACAGACGGATACCTTAGCTTTCGTCAGGTGCCTCCTTACCGAACGTATGGATTTACATTGAACGTTACCTTATAACCCAGAGCGGAAAGTTTAATAAGAATAAGATATTGATTTATGAGAACAACAATAAAAATATTTATACTCCTTGTTTCAGCGGCATTTCTTCAGTCTTGTGATGACTTCTTTGATGTGAATGACAATCCCAACAATCCCGTCGAGGAGACGCTCCCGTTAAAAGCAAAATTACCTGCTGCTTTAGTGAGTACAGTGAATCAGGAAGTTGGTCAACTGAATCAGATCGGTGCTTTTTGGGGAGGGTATTGGGGTACAACCAATGAAGGTATCAGTATGTTTGTGGATTTGAAATCTTACAACGGCCCGGCCATTCGCCACCAGCGTGATGGAATACCTGTGTGGGAAAACGGATTCACAACGATGTTATACTATCAACTCATCCTCGACGAGGCTCAGGCAGATAGTGAGATTTTTTATGCAGGTGTATCCAAGGTAATGCTGGGCTGGCATTTTATGCGCCTGGTTGATATTTATAACGGAATGCCCTTTGATGAAGCACTTAATGGCAACACATTTCCAACACCCCGTTACGAAGAAGGAGCTGTTGTCTACACCAAGGCGATCGATCTGGTCACCGAAGGTATTAACGATATTAAATCGGCCCTGATTACCGCCGATGCTGTTAGTGCCGATATTCTTTTTGGAGGAAGTAAATCAAAATGGGCGAAGTTTGGAAATACGATAAAACTACGTGGCCTCATACACCAAAGTCAGGTTGGAAATCAAGCAGCTTACATTAGTAGTGAAATACAAAAAATTCAATCAGAAGGAAGTGACTTTTTGGGTGTGGGTGAAAACGCATTTATACAACCAGGTTATCTGGAGACAGCAGGTAAGTTGAATCCGTTTTGGGAAAGTTATTACAAATCTGTTCAAGGTGTAAGTACCTCTTTTCATCAGGATATACGGCCAACTGAGTTCGCGATACAGCAGTATGAACTGCGCAACGATCCGCGTGCAGAAAATCTTTATGTTCGCGTGGATGGCAACTTCAGTGGTGTATTATTTGGCAACCCAAGCGCAGGCGATGCTGATTACGACAGGGCAAATACATCCATGTTTAAAGGCCCGGCTGAAAATGATGGTTTTCCTTCAGCACTTTTCAAATCGTACAACCAACCTTCCGTACTGATGGGTTCTTTTGAAAGTCTGTTTTTGCAAGCAGAAGCTGCTCAACGTGGATGGATTCCCGGTACAGCCAAAAGCTTTTATGAACAAGCTATTCAGGAGTCATTTGATTACATGGAGGTAGACGCGAATGCTTTTGCCACTTACAACGTACAGACCACGGTGAACTTCGATGATGCTGAAGACAAGATTGAACGAATCATCGAACAGAAGTGGCTTGCACTTAACAGCATCAGTAGTATTGAAGCATGGAATGATTACAGACGGTTAGGGATACCTGCGATTCCAAACTCATTGGAAGCACCTACACCCGCATCGAGGCCGGTTAGGTTCATGTATCCGGAGACTGAGCGTATGACGAACAATGAAGAAACTTCCAAAATCGGAAGTGATGATATGCTGAATGATCCTGTGTGGTGGGATCAGTAATAATTTTTTGAATACAGGCGTGGCATTGAAAGCGAGGTAATATTAACCAACAGGCATCATGGCAGAAAAGAAAAAAACAAGGTGGATGAGAGTTCGGAAATTCTTTAATGATATCCATTTGTGGGCAGGACTTATCAGTGGCCTTGTGGTAATCGCGATATGCTTCAGCGGTACAGTTTATGTGTTTAACACTGAGATTCGCGAAATGGCCTCACCTGAACTTTACCATGTGACGCCGCAAACAAACGCTGCACTTACTCCAGATGAAATTATTGCCAAGGTTTCGCAGGCAACAGGAGGGAAGGTCGTTTCAATAAAAACATATGAAGATCCCTCACGTTCATGGCAGGTATCGGTCAGGAAAAAAGAAGATAGGAAACCGGAAGGTGCGAGCGGCCGCGAGAAGAAAACAGCCCCTTTAGATAATATCACTGCTAAGGAAGTAAAAGGAAAAGGCGCACCTCAAGGTACAGGTGGCCCAGGTGGAAACGATTCTCGTCCGGATGTATATCTTGTTGACCCTTATACAGGTGAGTTGAAAGGCTCTGCATCAGAAAAGAACAATGTTACAGAATTTATGTCGACGATGTTTAGCTTGCACCGCTGGCTCTTATTAGATAAAATTGAAGAACCGATATTTGGAGAACTACCCAACCGTAAACTGGGGAGTTACATCAGCGGAACGTGTACGATACTTTTTACACTAGGATTGATTACCGGACTTGTAATCTGGTTTCCACAAAAAATCAAATCATGGAAGCAGGGCTTAACGGTAAAGTGGGATTCTAATTGGAAACGCATTAACCATGACCTTCATAACTCACTGGCGTTTTACTCCTTTATATTTCTGCTGTTGATGGGTATCACCGGACCTCAATGGTCTTTTCCCTGGTATCGGGAAGGTCTTCAAAAATCGTTGGGTACCTATCAGTCTCAGGATGCACCACGACCGGAAATGCCAAAATCATCCATTCCGGTTTTCTTCGACGGTAAAGATTTTATTCCCTTAAAGGTCACCGATTACCTCGCTGCTGCAGACAAATTGTTGCCTTATAAAGGAAACTGCACAGTCACGTTTGCTTCTGACTCCGCGGCTGCTATAGGAATAAGTAAGAGTCGAATAGGTTTCTTTGCTCCGGCTGCGGGTGATAAAATTTTTCTAGACCAGTATACGGCAGAAGTGCTGAGCATTGATATTTTTCGGGATAAACCTTTTAATCAACGTGTAGCCAGTTCGATCAAGGCACTTCATCTCGGAGACGTTTACGGAACATTTACTAAAATTCTATACTTCATAGCATGCCTTATAGCGACTACGTTACCTGTGACAGGAACAATTATCTGGATTAACAAGCTGCGAAAGAAGAGAAGAAATCGACACAAAAAGGAAACTTTATTCACCGAAAAGAGTATCGAAAAAGTAGTGATAACTCAATGAGTTGGAGAATCTTTACATCCACGTTCTATTTCTTGGACATCTTCTAAATGCCTTTGTCCGCTTGATCTTGATAAAGGTTAGCTAAATTTTCCCAACCGGTTCTTCTGCATCTACCATCATTACAACACACCTGTCTCGTTGCATGCGACTTCTGTTATTAACGTCTATTGACGGGACGATAAGCGAAAGGTTTCTGCATTCCGGCATAAGTTGAGTGTGGAAAAAGTGCTACATACCCGGGAAACATATTGGGCATCAACCTTAATATTACTGCATTGAGGTCACCGAATGGCTTTGATTTCTGGCATCAAATTAAATAAGCTGATAGGTAAATCTTTCCCGTCTATCAATCTGTCTAGTATGAAAAAAAAATCTTCAGCACCAAAATCCAGGAATAAAAAGGAAGAAGATCTGCTTAAGAATACAACTCAACCCGATGATCAGTTCTTAACTACCAATCAGGGATTAAAAATTAACGATAATCAAAATTCATTGAAGTCGGGAGAACGTGGTTCTACGCTTTTAGAAGATTTTATACTACGCGAGAAAATTACCCATTTCGACCATGAGCGGATACCCGAAAGAATCGTTCATGCCCGCGGATCCGCAGCCCATGGTGTATTTGAGTTATATCAGTCGATGACTTCTTACACTAAAGCAGGCTTTTTGCAAAAGCCTGGTACTAAAACGCCTGTTTTCGTTCGATTTAGTACCGTTGCAGGATCAAAAGGTTCCACTGATCTCGCACGGGACGTTCGGGGATTCTCCGTTAAGTTTTATACGGAAGAGGGTAACTATGATTTAGTTGGAAACAACATGCCTGTTTTTTTTATTCAGGATGCCATAAAGTTTCCGGACTTGATTCACGCTGTTAAACCTGAACCTCATCATGAGATGCCCCAAGCAGCATCTGCTCATGATACCTTCTGGGATTTCATTTCATTGATGCCTGAAAGTATGCACATGATTATGTGGGCCATGAGCGACCGTGCTATTCCCAGAAGTTTAAGAATGATGGAGGGATTTGGTGTCCATACTTTTCGATTTATAAACGCAGAGAATAAATCAACCTTTGTTAAATTTCATTGGAAGCCCTTATTAGGTGTTCATTCTGTCTTATGGGATGAAGCTCAAAAGATCTCAGGCAAGGATTCGGATTTCCACAGAAGGGATTTGTGGGAAGCAATTGAAAATGGTGCCTTCCCCGAATGGGAACTTGGTGTTCAATTAATTCTTGAAAAGGATGAGCATAAATTTGAATTCGATTTACTCGATCCTACCAAACTGGTTCCCGAAGAACTTGTCCCTGTACAACGTATAGGAAAACTTACATTGAACCGAAATCCAGACAACTTCTTTGCTGAAACGGAACAGGTAGCGTTTCATCCCGGTCACCTTGTTCCGGGCATTGATTTTACGAATGATCCACTTTTGCAAGGCCGTTTGTTCTCATACACTGATACGCAGCTGTCGCGACTAGGAAGTCCTAATTTCCATGAGATTCCAATTAATCGTTCGATTGCACCTACTCACAACAATCAACGTGACGGCCACATGCGGCAGACCATAAATCGGGGGCAGACAAGTTATGACCCGAATAGCCTTGGGCAAGGTTGCCCGTTTCAAGCGAAGGCTGCTGAAGGTGGGTTTGCTTCCTTCACCGAACGCATTGATGCAAAAAAGATAAGAGCACGAAGTCAGAGCTTTTTTGATCATTTTAGTCAGGCAACTTTATTTTACAATAGCCAAAGTGAACCAGAGAAAAATCACTTGACAGATGCACTCTGTTTTGAACTGGGAAAATTAGAAAGTCCGCTCATTCAGCAACGCATGGTAGGACTTCTCACACAAATTGACAAAGGTTTGGCGGGCCGTGTAGCGGATTCCCTTGGAATACCTGTACCGAAAGTACCAATACAACCGATCAATCATAGCATCCCAGCCGACGGAGATCCAAAGAAATTTCAACCGATTAAAGTAAAGTCAACACTCGAAACTTCTGCGGCCTTAAGTATGACAAATACCATTAAGGACACTATCAAATCGCGATGCATTGCGATATTGGTTTCACACGGGGTGGATGAAAAAGCCGTTACTAAAATGAAAAAAGCATTGGAAAATGCAGGAGCGCAAACTAAAGTTATTGCTCCGAAGCTGGGCGTAATTCAGGGTGTAGGGGGTGAGTCGTTAAAGGTTGATCAGAGCTTTCTAACCACATCCTCTGTTTTGTTTGATGCTGTATATGTTCCTGGCGGTATGAAGAGTATTGCTTCGTTAAAACAGGCATCGGCCGTTGTCGACTTTATTCAGGAAGCCTATCATCATTGCAAAGCGATTGCGGCGGATTTAGAAGGTGAGGAGTTGGTTAAGTTTGCTTCTACGGGAATTCGTAACGATGCACTCGATGACGATGGCTTGCTGTTTAACAAGAGTCCAAAATCTTTTATTGGCGCAATTGCTCAACATCGTTTTTGGAACAGAGAGAAGAACCTATGAAATATCAAGATCACTTTCCCGTAGGTTCTTTAGAAGAACTCAACGAGATGGTTGCTACCTGCAACCTCTTCTTCTTTCCTTTGCGAACTTCATCAGATGTTCTGCGATCTACTGCTCTTACCGCTTCTCAATATAAGATGAAGATTCAAATTTATTTGATTGCTGTGCGAAACCTGAATTAGCGTTGATCAAAATAGTTGAATTGGGTAAAAGTTCAGAGTGAGATGTTTTAGAAAGCTGAGGATTTTTTAATGAATTTTTTGATTCGGAATCAGTTTTTATTGACACTGTCTCAGTCTGCACAGTATTCGGTTTATTGAATTACCCTTGAATAATTTTTATTGTGTTGGACGAAAATGAATCTAAAATTTTAAATCCACTCCATTCATTACAAGGTGGGGGAGAGATGGGCCAACGTACCCGCGAATACGATTGGTCCACAACGGTGATTGGATCCTTCGATAACTGGTCGCAAAGTCTCAGAACTACTGTCGGAATAATCCTTCGGTCGGATTTTCCGATGTTTTTATGGTGGGGAGACAACTTAATTCAATTTTACAACGATGCGTACAGACGGAGCCTAGGGGAGAATGGAAAGCATCCCCGGGCACTAGGTCAGAAAGGCAAAGATTGCTGGCCAGAGGCATGGCATATTATTTATCCCCTCATACATCAGGTGGGAACTACGGGCGAGTCTTTTTTTATTGACGACAAAATGGTTCCCATTTTCAGAAATGGAAAAATTGAGGAAGTCTATTGGACTTTTAGTTACAGTACTGTTATCGATGATAACGGCAAAATAGAAGGGGTTTTAGTCGTATGTAATGAAACCACCAAGAAAGTGGGCATGGTGAATGAGCTTGAAAGGTCAAAGGAAGGTTTGGCAGTCAGCTCTGCACATTTACATCGAACGATTCTTCGGGCACCGGTGGCAGTTTGCTTATTGGAGGGACCCCACCACGTGGTGGCTATAGCAAACGATCGTATGATTGAGCTATGGGGAAAAACCCATGATGAGGTGATTGGCAAGCCGCTTTTTGAAGGATTGCCGGAGGCAAGGGATCAGGGATTTGAGCAGCTATTAGACGGAGTATACTCAACCAGCAAAACGTATACTGCAAACGAAGTTCCTGTCACACTGCCACGTGCGGGTGGCATTGAGGTTGTCTATGTTAATTTTGTCTATGAAGCACAAAAAGACATTGACGGAACGATTTCGGGAATAATGGCAGTGGCGGTAGAAGTGACTGAGCAAGTATTGGCACGAAGAAAAATTGAACATTCTGAGTCGCGTTTCCGGTCGCTGGTATCTTCTGCTCCGGTTGCCATTGCTCTGTTTGTAGGACCTGATCTCATTGTCGAAATGCCGAACAAAGCCTTCAACGAGATTCTCGGTAAAGATTATGATTTAACTGGAAAACCGCTTGCTGAAGTAATGCCTGAGATAAAGGCTCAGCCATTTCTGAAAATACTACAGGACGTCTATGCAACGGGCAAACCGTTCCATACAAATGGAACACAAGTTAACATTGTTAAGAATGGGAAAATGGATGAAGGCTTTTATGACTTCAGCTATACACCTCTTTTTAATGCGGATGGGGAAGTCTACGCCATACTTGACATAGCCGTGGAGGTAACGGAACAGATAATTTCAAAAAGAAAGATTGAGGCCAGTGAAAGGGAAAATCAAAAGCTTGTTGCAATGATGCAAGCCACGCATGACTTTGTTGGTCTTTCCAATACTGATAGTTCGGTTTCCTTTCTTAATCCGGCGGCACTCAATATGCTTGGTTGGGATAGCTTTCACGAAAGGTCTATCACAGATGCTATTTATAGTGAAGACCTGGAGCTGGCAAATAAGTTAATGGAGGAATTGTCTCTAACGGGTTCATTTGTTCATGATATTCGGTTGGTGAATGAGAAGACAAAAGAATTTTTTTGGGTATTATGGAATGCATTTACGGTCCGGGATTTTAAAACAGGTGAGGTTACCGGTTTCGCGACGGTAAGTCCGAACATAACAGAAAGAAAGAAAATAGAACTCCAGCTAAAAGAAAGCGAAGAACGTTTCAGGATTTTAGCGGATCAGTCGCCGATGATGGTTTTTATTATCGAACCCAATCCTGAGGCAACGATCAGCTACTGGAACAAAACCTGGCTTGAGTACACCGGGCAGACGTTAACACAAGCTCTCGGTCGCGCCTGGGAAGAAGTCGTTCATCCCGATGACTTACGGGTTTTACTCGAAATTTACATTCCTGCGTTCTCACAGCGCGTTTCGTATTCAATGCCTTCGATCCGTCTGAGACGATATGATGGAGTATATCGTTGGTATTTATTCAAGGGAAATCCCAGGTTCCTACCCAACGGTGAATTTATGGGTTTTATTGGAGTAGCGATTGATATCCATGAACAGAAACTTGCTGAGTTTGCAATAAAAGAGCATAAGGAGATTCTTGAAAAAGTGGTGACGGAAAGGACTTACCAGTTGGAACGATCGAACCAGGACCTTCAACAATTTGCGCATGTAATAAGTCACGATTTGAAAGAGCCGGTAAGGAAAATAAAAACCTTTGCTTATCGATTGGAGGATGAGGCAGCTGAAAAGATAAGTCCAAAAGAAAAAGAATACATCAATAAGATTATAAGCGCGGCAAATCGTATGTCTACAATGGTCGATGGTGTTTTAATATTCTCGACAATGAATTCATTATCGCAAAAAAATGAATGGATCGACTTAAATAAAATTTTTGAAGCGATTGAACTTGACCTGGAAGTTCTGATTGCACAAAAATCTGCTCGCATCGAGGTTAAGGAAATGCCGTTTTTAGAAGGTGCTGAGGTTTTGATATATCAGCTGTTTTATAATCTAATGAATAATTCCCTCAAATTTGCAGAGCCAGGAAGACCACCTGTAATTACAGTTACGTCAGAATCACGACCAGAAAAATTAAGTCATGTAACAATATATGTAAAAGATAATGGGATTGGGTTCGATCAGCGATATGCAAGCAAGATATTCGACACGTTTGCTCGCCTTCATTCGAAAGATAGATTTGAAGGTACTGGTTTGGGTTTAGCGCTTTGTAAAAAGATCGTTGAGCGTCACAATGGATCTATTCAGGCTGAAGGAACTGTCGGAATCGGCACGACTTTCGTAATTGAGCTTCCGCTGTATCAGTTAAAGAAAACAATATGAGTAACAAACCCACAATTCTATTTGCGGATGATGATGCTGATGACAGAGAACTTTTTCTTGAAGCTGTTTGTGAAATAGATCCTTCAGTAATTTGTAACGCTGTTAGCAGCGGGCTTGAAGTTATTAATTTTTTGGAAATGGAGAAGGCCGTTTATCCGCATATTATTTTTTTGGATATCAATATGCCGCTTATGAATGGGTGGGATTGTTTAAAAACCCTTAAGGCAAATACCGCATGGCGAAGCATTCCGGTTATTATGTATTCAACTGCAGGTCGGGTTGAAGTGGATAGAGCCATCGAGCTTGGAGCCATATGCCTTTTCACTAAACCAGATAGCTACACGCTAATTTACGACATCCTAAATGCAGTGATAAAAAATCACGAAGGAGATCTGAAAGTTGCTTTACAAGACTTTCCAAATATTAAATTCTGAAAGGTTGACCAAAGTCGCATCTGCGTTAGGTTGGAAATACCAATGGTTGCATCAAGCACTTATTTACATGTTGGGAAGCATCTTTTTACGGACAGAGGCTCGTACCAAAGCGCTCTATGTGAACGAAATATAAAGAATATAATATTAGTTAACAGGATCAAAAATAACAATCGTTTGCAATCATAGAATGTTTCGTCTACATTTATCGTGTATAATATTTTATGCAGAAAAATAATAGCAACGATACATTTTTATGGACAGCCTTTAAAAAAGGGGACAAAAAGGCGTTTCAAGTGATCTATCAAACCTATGTTCCTGCATTACTAAATTATGGCTCGAAGATAACAACAGATGCATCTCTTGTAGAGGATTGTATCCAGGATCTTTTTATTGAATTGTGGAAGAGTAGCCAGCGTTTGAATGACACTTCGTCGATTAAGTTTTACTTGTTTAAAGCTCTTCGCAATAAGATCAACCGAAATCAAAGCCCAAAGAATGGGTTCACAATGTTACCGCTTGAAGGATTTATGACACTTCTTAAAACCTCTGCTGAAGAAGAAAAGATTATACAAAGAGAGACGAAAGTATTCCAACTTCAATATTTAAATGAAGCGTTGGATTTGCTTCCAGCGAGGCAGCGCGAAGCCATCAGTCTTCGTTACTACCATAATTTTTCAAACGAAGAGATTACCCAAATTATGGGAATCAATTATAACTCTGTCTGCAAATTCATTCACGCAGCGCTAAAAAACTTAAAGGAAAACCTTAAAGTTGCGGTCAGCATATTATACTTTCTTGTAGCCATTGGCTAGTCTTAAAAAAATATTTCGTCTTGGATGGGATTAAAATTGTTAAATCCTGCATTAGTATAAAAAGCTGTATTTAAAGCTTTATAGTGATGGATTATTCCAATTTTGAAATAGAGGACTTCGCTGCCAATGACTCATTTATACGGTGGGTCTTAGCGCCCGATCATGAAACAGTTCGTTTCTGGACGAATTTCATGATCGAAAATCCATCCTTTGATGCGAAGATCTCAAGGGCCAGGGAACTGGTTCTGAATTTAAAGGAAGTCGACGAAACGAGTCCAGACTTGGTGCGGGCCAATATGATTTGGAACAGAATCGAACCGCAATTGTCGGCCCACCAGGACACATCAGACCAATCCTTAGGAAGATTTTTTTCACCCTTGACGGTTGCAGCCACTGTTTCAATTTTAGTTTTGGCAAGTTTCGGAATTTATCAACTTTCAGACACCGATTTTAAGTTCGATAGAGCCGGGGAGACGCTCGCCGATATTGATTTCCTTGAAGAACTAAATACCTCTGGAAGTTTACTCAGGATTTACTTAGGGGATGGAAGTGTTGTAAGCCTTGAGGACAATAGCCGCCTTCGGTATCCAAAGCATTTTACGGGACGGACAAACCGCGAGGTATATCTGACGGGGGAGGGCTTTTTCGATGTCGCAAAAAATTCAAAACAACCCTTTCTTGTCCATACGAAGTCAATAACTACAAAAGTTTTAGGTACCAGCTTTCGAATCAAGGCGTATGAAAATGAAAAGGATATTGTGGTTGCTGTGAAAGAAGGTAAAGTATCCGTTTTTTCATATGATGCACTGAAGAAAAGTAAAGAACATGAGTCGGAAGTGAACGGCGTTGTGTTAATACCGAACCAGAAAGTAACTTACAATGTTGCTGATAATTCTTTCGACAAAACGCTTGTCGACAATCCGGAAAAAGTCGACTCCAACCCGCCTACTACTAGCTTGGTTTTTGAGAACTCGCCTGTCCGGGAAGTGTTCTCTGCGTTGGAACGATTGTATGGCATCGAAATAATTTTTGATGAAGATGCTATGGAGAACTGCTTCCTCACTGTGCCCTTAGGAGAAGAACCTCTTTTTGAGAAACTAAATATTATATGCAGAACAATCGGAGCATCCTATGAATTAATCGATGCTGCTTTTGTAATAAACGGGAAAGGATGTTAAAAATAAAAAAATCTAAAATGCCTATGACAGAACGAAATTTTTAATATAAAAAAAACAGTGATGCCGGGATGGCACCACCGTTTACCTCAAACATGCCGTGCAAGATTTGGACGTCGCGCCAGGCAGAATGAGTGATTTTGTAAGACTTTTACAAACAAAACCTTTCAAATTTATGAAAAAACCTATACCAATTGTCAAACTTTCTTTGACTATTATGAGAATTACGCTGCTTCATATTGTGCTTTCCGCGGCGTTTTCGGGCTTCGCTCTCGCTTCGTCAACAAGTAGCTCCTTTGGGCAAGGCATACTCGACAAAACCTTCTCACTTAATGTTGAAAATAAAAGACTTCGAGGAGTTCTTTTACAGATCGAGAAATCCACACTCGTAAAGTTTTCCTTCAACCCGAAATCGATTCCAGTCGATCAAAAAATATCGGTGGGCTTTCGGAATAAAACGTTAAAATTTGTGCTGGACAGTTTACTTACACCGCTTCAGGTGGGATATGAGGTTTCAGATAACTATGTTATTCTTAACAAAACTCAGGCTGTATCGTCAGACATCCGAGCAAATAGCGTTGATGAGGTGATTGTCGATCGGCTCGTGTCAGGGATCGTGTTAGATGAAAACAATGCTCCACTACCTGGTGTGAATGTACTGGAAAAGGGTACTACCAAGGGCACGACAACGGATGCAAATGGGAGATTTTCACTCTCAATGGAAGATGAAAGTACCACTCTGGTTTTTTCTTTTATAGGTTATACTACTCAGGAGGTTCCTGTGGGAACCCAGACTGAAATCAGCGTAACCCTTCAGCCTGACATTCAATCACTGAATGAAGTCGTGATTGTAGCGTATGGTACACAGCAAAAGAAGGATTTGACCAGTTCCATCAGTTCGTTAAAAGCTAAAGATTTAGGAAACATTCCCGTATCCAGTGCCGATGCATTACTTCAGGGAAAGGCTGCCGGCGTACAAGTAGTTCAAAATTCGGGACAGCCCGGTGGTGAGGTTTTCGTAAGGATAAGAGGTTCGAGTTCCTTGTACGGAGAAAGTCGACCGTTATTCGTAATCGATGGTGTTCCGATGACTAATACCGATGCTCAACCCTTGGGTGGTGGCGGACAACGCTTTTCTGCTTTGGCCGATATTAATCCAAATGACATAGAATCGATGGAAGTATTAAAAGATGCAGCGGCTGCCGCATTGTACGGCTCAAGAGGTTCTAACGGGGTGGTTTTGATTACTACGAAACGAGGTAAAACCGGAGATGCCCGAATTTCATTTGATGCCTATTATGGTGTACAAAACGTTATAAAGAAATTTGATTTATTAGATGGTCAGGGTTATATCGATGTCGTTAATGAAGGCAATGTAAATAGAGGTCTTCCCCCATTCACCGAATTAACAAATACCGGGGTTGAAACAAATTGGCAAAATGAAGTTTTTCGTTCTGCACCTATAGCAAATTATAATATATCGGTAAGTGGTGGAAGTGATCGATTGACTGCCTTTTTGTCTTTAGGCTACTTCAAGCAGTCGGGTACATTGATAGGGCAGGAGTTTGATCGGATAAATGGCCGGTTAAATTTAGAATATCAGGCAAAAAAATATTTAAAGGTCGGTGCCAGTACAACTTTTTCTACCAGCAATACAGATCGGGTTGATGCGGATTTTAGTTCTTATTCCGTACTGGGTAACGCGTTGTTTTTCAATCCAAACGTGCCAGTATTTGATGATGCCGGTAACTATGGCCAGGATCCTTTGCCGGTCACTATCAGCAGTAATGAAAATCCGGTGATGATTGCTAATGACTTAACCCATAATATTTTGAACCGGCGGCTAATTACCAATATTTATGGTGAGGTAGCCTTTCTAAAACACTTTACGCTTCGATCAACATTTGGTATTGATTTTATTACAAGACGGGAAGAACGGTTCATCCCAAGTTATTTTAGGATAAGGCAAGGAAGCGCAGAATCAGGGGCGAGATTTTATGATGAACTAATTTGGCAAAATGAAAACGTATTGCAGTATAGCAACCAATTTGGTAACCATTCTTTCGGGGCATTGTTGGGATATAGTTTGCTGGAATCTACCGCTTCATCTTTTTCTATCACGGGCAGCACGACAGGATCGGACATAATAACAAGTTATTCCGCCATTCTTCCGAACAACAACCAGCCTCAGCATAACATCGGAAGCTGGGGATTGCGATCCCTGTTCTCACGGTTTAACTACGGCTTCAAGGATAAGTACTTGGTAGAAGCAAGCATTCGCCAGGACGGATCCTCCCGTTTCGGCAGGAACAATCGGTTCGGTTATTTCCCTGCTGTTTCTGCGGGATGGCGAGTTTCTTCCGAACCTTTTATGGAAGGAATTAGCAATGTCGTAAACGAATTAAAGCTACGAGCAAGCTATGGTGTAACAGGAAACCAGGATGGCTTAGATAATTTTGCCAGTTTAGCGCAATATGCAAGTAATGCCAATTATGATGGCCGACCAGCAATTTATTTGCAAGCGCTTGGCAATCCTGATTTGAAGTGGGAGTCAACCGTTACAACTAACATTGGCTTAGACATCGGATTTCTTCAAGACCGGTTTAACCTAAATGTCGATGCTTATATCAAAGCAACGAATGATCTGTTTTACACCCTCACGCTACCAGCTACTACCGGATTTACGCAAGTCAACAGGTTTAATTTGGGCTCGCTTGAAAATAGAGGTATAGAGTTATCACTGATGACCAGAAATTTGGTCGGGAAATTTAAATGGACTACCAATTTTAACATTGCCTTTAACCGGAATGAAGTTACAGAGCTAATAGATGTTAATGGAATTACAGATAGAAGGGTGGATCCTGTGAACTTTAGTGGTGCCGAAGGACCGTACGGGTTGTTTAGAGTGGGCGAACCTGTGGGTAATTTCTTTGGGTATAAATACCTTGGCGTGTGGGGTGATCCAAATAATCGCACTATACCAGATGGTTGGGGTACCAGGGTGAGAAATGGTGGAGCCATCTACGAAGATGTGAATGGAGATTTCAACTACGGTCGGGTGGATGATATGCAATTGATAGGAAATGCATTACCCCTCCACATCGGAGGTATTACCAATACATTTACTTATATGGGTGTCGATCTTTCTATTGTCATGAATTGGAGTTATGGCAATGATATCTACAATGCTACCAGGGCAGTAATGGAAGGTTTAACAGCACCGAGAAATCAATTGGCGACTACGGAGAATCGCTGGTCAACGGATAATCCAGATGGTACCATGCCTTACGCTATTAGTGGTGCTAATTCATCAATAAATGCAAACGCAGCCAATACAGATGCCAGTTCCCGGTTTATTGAGGATGGTTCTTTCCTCCGCGTCAGGAACATTACATTAGGTTATAATCTTCCTTCCAGCGTTGTTCAAAAAATTGCGTTGGCCAATGCAAGGATTTATCTGTCTGCACAAAACTTATTCACATTCACCAACTATTCGGGCCTGGACCCTGAGAGTCAAAATTTGGGGACTTCCCAGGGTGGACTTCCCTCAATAGGAGTAGACTTTCTTACACAACCTCAGCCGAGGGTAATTATGGCCGGTATTAATATTGGTTTTTAAATAAAGTTGATATGAAAAATTTAAGATATGCTTTAATAGTAACAATTGCGCTATTTGTTAGTGCATGTAATGTGCTTGAACCCGAGCCTGTCAGTATAATATCGGAAGCAAATTTTTTTAAAACCGCGACCGATGCCCAAACTGCTGTACTTGGTATTTATGACCGGTATCAGTCTGACGCAATTGATTTCAATGGTACATTTGCTGTCATTCTTCATACGGACGAAACGCGTGCATTGTCGGGAGGTAATTTTATAAACTATGACCGGCTTGGGGTAAACTCTAACACCAATCCTGTCAATACCTATTGGATAACCCTTTATAGTATGATTGCCCGCGCCAATAATGTATTGGAAAATGTTCCGCCAATTTCAGATCCAGTTCTGACCGAAGCTGCGCGTGCTGAATACCTGGGAGTAGCCCAGTTCTTCAGAGGTTATTCGCACTTTGAACTAATGCGTAGATATGGCAAAGTGCCAATAATAAGAGAAACTTTTCAAGGAATAAGCGAGCCTTTTCAACCAGAGCGCGATGAACTGACTGATATTTATGAATTTGTAATACAAGACTTAACTGAGGCCAAAGCAAAATTACCTGCCGGAGTCACGAATAAAGCCCTGGTTTCAAAATGGGTAGCTGCGGGAATTTTAGCCAAAGTATATATGACACGCAATGCCCCTGGTGACTTGGAGAAGGCATTGACTGAGTTAAATTCTATTATAAATTCGAACGAGTATAGCCTGTTGCCTGGTGCATCCTATCGTAACTTATTTACCGCTGGAAGTCAAAACACAGCAGAATCAATTTGGGAAATTTCTTATCGAGCGGAGATTGCTAATGGAGGTAATAATCTGGATAATAGATTATCACGAAACAATAGAACAGTTATACCTACCAACCAAACAATTGCGGCTTTTAAAGCTGATTCACTAGCTGCCGTTAGCAATGGGGCATCACCTGTAAGGTATTTGGGATCATTGCAAATAGTAAACAGGGTCGGAGGCGCATCCGGATCAAATTACAGAGTCACAAAATTCAGCAAAGCGGCTTTTGACGCTTCTTCGGGAAGGGATGTTTTACCTCATCCTAACATGATTGTACTTCGCTTAGCAGATGTCATTTTGCTTAAAGCCGAGGTTTTGAATGAGCTCGGTAATACTACTGATGCAATTGTAGAGCTAAATAAAATACGAACGCGTGCTAACTTACCAGCCACATTGGCTGTAACAACTCCTGACGTTAGATTGGCTATCGAAAATGAGCGGTATATCGAACTGGCTTTCGAGGGACATCGTTATTGGGACCTTGTCAGAACTAACCGAATGATTGAAGTATTGGAAGAGGAAGGTAGAGTCAACCCTTTGCCTACACCTGATCAACTGATATGGCCTATTCCCGAGGCTCAATTATCTCAAAACCCAAATATGAGACCACAAAACCCGGGTTACTAAAATAGGTTTGTTGTCCTTTTTCTGGTGGTCGATAAAATTTGACCACCAGTTATTTTACACTATTACTGAGGGTTAATCCCTACAGTCTATTCCTGCTGCAATTAAAAAAGTTTACCATGTCAGAGCACATAACCCATATATCCGTATTTGAAGATTCTTGTACTATAATTGAATTGTCGCCTCAATTTCATGAAGCGTTTAAGATTTCTATCAAGAAATTTCCGGATAGCGGATTGTTCGGAAGCGGTACAAGGGGCAATCACCTTTACGCTATGCCAATTTTTGACAGGGTCAAAAAAAAATGGGGCAAGCATACAGATGATGATTTAAAACAAGTAGCCTTTGCAGTAGGTTTGGTCACCCATCGTGCAGCAGACTTGATTCAAAAACCAATCGTAAAAGTTACTGGCGATCGCGAAAAAGAAACCGGCTTCAAAGAATCGGATCACGAAATCTACATGGATGCCGTTACTTTCAAATATGCCTATGAAGGTGGCACTAGAAAATCCATTTCGCCGATGGTGAGTATGAACCCTGCAATTCTGGAAACGGCAATGAAGTCTCATCCTGGTGCCAGGTATGTTAACACTGAAATGTTAGAGTACAACATGACCGGCGTTTTTCATGGCGATTTGCTTGGGCTGCATCAGTTCACTGATAGTGGTTCCGCTGTTGCCGATTTGGATGAATGGCTAAATAAGCTTATAGAAAAACGACAACGGTTATACGAAGATTTGAGGGTTTATATAGAAGCGTTTCAGAATCCTGATCCACAGAAAATGAGCAAGTTTATTGCCGAGCAAAACTATTACAATCCCGGAGATGAAATAATAAAATTGGTAAGGGCAAAGCAACACGGGAAATCAATAACCGACATAAACTTAGAGCATGCAGTTGAGTTGGCAAAAGAACAAAGTCAGTACGCTCAGATGCTTTCTCTTTCTTACAACTTCTTAACAGTTTCAAATCAGTTTTTTACAAATAAAGTTTCGGCTTCCGCTGCATACGATGCACTGAAGATTTTCCCTAAGTCTCACCGGGTTTTGGAACAATAACATATAAACTATGGATAACTCTACTATTGATAAATCGACCCTTTATGATGGGAGAAGAACCTTTTTAAAAAAATCAGCTTTGTTGGGAGCAGGTCTTATCATAAGCCCACTCTTTTCGCATGTTGCTTTTGGTAATACCGCGCCGTCTGCAGGCAGCAGGATGGCATCAACTTCTTTTCTGGATGATTGTTTTCGAATAGTTTCTGTTTCGAATGAAATCGGAGCACCTATAAAAGCCGCTCTTGAAAGTAATATTTACAAACATGTACCCGGCAACACGGCGAGACTTGGAAGAACCTTTCCTTCTGCGATTCAACATGCTACCTCCTTGATGGTTGTGGTGAAGAAAAATTTACGTGAGAACAAAGAGTCAAATTTTGCTGACGAAAAAATGGCCTTTAGCCTTGGTGTACTTGCACAGATCGGTCTCGACAAAAACTTAGGATCAGCGCTGAATAAAAGTGAAACTGGAATATATCTAGACGCTGCTATTCTCAAAGACATGAATGGTATGAACCCTGGTGATTTGATCAAAGGTAGTTACGAAGAGTTAGCGGATCTGTTTCGCGGAATGAGTCCAAGATTCCTTACCCGTATACATACATCTATCCCCGATGATGAAGATGCTGAAAATTGGATTCTTCGCGTTGATCAATGGAGGAGAGACCTGGATCGCTACTATGATGAACTTGCGCAAGTATATCTTAATCCGGACAAAAATAAATATAACTCACTGATTGTACGTCCAGGTCTTTACAACCCAACGGATGGACTGATCAAGCTAGCACGGAGCACTCAGCGTTCAACCGTTAAACACACAAATATTTCCGGTTTGATCAATAAAAACATAAAGCAGAGTTCCTATGCAAATGCCATGGCCGTTGGCTATAAACTTATACTAGCCGCGGATCAGTTTATTAATGATCAAATTGATGAAGAAGCGTTTAAGGTAGTTCTTTCAAAAATTTAAGAAGATGGTTCATCTATTAAGTATTGTAGTGCTTTAGGGTTGATGCTAGGGTTTGTAGAATAGACAACAAAATTTTAGTTCGACGAATGGCACCATGACATTGTTGGTTTAACCAGTATGACTTAGGTAAAGTGGATGAAACTTACAAGCTGTGCTATCAAAATGAGCATGAAGTATTTTTAGTTTTTATGACTGAATCAACACATCCAAACCAAACCAAAAATGGAACTCATTACATACAATGTCCACCATACCTTGAAGGGAAATTTGGACTACTTTAAAGCAAGATTCGCTTTAGTTTTTATTTTAACAATTTGCTTTTCGGCATTCTTGATGCCTTGTTCTGTACATGCTCAAATCGCGGCTGGAAAGTCAAAATTTCTTGGCAATATTGGAAAAGGAAGTGGAACATTTCCTGCTGATTACGAAACGTACTGGAACCAGGTAACGCCAGAGAACGCTGGCAAATGGGGCCCGGCCGAACCAACCCGTGATCAAATGAACTGGGCTCCGATTGATGCCATGGTAGATTATGCGGACGCAAAGGGATTTTCATTTAAACAGCATGCATTTGTGTGGGGAAGTCAGGAACCGTCATGGATCAGCGGCCTTTCTGCTGCAGATCAAAAAGCAGAAGTCGAAGAGTGGATGCAGCTGTTTAGCCAGCGTTATGGAGACCGTATTGACTTAATTGATGTAGTAAACGAGCCGCTGCATGCAAAACCCTCTTATAGAAATGCAATCGGCGGAGACAACGGCCTTTATGGCACGGGTTGGGATTGGGTGATCTGGTCTTTTGAAAAAGCCAGACAGTACTTTCCTAATGCTAAGTTGATCCTTAACGATTACGATATTCTAAAAAGCAATTCCGCTACGACCAATTATCTCACCATTATTAATTTATTAAAAGAAAGAGGATTGATTGATGGTATCGGTGAGCAAGCACATTTTCTGGAGAGCACCTCACTTACCACAATTCAATCTAATCTTGATCGACTCACGGCCACTGGTATACCGGTGTATATTTCTGAATTCGACTTGAACATTGCCGACGATGCAGCACAGAAAAACCGGTATGAGCAACTCTTTCCGATTTTCTGGAACAATGCGGCTGTAAAAGGTGTAACACTTTGGGGTTACAGGCAAGGCTCACTTTGGCGACCTGATGCTTATTTGATAAGAAGCGATGGATCAGAACGCCCCGCAATGACCTGGCTTAAAAGTTTTGTGGCAGGACAAAGCAGCGGTGAACTATTGTTGCAGGCTGAAAACTTTTCTGCACAGCAAGGTATCACAAAGTATTCTGATATTATCGCCTATGTGGACGCCGGTGACTGGGTTCGATTTGACAATGTAAACCTGGGTAATGGACTTCCCAATCTGGAAGTACGCTATTCCAAGGGCTCATCCGGCACACGCAGTGTAGCCATTAGGGAAGGCAGTACAACCGGAACGCTTTTGGGTACAGTCACAATCAATCCAACTGGAGGATGGAATACTTTTACGACCGCTACTACAACGTTGACCGGAGCGACTGGGATTAAAACATTATATTTTGTTTTCCAGGGCGGTAGCGGTGTGGGCAACTTCGATTGGTTTCGATTTACGCCTCCGGCAACGATTCCCGATCTATCGCTGGAAGCGGAGAATCATACGGCACAACAAGGCATTACAAAATACTCCACGTTTATTGGTTACACCGATACAAATGATTGGGTTCGATTCGATAATGTAAATCTCAGTACTGGATATTCTCATCTTGAGGTGCGGTATTCAAAAGGTATAACGGGTGCACGAACTGTTGAAGTCAGAGATGGAAGTACCACCGGAACATTACTGGGTACGCTCACCACAAACTCAACGGGAAGTTGGAATACATACACAACAGAGAGCACTGCGTTAACTGGAGCAAGCGGATCAAAGACATTATACTTTGTTTTTAAGGGAGGTACAGCTGTAGGCAACTTCGATTGGTTTAAGTTTACAAATGGGGGTTCTAATAATTCTTCAGTAAGAGTAGCAAGCACTTTTGAAGGTCCGGTAATGGAAAAGTCAGATTACGTTTCAATGCACATATTTCCCAATCCCGCACGTGAGAAAATTAACATTGAATTGTTTAGTGATGAGGCCGGGCAGGCTGACGCTCAGTTACTAAATTCTATGGGCGGACTTCAAACAGCTAAAACTTTTTACTTGGAAAAGGGACTTAACGTCTTACCCTGGGACCTACCTACTCTATCTCCTGGTTTGTATATTTTAAATGTGCAAGGGGGCCAGGGTAAACATGTAAAGAAAGTTTTACTAAAGTAAAAAGGCTCTGAGCGAATACGCACTAAAGGGAATTTTCAATTCAATTTTAGAAAAATGAAAATATTAAGACTAACGATTTTTATTTGTTTTACGACTGTTCATTATTTGATTGGTCAGGAGTTTCCGATCTACAATGGTGATCAGCCCGATATTATGCCGGTCTGGCATAGAGTTGCTGACGATGCTCGGGTACTAAGATCTGTAGAGGCAGCACGGTTATCTCCAGATGGCAGGTTAGCTGTTTCGGCTTCCAAGTTTGGATACTATCTAATGGTTTGGAGGGTAGCCGATGGCGGTCTAGTGTGGGAAAAAAAATTAACTGCAGAAATTGAATGCGTGGTGTTTGCACCTGATGGCAAAACATTTGCAACCGGAGATGAAAACTATATGGTGACCATCTGGGATTCAAAAAGCGGAAAACAAGTTAAGCAGCTTGAACACGATAGTAGCCTGGACGGTATCACATGGTCACATGATGGCAAAACTATTGCTGCAGGATCTGAAAAAGGGGACGTCTGGTTTTGGGATGCAACAACATATAAGCTTGCAGGAAAAGTTAATGTTGGTTCAACGGTAAATTCACTGGATTTTAGTCAGAATGATGAACAACTTGTAGTTGGTGGAAACATTCAGACCCCCAATCCGAAAACAAAAACCACGCACTACAGTGGGTTTGTAACGCTTATAAATGTATTAAAACAATCCATCACACGAAGCTATGTAGGTACGAAAGGCTCTGTTAAATCAGTCAGGTTTTCATTTGATGAAAAATGGATCGCTTCCGGAGGGTTTGATAGTACCGCAAGAATATTTGAAACTGAGACGGGAAAATTAATTAAAGAGTTTAAAGAACCATTAAAAATCGAAGCGGTAGCATTTACGCCTGACGGACAATATTTGCTTACCGGTGGACATCAGAAGATGATCAGTTTTTATCGAACGAAGGATATGCAATTGTCGTATCAATTACCTTCGCCACGAACCGAGTATCTTGATTTGTCTGCCGACGGGAGGTTACTTCTCACGGCACATGAGGACAGCGGTCTGATATCGTTATTTATGTTTCTTTCCAGTACCCAACACATTCCAGGACTGTATTATAAAATTGAAAATCAAATTTTAAACAACAGGGATATCAAAAAGAATTAGTCCCTAGTTGCCATTAGCATTAAAACGGTATTATTTATTATTCATTTTTAAGACATCCATGGGCAGATTCGTTAACACTGGTTTTATTCTTTTCTTGTTGTACGGCGTATTAGTTCAAACAAAAGCTGATCCGATAAATTGCAATATGGCTGCATACAAGGCGCAACTTGGATTAAATGCCAAGGTCGTGGGAGACACTTTGCAAGTTGTTTGGATGGACGGTAGCACTACCGAATTCAGGATCAGCTTTTTTATCGATAACGGAACACCAAAAATTTGTAGACTAGCCATTCGTAAACACGGCAAGGAATGGAAAATACTGGCCACCAACCTTACACCAGAGTATCGGATTGTATCCGCCCTCAGACGTGTCACACAACAACAGACAAGACCTTTAGAACAATTGGGAACAGCCCTGACTGCTGAAGTGCTTGAAAAAATAAAGTGGGATGCATTTTGGGATGCACCGCTTTTTACGCAGGACGTACCACCACTTTCGCATCAGACATCAATTCCTTCACGGATACCACTACAAAAGCAGTTTGGTCTGCCAAGGTTAGAAAGTGAGATCAATAGGACGATGGCAACGTATCAGGTTAACGGGTGCGAAGTACGCACGAATGGTGCGCGATTGGAAATAATTTTTCCCAACGTAAGCGCCGGTATTTTTGAGGGCTATTTGCAATACGATATTTTCAAAGGATCTGGCTTGGTCCGGCAGATGTTCGTAGCGAAAACAAATGATCCTTCGGTTGCCTTCAAATATGATGCAGGGCTTTCTGGTCTTCCATTGTCAGAGTCATCACGCATGGTGTGGCGTGACCTGGCAAACCATTGGCAACACTATCTTTTTGGTGCTCCAAAAAATAATGAGCCCGTAGTTGTAAGAAGCAGTAATAGACTCATCGCATGCGAATTGGTGGGTGGATCGATATCTGTTTTTCCGCCGCCGCATAGTTTTTACTGGGCACGCGAGTCGGAACAAAACCTTGGTTACAGTTGGTATCGAAAGGATAATGATCAAACGTTCTCCTTTGGGATTCGACAGGCAGAACAAGAAGAAGATCCGCATTTTCATCAGAACTTTGCGCTATACAGTGCCAGACCCAATACATGGCAACGTATGCCGATGTTTATACTGTTAGACTCTGGATCGGGCAGCGATGTAGTTAGTCAGGCACTTGCGTTCACAAATAATGATCGCTTTAAGCCCTTACCTGGTTACAAAGTGATGGGATATCATTATCATGTGGGCCTTGTAGAACGGCTAAACCAAATTGGTTTAAACCAGCGCATAAATGACATCGAATCGATGAAAAATGTTGGGATAAATTTCTTCGGCGTGATTGATGGTGTAAGAGGTCCGGCCCGCAACGACCTGGGTGATGCATTCCTGGATGCACAGGCGGAATACTACGAGGCAGCAAGAATGCATTCTGATAAAGACTTTTTACTAATGCCCCATGATGAAAATAGTACTAATGGTCGTAGTTATGATATGGGTGCTCATCACGATCTGCTTCTTTCCAAACCTGTGTTTTGGCGAAACGGCAGACCAGATGGCAAGCCCTTCATTGAGCAACATGCTAAGTATGGTAAAGTATATAATATCGGTAGTCCTGAAGATTTGATGAAGTTGACAGAACTCGAGAATGCAATCATCTCTATGCCACATCCACGTTCAAAAGGTTCGACGGGATATCCTGAAGCCATCAAGGATGTATCATACTTTCTTCACGAAAATTATTTTGGGCTTGGTTACAGGTGGGGAATGGGCATCGATGCATCCGAAATCAGACTTGGTGAATATCGTTTTCTTACGCTTTGGGATGAAGTCAGCAACTGGATGGTGGAACGTGGTAGACCGTTGAAATACGCGATGGCAATTTCGGAAGCAAGATCAGATTACGGGGAGCGAGGTAAACCACCTTATGATGATGTTTATGGAATGTCACCTGTCAATTACGTGAAGATTGATCACGTACCCACTGTAGATGACATGAGTACGATCATCACTGCGCTAAAGCAAGCTGATTTTTTTGTCACCTCCGGAGAAGTACTCATAACATCCTACGCTTTAAAAGGAAAAGGTAGAAAGAAAGTCATTGTTGCCGATGTTGAGTGGACCTTCCCGCTCGACTTTGTTGAAGTCGTATGGGGTGATGGAAAGGAAACGCAACGTGAAATTATATCAACAACAAATCTCACTCCTTTTGGAAAGAAACATTTTGAAATACCTTTTGATGCCGCGAAAAAAAATGGGTTCGGTTTGCAGCCTGGGATGTTGCCACAAATGGAGCGATGGTTCAGCCCATACTTCTTGAGCTCTAATGTTGATTAAACCCGTAGTAAAATATTAGATTAATAAAAAATTATGCAGATGACTACTAAGATTACAAAAATGAGTGGAATACTTATTTTAACTATGTTCACCAGCCTTGTGCACGCGCAAAACTATGCAGATTACCAATTGCGTTTGGAACCCGTGTGGTCGCGTGTAGCCGATGCACTAGGTGAGGCGGGTTCAGTGGAAAGTGCAGAATTTTCAGCTGATGGAAAGTATATCGTTAGCGGCACCAAATTCGATAATTCTGTCGTCATGTGGCGAACATCAGATGGTGCCGAATTGTGGAGGGCATATGCTAAAATGGAAGTTGAGCGCGTAGGCTGGTCTGCCGATGGAAAATATGTAGCCGCTGCAAGTGAAGATCGTGTCGTTACTGTATTTGACGCAAAAACAGGAGCTGTGTTCAAAGTTCTTAAACATACCGAGGGAATTGACGGCCTTACGTGGTCGCATAAAGGAAGCTTACTCGCTACAGGGGAAGAAGGCGCTGAAATGGGTCAAGGCCCTCCAAAAGGTGTGGTACGTATTTTCGATATGCCTTCAGGAAAGGAAATTAAAGTGTTGGATTTCGGAAGCACTGTAAATGAATTGTTTTTCTCTTCCGATGATCAATATCTGTTGGCGGTTGGGCACGGAGCGGTAAAGGTATTTAAGGTGGCCGATTGGTCGTTGGCACAAACCTTAAAGTTAGATAGGTACGTAACCTTTACGAGTGGTGTTTTCTCACCGGATGCTCAATATGTGGTTGCTGTTGGAAGTACAAAAGAAGTTAGGGGTAATATCTTTGTATGGGACTGGAAAAGCGGAAAATTACTTAAACGCTTTAATCACACAGGAAGAAAGATTGAGTCAATTTCATGGCACCCGAATGGAAGGTATTTTGCTCATGCTGGTCATGACCCATACATCTATGTTTATCGTATCGACGAAGTATTAAAACACCAAAATGATAATATTAAGATTGCGCACCAGATTTGGGCGGGTGATCATGCAGAATATATTGATTTCAATGCAGATGGAAGTTTTTTAGTAAGCGCACATCAAAACGGATTGATTAAACTTTGGGTGTGGATGGGCGAGGATGCTGATTTAAATTCAAGCCTTCATAGTAACGTAATCAAGCAGCAGACCGAAGGTAATAAAGATTAGGTCGGAACTTTAAGTAAGCTAACAAACAAAACGTATGAAGACGTCACGTAAAACTTTTTTATATAACGCGCTGGGTTTGGCCACGTTCTCTTTGCTTGACCCTATCCACTCAAATGCCACGCATCCACCACACGCCTTCAATACACTTCCGGATGAAGAGTTTCCTAATTGGTCATTCCCTGATTTGGCGGTTGCCATCAAGGAGACTGTCATTATTCAATCCGTCGAATTGTTAAAAACACAAGGACAATTTTTGATTGTTGTTAAATCTGCGGATGGAGTAACAGGGGTTACACAGTGCAACAATAGGATGCCACATTTAACATCTCTTCTGAAGGGTTTGGTTATTCCACATTTTATCAACCAGGATGCACGTACCCTGATTCAGTTGGTTGATAATGCTTATCGATTAAACAGTAATTATAAGTATGCAGGAATGCCCTTGTGGAATTGTATAGGTTCTGTAGAAATAGCGGTATGGGATTTACTTGGCAAAATGGCAAAGAAACCTACTTATGCGTTACTGGGAAAGGCGCTGCGACAGGACTATGGAGTATACATTTCGGATTGGAGCAGGGAAGGAGATGTCGACAAAATTGTAGATGTTATCTTAAGTAAATTGACTGCCACCGGTGCCAAAGGAGTAAAGGCGAAAATTGGAGGGAGAATGGTGAATACGAAAGACAATGAATCTCAAACCAAGCGTTACATTCCAATGCTAAGAAAAAAACTTGGCGACGATATTACAATCTATGCCGATGCAAATGGCTCTTATACTCCGAAGGAAGGTATCGAAGCAGGTAAACTACTTGAAGATTACGGAATCAAAATTTTCGAAGAACCTTGTAATTTTGAAGATGAAGAGGGCATGCGCCAGGTAAATAAAGCATTGACTAAGTTAAAGCTTGCAGGAGGAGAACAAGACACAAGTTTGTACAGGTTTCAACGTCTGGCAAAAACAAATGTATATGACATTCTTCAACCAGATTTATATTACAACGGCGGCATTTTAAGGACGCTGCAGGTTTCAGCAATTGCTGGAAAATATGATAAACAAGTAGCACCACATACGCCAAAAGCAGATCCTTTGATTGCCCCGTTTTGGCAGGTGGCAGCCCTCTTGCCAAATTTGTTCGGGTTACAAGAGTGTGTTTATAATCCTGATCAGCCGGTACCTGGCTGGCATACTGAAATTAAAATCGTGAACGGAAAAATGCCTATTCCCGATAAACCAGGATTAGGTATCGAGTATGATGAAGGAATCTGGAAGTCAGCAGAAAAAATTGTGGGTTAATAGTTTATGAGAAGATTCAGAATTATCTCTAATCCTGACCAGATTATCGCTTTGTTCATTTTTATCGAATCAAATCAAAACATATTAAATATTAAAAATAGCAGAGTACTATGAACTGGTTAAGGGTGCTGTACGTGCAGGTAATTATTGGTATTGTCCTCGGTTGTTTTGTAGGGTATTTTTTTCCGGAGTTTTCAGGTACGGCAAAGCTGATTAGTGAAGCATTTATAAATCTCATTAAGATGTTAATTGCGCCAATCATCTTTGTAACGGTGGTGCTGGGCATGGCAGGGGTCGGCAGTATAAAGAAGGCAGGTAGGGTTGGAGGTCGTGCAATTTTGTATTTCGAGATTGTTACAACGCTTGCGCTGGTTATCGGGCTTTTGGTGGCAAATTGGGTGGAACCTGGTAAAGGTGTCGTTGCCAAAAATACCAACCCTGAGGCGGTTGCGAAATACGCAAATCAGGCTGACTCAATCAACTGGGGAGAATTCATAACTCATATCATTCCTTCTAATATCGTAGGGGCATTTGCTAAAGGAGAAATACTTCAAATACTTTTTTTTAGCGTCCTCTTTGGTGTGGCTTTGATACAACTGGGGAGTCAATCGGAAGGCATTGTTCGGGGACTTGATAAAATTTCTCATGTGCTGTTTTACATGATGAAAATGGTGATGAAGACGGCGCCAATCGGTGCTTTCGGTGGCATGGCCTATACTATCGGTCACTTTGGATTAGAAGCCCTGCTGCCATTGGGAAAGTTGATGGTAAGTGTCTATGCAACCATGGTCATCTTTATTTTTGTCGTTCTCAACCTCATCGCCAGGTATAACGGATTTAGTTTGTGGAAACTACTGGTGTATATAAAAAACGAAATCCTGATTGTTCTGGGTACTTCATCAAGCGAAAGTGTGTTGCCTAACATCATGAGGAAACTGGAAGATGCAGGTTGCCGCAAAAGCGTTGTAGGACTGGTTATCCCAACGGGATACTCGTTCAATCTCGACGGTACCACCATATATTTAAGCATGGCCACTATTTTTTTAGCACAGATTTATAACGTACCGCTGTCCCTTAGCCAGCAGGTTGCAATTATTGGGGTATTGATGTTAACCAGTAAAGGAGCAGCGGCAGTAACAGGAGGTGGATTCATTGTTCTGGCGTCAACACTTGCAGCCATTAAGGTTATTCCTTTAGAAGGTCTTGCGCTTTTAGTGGGGGTTGATCGTTTTATGAGCGAAGCCCGAAGCATCACCAATTTGATTGGAAACACCGTCGCCACCGTCGTCATTGCAAAAAGTGAAAAGGAGATTGATATGAACATATATCAGCAGGTTGTAGAAAGTTAACGCTTAATAATTTGATTTAAAATCTTTTAAACACCGAAATCAAATGAAGACAAAAAACTGTTTTTCATTCTTCTGTATGATGCTGTCGTTGAGCATTGTCTGTTCAAGTTGTAATAGTAAATCTACTGCCGTTGATAGTGTTGAAGTCATCCAATATGAACTTGTTACCGATTGGCCGCAACTTTCTCCAGGCTATCCGTTAAGCCAGCCAACTGGGATTGGGATTGATAGCAACGAACATATTTTTGTTTTCCACCGAGCAGGAAGAAGGAGTTCAACGCCTGCACCTGATTCTCTTATTTCAATAAATACAATTCTGGAACTTGAAAATGAAACCGGCAAAATTCTCAATAGTTGGGGTGCCAACCATTTTATTATGCCGCATGGCCTTACAATCGATAAAAACAATAACGTGTGGGTGACTGACGTGGGTCTGCATCAGGTATTTAAATTCAGCCATGATGGTGAACTACTTATGACATTAGGGATTGCTAAAGTTCCCGGAAATGACTCCCTTCATTTTGATCGTCCAACAGACGTTGCTGTAGCAGACGACGGTGCTTTCTATGTGAGTGATGGCTATGGGAATAGCAGGATAATTAAATTCTCACCCTCCGGAAAATTTTTGTTTCAGTTGGGAACTCCCGGAAATAAACCCGGGGAATTTAACATCCCGCATGCTATTGTGCTCGACAAGAATGGTAACTTATATGTAGCTGACCGCCAAAACAATCGCATCCAGGTTTTCGATGGAAAAGGATCCTTTATTAGAGAGATAAAGAATAAAGAACAAGTTGCACAGCTGCCATCGCTTGCCTTTGACCATCAGCAAAAGCTGTTCGCAATTGACTACGACTTTGCTGATACCGTTAGCCTCGGCTCAACCATTTTTCAATTTGATAATGATGATACCGTCGTTTATCGGTTTGGCGATAGTGGAACAGATAAAAGAATACCTTCATGGTATCATGATATTTCGATAGATAAATTCGGAAGTATTTATGTCGGCGATATACGTGGATTGAAAGTAAGAAAGTTTAGAGTTCAACCGAAAGCTGAGGAGCCCCGGTAGTTCTTTAAGAGGAACCAACGTCTGTTGATTGAAAAATCATTTGAAACAAAAGTATACGTTCGGCAAGAGGAATTAATAATTATTTATGAAATGGACACAGCTCATTGACCCACTCAACAACCTGACCTTATCGGCGCTGCTTGCTGCAGTTCCTGTGGCTTTTATTTTCTGGGCACTTATTAAAAAGATGAAAGGGTATGTAGCAAGTTTGCTTACGGTGATACTCGCAATAAGCTTAGCTATTTTGGTGTATGGAATGCCTGTAAAACTAGCATTTCTTTCAGCCTTGCATGGAGCACTCTACGGGTTGTTTCCAATCTGCTGGATTATAATTGGCGCTGTTTTTCTTTTTAATCTCACAGTAGAAAGTGGGCAGTTCGAGATCATTAAAAACTTTATGGCTTCTATCACGCCAGACCGTAGACTACAGGCGCTACTGATTGCATTCTCCTTTGGTGCATTTCTCGAAGGTGCTGCCGGATTCGGTGCGCCCGTGGCCATTTCAGCGGCTATGCTGGTAGGTTTGGGTTTTAATCCACTTTATGCTGCCGGCATTTGTCTCATTGCCAATACCGCTCCCGTTGCCTTCGGCTCTGTAGGCACACCGATTATTATTGCGTCACGGGTTTCAGATATTCCTGAAATGGCTATATCGCAAATGGTGGGGAGGACGTTACCCATCTTATCGGTAGTAGTTCCATTTTATCTGGTCATTCTAATGTCAGGGATAAAACGAACGATGGAGGTAATTCCGGCGATTATCGTCTCAGGTGTGTCATTTGCTTTCTTTCAATGGTTAACGGCGAACTATTTTGGTCCGATGCTTCCGGATGTATTGGCAGGCATTGCCTCTATATTTTGCCTGATGGTACTCTTGAAATATTGGAAGCCCAAGTCCACATGGCGTTTCAGTGAAGAACCGGAGCAGACAATAGAATCCAATTTAAAGCATTCTGCTTCCGAGGTATTAAGAGCGTGGTCGCCTTTTATTATCATGACTGTTATTATTGTTGCCTGGGGACTTCAACCGGTCAAGGCGGCATTAAACTCTATAGCGTTTGTCACAGTTCCTCTACCGGGTTTATATGATGGTATTCTTAAGGCAGATGGAAGTCAACTGGTAATAAAGCCCTTTGAATTTAACTATCTGTCTGCTCCAGGAACAGCGTTGTTGTTTGCAACCTTGATTTCGATCCCACTCATCGGCCTGACCTATAGACAAGGTGTTCAAATTTTTTGGGCAACATTAAAACAGTTGAGATACCCCATTATTACAATTGCTTCTGTGGTCGGGTTTGCTTTTGTTGCTAATTATTCCGGTATGTCTATTACCATGGCTGTAGCGCTTGCAAGTACGGGTGTCCTCTTCCCCTTTTTCTCGCCGATTTTGGGATGGCTCGGGGTTTTTCTTACGGGCTCAGATACTTCCTCTAATGCCTTGTTCTGCAAACTGCAGTCTACCACCGCAGAGACAATCGGTGTTGATCCCGTGGTAACGGTTAGTGCTAATGCCTCGGGAGGTGTGACTGGTAAAATGATTTCTCCTCAGTCGATAGCGATTGGTGCCGCGGCGGTGGGCTTGGTGGGACGAGAATCCGAGTTATTTCGGTTTACCGTAAAACATAGTTTTATCATGCTGATAGTGATTTGTCTGCTTACCGGCTTGCAGGCTTACGCGATTCCCTGGATTATTCCAGCATATGAAAAAATTAAATCTGGAACGGTGATAAAAGTTGATGATGTGGCAACCGGTTTTAGCTATCTGTGGGCCCTTGCAGCAACACTTTTATTGCTCGTTGTTACCCTAGTGGTAATGGGGCGAAATTCTAAAAGGAAGGATGGAACACAAACACACGGATCTAATTAGCGTGTAGGACGCTGGAATTTAAATTAAAAAAGTAAAACATGAGTTCGGTAAACATTAAAATCAGAAACAAACTTGCAGAATCTTACAGCGATGTGTACACATCTGAAGTTCTATCTGCACTATCTGCCGTTGCGCATTTCAATAATGATATCAAGTCCGTAATGGCTACTCGCCTGAAACGGAGGAATATGCGACAACAGACGATAAACTTTTTGGATCCTGAAAGTTACATCCCGAGGACAAGCATGAAAGTAAAAGATGCGAGAGCAGGAAAGTTTGTGGGTTCAGTTATCCCTCATGACCTGCAACGCCAATGGATACAGGGTACAGGTCCTGCTGCAAAACCCAATGCCGCGGTTGAAAACAGTATTCGGAATGTAGCGTATGCGTTGCTGTCCGGTGCAGATGGATGGATGTTTGACGGAGAGGATGCGTTGGGCCAGATTAACGCGATGTCACTTGATAATCAACGGAATCTTAAACTTGCCATCTGTAAAGATCCAGTATTTTTAAAAGTGGCGGAGCAAGTAGCGGGAGAAATGAATCGCTGGTCAATGGGTTTTTTCGGCCGCAACATCATCAGCGACTGGCAACAGCAATTAAATTTTACAACAAAAATATTCAGAGCCCGTGGTCTTCATCTTGATGACAGGCATATACGGGATTCTAATGATGTCGCCATGGCAGCGTCAATCGTTGATTTGACGCTTTACGTGGTAAACAATTTTAAAGCGCTGCAAAATGCGGGTTCTTCCATTGTGTTGTATCTTCCCAAAATACAGACAGCGGAAGAGGCTGCACTTTGGAACGATTTGATGAATGCCTTAGAAAATCACATTGGAGTCGAGACTGGTTCCATTAAAGTTTATGTACTGGTTGAGCAACTTGAGGCTACCTATCAGCTTATGGAAATTCGGGCCGCCCTTGGAAAACATTTTATAGGTTTTAATACAGGCCGGTGGGATTATATTAACAGCGTTTCGGATGCTATGGCGTGGAACAGGGAATTTATAAACCCTAACATTGAGTCCATCACGATGACCTACGGTTACATGCGCAACTACGAAGACCGTGTACGGAGGGCTGTTAATACAAAGGACAGCCAAGGCAACTGTGCGCTGTGGCAGGGCGGTATGGAGCCTAATATTCCCGTTGGTTCAACGGACGGAATATCCGCAAGCATGACGAAGGCCCTGGCAGGTGCTGAACGTGAGCAACGTGATGGAGCCAGTGGTAAATGGGTGGCCCACTGGAAAATGGTTCATGTGGTTAGACCGGTTTGGGAAAAAGCAGGCGAATTAAATCAGTTGGGTAGAGCGTTTCCTTCCCTAACGTATTCACAAGAGGATGGAACGGGCTTGATCGAACTTGAACCGTCCCCACGTACCATTCGAGGTGCGCGCAACTTGTTGAGTGTAGCTTTGCAATATGGAAATGCATTCCTGCAGGGGATGCAAGCTGCTGCGTTAAAGCCGGCAGATTATTTTGGCAACGATGATATTTTGTATCTAATGGAGGACATGGCAACCGGAGAAATCAGAATAAGCATTCTTTGGGAATGGATTCACAAAGGTGCCGTGCTCACCGAAGACGACCAGGAAACAGGCGTAAGGGTTGGCGACGTCTTTACTTCTTCGCTGTTTGAGAGGCTTTTAAAAGAAGAATATGATAAACTTCTACGTGCAGACACAAAAGATGTATTTGAGTCTTCAAAAACAACTAGTTTACCTATTTCTTATCTGATAACGGCTGTATATACGCACAGTAAAGTAAAAGCACCTTGGTTTATCGACCTGCTTAATATAAACCTTAACAACAATGATTTGGAAGAAGCAAAGAAAAGAGTCAAGATATACATGGATTCTTTTGTAAAGGCTGGTATTCGAATTACTGAAAATCTCGATTTTAAGGAATGATTCTATTCTTGTTAAAATGGGAGAGGATGGCTTAAATTTCTTAACGCGCGCACGAATATTGAAATGTAGGGTTAGCTTAAGCGATTGCAAACACGTTTTCTTTCCCGGAACCAATTTTATTAAATCTCTTGGGACTTTAAAGGTTGACCGTTTTTTCGGGGTCATTTAAATCATGTTACGACCGAAATTTGGAGTATATATAAAAAGTATATACTTTTATGAAAAAGAGAAAGGGATGAAAAACCTATCATTAAAACTTGAGGATGAAATATTTCAGGAGACCGAGAAAATCGTCTCAAAGATTAAGAAAAACCGTAACAGATACATTAACGAAGCAATTGAATTCTACAACAAACTCCATCAGCGCAGATTGCTATCCAAACAGCTGAGTAGAGAATCAAAAATGGTGTCAAAGGACTCACTGGAAGTATTAGCTGAGTTTGAGAAGATAAGCGATGAAGCTTAAACAATTTGAAATCTGGATAGCCGACCTGAATCCGAGAATGGGGACGGAGACCGGCAAGATAAGACCTGTCATAATAGTTCAAACTGATCTTTTGAATAAAGAGCATCCATCGACTATCGTTTGCCCAATGACTACTAACGTAAAACCGGACTCGGAGATATTAAGAGTTCATTTGAACAAATCACTGTTTGGGCTGAAGGAGGATTGCGACATAATGATTGATCAAATTAGAACAATTGATAACAGACGGCTTGTGAAGAGAGTAGGCGAGGTCAGTGGTAATCTTGCTGAAACGATAAGAGAAAACTTGAAAATTGTTTTGGACTTATAAATAAAAGAAAATTTACCCATTATCATATTGCTTGGAAAATAAAGTGTTATGAAAAAGACAGCCAGCCCCAAGAATCAGTTGTTACCAGAACAATTTGAAGAATTGCTTAATGTATTGAAAGTGCGTTTTGAAAAAAACATGAACCGTCATAAAGGACTTAAATGGGTACATGTCGAAGCAAGACTTCAAGAATGTTTTTCCCGATCAAAAGCGCATACTGGAAAACTTTGGTCGCTCAATGAAATGGAATCCACCGGTGGTGAACCCGATGTGGTGGGTCATGACAAATCAACGGGCGAATACGTTTTTTACGATTGCGCTGCAGAAAGTCCGAAGGGACGAAGAAGCATTTGCTACGACACTGAAGCACTCGAGTCAAGGAAAGAACATAAACCAAAAAACAGTGCTCTCGGTATGGTAGCAGAAATGGGCATCGAAATTTTGACAGAAAAGCAATACCGCGATCTTCAGAAACTGTCTGAATTCGATTTAAAAACGTCGAGTTGGATACAAACTCCACCTGAAATCAGAGAGCTGGGCGGTGCGCTCTTTTGTGATCGTCGATACGACCACGTCTTCGTATATCACAATGGCGCAGAGTCGTATTATGGTGCCAGAGCATTTCGCGGTTCGCTCAAGGTTTAACGCCAGGTTTACAACAATAATAACTTTATGCCACGCACGGTCGTAAGTCAACTATGATAAGAGTTGTTAATCGACAAAGACTTACAATATCATAGCTGCCTGGTAGGCAAATTCATCCGGTAACCACACGAAGGAAGATAGGTTACCTTTCCATAAATTTTAGTATTCGTCACGGGGTAGGTTCGTTGGGGGAATTAGTAGACAAAGAATCGTGAATTGCGTCATCAAACAGGTAACTTTAACTCAAGGTAAATGTTGGCTTAATGAGGTGCTCATCTCCATCTTTTTTAAATAAATGTTTTCCATGTTGGCTCAGTTTTTACAGCAAGTGCTCGTTGGGCCTGATGTTGATACTGAATTTTTGAAGAAATACACGGCCAACTGATTGCATTATGCGGGCGACTAAAATTCAGTATATTGCGGCACTGTTATGCGATTAACTACACTGCTTTTGTTGATTTCGATCAATGTTGTCGGTCAAAATATTGAAGGACTTCAGTTTATTCAAAACAAAGGTCAATGGAATAATGAAATTGATTTTCAAGCGCTTGTACCGGGCGGCAGGGTGGGCGTTTCAGCAAAAGGGTTTTCAGTCCTTCTCCTTGACATGGAGGAAATGGAACATCGACATTTGACAAGTCATGATGCAGTCAATGAATCCAACGGGCACTCGTCGACTGAACCCTTAGATGGGCATTTCTTTCAGATAAATTTATTGGGGTCCAATCAGGAATCAAAGGCAAGTGTCGAGATGCCTTTAGATGGCTATTACAATTATTTTCTTGGCAATGATTCATGTCGATGGGCTACAAACGCAATGGCATATGGAGCTATCATTTATCGGGAGGTTTACGATGGAATTGATTTCCGTGTGTCGTCTGTTGGCAAGAATCTAAAGTATGATTTTATCGTCAGGCCGGGAGCGGATCCTTCGCAAATCAAAATTCAATACGATGGAGTCGATGGTATCGAAAAACCATTTGAAGATTTGCAAATACGAACAACACTGGGATTACTCACAGAGAAAAAACCTTTTTCCTATCAGTTCATTGGCGACTACAAACACACCGTGCCAAGCGCATACCACCTCCGTAATAACGTTGTTTCATTTTCTTTTCCGAACGATTACGACGAATGCCAGGAATTAATCATTGACCCACTTCTCATTTTTTCAACTTACTCAGGTTCCACGGCCGATAACTGGGGAAGTACTGCAACGCCCGGCGAACACGGTACACTTTATTCTGCTGGTGTAACACAGCAAAACCTGGGTGGATTTTTCCCCGCTACGGTAGGCGCGTTTCAGACTTCCAACCATGGAAGTTTTGATATGGCTATCATTAAATATGACTCTGCCGGAACGAGATTCTTATATGCTACACACCTGGGTGGTTCAAACAATGATTCTCCGCAGAGCCTTGTTGTAGATAATGCATCTGGCGACTTAATTGTACTAGGTATCTCCAGTTCACCAGACTATCCCACGAGTGTCAATGCTTTTGATAAGACGTTTAATCTTGGCACCACAATTTTTAACCGTGTCTTAAATACCGATGATCAGTGGGATATTGTAATTACCCGATTGTCACAAGATGGAGACCAGTTGGTTGGATCAACGTTTTTGGGTGGATCTGGCAATGACGGATTGAACGTCCCAAAACAATCTGGTGGCCCTCTCGTAGTAAACTATGGAGACGAGATGCGAGGAGATGTGATTACAGATGAGTTGGGAAACGTATATATAAGTTCCGTTACGTCTTCCAGTGATTTTCCTATAGTTAATGGTTTCGATGATTCGTTTAACGGCAACACGGATGGCCTTGTCGTTAAACTGGCTCCTGACTTATCATCTATCATTTGGTCGAGTTACCTGGGTGGATCAGGTTTCGACGCGGCCTACTCAATCAAAATTGACAGCGATAATAATATTGTATTAGCGGGGGGAACGACCAGCGCTAATTTCCCTACAACAGCAGGCTCCTATCAATCAATTTTTAACGGCATTGTAGACGGTTGGATTGCCCGTGTAGCCGCGGATGGAAGTGCAATAATCAATGCGACATTTACAGGTACGTCGTCGTTCGACCAGGTTTACTTTATAGATCTTGACGTCAACAATAATGTGTTTTGTTACGGGCAAACTGCCGGTCAAATGCCTATAACGTCAGGGGTTTACAGGAATGCAAACAGCGGTCAGTTTGTGCAAAAGTTTTCTTCCGCTCTAAGCACGTTGGTATTCTCTACTGTTTTTGGATCAGGCTCTTCCAACGGCCTGATAACACCAAACATCTCACCAACAGCTTTTTTAGTAAATGAATGCGATAACATTTACATGGCAGGATGGGGAGGCTTTGTTAACTCAAGTCCAACCACCGGATTTTGGCAAAGTACTACCAACGGTATGCCTATTACTAATGATGCTTACCAGAAAACAACATCGGGTTCTGATTTTTACTTTATTGTGCTTAATGGAGACGCCACCGAGTTGGTGTATTCAACTTACCTGGGTGGCAATTCATCAAAAACTCATGTAGATGGAGGAACCTCGCGCTTTGATAAGTTTGGTATCGTATATCACGCAGTATGTGCGGGGTGTACATTTGGGAATACAACTGGCAACGCTACTTCGGATTTTCCTACGACGCCGAATGCGAAATCACGCCTAAATGCCAGTTCAAATTGTAATAATGCAGCATTCAAATTCGATTTGTCGTCACTGCGGGCTTTGTTCGACACAAATAACTTAGCGTTAACGGCACCTGGGTTCAACAATGTGTGCTATCCTGATTCGATTGTATTTCAAAATTTCAGCACTGGAGGGAAGACAATTACATGGGACTTTGATGACGGAACAATAGTGACTCAAACTGATACTGACCCACGGTTCGTCATCCATCATTATAAACAAGCCGGTCAATACCACGTGAAACTTAAAATCACCGACTTAAGCACGTGTAGTCAGACCGATTCTATAACCAAGGTCATCAACTATTTCACGGAAAACATCGAAGTTGGGGATGATGGAACGGTATGTGAGGGGAGTGGCTTTCAGCTTACAGCTACCGGAGGGACTAATTATAGTTGGACAGCATCAGATGGAACATTTTCCTCTCAACAACACTCGCCTATTGTTTACCCGACTCTGGAAACCGATTACTTTATTACTGTCGTTGATGCCAATGGCTGCTCTAAAACTGATACGGTGAACGTTGCAATAACTCCAAATGTTTATGCGATGTTTCAAACGTATGACCTGGACCTTTCGAAACCGGGCTACAATAATATTTGTCTTCCTGGTGGGATTCGTTTTAAAAATCGAAGTACGAACGGTGAGTATTTCATCTGGGATTTTGGTGATGGATCAGTACCACTTCAGATGCCCGATTCGATTGACATAGCGCATGAATACCGGCAGCAAGGAGTTTACCAGGTAAAGTTAACAGCACTCAATCCCAATACGTGTAACCAAAATGATGTTGCAATAAAGGTCATAAATATTTTTAAGGACAATATCCAGGTTGGAGACGATGGTGAAATTTGTGAGGGTAGTACGTTCCATTTGACGGCGACAGGTGGAAGTTTATATCAATGGTCTGCTGAAGACCGTACTTTTATGTCATCAGCACCTTCACCTATTGTACAGCCCGCACAATCAATGAGCTATTTCGTCACTGTAACCGATGTGAATAACTGTGTCAGGAAAGATACTGTATACGTTAATGTTGTAGACAGTGTCGATGTGAAATGGCTGCATCATCTAAAAGGAAATTGTACCGAGCGCCCTTTTTTGATAGTTCAAAACCTGACACCGCCTGAAGATGGCGTAAACTTCCGTTTTGATTTTGGCGATGGAACCAGTTCCGAGGAGACTGAAATTGAGCATATGTATGAGAAAGATGGTTTGTATTCTCTGAAGTTTACTGCGCAGAAAGGAGTATGCCTGTTCGAGGAAACGGTACAGCTGCCGGTTTACAAACTTCTCGTTCCGAATGTATTTACACCTGAAGGCTCTCCCGGCTACAACGATCATTTTGTAGTTGGCTTTGGTTCCGATCTGACTATTCCTTTCGATGTCGGTCAAAAGGTACAATTGATTGTGCTTAATCGGTGGGGAGTCAATGTTTTTGAATCACCTGACTATAAAAATGATTGGAATGCGCAAGACCTCGAAGGAGGTGTATATTATTTAAATATCAAAGTAGGTGAGCTCGCTACCTGTAAAAATTGGGTGCATATCGTCAAATGATTTAGCACGGTAGCGGGGAATAGTTACTACGTTAATTAGGCTGTTAAGCTTTTTATACTATACCACAAAACAGTTGTCCAATGCATAGGCGAGTTCTTTTTATTTTAACCTGGTTACTTACTGTTGGAAGTGCTGGCGCTCAGCAACCTTTAAGTGTGAAAGCCAACCTGGTAAGTGCATCCAACAACAGTACAAGTAAAATTTACTATGGTAACCGGAACGATCCAGCGCGTGCAATCGAGTTTAAGGAGAAAACTGTCGCCTCTAGTACCTTTCTAGTCAACATCAATCAGTATTTTACTATACCTGCCGAATTCACGTTTATAGAAGTAGAGTCAAATACAGATAACCTCGGGATGAGGCATCGCTTTATGCAACAATATTATAAAGGTATTCCCATGGAGGGCCTTGGTTACCGGGTTCATGAGAAGGATGGCTTTATGAGATCCGCTAACGGGAGGGCAGTACGCGAAATTAAGATTGATATTCAAACTACTTTCACCGAGGAAGCTGCATTCCAACGGGCCATCAATCACCTCAATACAAAAGATAGCGTCTTCCGGATCGGCAAGAAATTAATTATTTCCAAAGACTTTACCTTTACCCCTGAAAGTTTTTCAATTGCTTTTCAGTTTGATATCGACGTATCATTAATCGAACGATGGAGGATTTCCATTGATGCCCGCGACGGCCAGGTAATCAATAAAATCAGCCTGGTAAACAGTTGCCACTTGGAAGAAGATCCAAAACAATTGCTTCCCTTTAGTACGGGAACCGGCTTGACAAACTACTACGGAAATAAAACGATTCGGGTTGAAACGTTTGACGACGGTGCATCACGCCTGCAAGGACAAACGGAGCACGGGGGAAAGATTGGAACCTATGATTTTGGCAACGTTAGTATTGTATCTTTAATTCTTTTTTTTGAGTTCAGTAAAGCCTATGACTTCTATTCCTCGGATAATATCTATAACAGCGAGTATCTTAAACCGGCAGTATCGGTTCAGTGGGCAGCGGAACAGGCCTATGAATATTACTTTAATAAGCACAACCGCAACAGTTTTGATAACAATGGTGCTACTATCAAATCATATGTGCATGTAGACCGTGACCTTAACAATGCATTCTGGACAGGCAAGGTATTGGCGTTTGGAGATGGAAGTAACAATAACCCGTTGGTGGAACTCGACGTGGTGTCACATGAACTTACACACGGCGTTACGCAATATGAAGCTGGACTTCTATACTATAACGAGTCTGGAGCGCTCAACGAATCTTTCTCAGATATCTTTGCGAAAGCCGTCGAGTTCGATGTATTTGGTGACACCGCTACCTGGCAACTAGCAAAATATTTTCGTAATGGCGGTTTGCGTGATTTCAGTAATCCGAAGTTAAAAAATCAGCCGGATACATATTTGGGAGCTATGTGGTACACGGGGTATGAAAACAATGGTGGCGTACATACTAATTCAGGAGTACAAAATTTCTGGTATTATCTATTATGCGAAGGCGGCAGCGGAACAAACGACCAACAGATGAATTACTCCGTAAATGCCATCGGTATGGATGCGGCGACGAAGATTGCTTACAGAAATCTGACGGAGTATTTAAATTCCACATCGGACTATCTTGATAGCCGAATTGGTTCATTACTTGCCGCTGCCGATCTATATGGTAAGAATTCGTCGGTCTATCAGGAAGTGGATAAAGCCTGGGATGCAGTCGGTGTGATAGATGAACCTATCATCACAAGCCTGGAAGTGTATGATATAACTGGTACGACGGTAAAAATTAAAGGGAGCCTGCAACCAAGGGGTGATATGGTTACTTACCATTTTGAATACGGAACCACACCTGTGTACGGGAGTTCATCTTCAGTTTATAACTACACGGGTACTGTGGAAGGTATCCTGACCGGATTACAAAGCGAAACGAAATACTATCTCAAGCTTGTCGGAACAAATGAGAATGGCAGTACTTTTTCTGCCGCTGAATTCACTACGATTTCACTTGCACCTTTGGTAAGAATAAAACAAACCGTTGACGTAACGGAAACAACTGCAACATTGTATGGTGAGATCAACCCAAATAGTTTACTTACTTCATTTTACTTTGAATATGGGCCCACGCCTGCGCTAGGCTTAGTTACTCCTACGTTTCCACTTTCGGCTGCTACAGAGTTTCTTCATGTGTCTGCAGAAGTCACTGAACTTCAATCGAGACAAATTTATTATTACCGGCTGATTGCAACCAACGGATTTGCGCCGTCTTTAACCGAGTCGGTTAGTTTTTTTACAGCTGTACGACCGGTAATCATCTCTTATTTTCCGGTAATGGCACCCATAGACGCAGAGGTGACGATTACTGGTCAAAACTTTAATTCAGCGCCTGAAAAGAATATAATAAACTTTGGAGCCACCCGTGCCACCGTTGTGTCATCCAGTACTACAGAAATTAAAGTTAAAGTTCCGGCTGGAGCGTCGTTTGGTGCAATTTCAGTGTTAGACTCGGAATCTGGACTGACTGCTGAATCCGTCCGCGAGTTTGTACCCACATTTACAGGCGAGTTCAAGAAAAATAGCCTGGTGCTCACGGTGGGCATCGCTGACATGTATATCTACCAGACATTGGTGCATGATATGGATGGTGACGGCAAGCCCGATATTGTTGCACGCCACTACCAGGGTTTTTCAGTTTATCAAAATGTAAACCAGGGTGGTGATATAACGGAAGAATCATTTGTGCGAAGCACATTTAACTCAGAGATTACTCCCGGAACCTTTTCGTTAGTTGATTTTGATGGTAACGGATTAAAAGACATAGTGGCACGCTATGGGAACGGCTTTCGAATTTATCCGAATTTGTCTGTACCCGGTTACATCTTTTTTGGTAGTCCCATAGATTTGCCCAATACCGGTTTTTTGCAGGATGTGATATTCGGTGACTTTGACATGGATGGCCATTTTGATATAGCGGGCACCAGCTCTGCGCCGGGAGGCAGCACCTTTACTATATTCAGGAACCAAAACCCGAAAGGTTCTCTATTGGCCGAAAATTTCGAGCAACGATACACGAAAACTTTACCATACAATGTGTTTTACTTGACGAGTGGAGATTTGAACAATGACCGACTCCCAGATGTAATGGCGGCGCCACACTTTGAGGATTTCTTTTCGATATTAAAAAACAAAAGTTATCCGGGTGTATTTGAGTTTGAGGAAACGATTGTTCAGGATCCGTCAAGAGGAAGATTTGCCCGATATGTTTCGCACGATTTTGACGACGATGGCCTGAAAGATGTCATATCTCAACCTCCGATCATAGAGGGAAGCTTGTCGATTATGAAAAATGAAGGCACCTCCCCAGTCATCACGCTTGCACCGCCTGCTGTTGTAGTAAGCGGATATACAGCTTCTGCCATTCAACCTGGCGATATCAATGGAGATGGAATAGTAGATTTGGTGGTTGGTACAAATATGCGAGATTTCTTTCTCCTCGAAAATAAAGGTGGTGCTGGAGTACCGTTTTCAAATCTATCATTTGAGAAATCACACGAATATGGTATGACCCTGCAGAATGTAGGCTCAGGATCTGTTAGTGCTCAAAAGACTATCAACGATTTAAACGGAGATGGAAAGCCCGAGATCATTAACGCTTATTCTTATTCTTTTGGCCCTCATGATGGTTATTATATGGAGATCTGGCAGCACTCTGCCAATAATTGCCCAGACCCGTCACTTGTAAATCTTACCATATCAAACTATATGGCAACGATTGTACTGCCACCGAATACAACAGAAGATGATTTTCAGATCGAGTATTCCTCTATCGGTGATAGCTATTGGCATCCGGTCTATTCGCTAACGCTTTATTTAAACATAGGTCGCTCTTACCAACTTAGAGCACGGGCAAAATGTTATCTGGGATTTACAGAATATCACTATATAGACTTTGCCATAGATTGTGTTGATACAAACAGTTTTTCTATAAGCGATATCGGGGTGGACAAGGTGTCTGTAAGCGCATATAATCTCCAATCTTTTGAAGTGCAATATTCACAATCGGGAAAAGACCAATGGAAAACACTTCCCGAATATGCCAATCAGATTGAAGGTTTGTTGCCAGGGACTACGTACGATGTGCGTTTCAGAGGACGGTGGTGTTATACTCCAGCTGAATTTAAGTATGAGCAGTTCACAACTCTTTGCCCTAAATTATCAACACTCACCATATTAAGCGTGGTCAGCGACAAGGCAAATGTGAACTGGACTAGTGCTTATAACGGTGATGCTATACTTGAGTACAGCGCTGATAATGAGAATTGGAGTTCTATTGACGAATCGCTGACATTATTCCCGCTTATCCCTGCCACGACATATTTTATAAGAGGCCGAATGGCGTGCACAAACATCAATTCTGATTTTATTTTCTCGTTTTTTGTAACACCCTGTCCCGAACTTTCGATGTTATCTGTTGATACCGTCACGCCCTTCAGTGCGAATATAACCTGGGTTGATAAATTTAATACAGATAGTTATGTCCTTACATATTCTACGACCGCAGCAAGTACCCAGACAACGGAAGTAATTAACTCAACTTCCTTCCAACTTAATGGGCTTAATCCTGGCACTCAATATACCGTGGGGGTTGCACCTCAATGTAGCCGTAGTAAAGCGTTCACTTTTTTGACTTTTAATACTGTTTGTTATGTGCCCTTTGATCTATCAGCGGATGCGATAACACATACTTCAGCCCAATTATCATGGGACGATGATTTCAGCGGCGTTCCTTACTTAATTGATTATTCTATTTCAGGAAGTAATATTTGGCTGACCACTGAATCTGAATTAACCAATGCATCGCTCACCGGATTAAGACCAGGTACGGAATATGAAGCGAGGGTTCATATAAATTGTGTAAGTGAAACAGCACCTTATGTATCTGTTCGCTTCAAAACCGACCTCTATGATGAAACTACATTTGGGCCTAATCCAACAGGAAGTATTGTCACTTTAAAACCTTCGAAAAATTTAATTGGAAATCGCTTCATAATTTTTGATAACGCGGGTCGGGTAGTTGCCAATGGGGAGCTTCGTGACTATTCAATAAATTTCTCTGATTTCTCTGCGGGTACATATACTCTGAAAATTGATGGCGAAAATCCTATGCGGATTGTTAAACACTAGATATTACTATAGGCCTTCCATTGCCTTCCATCAGGAAATACAGATCACTGAGAACTTTAACTGAATGACAAAACATACTTGGAGCGCGGTTTCTAAACAGCCTCCTTCTACAATGTACCAGATTGAATAATACTAGGACGAGCAACAGGCACGCCGTTGCATAAAAAATATTTGTTCTATGAAAGAAAATGCTTGCTTTGAACGACATTGATCGTGAGATCCCACAACCCTGCTAAAGTATTGACTGGCCATTTAATGTGATAATCATTGTCCCTAAAATCAGTTTCACGCCAAGTGTTTTTCGTTTCTGCAATTTATAACCTCGCTTCTGAGGATCATTGTACACTTAACCTTCTTTGAGTTTGACAAGCTTGACCCTCGATCACTTTTCGAGTGATTGTGCTAGAGCTAGCGCCTCACCATTAAAATGTTTTAAAAATTTGTAAAATCCTTGATCAACCGTACCCGCAATCGATACCTTCGTTTTCTCAGCAATTGCCTGTGAATGAATAAAAAATCTTTAATACTTTTGACGACTTTCGCGTTCAGAAGTCATTTCTAGTTTTGCGAGAAAAACATCTTCAGATAAAATGGGACGACAGGATAGTAGAATGGAACTTAAAGCACAAAGTAACGACACCAAGCAACAATTCCAACCATATTTAACGATCATAACAGTAACTAAAAAATCAGATTCTACAGTTAGTGAATAAATAAAATTATTATATTCGGCTTTTTACCGGGAGATTATTTATGCGCAATCAATAAACGTAATGGAAATTAGTCTTGGCTTTGGAGGGGCAACTCTCACCAATTTGAAATCGTTGAAGGAAATTCTGTTTTTGCTCGACCTTGCTTTCGACTATGGAATACGACATTTTGATACCGCTCCATTATATGGACAGGGTTATTCCGAAGTGATATATGGAAAGTTTTTAAAAGATAAACGTGAACAAATCACATTAACGACAAAGTTTGGTCTTGGGGAAGATAATGAAACCGATAGAATACCAGTGAACTTCATTCTCCCGGCCAATTATTTAGTTAAGTCGATAAAGAAAAAATTAAAAGGATCAGCTCAGGTAGACGATAAAGCTTATTCCGGATGTCCATACAGAAAAATAGAAAAAAGTTTAATTCAGAGGAGCTTCGAAAAGAGTTTACGGCGATTAAACACAGACTTTGTTGATTATTTTTTATTGCACGAAGGTTTACCTTCTTTTTTGACGGATGAAGCTTTCGCTTATCTGGTAAAGCTAAAAGAAGAAAAAAGCGTTCGCTATATTGGTATCGGAACCAATTGTCTTGGTATTAAAACATTGAATGCAGACGATGTAGCTTTGTGGGATATCCTCCAATATGAATATAACATTCCCTTAGTTGCAAATGAAATCAAGGCCAAATTTCCGAAGAAACTTCATTTTCATCATAGCTGTTTAAAAGGCATAAACGATGAACAGTTAAAACATATTGATGCGAACGACAGAGGTGGCTTTTTGCTTGCCCAAGCCACACGAAATAATCCACAGGGGAAAATTATTTTTTCAACACGTTCACCAGTGTCCTTAAAAAAGAATATCGAAGGATTTTTGAAATATTCATCGAAATGATTTTTATAGGTCTCTATTCCGAAAAAATTTTCAAGAATGACAAATCAAACAATTAACCCTATAGTGAAAGATTCAATTGTAGTGGTAGGTGGAGGAACTATGGGGTTGTTTTTAGCACATGAGCTAATGCTTAGGGGAAAAAAAGTCGTTTTGATTGAATCCGGAAACGAGCAAGCAAAATCTTTTGACCAGGATGAATACATGAATTTGGGACATGCTCACAACGGTATTTCTATTGGGCGCGCTAAAGGGATAGGAGGGACAACAAACTTATGGGGAGGGCAACTGACGCAATTTTTACCTATAGATATTGAATCGAAAGGTAATTTCGATCAGCCGGATTGGATTATTTCCTGGAGTGAGTTAAATGAGTATTATTCTAAAGCGTATAAGAAGCTCGGATTTCATGAAGAAGTATCAGACCATGTTGAAAAATTGGATACATGGCCTGGTAAGACGCTTGAATTCTTTTATACTCACTGGCTTAAGCAACCGAACTTTAAAAATCATTTTTATAAAGAATTAAAAGACTCGGATTTAGTTGAAGTATATGAAAATACCACGGTAACCGATCTTAATTTTTCTGACAAAAAATGTATCAGTATTGATATTACTTTTAATGGGCAAAATGTAAGTATAAAAGATTTTGATAAAATTGTTTTGGCGAACGGAACATTTGAGATATGCAGACTTTTGTTGACTTCCGCTAATAAATCAGATTGCCCCTTTTCTGATAATCAATGGATAGGAAAGTATTATCAGGATCATCTAAGTCTAAGGATGGGAGTCGTTCAAAATGCTTCGAAGGAGTTTTTTAAAAAGTTTTCGAATATCATTCGAAACGGTAACAAACTGCAACCCAAATTGAGGTGGAATTTATCAGAACCAGATAGTAGCTATATAGGCGTTTCCGGGTATTTTTCGTTCAGCAGTGATGTAACTCAGCATCTTGATAATTTTAAACAGTTTGCAAAGGCCGTGATGGGAAGGTCGCAAGATTCCTCCAGTATAAAGGATAAAGCATTGTTATTTGTTAAAGTAGTAAAGGCACTTCCCCAAATCATGCCGTTAGTATTTCGGTATTTGAAGGATAATCAAATTTATGTTCCTTTTAATTCAAAAATAATTTTGTGTATTCAGGCGCAGCAGATTTCTATAAAGGATTCCGAGATTACAATTTCAAAAAATGAGTTCGATAAGAATGGTCGTCCCAAGGTACTTTTAAATTGGAAATTGGACGGGCGCGAGTTTGATTCAATCAAAGAGTTTTGTCATAAACTTGACAATTACCTTAGAACAAACCAGCTTGGCAACTTAGTTTTCGATGATTGGTTTAAAAAAGAGTCAGAAAAAAACTCAGGCGATTGGCTTGAGAATGCAGGGGATATATATCATCAGGCAGGCGGGGTGATTATGAGTCGTTCAAAGGATGAAGGTGTACTGGATGAAAATTTAAAAATTCATGATACCGACAATATTTTTGTTTGCGGCCCCTGCGTTTTGCCAACATCAAGTTATGCGAATACAGGGCTTACTGCTTTAGCGTTAACTTACAGACTGGCCGAGAATATCTCTTCCAGGTAAGCTGTGTGATTTTAATAAACTGAATTTTCAGCCAGGATTCGGTAAGATTCTAAATCTTGATTGACACTTGTAATCTTAGAAACGATTGTGTGCAAAGCAACTTTTCCTAAAGGCAACCGGAGCGGTGGATTCTCGATGCTGGCAATCTGGATAATCGCTTTCGCAGCTTTGACAGGGTCCCCCTCTTGTTTACCATCAACTTTTTTTATTCTTTCTCTGAATGCGCCGGCGGTTTCCTTATAATCATCGATTATAACAGCGGCTTGCCTAAAAGACTCACCTGCAAAATTTGTTCGAAAAGGTCCGGGCTCAACGAGTGTGAGTTTTATTCCCAAAGAAGCAACTTCAGCAGCCAAAGCTTCACTGTAACCTTCTAATGCAAACTTAGTTGCATTGTATAATCCAAATCCCGCGAAGCCCTTGAAACCCCCGTGCGACGAAATTTGAATTATGTGTCCGCTTCTTTGCCGTCGGAAAATGGGCAGGAATGCTTGTGTTAATTTTAAGGTACCGAAAAAATTGGTTTCAAAAATTTCCCGTGCTTCGGCTAAGCTTGTTTCCTCAAGGGCACCTGCTAATCCAAATCCGGCGTTGTTTACAAGCACATCTACTTTACCCATCTTGTTTTTCACGTTGCTAATAGCTTCATCTATCTCTAAGTGATTCGTTATATCGAGTACTATAGCAAAGGCCTTGTGTGCGTAGTAATTATTGAATTCGTCAGCCTGGTTTTGCTTACGAAAAGTGCCAATTACATAATCACCTTTTTCTATCACCGCCTGAGCAAGTGCTTTACCGAGGCCACTTGAAATGCCTGTGATGAACCAAATACGTTGAGTCATAGTAATATTGATTTAATCGGTTTTAAATTAAGTATACGTGTAAACAATGCGATTTCTCCCCGTAACTTTTATTGTGTTGATTTGGCCATCTATTTTGACCGTTACGTGTTATCCATCGTTGGCATTGCAAAGATGGGTCAACTGGAAGATTGGGATTTAAGATGAAACCTTCCTTCTTCGGTAAGTTTCGGACATTTCAGGTTGACTCACACAGTAATTGGCAAGCGTCTCCTTACTTTTTGAAAAGGCCTTTGCGTTCGGGCTTTGTAAGATAGAATTTTAGAGTTCTTTTGGGGGGCAGACGGAAATAGAACGTTTTTTACTTGATTTTCAATAGAATATAGCCAAAAGAAGTTATTTAGAATTTTTCTAAGCAAGAGTATAAAGAGAACCAAACTGTCATTACATTTGTAAAACAAAATTTGAACCTTGGAAAGTATTCAATCCACCCATACACTTGTAATCAGCCTCTCGCGTGCTGGAGGTAGATTTGAACTTGTTATCGGAGAGCAGGAATTCAGTCAGACTACTTGCGAGTTTATGCTTACGTTTTCTTCCATGCAGGGTAAGGACATGGATGAATATATGACCAATCTCGCCAGCGACTTTGATACCGTACGCGTACCACTTTCCGGCTGCGGTAAATCGGTTATTTTGATGCTTTCTGATTTCGCCAGACTTCGGTCTTTATACAGTCAACGGATGTTTGAGCTCAAGCTCCAGGATCTTTTAATCCGTCAGGGAATAGCTACCGAAGACACTATCAGGGTGGCTGCCTGGATATAGACTCGTTCTAAATTGATTTCATTTCGCACGAATTCCTGGGTCATTGCGTTCTAACGTTATACTTTTGATAGAACCCAAACTCGCAATACATTAATAAAGTCGAGTGTAGCGTAAAAAACAAATGGAAACAACGTCAGTACTTCGTCAAAAAACATCTCTTCAGGACAGCGTCCTGGACATTCTTAACAAACAAATGGGTGTGGAAGCTCATTCTTCATCTTTGTATCTTTCTATGTCAGCGTGGTGTTATTCGCAGGGACTTCGCGGATGCGGCGAATATTTTAGAAAACAAGCTGCCGAAGAGCGGGAGCATATGATGAAAATCTTCCAATACATTGCCAATGCCGGCGCACTGGCTATTTCTCCGGAGGTAACGAAGGTAGAACGCGGCTTTGAAGATCTTCGCTCGATCCTTGTAATGGCACTTGATCAGGAAATACAGATCACAGAGAACTTCAATAGAATGACAGAACATTGTCAGAAGGCACGCGATTTTCAGACGGCCCGTTTTCTGCAATGGTACCTGGATGAACAATATGAGGAAGAGCAACAGGCACGCCGTTGCATCGAAATTTTTGATCTCATGAAAGCAAAAGATGCTTTATACGATATTGATCGCGAGATTCACAATCTTAAAAAGGATTGAGCTAATTCTTCAGCAGAAATCTTTGCATTAGAAGCCGTTTCATAAGAGCGGCTTTTTGCTTTTGAAGATTCTGAGACGGATAGATTCTCTTTGGAGTGTCAAAACTTCGTAGGGTGTATGCTGGCTTCTCCTGAAACCTCGCATGAATGGCAAACCTTGAGGAGATCACTTAATCAATTTGCAAGCTCGATCTTCAAAGATTAACAAAAGTCATATGTATGGGATTGTTGCAGCAAATAATTTTGTTCTAGAACGTCCGTTTATGGATACTGCTGTTCAAATCCGTACTACTACCTTTGGCAAATGTTACATTAAGCTTTTAGTTTCGACCTTTCCTCATGGCATCTTTCTTGCCAACCTTCATGCTTATTGAGTCTATTTTAAAAGATGATGAATCAATGTGAATCCTGAATGACTGACCTATGTTTACGAACTATTTGAAAATCGCATACAGAAACCTATTAAGCAAAAAAGGTTTTTCTATAATCAATATTGTCGGTCTTTCAATTGGAATGACTTGTTGCTTGTTAATATTCCAATATGTTGCGTTCGAATACAGTTTCGATCGGTTCCACCAGCACAAAGATCAGCTCTATCGCGTGTTACAGGCATACGCTCCACAAGGTGACGCAATGGATTTGGGACACGCATTTACCGCTCAGGCACTCACCCCAGCGTTGAAGGAATCCGTGCCTGAGATATTAGATATAGCCCGCGTCCATCCTGAAGATGCAGTGTTGGCAAATCCCGCGCGTCCCGAGAACGTCTTTGAAGATGCTGGAGTGCTGTATGTCGACCCTGCATTTACCACAATGTTTTCATTTCCTCTCGCCACTGGGAACGCAACGAATGAACTGGAGTCTGGGGAGGCATTAATTACAGAAGCAAGCGCCCAAAAATATTTTGGAACCACTAACGCAGAAGGACAACTCCTCGAGATCGCAGGAATGGTGAACGAGACATATACCATCGTTGGAGTCTTAAAAGATCTACCTGCAAACTCTCACCTCCAATTTGCCGTGTTGTTGCCCATCGATGATTTATTGCGCGGCGAAAATTACTCAAACGAACCTGAAGGAGGTTGGAGTTGGAATAACTTTACAACGTACATTCGACTTACTCCGAATGCTAACCGTAGCGTTGTAGAGAAAAAAATGACTAGCGTATTTCTGGCGCATAGAGGTGACGTGCTTCGACAGCAAGGGTGGAGCGCTGCAATCTTAACTCAGCCAATTGCTGACATTCATTTAAACTCCGAAGTGACTGGTGCAGGGAATCCCGTTATGGGTAGTCACCGTACGGTTTATTTCTTTTTAGTGATAGGACTCATCACCCTTATCATCGCGCTTGTGAATTATGTAAACCTCGCAACTGCACGGGCAGTCAATCGTTCACGGGAAGTGGGAGTACGTAAAGTGGCCGGTGCAAGGCAGAGCCAGCTTATCTTCCAGTTTCTTTCCGAATCTGCCCTTACTAACCTGACGGCTGCACTCTTAGCCCTGGTCTTCAGTACCATGCTGGTGCCCGTTGTGAACGATGTAGCAGGCACGCGCTTAACCTCTGCGTTGTGGTTGAACCCGGGCTTTTGGCTTGCATTCTCCCTTACCATTCTTGCTGGCACACTACTGGCCGGTCTCTATCCTGCATTTGTGCTTTCGTCATTTAAGCCGGCTTCAGCACTGAAGGGCAGAACAGCCTATGTTGCATCGCATCTATGGCTTCGACGAACATTGGTAGTTATTCAGTTCGGTGCATCGATTGTTTTACTTACAGGCACAGCTACTGTATATAGCCAGCTTGATTTCATGCGGCACATGGATCTGGGCCTTGACCTACAAAAAGTGATTACCGTTAGAGCGCCACGGGTACTTCCAGAGAATATTGACGAAGCCGCTATCATGCAAACATTTCTCGAACAGGTTAGGAATATTCCCGGAATTCAAAACGCTGCACTTTCATCCACCATTCCTGGCAGTGGATTCAACTGGAATGGTGCGGCCATCCGTAAAGCTGCCGATGATCCTTCGAATGCGATCCGAGGAGTGGCTACTTACATTGACAGTTCATTTGCTCTTCTTTATGGACTCAAGCTGGTAGCAGGTAAGGAATTTTCCGACATTACAATCTCCGACGCGGAAGGTACACCCTGGACTGTTATTATTAACGAGACTGCCGTGAAGTCACTTGGTTATTCGTCTGCTTCGGAAGCAGTGGGTGAAGACCTTGATATCGGTGGGAATGCGGCAAACATAATCGGTGTATATAAAGACTTTCAGTGGTCATCCGCTCACCAGGCCCAGAAAAGTATCGTTTTTGGACCAACTACCACAGGCAGATTTGTCTCTTTTCGTGTGGCCACGCCAGATCTCTCTGGCATCACCCAGGAAATACAAGAAATTTATAATACGCTTTTTCCAGGTAATGTTTTTGGCTATGCGTTCGCCGATGAATCTTTTGACCAGCAATACAAGAATGATCAGCGTTTCGCAAAGCTTTTTAGCATGGCCGCAGGTATGACTATCTTTATTGCTTGTCTGGGACTGTTCGGGCTCGTTGCTTTTACTGCGCAACAGCGAACAAAAGAGATCGGAATGCGAAAAGTACTCGGTGCTACGGTCTCAAACATCGTTAGCCTTCTCAGCAAAGATTTCCTGAAGCTTGTACTATTCGGGTTCATTCTCGCAATACCCGTTACGTGGTACGTTATGAATCAATGGCTTGAGAACTTCGCGTACCGCACGAGCATCAGCGCCTGGGTTTACATAATATCGGGTGTTGCAGCGATGTTGGTCGCAATTCTAACAGTAAGCTGGCAGTCTTTCAAAGCCGCAACCGCGAATCCTGTGCAAAGCCTGCGTAACGAGTAAAACGATGTTCCACTTTACACTGGGGAGCCAGGAGCAACAGGCACACCGTTGCATTGAAATATTTCGATCTGATGAAAGCAAAAGATGCTATCGATCGCGAAATATTGTGCTAATATTTTGAGCAACAATTGAGCAACAATCATTGAACTAAAAGCCGTTTCAATAGAACGGCTTTTAGTTTTTGTGCTTTATACCCTTCATACTTGCGGACTCGTTGAGAGCAGATCCGCGCTTATTTGCTGGAGATGCGTCTAATTTTAATATTTCGAAATTTCATTTCAAAAGGCCCTTTTCCTTCCACCCCATGAACCTGTAAACCAATGAATCCTTTTGGATGGGTTTTATATACCGATTCGTTGTTATGGTCTTCTATCTTACGCCCATTAACCCAGGTTTGTATACGCGGACCTTCAGCAAGGATACGAAGTTCATTCCAACCCTTATTATTATAGTGAGGATGTCCTTCTTTCATTAATTTTTCAGAAGACATCCACCCGGTACCTAAAGCTTCGCCGTATAGGACACCGGTAGTAGGCGAATATCCCTCAGACGTCAGCATTACCTGACCGTGGTTTTGCCTTATTTCCACCTGCGGACCATACACCCTCCCAGCACTTTCATTGTAATGATCACCGTGTTTGAGTGGCTTGGCGGATGACCTGATCTGAATCCCGGAATTGGTGACGCTGTCAATCATTATTTCCATGATTAGTTCAAAGTCTCCGAATTCCTCTTTAGTGCAGAGGAAGGAATTCATACTTCCCGCAACAGTCCGGCCCACAATGGCATTATCTTCTACTAGATATTTATGGAAACCATTCAAGTGAACCCATCCCTCGAGAGATTTCCCATCAAATAAAATTGTCCAGTCTGTATTTTTGTCATTTACAGATGACGAAGAGTCGTTTTTCTCTGGTTCAGGCAATGCAAAAGCTATGACAGAGTCTCCGGATTTAGTGGCATTTTTCCCTCCACCCCCTGCCGTCACCACCACGTACTGCTTACCATTAATCATGTACGTACTTGGTATGGTGTAGCCTCCTGCAGGCAATTGGTATTCCCATAAAACTACTCCGGAATGTGATTCAAATGCTCTAATCTTTTCATCCGGAGTTGCGGCTATGAAAACTACTCCGCCTGCGGTAGTCACCGGACCTCCAAAATTTACCGCTCCGGTATTGTGAATTCCCTTGGCTACTAGTTCCGGGTATTCTCCCAACGGAACTTGCCAAAGTATTTCTCCTACGTTAAGGTCTATCGCGCTTAATGTTCCCCAGGGTGGGGTAATGGCGGGGGCTCCGTATTGGTCACGTAGGTATTTGTAGCCATCAATTACATACCTTGTTTTGCCATCGACTGCCATTTCATCGTCTTTCGAACTGATTAGTTTTTCTTGAGAAGATAAATCGCTTTTAAGAAACGTTGCCAGGGCTCTGACCTCGTGATCAGAAAGGTGGTTGAATGCGGGCATAAGATTTTTTCCCTGACTGATTGTACGATGGATTTCGTCAACATTTAAAGACAGGTTTTGGAGGGATGGGTGAACAGGCGGGTTACCTTTCAGATCTGCACCATGGCAGACGGTACAATGACTTCGGTACAAGGCCGCACCTAATTTGATTGGCTCGGCGTAAGTGTCTTTCGATTTATGCCTGACTTCCAAAAGTCTGTTGATACTGGGAAGTTCATTGGCATTAACGTACAGAATATTTAGAAACGGGTTATATGCGCCGCCTCCCCATTCAACTCCACCGAGATGGCCAGGCAGTGAAATGGTTCCACGAAGTGATGGTGGTGAATAAATACCTCCGAGATTATATTTTCCAAAGAGTTCCAGGGCATAAGCACGCGACTCGGGCGTAATATTGCTCGCATCAGCGACAGTTAACGATTGACGAACCAAAGGCGGCGGCTTAACAGGAAAAGGCTGGGTAGGCCAGGTAGCTTCTCCCGGAACTTCTGACGCTGGTATTGGTCGCTCTTCTACCGGGAAAAGAGGTTCGCCGGTATCGCGATCCAGTACAAAAGTCAATCCCATTTTAGTAAGCTGAACTACTGCATCTTTTTGTTTTCCGTCCAGGTTGAGGGTTACCAGTATCGGGGCTGGAGGATTATCATAATCATAGATGTCATGATGGACGGTTTGATAATGCCATTGGCGCTTCCCGGTTAAGGCGTCCAGTGCTACGACACAATTTCCGAACAGATTTTTGCCTTTTCTAAAACCTCCATAAAAATCATTTGCTGGTGAACCGGTAGCAAAAAATACCCAGCCTCTTTCTTCATCCAATGAAAATCCGCCCCAGGGGTTACCACCGCCATACGTTTCTCCTTCTACCCACGCCCAGGAGTCGTATCCAAACTCTCCTTTTTGTGGGATGGTATGGAAAATCCATTTCATTTCACCTGTTACAGTATTGAATGCTCTGACATGTCCCGGGGTTGAATTATAATCCTCTGAAACTTTAGAACCCACAATCAGCAGGTCTTTGTAGATAATGCCAGGAGTTGTTACCTCTACGTTGGCTTTATCCTCTTCTATGCCCAAATTTTTCTTCAGGTTGATGTGTCCACCCTCTCCAAAAGAGCGGATAAGTTCTCCGGACTTTGCGTCTATCGCATAAACGCGGTCTTTTACGAAGACGAATATACGTTGTCCTTCCGTTCCTTCCCAAAAGGTAACTCCCCTGTTTCTTCCGCGAATTACTTTTTGATCTTTATTAAACTTAGAAGATTCGAAAACCCAAACCTCCTCGCCAGTAGCAGCATCTAATGCTACTGCGTTTAGGGCAGGGGTTGAAAAATACATTAGGCCATCAATCACAATGGGGTTGCTGTACATATTCGAGCTTTCGTCGGCATCACCGGTATGGTATTCCCAGACCGGCTGCAGTGTATGTACATTGGCAGCATGGATCTGGCCTATATCTGAATATTGATTGGCTTTTTTATCACCTCGGTAGACGCCCCAGTCCAAATAATTATCAAGTCGATCATGCATATTGTTTTCCAAAGGCATATCTGATTTTTGATTGATATTACATGCTTGGAGAGCCGTTAGAAATAAAAAAGCAGAGAATGAATGTTTCAATGGGAGAGTATTAAGGTCATGGATTTATTAAACTACTAGCTTACATAACATCTAAGGGGAGTTGCACCTCGCGGGTTAGGAAGATTGGTACAAATTGCAATATTCAATCACTTCCTTTTAGCTGTCAGCCCGACAGGGATCTTGAGGTCACCTTTGTCATACATGTTTATAAAAATATTCAACGTGTCGTCAGCGCCTGTCCAGGTGACTCTATAATTATCCAACATTCCGGTGTTGTCAAACGCTCCGTTTGGAGTCTTAAACGCACAACAACTTCCTGCTCTAAAATATTTTAATTCTTCTCCATTTGGACCCAATAGTGCATTTAAAAATCTCCTCTCATTTCTAGGTCCACTGCTTTCATTACTGCCACCCACTTTGACTGGATTTGATTTGTCGAAGCCATAAGATT
>JBGTEP010000079.1:0-111408 GCA_041747735.1 Chryseolinea sp.
CCCTTAAACTGGGCTAGTTTGGCCAAGAGATCATTGACGGTTTCAGTTGTGACCAGTTTTATCCCTTTGTTTTTAAAGGGCAGCATTTTTCGCTCGGTGTTATACAAAACCGTCTCAGGTCCGAGATTTCGGAATGATGTGGTTTTCCCACTTGACGGTGCGCCGACAATCAGCGTGAGTAAGTTCATAGTTGTTTGTTTAGTTGTTTCTTTATTTTGCGTTAGGCAAGAGAGTCACGGGGCGTTAATACATCGGGGAAGCATTACCCGGACTTCGAGCCGGCGCAACAGACACCTTTCACCTGTTTAATCAATGATTGATGCGATGATCAATATTATTCCACTAACGAAGCATGCTATTCCTGTGAGGGAAAAGACAAGCCAGAAAACCGGGTTCACGAGATAGCTTGGCTTAAGCATGTCATTCATACTGTGTTTTTTTCGCCCCCACGTCCTCATCCGTGCGCTTAGGAGCAGCAGGACTATTCCAATTAAGATTTGCATGAGTAGTTTGTTTAAGTGATTAGAGATGACCTTCGTCAGCAAAAGAGTAGTACCCAGTGCCAGGCAACATTATTAAGTGGTCCAATAGCGACATCTCAAGAAGCTTACATCCTTCCTTCACTTTTTTGGTGAGTTCAATGTCCGCCTGGCTTGGTTTGTTGTTTCCACTTGGGTGATTATGGGCAAGGATCATACTTGACGCGTTGGATTTAATTCCTGATTGAAAGATCAATTTCACATCAGTAGCTACTCCAGAAACTCCGCCAATGCCTACTAAAAAGTAACCCAATACCTTGTTTGCTCTATTGAGCAAGATTACATACATGGCTTCTCTGTGCTCAATGAGGTCGTTGAATAGAGGTCGGAGAATATTTTCGGCATCTTTGGAGCCATTGATGATCATTCGGTCAGCGGAATTAACACGGTTCTTATAAGAGATCTTAATCTCTGCAACTCGACCGTTATTGTATGTTTGTTTCATTTACGATTAAATGGTTAATGAAAGGAGAAGCCCAATTCTTGAACTCCTCCTCGAATAGTTTAAAACCGTGTTTCTAAGTATTCCTGAAATTCATTCCTTGTCATGAACGCCAAAAGCGACGCTTGATCATCGATGATCATCTTATATGGTGTCCTAGGTAATGTGCGATGGAATTGACCGCTCATGGTTGTACTGATTGCATTGTTGAAACTGCTCTGACGCATAGCTTTGGATTTTGATTAAATAAAAAAAGGGAGACCGCATTGGCCTCCCGGGTTTTGTGTAAAGAATTGTAGTGTCGCTTCCGCTTGAATGATCTAATCGATTTAGACCCCGCGTGTGATTAGAAAGGACGTTGCTGATTATCTGCTGGAGTAACTACAGTTACTGCATTTGACTCCTCGGTGTCATCAGGTTTAGATATTGGTTGCGAGATCACCCGACTACTGATCGTTTCTGGTCTAGCATGCCATAAATTTTGAACATACCCATCAGCTACTTTAACATTCACGACATCACCAGGTTTGAAAGCAGAGGCTTTGGTCCATTTTAGTGGAAAACTCAATGACGCATTGAGCGGTGTCGACCTCACTGTCTTGCAGCATAAATTAATAATTTTCCTCTCATTAAAAATACCGACGTTTCCGACTGTGAAAGGGCCGATGAATGGAGAATCATTCGGGATGAGGGGGTAATTCTTAGCGTACTCGATTGACTTGAGCTTTGATTCTGTCATGTTCATAGTTGTATAGTACAGGATGCCTTCCTGCAAGGAGATGTGAAAAATGAAACTGTTTTAATTAAATAGTAATGAGAAAGAATTTGTTGTTGTAGAAGCGTTGTTATCATTCAACGGAATTATGACTAAGCCAAAGTGTCTGGATTATTGAAAACGCAGTAGGTCACGACATGCTATCACACCGCGAAGAATGCAGGAAACACGAAGGCAGCGATTCCCTACTTTAGAGGCTTTTAGGATGTTAGTCATTCTCTTATTCATAGATGTTAGGACGCAGGGAATGGATATCTGAAACCGCAGAGAAATAGTTCATTTTCAAGTGTTGGTTACCAGGGACTCACTCTGACGATACAGCGGTATAAATTACCAAACCAAATAAACGTTTTATGAAAAAAATCTTGTTATCCGCCCTAATGATCGTTGCCCTAATCAGTTGTTCCGAAGATGAGGACCCGAGGCCCACAAAAGAAATTGTGATTGGATACATGGCCCAATGGAAGGCTATCAGTTATTCAACCAATGAATCAACTCATGAGGACTTGATATTTGAGTGTGATTACAGTCAATTTGCTGACCATGACCTATTGAAGAAATTGGTATCCGGATCTTTCGCGTTAAGGTCTAGTTTTAGTTTTTGCGACAATTGCGATTCGTTTTCCGGTGCCACCGAATGGGAGTCATTCTGTTTTATGGATGATAATTCCGTAGGAGATTGGTCTTCTGATGACGGAATGAAGAATATTACAATGTCAATCACGAGGATGCAGCCGGCTGAATTTATTTCCTTTGAATTATCAGGCGGAATGTCAGACGGAGGAAAAACAATGTTCATGAAGTACAAAATGAGCGACACGAAGACTATCAAAATCAGGTGTGAACTTTATAATAACTAATATATGAGAATTGCTATTTTAACGATGCTATGTGTTGCCTCATTGACCACTTCAGCGCAGATTAACGTCAGAGTAAACAGACTGATGACTGATATCAGGACGGACATACCAGTAGAAAACGATGCGTCATTAGATACGGTGATGATCGAGATTGATACTGTTTCCGGAGTCTCTTTTACTTCTTACTTTGATGGTCGGGAATTTTGTCACACGCAGTTTGTGTTTCTTGAGACATCATCTAGCGATATGATTCATAGTATAATAAAGGATGCTGGATATGAGCTTTTTAATGGTAGGTATTATTGCATGAAGAATGGAAGAGATACCATGCTAACTATTGATGCTGTTTACGAAGATAAAAACTTCTCAAAGCTAACAATATCAGCTCCTGAGTAAAAAAAAGTACTGACGGTGTCCCTTCAATTTTTCGAAGAATAGTCGAATAAATAGTGGTGAGAAAAGTAGTTCAATAAGGCAAACGTCTTCAAGCTAAGCTCTCACTCAATAGAACCAACCTTGTTGTTGATATGCTGGTGAGAATCGATAATCGGAAATGACATTTGTCGCGTAGTCCCATAAGTGCTAAGTGAAAAGTGATTTTGCTTCGCGATTACAGAAAAAGTTTTAAGACGAGAGACCCCGGGGGAAGCAGAGTAAGTGAGTCCAACACAGATGCTCGCTCCAAAAAAATAAAAAAAATTCAACAACCCCAAGTTCATTAGGAACTTCAGCAGATTCATGCATTGAAATCGAAACTCAGACTGAAGGAATACCGGCTCCAGAAGGTTAAGGACCAGGTAATAGTAAACTGTAGTTCTTAAGCTGTTGGTATTGAATCCAGTTGCAAGTATCGGCTACTATATAAGCTCAGATAGAAATGCTTTGCTTGACTTCAGAGAGGCTTGGAGAGGCGAAGCCTTTCCAACTTAGACCAAAACCTCTATTAGAGAGAGGCCCTTAAAAAACCGATTAGGCATGTATTACTCACCGTCAGGACTTCATCACTAATGACGTGACACTCTGATGACTCTGGGGGGGAACACTCGACTCCACGATCCGAATAAGAGCTGTATGATAAGACAATACCATTCCAAACGTACCGAAGACAAAAGCTTTCATCAGGACGAATCGTAATATGCATGTACCGTATATACCAATGATTGCAGAGATGATTATAAATACCTGTGTCATATTCTTGTATTGAATGCTTTGTATTGAATGCTTTGCTAGACGGAGTCCAGAGGTTGAGCCGACGAAGTCGGGGAAACCTTTGGCCTATAACTACAACTTATCTTAGAGAAAGGCCATATTCAAAATCGACATACCTTATAGTCCTTATCCTGTATAGTTTACACTATGTAGTTTACACCATGTAGTCTACAGTATGTAATCTACGCTATGTAATCTACAGTGTGTTGTCTAATACAATTCAGCGATTTGATAAAGTTTTTTTCTCTATTATTGGTTTTAGTCTAGGCCAAAGGTCTCGTTCCTCGACCTCTGGACTCTGTTTATGAATGCTTGTCTAACATGGTTTAGCTATAAGGACTCAGCTGGCATTCAGTACGACTTCAGAGAGTAGCGGTTTTTAGATAGGTTCTCCTTTAATCCGTTTTTAGTCTAAGCAAAAGGTCTCCGGCCTTCGGCCTATCGACCTCTTGACTCTGTTTGGAGACTTACGCTATATAGGCAATCGGTAGAATACCGTTGTTTGCTGGTCCTTATCCTCCACGTTACGTGATCGGTGTTTTTATAGAGTCTTCCAACGCAGGCTTTTTTAAATTAATTGGAGCATAACTTGTTTAGTTTTTACCTCCGCTGGAACTTGCAATGCCCTAGACTTAAAAACAACTCCTGAACAAGGGTGTAGGTGTTGCAACATTTTAAACATTTCTATAGATTCTTTATTGTTATAAAGTTTTTAAAAGATGTACATCTTCGACACCACCATCTATCAGAAGATTTATGATGTGTCTCAAACCTCTATCTTATTTCTCAATTTGGGAAGTTTTTAGCTCAATTCACTTCTCGGAAATCTTGCTGAGGAATTGTCTGCAAAGCGTAATTTTGTCTCAAAGAGTTGTACAATCTCTATTTTGTTCCACGCTCATTTTCTCTTAAACAACTGTATGGTTGATTTTTGGGGTTCGGCTACTCCCCGTTAGAAACTAACAAAAAGTATCCTCGGTATTTCCGAATGATTCCAATTGTTTTAATGGCAATTTTTTTCGAAGCAATTATGCTTGGGATGGAATCCTATTTTTTTAATAGTACACATAATACACACACACATTTTACAAATGAAATTAAAAAAGAAAATTCAAGGACCAATAGTGAATGCTACTGAGTTGTTTGACACGATGCTCGAGAGGGTTTCAAGAATCGACTTTCGCAGTCACGCAGGAATCGAAGACAATGTCCCTTTTGGCAAGGATAAGTATATCGTTCTGGCGATAGAGGAGATTTTGAACCTGGCCAAACAAAGCGGATTGGGTCTCTGCCATGTGGAGGGAGATTCTTACGCCTACAATGGGGCATTTTGGTTTCAGGTAAATACTGATGCATTGAGTAAATTCCTTGCCGACGCAACCATAAAAATGGGTATACCAAAGGATCTCGCTCGACCGTTCAGGTTTAAAGCAGATTTGTTACGACAGTTTCAATTTGACGGATATCTTGAGCGCAATAACGCATATTCAGACAAGATTTTAATTAACTTAATGAATGGCACATTCGAGATTGGCTTAAATGGACGAGTATTAAGAAAGCATACACCCAGTGATTTTATCACCTATCAACTGCCCTTTTCTTTTGATGAGGCAGCAAGTGCTCCTATGTTTCGCGCTTACCTTAATCAGGTGCTACCGGATATCGACTGTCAAAAGGTTCTTGCCGAGTATATCGGTTATATTTTTATTAAGAGCTCAGTCTTGAAGCTTGAAAAAGCTCTTTTCTTGTACGGGACAGGTGCAAATGGAAAAAGCGTGTTCTTTGAGATTGTAAGAGCTTTACTTGGAGGAACTAAGAACGTAAGTTCCTACACTTTTCACAGCTTATGCAGCGATAATGGATACTCAAGGGCAAAACTAGGATCTGTTCTGGTTAATTATAGCAGTGAACTTGGTGGAAAAATTGACATTGAGATGTTTAAGCGTCTCGTGTCAGGAGAACCGGTCGAAGCACGGCTACCTTACCGACAACCGATGATGATTGAGGATTATTGCAAATTCATCATAAACGGAAACCATCTACCTGATGTTCAAGCGCAAGGCCATGCTTACTTCCGACGCTTATTGCTAATTCCATTTACTGAAACAATTGCGGATCAGGATCAGGACAAGGAGTTGGCAAACAGAATCATTGCGAGCGAGCTGAGCGGCATTTTTAATTGGGTTCTTGAAGGGCTTGATAGGCTACTGGCACAACGTAATTTCACGCAACCTAAAAAGATGTCCGAAGAGATTCAGTCTTATCAACTTGAAAGTGATGACGTCCTTAGATTTATTCAAGAAGATGGGTGGAAGCCAGGAAGCCCTGGCACAAGATTGCTTACCATTCATGAATTTTACCAAGATTATTGTAAGGATACCGGTGCGGATTTTAGCAATGCAAAATCGTTAAGCAAGCGTCTACAAACGCTAGGTCATAAACCGCGGCGAAATAAGTACGGCCTCCAGTTTGGTTTGGTAAGAGATGAATCATCAGTTGTTAGGTTAAAGACGCATGCGAACCCTTTTTCTTAATTATTCTATACTTAAAATAATGAAAGATAAATCAATCGCTGCGTTGGAGGAAAAACTAGAACTCCTGCATAAACAAATAGATTCACTCTTCGTCGTCCTTAACCAAACGTTGGTGCAGCAGGCGACACCTGTGGGTCCAAATGGAATGGCCCTCGCGACTCAAATAACTGGCTTGTCAAAAGGAACAATCTACAACTTGATTTCTAATCGAAAGATTCCTCACTACAAGCGTGGGAAGCGAGTTTACTTTGATCGAGAGGAATTGCTAAAATGGATTAAAGATGGTAAACGAAAAACCATCGAGGAACTGAACTTGTGTCAACGCTAGGCACATGGTTTCATATGATGATCTGGACGGCTCAGTGAGTTGGGCCGTCCTTTAAAAGAGTTCATAATTTTCAACCAATCAATTAAAGAAAAAACATGCTTGAAAAATATTTCATTGGAAAAGGGCAAGTCGCCGGCTTCAAATTTGAACAGGTACATGCCGACGCTAACTGGTACATTTACCGAGTAGGGTCATATGGTTCAGAGTGGTATGAGGTCTTCAAGAGAATGCCATTCTACAAATCAGGAACTGAAATGTACCCGAAGGACAAAGTTTTTGGTCTTACCGCCTGGTCTGTTGCCACCCTTGCGAGAGCCGTTGCAAAAATTGAAGAAAAATCCCGTAGAGAGGATAAAAGTAAAGGGGAAGGCAGAAGTTCAACTCGAAGGCAAAGTGGTCTAATTCTGCGAAAACGTATAGTGAAAAACAGCAATGAGTGAGGACGCTGGACAAATTACGCAGGTATCCGAATCCTGGTACCTGCGTTCTTTCGCAATGTTTTAGATTAAAGGTTCGTTTGCTTACCAATTCTTGCAATGTCAGCAAAAAGGAGGGTGCGTGATTCGAAAGCTCTAAGATCATGAAGCATTATATTTTTTTGAACAGAGGATGATAAATAAATAATCCGAACCTTAGTTATTGGTTCCGTCCTTGGCGTGTAAAAGGATAATATCGAATTCATTATTTGGAAGTAGGGAATTTCGGGCATCAGTGCAAACCTGAAATAATCTATCCAGAAACATCAAATGAAGTTTTAGTTATGTAATTGAAATTGCACACTTTTATAAATGATCTACCTTATATGCAGTACGGACAGGTATTCACAAACTAGTCGTAATAGTTCAGTAGTGCCACGCTTGGATTGGGCATATAATCACATTGACATACTTCTTTACTCAGAACTTTTCCATGATTCACAATGCCATAAATTGGAGAAAAATTAAACAGAAATACCGTGGGTTAGGAATGTTTTGAGATGGGATGACGGACTAAGATCGTGACACAATTCTAAAAATGTTCTGCAAAATGTTCTGCAACAGACGAAAAAACCCTCTCCCGAAATTCAGGAAAGGGTTCTCGTAATGCCCTGGTAATAAGCCAAGTACCTAAGGCCGGAATCGAACCGGCACACCCGGAGGTACACGATTTTGAGTCGTGCGCGTCTACCAGTTCCGCCACTCAGGCATGGGGGTGCAAATATGGCTAAACTTTGATTTCTGTCCAATCTACAGCTCAATATATTTCTCCAAAGAGAATGCCTGCGATCGCTCAGAAAACAGGGTTTTTACTCTTCCCCAAACACTGGCAAATAGTTCGGAGTTACGGTATTTGGTCAAGCTCTCTTCGTCATTCCAGTAACTCAGCGTTGTATACACAAGCGGATTTTCTAAATCCTTTAGCAATTGAAGCTGTATACAACCTTCAGAATTTCGAATAGCGTTCATATTCTGCTGAAAAATATCCAGAAACTCCCTGATACCTGCTTCCGTAAAATGCATTCTCACTATCCGTATCAACATATTCGGCGCGTGTTAAGTGACCAAAAATTCCTTACTCGTCAAAAAATACGTTTACCATACTATCATATCCCAATCCCAATAACTCGGCGGCATTTCCTTTGTTAATACCTATCTCGAGCAGACTAAGGCTGTTAAATACTATGAAACATTCTCCTTCCTCAGCTTGGTTGTATTGAGTGTGCATCCTTCTGAACTTCTCGCCTCCAAACTGGATGGTATATACCTTCCCTTTACTCAGGATGTCGAACGTCTCTTTACTGATGTTGGTAATAAGATTTCCCATGTTGTCTACCCGAATAACAGTGCCGGTAATTTGCTTTTTTGTGGCTTTTACCTGGCGGTCGATCATCTTTTTAAAGGCAGTCAAGGGTTTACCCAGGTTTGTGATCGAAACACCACTTGCTAGTTTCGAAGCTGCGTGAGCGAAGATGTCCCGTTCCGGAAAGGTTGTACTGATCGTCTTTATGGCATTGAGTTCAACGAGCTGCTGATGTGGTTTGTCGCTGATCAGACTGAACAATCCATTATCACATCCCACAAAGAAATGATCTTCCAGTTGGAGGGCGATGTAGGAATCATCACGATTTCCGGTAGCATTTACACCGACCAGATGAACCGTACCCGTGGGAAAATCGTTAAACACAGATCGCAATACGAAGGCGGCATGGGCGATGTCTGCTGGCTTTATTTTATGCGTTATGTCTTCAACCCGAATTCCAGGATTGACGCTAATGATTTTAGCTTTAATCGCGGCAACGTAGTGATCAGTTTCGCCAGAGTCGGTAAGAAGAGTTACGATGGCCATGGTTGATGCTGCCGCAGATATTCGCTAATTTAGTTTGGCAAAGTAAACATTTTTAAAGCATATTGTTTTTACGTTAAATCTGTATTCTATTGATTGAAAAAGTAGTAACACTCGAGAATATTTCCATGATCGATTTTTTGGGAATAGAAAATAAAACCATAGACACATTATCCGCCGCTTTTCCGAAAAGCAGAATAGTTTCGCGTGGCAACCAGATCCTGATCAAAGGAACGACCAGCGAGATCGTTCAGATCGATGACATCCTCAACTCACTCATGGATCATTACCATAAGTATGGAAGGGTAACGGAAGAAAATGTAAAGTCTTACGTTGATCGTGAACCTGAAATCCTGGGGCCTGAGAATCACCAAAACCTTCCTGAGGATGTAATCATTTATGGAACAAAGGGTGCACCCATAAAAGCAAAAACACTTAACCAGCAAAAACTGGTTCAACAGGTGAAAGACAATGACCTGGTGTTTGCGCTTGGCCCTGCCGGTACAGGGAAGACCTACATATCTGTGGCACTTGCTGTTAAGGCATTAAAGAATAAACAGGTAAAAAAGATTATCATTACCCGTCCCGCAGTCGAAGCTGGCGAAAACCTGGGTTTCCTTCCGGGAGATCTAAAAGAAAAAATTGATCCGTATCTGCGGCCAATTTATGATGCCCTGAATGATATGATTCCCTATGAGAAACTCGGGTATTATATGGAGCGGGAAATTATTGAAATAGCCCCATTGGCATATATGCGCGGTCGTACGTTGAATAATGCTTTTATCTTGTTGGATGAAGCCCAAAACACCACTCCGATGCAGATGAAAATGTTTCTGACGCGGATGGGCCCGGAATCGAAAATGATTGTCACGGGTGATACATCACAAATCGACCTCCCGACCAAACAGAGCTCAGGACTAAAACAGGCCATCAGAATTCTCGACGGGGTAAAAGGGATTGGCTTTGTGGAGCTCAGTGAAAAGGATGTGGTGCGTCACCGACTTGTACGGGATATAATTGCGGCCTACGGGAAAGAGAGTTCTTAGCGGAATTTCTTATCTTTCTTCATGTTTCGTTGGATGCCGTATGCTTTTGTGCGGATCGTTGTGTTTTTTTTAGCAGGTATAATCGCTGGAATTTATCAGCCTGACCTTCTCAAAGCGCTAACCGCCCACCTTCTGTTCGCTTGCTGTACAGTCTCATACCTGTTGCTTGCTTTTAGTTACCAGAAGTTCCAGGTCAATCCCGGGATGGTAGGTATGTGGGCGATTCTCCTGGCCGGATTTATCAACGCGCAGTTGCGCACTGAAAGCAGGCGTAGTGATCATATCGTTCATCTTGATGTCCCGATAAATCAGTATAAGGCAATTATACATAGTTCTCCAGAAGAAAAATCGCGCTCATGGAAATATGAAGCAAGAATTGTCGATGTGAAAACCGATTGTGGTTGGAATGCGCACCAGGGAAAAATTCTCCTTTATACTTCTAAAAAAGATGTGCCTGAACTTTTCCGTTATGGCGATATTGTATTGATTAATGGAACACCAAAGGCCATTCCATCACCTGCGAATCCTGGAGAGTTTGATTATAAAAAATTTCTATCCTTTCGTGGGATTTACCATCAGCAATATGTAACGACGGAAAACATTGTCCTTCTCGGCAATGATCCTCCCAACATGGCGATCAACTATGCGCTATCAATCAGAACGTGGGCTGAAGGTACATTAAAAGAGTTCATTGCTAGTGAACGAGAACAAGCGCTTGTATCAGCTTTGGTTTTAGGTGTAAAAGATGGCCTTGATCAGGAGTTGCTGAATGCCTATGCGGCAACGGGGTCGATGCATGTTCTTGCTGTTTCAGGTTTGCACGTTGGTATCGTCTATTGGATCATCCTTCTTTTGTCAAAACCGTTCCAGCAGATGCGATCTGCAAAGTGGATTTTGCTTGCTTTTAGCTTATGTATTCTATGGTCTTATGCGTTTGTCACCGGACTCTCGCCTTCAGTACTTCGGGCCGTTACCATGTTTTCATTTGTGGCAGCAGCGCGACCGTTATCCCGTAAAACAAATATTTATAATACGCTGGCAGCATCTGCGTTCTGTCTTTTGCTTTATGATCCATTTCTGATCATGTCGCTGGGTTTTCAACTTTCTTACCTCGCCGTGTTGGGTATTGTCAGTTTCCAACCCGCACTCTACCGGCTCTGGGAACCTCGGCACCGTGTATTGGATGAGATCTGGCGGGTGTCGTCTGTTTCAATAGCTGCACAGTTAGCAACTTTTGCACTCGGATTATTATATTTTCATCAGTTCCCAAACTATTTTCTGCTTTCCAACTTGTTTGTTATTCCAGGTGCCTTTATTGTTTTATTGATGGGATTAGGGCTGATGGCCGTTAGTCCCATTAATCCTTTGGCGGAAGTAATCGGGTGGGCACTGAAATGGATAGTTAAAGCATTAAACGGAGTGGTCTTTAGTATTGAGAAAATTCCTTATAGTGTTCAGGAGAACGTGTACATCACATCTTTTCAATGTACACTGCTGTTGCTCGCAATTGCTACATTCTATTTCTGGACCGAGAAAAAAATATACAGATTGTTGATTGCAAGCTCTGTTTTATTTTTCACTTTCTCAGTGCTGCAATGGACGCATTATGCCAAAGATGTTAGGGTTCAAAAGCTCACAGTCTACAAAATTCCGGGACATACGGCAGTTGACTTCATCTCCAACGGAAAGACTTATTTTTTATCGGATTCTTTATTGCAAACCGATACACAAAAAACTAAATTTCATATTCTTCCAAACAGGCTTATGCATGGTGTAAAACGTATTTATTGGGGCGATGTATTTCGAAAAGAAATTAAAGGTGGTGGATTAGTCGTTTGGGGCAAGAAGGTTATCCTTCATATTCGGGATGAGGGATTCGTGTATCCGGACAAGGTGGAAGTTGATGTTGTAATCATCAGCAATAATAGTGTGAAAAACCTTGATGTTTTATTAGGGAAGATTAAGTTTAAGAAAATAGTAATCGACAGCAGCAATACATTTTACATTGCCAATAGACTTGTTTCTCAGGCGAATAAATTAAATGTAAACGTCTTTTCTGTATTGCATGAGGGGGCTTTCGAAATGGGATTAAATGAGAATGTTTTGCAGGATACTTAAATATGAGACATGGAATACATTGAGTATAGCATAAGCGACAGTATCGGATTTATCACACTGAATCGTCCTGAAAAAATGAATGCACTAAGTTTTGAAGTAGTATCGGAACTTAAGCGAGGTTTTGAAATACTTGAAAAAGATAAGACTGTAAAAATTGTAGTTCTCAACGCGAAGGGTTCATCTTTTTGTGCAGGTGCTGATTTAGCATATCTTCAGAAAATGCAGAATAATTCATATGAGGAAAATCTTACGGACTCCAATAACCTGAAGGAATTACTTTATCAGATTTATACTTTGAAAAAAATTGTTGTCGCACAAGTACAGGGTCATGCATTAGCCGGTGGCTGCGGACTTGCTTCCGTGTGTGATTTTGTTTTTGCTGTTCCTGAGGCTAAGTTTGGATACACTGAAGTAAAAATTGGTTTTATTCCCGCTATCGTTATGGTTTTTTTACTTCGAAAAATAGGGGAAGCAAAAGTGAAAGAACTCTTGTTAGGTGGAGAGCTTGTGTCAGCCGAAGAAGCGCAGCAACTTGGAATTGTAAACAAGATCGTTTCCAGTGGAGAGCTTGTTTCAGCGGTAAAGGCTTTTGCCGGGAAGTTATTATCGAGCAACTCGCTGCATGCGATGATGGTTACAAAACAAATGATCGCACAAGTTCAATCTATGTCGATCGAGGACGCGTTGACCTATACTGCGGAGATGAATGCTACTGCCCGGTCAAGCGATGATTGTAAAAGGGGGGTGACTGCATTTTTAAATAAAGAAAAAATTGTTTGGTAGAATCCTGTAAAAACCCGTTAGTACGTTAATTTATCCCGGTAGGATGTGAGTATTTTTTTTCGCCATACCTTTTCCGTAATATAATCTTGTCTTGGAAACACCGCTATCCATATTGCAGAAATACTGGAAACACAACCAGTTCAGGCCACTTCAAGCCGAAATCATTCAAGCCGCGCTAGAGAAGCAGGATGTACTGGCGTTACTTCCAACTGGCGGGGGAAAGTCAATCTGTTTTCAGGTGCCTGCCTTATTGCGTGATGGTATTTGTATTGTGATAACCCCTCTTATTGCTCTTATGAAGGATCAGGTTGAGCAATTGAAGCAACGTGGTATTGAAGCTGTTGCTATTCACTCTGCAATGAGCAGGCAGCAAATAGACATTTTGCTTAACAACTGTATTTATGGATCAATTAAGTTTCTGTATGTTTCACCCGAGCGACTTCATACTGAATTGTTTGTAGCACGGGTAAAACAAATGAATGTCGGATTGATCGCTGTGGATGAGGCGCATTGTATTTCTCAGTGGGGATATGACTTTCGGCCTTCCTATCTTCAGATCTCTTCACTTCGGATTTTGAAACCAGACTCACCTGTCATTGCGCTAACCGCAACGGCTACACGCGAAGTGCGTGAAGATATTGTTGAAAAGCTGGAGTTTAAAAATCCGGCCATTTTTCAAAAGTCTTTTGCCCGCGACAATCTTTCCTTTGTTGTGAGGAAAACTGAAAACAAAGAAAAGATGGTTCTGGAGATACTTCGCAAGGTCGCCGGGTCAACCATCATCTACGTCAGGTCCAGAAAGGCTACACAAGAAATTGCTGCGTGGCTTATTGGTAAAAGTATTTCAGCATCGTATTATCATGCCGGGTTGGATTTTTCTGAGCGTAGTTCACGACAGGATGAATGGATTAAAAATAAGAAAAGAGTTATGGTTGCTACCAACGCTTTCGGTATGGGTATCGACAAACCGGATGTACGTGTTGTTATCCACCTGGACTTACCCGAAAACCTGGAAGCATACTATCAGGAAGCGGGTCGCGCTGGGCGGGATGGTCTTCGTTCCTATGCCGTAATGATATATCAGGAGGCAGACGTTCTTTCGCTTCAGATAAAAGTAGAGCAGTCGCAGCCCACTCCGGAATTTCTAAAAACTATTTATCAGGCATTAAGCAACTATTATCAAATCGCAGTCGGAAGCAGTGAGGGCCAGAGTTATGATTTCGATTTACAGGATTTCGCAGAGCGTTTCCGTTTCCATGCAGCTGAAGTTTATACCGCACTGAAGAAGCTGGAAGAGGAGGGTCTGATTCAATTCAGTGAAAGTTTTTACAGTCCTTCTTCACTGCATTTGTTGTTTGATAAGGGCAAGCTATACGAATTTCAGGTAGCCAATGCTAAATTTGATCCGATCATAAAGATGTTGCTGCGGCTTCATGGGGGCGAACTTCTTTCCGGCTTTGCGAAAATAGCTGAACCTTATCTGGCACGAAGTTTAAAAGTATCTACCGGAGAGATTATAAAAAATCTAAATCATCTTCATGAGCTTCAGGTTGTATTGTATCAGCCTGCTAAAGATAAACCCCAGGTTACTTTTGTACTTGCCCGACAGGATGCGGAACGGTTACCGCTAAATCTGATGCGGCTGGAGGCAAGAAGAAAACTGGTGATAGGAAAGATGAATGCTATGATTTCTTTCGTTACTACATCCCATCGTTGCAGGATGCAGCTCATACAGGATTATTTTAACGAAATTTCAACCAAGGTATGTGGTATCTGTGACGTTTGTATCAATCAGCGCAAGCAGGATAACATCCATGCATTTGGAAATTTGAGAGATGAGGTAGTCACCGTATTAAGGAATAAATCGTTTACTGTTGAAGAGTTGGAGGAGCATATCGCCCCACGGGATCATGAACTGTTTGTCGATGTTGTAAGGGAAATGGTTGATGAGGGGCTATTGATGTATGATATAGCCTGGAAATTAAACCTAATGCATAAAAATAAATGAGCTTCATGGATAAAGTGTTTAAGGCATCTGTTGAACAAAATCGCTAAATTGATGTTTTGAAAAAATGAATAAGAGATTAAAAAAATTCCTTAAAATCGTTGTCTACGTCCATCTGTTCCTTGGATTGGGCGTATTATTGACACACTGCACCTTTTCACGGTATGCACGAAAGTCCTATGAACAAGCGCGGAAAGAAAAGCCATTTGATGTGATCATTGTACCGGGTGTGCCCTATGAGCAGGAGAACACAACTTCTGTAATGGCTATGCGCGTATTTTGGGCTAAACATCTTTATGATAGCGGGTATACAAAAAACATCATCTTTTCTGGTTCCGCAGTCTATAGCCCGTATGTTGAGAGTATTGTCATGAAGGTTATAGCTGATTCCCTGGGGATTCCGGAAGCTCATACCTTTTCTGAAACGAAGGCAGAACACAGTACAGAAAATATTTACTACTCATGGAAAATGGCGAAAAGCATGGGTTTCCAAAAAATTGCGTTGGCTACGGATCCCTTTCAGTCTAGAATGTTGAAAAGTTTTGTTCGTAAATATTGCCCGGGAGTGCAATCTATACCCATCGTTTTCGATGTTCTCGATATGTCTGGCAAGACTCTTCCTGTTATTGATTCGACGTCGGGATTTGTTCCAAACTTTGTATCCATTACAGAACGTGAAGGATTCTGGAAACGTTTTAGTGGAACAATGGGCCGTCGCGTAAAAGATGAGTTAAAAGAAGAGAAGCGCCGGAAAAATGAGGAAGTAATCAGTGGTAATTAAATTAGTTTGTGAAAATTAGGGTGCCAGTAGTTCTTGCGCATTTTCCATCGCTACTTTTGACGGTTTATCCCCACCAATCATTTTGGCTATCTCTTTAACGCGATCACCCTCCTCAAGAAGTTTAATTGCACTGATAGTTTTTGCTGCAGAATTATCCTTGTATACGAAGTAATGTGCGTCCCCCTTGGCTGCCACTTGAGGCAAATGGCTGATGGCAATAATCTGGTGGCTTTTAGCCATGATTTTCATCAAGTTTCCTAGTTTGATCGATACTTCTCCGGAAATACCGCTGTCAATTTCGTCTAGGACCAGCGTTGGCATTGCGGTCTTTTCCGCCATAACGTATTTGATAGAAAACATCAACCTTGAAAACTCTCCTCCTGAAGCTACCTGCGCCAAAGGTCTTGGTGCTATACCTTTATTAGCACTGAACAGGATGTCGATCTTGTCAATCCCCTGTGAAGAAAGTTCTGTTTCCTGAATATCGATTTGTAAGGTTGCATTCGGTATGCCAAGTTCATGCAATAATTGGGTGATCTTTTTTGCTAACGAAATAACGACCTTTTTTCTCGATGCACTGATTTCACGTGCAGTTACCAACGCATTTTTCTGGTCAATTTCGAAAGCTTCTTTTGCCTTTTGTAGTGCAGCATCAAGGTTAGACGTAATGGCATTTTTCTGGTGAAGGTTTTCCTGGATAGTTAATAGATCTTTTAAATCGCTCACGCGATGTTTTTTCAGGAGTCGGTAAATGGTGCTTAGCCGTTCCTTTACAAGTTCATCGCGTTCCGGATCAAATTCAATATTATCACCTTCTCGCTCGATTGCATTAGTAACGTCATCAAGTTCAATAATGATACTTTCAAGACGCTCCAGTAATGTAGAATAGCCAGCCGAAAACGATGCAATACTGTGAAGGTGATTTCGGGCTTCAACTAAACTATTCCGCGATGCAAATTCTGAACGGTTAACTAGATCTAGCACTTGCTGAAACCGGGTTTTGATTTCCCCTGAGTGCTCCATAATTTTCAATTCAGATTCGAGGGCATCTTGTTCAGATTCTTCGAGATTCGCATTCGTTAACTCTTCGAGTTGGAAGTGGATATAATCAGCTTCTTGTCTTAAAGTATCAGCTTCCGCTGTCAAAGATTCGAAGTCCTTTTTTGATTTATGGAAGGCTGTCCATTGCTCGGCAAACTGTTCCCGTTGAATCTGGTTTCCTGCATAAGAGTCGACCAGCCGTAGTTGAAAGGATTGTTGGCCAAGTTGCAAGGTTTCATGTTGTGAATGTATATCCATCAACATGGTTCCGATGCGTTTCATCACTTCTAACGTTACCGGAGTATCATTAATGAAAGCGCGTGATTTACCCCCGGGACTAAGTTCTCTTCTTATAACTGTGTTTTCGTCGTAGTCCAGATCTTCTGTTTTGAAAAACGGTTTTAGCTTATAGTTTCCGATATGGAAGGTACCTTCAATAATACATTTTTCATTTCCATCCCATAATACTTTTATATCTGCGCGGTTACCCATAAGTAAACCCATTGCGCCGAGCATGATTGATTTTCCGGCTCCTGTTTCACCCGTGATGACGTTAAGGTGGGAGGATGGCTCCATCACCAGGTGCTTGATCAATGCATAATTCTTTATAGTAAGGTGTTTCAGCATCAGACAACGGTATCGAGGTAAACTTCGACAATTTCTGATAAACGGTAACGCATATTTTTTAACCGCATGTTTAACAACGTAATGTCCGAGCTGCTTTGTTCTTTTAGTACTCCAAACATTACAGTTTGGTCTTTAAGTACAATATTAATTTTCTTTCCCAAAAACTCTTTCATCCGGTTTTTAATCTGGATCGGATCACTGACACGCAATTGTTTGGTTCGCATAAAACTATAACAGTTCACTACAAAGCTGCTTAAAACAAGGGTTGATTCCAAAAAATATTGGAGGAGGTTAGTTCTGTATCATCTTTCCGTAACTGGCTTGATTAGAGGGGTCAATCGATGTAATTATATCGTATGCCTGACGCCTTATCTGGATGTTTCCGGTGGAAAATATATTGGCTAACTCTTTACTCTTGGCGTCAAAAAAACTGATGACAATAATGGAGGTAGGATTTACGTCGCGAACCTTTTTCACATCCTGTAAACTTTTAAGAATAATTTCTCTACTCTTATCCGGATCCTTTTCAAACACGTCCAAAGCGAGCCTATGGTAGGCGTAAAGGGCCTTTCGCATATCCGTCATCTGGCCATTATTATAATTCTCAACAATCCAATAGCGGTTGCGGTTGCTATTCAACGGCTGCCATCCAGGGCGGTTCGTTTGTTGCGCATTGTTTACTACGGCTAAAGCTTTTTGAAAATAAACTGATCCCCCTAATTCACTGTAAGTATCATAATCCACACCTATTACCAGATAGGCATAAACCGCTAACATTGATGTCAGGTTTGTTGTATAGTTATTGTCATTAAATTCAAGGGGAAGTGATTCAATATATTCAAATTCCCAATCGCGGTCGGCGAAGTTAAAGGTCAGACTGGAGTAGTTCGAATTATAAACAGGCCGTGCAGCCTGGATCTGAACCGATGCGGAAAAATTTCCAACGTCCGGCTGAGCTTTCGTGATGGTGATCAGCATATTACAGTTGATCTTTTCATGAGGTTTGTATGCGTCGGTGGTCCACTTTCTTTGATTCATAAACTGCTCAATGGCAGTCTTCATATCCCTGAAAATTCCCCGATCTGAAGTCGTGATTTGTGTAGCATTAATGGTTACCGTACAATTGAGTTCCTGAGCTTTAACGTCGGCGGGCAGCAACAACGCGACGAAAAGCAAGCAGTTGATGATAGTAGTGCGCATATGTTTGGCCAGCTCTTTCATTTTCTCAATTCAACTTCTTCCCATATAGCGTCTGCTATATCCTGGGCTACTGCTTTCTTATCTTTCAGGTCAAATGATTTAACCTTATAGTTACGGTTAATGATAGTTATTTTGTTTGTATCATGTCCAAAACCGGCACCTTTATCATTCAACGAATTAAGGACGATCAGATCAAAGTTTTTAGCTTCCAGTTTTTTCTTTGCATTCTCAAGTTCATTTTCAGTTTCCAAAGCAAAACCTACAATTAGTTGTCCGTTGTGCTTTAGTTTTCCAAGGGAGGCAGCGATATCAACTGTTTTCGTCAGTTCAAGCGTAATATCCCCGTCCTTCTTTTTAATTTTTTGATCCGCTTTCACTGTTGGTTTGTAGTCTGCTACAGCCGCTGCTAAAACCGTTATATCCGCAGACGAAAATAAAGAACTGCACGCCTTATTCATCTCTTCTGCGGATGTAACAGACATAACGTTGATGCTGGGGTGATTCGTATTTTCATTTGTAGGCCCGCAGACGAGGTTAACATTGGCACCTTGATTAGCGAGGGCTTCCGCAATAGCGAATCCCATTTTACCACTGGAATGGTTACCGATGAAGCGCACCGGATCGATTGCTTCATACGTAGGGCCGGCGGTAACTAAAACGGTTTTGCCTGCGAGTTTAAGATTTGATGTAAAAAACTTCTCCAAATGATCAACAATTTCCTCTGGTTCTGCCATTCGGCCCGTACCTGTTAAACCGCTGGCGAGTTCACCATAAGTTGGATCGATGATAATGCTACCAATGCCGCTAAGCTTTGTTATATTCGATTGCGTTGATGGATGCTGTAGCATATCTAAATCCATCGCTGGAGCGATAAACACTGGACATCTTGCCGAAAGGTATACGGCGAGCAAAAGGTTGTCGCACATGCCATTGGCCATTTTTGAAACGGTATTGGCAGTAGCTGGTGCGATGATGATTGCGTCAGCCCATAGTCCCAACTCAACGTGATTATTCCATTCACCTGTCTTGGGTGAAGAAAACTCACTTAGTACGGGATTCTTAGATAAGGTTGAGAGCGTGAGTGGCGTGATGAAATCTTTGGCAGAACGGGTCATAACAACCCGTACTTCCACACCTCTCTTGATTAGAAGTCTGGTGAGTATAGCTGACTTATAAGCTGCTATACCACCACATACTCCAAGAATTATTCGTTTACCCGTTAGCATGGGTTAAACGGGAATCAAAGATCTTGTCTGGTATTAACTTCGCCCCGCATACGGAAGTTGAGTTTTTCTTCCAGAAATTCTTCCGTAGCCGTTGTTGTCGGTTTCGGCATACGCTCGTAAAATTTAGAGATTTCGATCTGCTCGCGATTTTCAAATACTTCCTCAAGGTTATCAACCGTTGTAGCAAATTCTGCAAGCTTGTTATTAAGCTCTTCTTTAATGTTCACGGCGATCTGACGCGCGCGCTTGGAAATTACAACCACCGACTCATAGATATTGCCGGTTTGTGATGCGATTTTTTCAATGTCGCGGGTGATTACAGATGATTGAGCTGCCATACGTGTTATATATTATTGTTTTTTGACTTGTTAATTTTTTCCAGACTTGATGCATAGAGCTTCTCCGCTTCACGGAGGAAATCACTTCCAGGATACTTATCTACAAAATCTTTGTAGTGATCCACTACCGATTTATACCGGTCCATTTGTTTTGATATGATACTCTGTTCCGCTAATCTGAACTCAGAGACTATAATTAGATAGAAGGCTCTTTCCTGATATTTTGAATCCGGAAAATTATCAATGAAATTATCCAGCGCTACGATAGCAGCTTTATAACTGCGCATTTTATAGTACTGATACGCATTTTCGAAGCCTTTCTTCTCCATTTTTACCTGCGTTGTCGAGATGACCTCAATTGCCTGATCTCGGAATTTACTGTTTGGATACCGGTTCAGGAACTGTTGCATGGCTGCCATTGCTTCAACACTGCTCGTTTGGTCCAGGTTTGGATTCGGCGACGATTCGAAAAGGGAAAAAGCATACATAAACCTGGCTTCTTCCGCCATGGTACTTCTACCATAGGTTTCGTAAAAAGTTCGGAATTGCTCAGAAGCCAGAAGGTATAATTTGTCGTAAAACTGGCAGTAGGCAAGGTAAAACTGTACTTTCTCACCCTCTGGAAGACCACGAACAATAGGAATAATTTGTTCAAAAAGGACAGAAGCCTTATAGTAATCCTTCTTGCTGTTGTAGTAGTTAAGGCCTGCATCGTATTTTACACGCCAGTCTTGACTTTTCTCAATTTTCCGGAATTTGCTACAGGAAAAGCCGGTAAGAAGCAACAATGTAAAAAATAGAAATCTGAATACTCTATGCATAAGCCCGCAAATATAGCATAAGATGGTGTATCTGGAAAATTGGATTTTCGTTCTTGAATTTATCTATAAGACGGGATGCAGGATGTAAAAGTTCTATTTCCGCACGATAAGCTTGCGTGTCATTACACCTTCGTTGTCGAGATAAAGGGTGTAAAAATATATTCCAGCAGTCAGATCGTCTGTCTTAATCCGAACAACATTTTCAAAACTCGGAAGCGAATACTCTCCAACTATATTTCCGAGGATATTGTGGACAACAATTTTAGCCTTGGTTTTGTCGTTCAAAATTTTGTAGTTTACAACTGCCTGATCTACAACAGGATTGGGGTAAACATCGTGTAGTGTGATGAATTTTGAGCTGTAGATATTGTGGCGCTCCGGTTCCTCTTCAACCTTAAAATTCAATTCAAACTCAATGGATTGACCGGGGTTCGATTTACTATAAGCCACATATTTCAATACACTTTCGCCCGATACAAGACCCGCCTCCAGAACTACCTGAAGGTTGTCTAAAGTCTGACCAGGTTCAATTTTGATAATGTAGTCTTCAACTTTTTGATCTAAACAGCTTTCGTCCAGGCAGAAGTAGTTCTTTTGGGTACTCCCGATTTGGGCATTAACTTTTCGAATAATAAGCGTTACGGATTTTTCAGAAGAATTTTTAAACCGCAGAGGAGCCTTAATTGATTCCCCAATTTTACCATCGTAACTGTCCTGAAGGCTAGTAATTTCAAATCCCTGCGAGTATACGCATGAACAGAGGAGGATAAATTTGGCCACCAACAACAGCTTCTTCATAAAACCAGACTAGTTTCACAAAATTTAAACTTTTCATTGGTTTGTCATAATACCCGGCGATTTTTTTCGTTCGAAACCACAATTATTTTTCGAGGGACGCCATTTTTGGGGTGAACGGGGCAGATCAGGGGCGCATAAGGGGTTTTACAACATCTGATTTAACCGGTTTGTCGCTCTCTTTCCAGCTAAAACCCTTTAATGTCATGTCCTCCTTCTTTAATTCATGGGGTGGGATAAAGCTTGCTTCCGGTTGGACGTAAAAACTAAAGTTATTAACCTTTCCTTCTTTGAACCGGATGATTATGTTACTGCAAATAATCTTGTTCATGCCCATGGTTGATGCCTCCTCTTCGCTTAGCGCATAAAAAATACTTTCGCCATTACCTTCGACGACAACCCTGTTTATTTTTTTATCCCTGAATTCCGCCGTCATTTTACGACCCTTGATTTGGTTATAGTTCAATAATGAGTCCGAGGAGATAACAAAAGCGTTTACATTCATAAAGATCCGGTCGATGGTCTTATTCCGAATTAACATTCGGATACTGTCTGCGGTCATTTGGTTGCCTTCGGTCCATAGGACAGGATCTTTGTAAAAGTAGATCGTTGAATCTGCTTCGCGATATTCCAGTGAATCGGCGACACCCTGCAAGTCGCTGCGGAAAATTTTGACATTGTTATAAGCAAGCAACCGTTTCTTTGCTGGATCTGCATTTTCAATTGAAACCAATGTATCGGCAGAAATAAACAGTGTATCATTATTATCTGTAACCTTGGCGATGTACGCGTTGGTGTAAATTTTGGAGATACCGATGCTTTTATAATAATCCGCAGCCTGTCCATAGATGATGAGATCTTCTTTCTTCGACGTCATCACTACATTCCCACGGAGTTTGTAGATCTTTCGAATATCATCCAACTGGTAGTCGGATCCTGTTAGCCTGTATTCTGACGATTCTGCTGTACCCAATTTCAAATCCGATCGTCTGGTTTTTGTGTCGTATTCACCTCCGTTATACACAAATGTGCTGCTATCATTATCAACAACTGTGGTAGCAGTTCGGAAGTATAAAATTTTACTGCCCGAGTTATACTGTAAGCTATCAGAAGTCATGGTGTAGTCGGGATTTTTCACATGGACATCTTTTTTAAACGAAGCCATGTTCGAGTTAAGATCATAATACCCCTTTCTGCTCGTTAATACATTTATACTATCCACCAGACGGCCGCCGTTGAAATAATACGCAAGGTTCTTGGGCCGGTCAAAGTCAAGGTTATCGGTGTAAAGGGTGGATGTATTGAGTTTCGTAAAAACCACTTTATTACGAAGTTTGGCTTTCTTACTATCGCCATCGTACTCCAGTTTATTACCGGTGATGGTAATAGAGTCGCCTTCGGTGATCCTTATTCGCCCAAAGGCTTCAATTGAGTTTTTAAGTTTATAAAAGTATGCCGAGTCGCAATAGATTGTCGTTTTATTTTGCACGAATATTACGTTCCCAATAACCCTTTCAAACTTATTACCCGCTTTGTCTTTCCCGCTTCGCAGTTGATCGGCCTGTTTCAGTTGCACCCTTTTTTGAGCAAATGCAATATTAGAATTCGAGCATGTCAACAGGATGGATAGTGCCACGACAAACGTAATGCCCGGTATTTTGAGATTTTGTAAATTGTAAACCGGAAAGGGGACACTCATGGGTGCAAGCTACAATGGTTGGTGATAAATTGGTACTGACTCGGAAAGTTATCGGCTCTGGAAATTGTACATTTGGCTATGCTTGAGCAATTTTTGAACCATATTGAAAGATTCAGGCTCTGTAATAAAACAGAACGAGTATTGCTCGCCGTCAGTGGTGGTGTCGATTCAATGGCAATGCTCTATTTGTTTGGAGATGCAGGAATTGATATCGGCGTGGCGCATTGCAATTTTCAACTACGTGGCCGGGAGTCGGATGCTGATGAAGCTTTCGTTGAACAAGTTTGCAAGGAATTAACTATTCCCTTTTATATCAAACGGTTTGAGACTGAAGCCTATGCATGGGAAAATACACTATCTACGCAAATGGCTGCCCGCGAACTTCGATATGCATGGTTTGAAGAGTTGTTGAATGGGCATGGATATTCGAGCCTTGCTACAGGCCATCACCTGGATGATTCAATAGAAACCATATTGCTGAACCTTACCAGAGGGACGTCAACCGATGGGTTAGCGGGAATTCCCGTAAGAAACGGACGAGTAATTCGTCCTATTTTATTTGCTACCCGTAAGCAAATTGAAAGGTATGCCCTGACAAAAGGGTTGGTATGGCGGGAGGATCTTAGTAACCTTACAGATGACTACCAGCGAAATTTTATACGTCACCAGATAATTCCAAGGTTGAAAGAATTAAATCCCTCGCTCGAAATCACCTGGCAAAGTGGAATTGAAAAAATTCAGGGTGATCTGGCATTGTTACATCATGCTTTCGACGACTGGAAAAAACAGTTTGTTACCGAAGCGGCTGAGCGAATTTCCATTGATAAAAGTGCATTTTCATTTATTCCCGAAGGTGCTTCAATCCTATGGCGATACCTTAAGACGTTTGGATTCAACTTTGAACAATCAAAGGAGATTATCATTGCTTTACATGGTCAACCGGGTAAAAAATTCTTTTCGGCCTCGCATTTATTTGTGATCGACCGTGAATCTTTGATCATTACGCCCCATCAACACAATTGGGAGGAAGTAACTATTGAAAAAGGAGCGGATGAGTCGATCATGGGCCCCTGGTTATTAAATATTGAGTATCTGAACGACAGCAAGCTGGTTTCCGATAATATGGAAGCTGTTCTTGATGCGGAACAACTTACTTTTCCTCTGCTGTGGAGAAGATGGAAGGCGGGAGATTTTTTCCATCCACTTGGCATGGAACATAAAAAAAAACTAAGCGATTTTCTTATCGATAAGAAAGTATCGGTCGCTGACAAAGAAACGATCACCGTTCTGGAATCAGAGGGGAGAATTATCTGGGTTGTCGGGCATCGGATTGATGATCGCTATAAACTCACGAACAAAACGACTTCAGTTATTAAATTCAGATTGAGTCGATTGGTTTTTTGACGTTCTCAGACTCTTTAGTGTTTCAATGGTCTTGCCTTTTGGAAGAATTTGTTTTCTAAATCCTGCCTAATTGATAACTTGCCGCGCCTGAACGAAGGGGTATTTCTGAAAAAAACTTTTCGATTAATAACTAAAACCATTAAAAATGAAAGTAACCGTAGTTGGCGCTGGTAATGTGGGCGCTACATGTGCCGATGTGTTGGCCTACCGTGAAGTAGCCAACGAAATTGTTTTGGTAGATATTAAGGAAGGTCTTGCGGAAGGCAAGGCGTTGGATATTTGGCAAAAAGCCCCTATTGATCTATACGACAGCCGCACGATTGGTGTGACGAATGATTATGCGAAGACGGCTGGATCTAATGTCGTGGTAATAACTTCCGGACTTCCGCGCAAGCCGGGCATGAGCCGCGATGATTTGATCGGCACAAATGCAGGCATCGTAAAGTCTGTAACTGAAAATGTAGTAAAGCACTCGCCTAACGCAATCATCATTGTCGTGTCCAATCCGTTGGACGTCATGACTTACCAGGCACACATTACCTCTAAATTCCCAAGAGCACGCTTGATGGGGATGGCAGGGATCCTGGATACAGCGCGTTACCGCGCGTTTCTTGCGGAAGCTTTAAATGTTTCCCCAAAAGACATTCAAGCTGTATTGTTGGGAGGTCACGGTGATACAATGGTGCCTCTTCCTAGGTATACTACTGTTGCAGGTATTCCGGTAACAGAATTGATTGATAAGGATAAATTGACAGCGATTCTTGAAAGAACAAAAGTTGGGGGTGGAGAATTGGTGAAGCTTATGGGAACGTCGGCCTGGTATGCACCGGGATCGGCAGCCGCTCAGATGGTTGAAGCTATTGTAAAAGATCAGCGCAGAGTATTTCCGGTTTGTGTGAAACTCGAAGGTGAGTATGGTATCAAGGATTGCTACCTTGGTGTACCGGTGGTATTGGGTAAAAATGGTATCGAAAAAATCATCGAACTCGATCTGAATGAAGGAGAAAAAGCTCTAATGGAATCCAGCCGTGTCGCCGTTTGGGAAGTAATGGATGTACTCGAAAAGCTGGGATAAAGTTATTGATGTATCTATAAATAAGGGGGAGGGTAAAACTTCCCCCTTGTAGTTTTAAAGCAAATTTTTTTTATTCTCGGGATTTCCAGCCACCATAGATCACTTCTCCCTTTACCAGCCCGAATCTTTGCCGGGACTCGTCACTCAATTCGTTCACGTAAAAATCCTCCAAGGGCATTAGTCCACCTTTTTTTATGCGGTCGGCGTAATCATGCCCATACTTTCTAATATGGTCATCCTGACCAAAAACCTTTTCTCGAACTCTTTTATCTGTGATGCTGGCATCTTCAAAAGTCTGAGTTGCAACCGGATTAAAAAAGGGAACTTGTAAGATCGCATAGCCGCCCGGTTTAAGCACCCGGTTAATCTCATGGATCGCTTTAATATCATCCCTTACATGTTCCAGGACATGATTACACAGCACTACATCAAACGAATTTGGTTTAAAAGGAATTTCATGGATGTCCATTTTCACTTTAGCCAACGGAGACTCAATGTCGGCTGTTATGTAGTCATCTCCATGAACCTTTTCAAATCGCTTGATAAAACACGCTTCCGGTGCAATATGAAGCACCTTGAGCTTCCTCTCGAAGAAACCAGTTCTTTCCTTTAGATAAAGCCAGATTAGGCGATGCCGCTCTAGTGAAAGACAATTCGGGCACAATGCATTTTGACGAGGATTAATTCGACCATAGGGAAGAAACTTTTTGTAACCCTTTTGACAAATCGGGCACTCAACGTCTTTGCCTTTATAAAATATACTCAGGATTTTCAAGCCGATACCGCTGATTCTTTGGAGATATTTCCGTGGAACATAGCGGATTAACCAGGATATGATAGTTTTCATGTGCGGCAAAGGTAAATGGTTAACCTATCAAGTTCAATCTATACAGTTCGCTTCACATTCCTGTGTTCAAATGGAGATCCCGGTGTAACAAGACTTAGAATCCCTAAATGAAGAAATCTTTTAACTTTATGCAGGAAATTATAAAACTATTTCTGGCGCTATACCATCATTAATGCAGAAAACCATAAGATTCTGCAAAATTTTATAACCTGCTTTACCTGTGACCGAAACCTTACCCGACATCGCGATGATGCATGCTGATAACCTAATTGCCCGGGCTAAAGGCGGGGATCAGAGTGCGCAGGGAAAGGTTGTTCAATTGTGGTATAAGCGTATTTACAACTTCAGTTATAAGTTTTTTCTTGAACATGATATGGCCATGGAAGTATCGCAGAAAACGTTCATCTCCATGTGCAAAAATCTGCCGGCGTTGCAGGAGAATGGCAGGTTTAAATCATGGCTATATAAGATCGCGGTGAATTATTGCCGGGAAGAGGCTCGGAAGAAGAAAGGAAGTCGGGCATTATCATTTGATGCGGTATGGAATCGGGATGCAGACGACTCCCCGCTGTGGGAATCATCGGGCAGCAGATTTGACAATCCCGAACGGCAGTACCAACAAAGGGAGTTGTCAGATTTTTTGCAGGAAGCTCTTATGGAATTGAATGTTGAACAACGGGAGGTAGTGATCATGAAGGAATATGAAGGTTTGAAATTCAGAGAAATTGCGGAAATACTTAATATTTCTGAAAACACCGTGAAGTCCCGGATGTATTATGGACTTGATGGGCTGCGAAAAATTCTGGAACGAAAGAAAATAAATAAAGAAACACTAGGCTATGGACTATAGAGCAACCGAAAATGAGTTGATGGCTTACCTCTACGGGGAGCTGGAAGGAAAGGAAAAGGAAATTCTTGAGCAATATCTTCAGGATAACGCTGAAGCACGAGAGCAATTGGAAAAACTGAAACACTTGAGATTTACCCTCAGTCAGATTAAAGATCACGAAGTGATAGCACCGCCTATTTTTGTTGGTGACAATAAACAACGGTTCCTCCGGAATGCGCCTTACCTGAAAACGATAATCAGTATCGCTGCATCTTTGTTGATCATCATGATGGCAGGAAAATTTTCAGGACTTAAAATCAGGTACGCCGATCACGAACTGAGAATTGCCTTTGGGGATGCTCGTAGTGACCGCGAGGTAGTGCCAGTGCCACCAGCTCAGGCAATCAGTTCGACGGAGGTTCAGGAAATGATCAATGCATCACTCAACCAAAACAACCTTGCGATGCAGGTGAGTTGGTCTGAAACTCAAGACAAGCTTGATAAGTCGATCAAAAATAACCTGGCCGCGAATTCAGAAAAAATAGATAATCTGGTAAAAGAATCGTCGGCGTCGTCTCAAGACCAGATCAGACAATTTGTTTCGGGAATGCAAGCTGAGAATATGCAATTGGTAAAAAATTACTTTCAACTTACCAACAATGACCAAAAACAATATATCGAGAGCTTGTTGGTGGATTTTGCAAAATATCTGCAACAACAACGAAATGATGACCTTCAAGTGGTTCAGACACAATTGAAAAGTATGCAGCAAAATACAGACGTATTCAAACAGGAGACGGAACAAATCCTGTCAAGTATAATATCAACCGTTGGAAACAAGAGTTCTATGGGTGTAAGAAACTAAACCGATCACCACTAGTTGTGATCATGGAATTATCAGGAACGAGAGAAAGAACGCAGTAAGACAAAACAAGTAAGAAATATGAAAAGAATAATGGAAACTTTGATTTGTGCGGTAGTTATGGTGATAATACTTTCGCCATTAACATTAGCTCAAGACATTGATGAGGACCGTATGGCCCGCGATATTGCGGTAGCTGAGAATGTTTTGAGTACATTAATCAAACAACAATTTAATAATCAACGTACATTTTTTCCATTGGAAATTAAAGGTAGTTATCAGGCTGGATATGGTGTCACGTTCACGCTACCCGCCGATTTTACAACGCCCATTGCATTTCTGGGTGGAGGAGACAATGATGTCGTAATTTGGGGAAACCAGGCTCAGGGGGTAAGAAGCAATAGCTATAGTAATTTTGAGAACAGACAAAATAACGAAGTAGAGCGTACAGCGCGGGATTCTGAGAATTCTGTGAGTCTTAAAGACAAATCAAAAGAAAAGCGACGTCTTGATATGGATAGTATTCGCAACAGCTATAATATGAAAGTTGTCGATGCTGCAAAAACATTTATAGCAGATTACGGAGACATGATCGCCCAGTTGAATCCGCGAGAAAAAGTAATTGTTTCCAATCAGGGTAATCAGCCCCGTCTATGGGTAGCACAATATTTCAACGCCCCGAAGCGAACGCATCTGTCGGTTGAGGCACTTCGCGCAGACCTGGTGCAATTCCGCCAGGGTAAGATTTCCAGAGATCAACTGCTTTCGAAAATTAAAGTCGTGAACACGGAGACCACAGATACTGTTGAACCCGATCTCGAACTCTTATCGAGTATTTTTAACCGACTGTACAGTCAGGATCTTTCAAAAACATATTTCACCGGAGATAACGTGTACTTCGAGCGACTGAAAGATTTTGGTGTAATTTATTACATGCAGGTATACAGCGGCATTGAACGTGGGGACTACAGTCGGCGATACATAATGCCAACGTTAGGCCTGGATAATGTGGATCAGGAAACGAAGGATAAAAAAGTTAAAGAGCTGTATCCCAAATTCGAACAGGAGTTGAAAGAAAACATCCTGGAGTATGGACGAACAATCAAGAGTCTTAAAGATGAGGAGGTGTTGATATTTCAGGTAGCAATAACGAAATGCGGGGGATGTGGTATACCGTCGACTCTCGAACTCACCTTAAAATCAGCAGTGTTGAAGGATTTTAATTCGGGAAAAATGGATAAGAATACAGTACTGTCAAAGTTCTCAGTAAAAAAGGGTGAAAATCAATAAATTGAAAAAATTCGTGCCGGTAGTACAATGATCGTTTTACTGGCACGTTGATTTAAGTGCCGTTGGTAAGAAATTAAGAGAGAATAAATGTAGAAGTTGTAACTATTTTTTTAGTTTTGAGTATACATTTAAGGAGCGCTTTGAGATAGAACTGTAGCCCGGGAGCATACATCTACAGTTAAAAGATAGCAGCATAGAGATCTTCAAAGTAAAAAAATACCCGAATGAAACGAAAACTACTTATTGGAGCTGGAGCAATAACGATTTTGCTAATTGCATTCTTTGTTGTTAAACGAAATAAATCCAGCCTGGATTCCGATATAATTACCAATGTAAAAAAGGGACCTTTCAAGATTGAAATAGAGACAACCGGAGAACTTGAGGCCAAAAATTCAGTAAAGATATTGGGTCCTACTCAACTTAGAAATTTTGGATTATGGCAAGTAGTAATTCAAAGTATAGTTGATGAGGGTACCGTTGTAAAGAAAGGCGATTGGGTTGCGAGTCTTGACCGTTCGGAGTTTCAAAATAAATTCAGCGCTAAGCAGATTGAGCTCGAGAAGGAAAATGCAGAGTTTATTCAAACACAGCTGGATACTACGCTGGTGTTACGCGAGGCCAGGGATCAACTAATAAATTTAAAATATACCGTTGAAGAAAAGAGAATCGTCCTCGAACAATCCAAGTTTGAACCACCTGCAACTATAAAACAAGCGGAGATAAATCTTGAACGCGCTGCCCGCGAGTTTGAACAAGCTAAGGAGAATTACAAAATCAAACAGCGCCAAAATGGTGAAAAGATGAAGGAGCAATCGGCCGACTTCAGAAAGGTTCAGAATGAATTCCAGTCGATGACCGAAGTACTACAATCCTTTACAGTCCTCGCACCCGAACCAGGCATGGTGATTTATACCAAAGGTTGGGATGGAAAACCTATAAAAGGAGGATCACAGGTTCACATGTGGGATCCTACCGTAGCAACCTTGCCGGATCTTACCAAAATGATGTCAAAGACTTTTGTTAACGAGGTAGACGTTCGGAAAGTAATTGCCGGGCAACAGGTTGAAATTGGCTTGGATGCCTATCCGGATAAAAAACTCGCCGGTGTTGTAATCCGCGTAGCTAATGTTGGGGAACAACGGCCAAATTCGGATGCAAAGGTTTTTGAAGTTGCCGTTGAAATCGATGGGACTGATCCTTCTTTACGCCCCGCTATGACGACAAGTAATAAAATTATTGCCAAAACGATAGACAGTGCTATTTTTATTCCACTCGAATGTCTGCACAATCAGGCGGATACTATAACGTATGTTTTTAAGAAAGATGGCCTGAAAACGGTGAAGCAGGAAGTTATGTTAGGTGAGACAAATGCCAACAATGTAATTATTACGGCAGGGTTAACTGAGACCGATCGTGTTCATTTGTCAATTCCATCTGGTCAGGAAGGAGGGGAGGTAAATCTTCTCCAGGAAATGAATGGGAAGCGAAAGAAAAATGATCCGCAAAAAGTGGAGCCCACCAAACAACAGACCCCGGTTGTCGTGGTTCCAACAAGTAATTAACCAATGCAGAAATGTATGAAAGATGATCGGTTATTTAACACTGATTCACCGCACCAATAAGCGAACGTAATAGGTATAAGCTATTAATAAAAAACCATGATTCCTCCACGTCTCTTAGCCAACCTGTACATCGCGATTGATGCCGTTGTTGCCAACAAAGTCAGGTCGCTGCTTACAGCCCTTGGTATTATTTTCGGTGTTGCAGCAGTAATCGCGATGTTGGCGATTGGCAATGGTGCTCAACGCGAAATACTGGACCAGATTAAGCTGGTCGGCGTAAACAATATAGTAATCAAACCCATAGTTGAACAAGAAGAAACAAAAATTGAGGAACAGGTTGGTCAGCGGGATAAGAAGAAATTTACGCCAGGACTTACTGTACGGGATGTAAGAAGCATAGAAACTACAATTCCGATAATTGGCAAGGTGAGCCCGGAAATAATAATCGACACACATGTCATTCGTGATGGAATAAGAAGATCAGCAAAGCTTGTTGGTGTAGAGCCTTCTTATTTTGACATTTTTAATTTTACCCTTCGCGATGGCCAGATGTTTAACAATGAGCAGCTTCGTCTAGGGGCACCGGTATGTATCATCGGATATTCGATTAAAACCAAATTTTTCCCAGCCGAAAATCCAGTCGGTAAAAGTATTAAGGTTGGCCACCATTGGCTTACTATTGTAGGCCTTCTGGAAGAACGACTAGTTTCCAGTTCCAGCATCAGTAAGCTTGGTATTCGTGACTTTAATATGGATATATATATACCGCTTGAATCGTTTTTGATACGATATAAAAATCGCGATAAAATTACAGCGGAGCAATTACGTTTAGCCGCAGGCCGAAACCGGGGTATGAGAATGGATGAACCAACAGCCGATGACTCTGAAGAAAAAAAGAACTATCATCAGCTCGATAGACTTGTGGTGCAAGTTGAATCTACTTCTCAACTCACACCGACTGCTGAAATTATTTCAAGATTGTTGCAGAGAAGGCATTATGGTGTTGTAGATTATGAAATCGAGATACCCGAATTACTCCTGAAACAGCAACAGCGAACGAATGATATTTTTAATTATGTTTTGGGAGCGATTGCTGGAATATCCCTTCTAGTGGGGGGAATTGGAATTATGAACATCATGTTAGCTTCTGTTTTGGAAAGGATTAAGGAAATTGGGTTGCGTTTATCCATTGGCGCAAAGAAAAGTGATGTGGTGCAGCAGTTCTTATTCGAGGCGGTTATGATAAGCGTTTCAGGTGGGATAATTGGTGTTGTGCTTGGTGTTTCCATGGCTTTGATAGTATCCGAGTTTGCCGGCATTCCGACGATCGTTACATTTTCATCTATTGTTTTATCCTTTGGAGTGGCAGCAACAGTTGGATTAATATTCGGCATTGCGCCCGCCCGAAGAGCAGCCAGTCAGGATCCAATCACGTCACTTCGTTATGAATAAAACCTTACCTCTAGTTATCGTTTTTTGCTTTGCTATTTACAATCTTTCAGCCCAGAATGCTTTATCGATCCAGGATATCATCCTCCGGTCGCAGTCGCAATCACCAGATTTTAAAGCTGCTGAAACGCGAAAAGAAAACCGGTATTGGCAATACCGCTACTTTAAAAGTAATTATAATCCACAGGTACGCCTGATAAGCAACAACGCTGGGGCATTATACAATAACAGCTACAGCCCGATTCTGCAACCTGATGGTTCCATCCAGTATCTACAAGTTAACCAGTTTAACCCGGGCGTCAATTTTGCATTGGAACAGCCACTTCAATGGACAGGTGGTACTGTTTCGGTTAACTCTGTTTATAATTATTTTAATAACATTACCGAGGATGCATCGCAGTGGAATGGATCTGTTTTTAACGTTCGCCTTAGTCAGCCCATTTTTGCATATAACCGATTGAAATGGGATCGGCGCATCCAGCCTATAGTATATGAAGAATCGCGGCGTGATTATGCCGAGTCGATGGAAGCGATAGCAAGGGATGCGGTCGAAAACTTCTTCAACGTACTGCAAGCGCAGGTGGATCAACAAATCGCTCAATACAATCTTTTAAATAATGATACAATTTATAAAATTGAACAAGGCCGATACAATATAGGCTCGACTTCAAAGGATAAGCTTTTACAGGTTGAACTCCAGTTATTGCGTTCTCGCCAGGATGTTGCGCAAGCAAAACTTAATCTGCAGACGTCAACCTTACAGCTACGTACATACATCGGACTGCAGACCGGCGAAAGTTTTGAGTTGGTGCTACCAGACGAAATTCCCGTCATTGTTGTAAATGAAGATGATGCATTGCGGTACGCAAGGGAAACTCGTTCGGCATACATTGCATTTCAACGACGGAAAGCTGAAGCTGATGCCGAAGTTGCCCGGGCACGAGGAACGCGTTATGAGGTGGATTTGTCCGGCGGATTTGGATTGAATAATATTGGAAATAGCGTTGCAGATCTTTACCAGGATCCGGCACGGCAGCAGTTTGTGAATTTAACATTTAACGTTCCATTGGTGGATTGGGGCAGAAGACGTGCAATGATGCAGAGTGCATATGCCAACAAAAGATTAAATGATTATTTAATTGCGCAGGATGAAGTGTTATTTGAACAGGAGATACTCACACAGGTTCGACAATTTGAAATGTTACAGTTACAAATTGAAATTACCAAAAAGGCAGATGAAGTTGCATTTGAACGGTATAACGTAACGCAGAACCGCTACCTTATTGGGAAGATCGATATTACTAACTTGAACATAGCATTAAACGAAAAGGATCAGGCAAAGCGCAGTTACATCGGAGCGCTGAAATCATTTTGGACTGCTTTTTTTGATTTGCGCAGGTTGACGCTATACGACTTTGCTGAACAAAAGTATCTCTATAATCCTTTGGTAGAGGATAATTAGTGTTTTACTTTTTTCAAAATGATTCTAAATTTCGTTCATAAAGAGATCAGGATTGACAAAGGCGAAGTACAATGTCACACAGATTTCAAAAGCTCAGATCTATATTTTGCCAGTACACTCGATTTGGAAACAAAGCCAACGTATTGATTGCCATCAACAACAGGCAGATTCCATTGGTTTGTATCATCAAATTTTTTCAATACACTGTGAAGGTTTTCGTTAATTTTTATCACGGCAGCTGGTTTTCCCATAAGATCTTTTACTAATGTATTTTCGTGTTGATCCGGATTGAAGATAATGTTTCTGATATTGTCCATATGGATGATGCCCTGTAATTCGTTTTTATCTCCTACCACAGGAAATGTATTCCGGCTGGATGACGCAATAACTTTGATCAATGACTGAAGATTTTCGCCAGGTTTTATAACCGAAAAGTTTGTTTCAATCAGGGTAGTGAGATCAAGCTTACTCAAAAGAAACTTATCCCGGTTCTCGACTGTCAGATTTAACATCGAAGATAACTTCTTGCCATCCATGGACTGGGGTTCAATGTAATTGGCAACAGTAATACTCAGCGCGGATACAATCATCAATGGTATCATTAGTTCATAGCCGCCAGTGATTTCCGCGATAAGGAATATAGCAGTAAGCGGTGCATAAAAAACGCCACTTAGGATACCTGCCATTCCGACCAGAGTGAAATTTGTTTCCGGAATATGGGTAAATCCCATGATGTTGACAACTCTGGAGAAAACAAATCCAAGGTAAGCACCTACAAATAGTGATGGTCCAAAATTTCCTCCATTTCCACCACTACCAATTGTGATGGCTGCAGCAATCGTTTTCAGAAACATAAGTGCCCCGAGAAATATTATAAGTTGTATATCGGTTTGAACAAAGCCCTTGAGCAGACTCGCGTTAATAAGTTCTTCAGGCTGAAGTGTGGATAATAATTTTATGGTTTCATAGCCCTCTCCAAATAGTGGCGGAAAAAAAACCAGTAATGCAAAAAGTAGGAGCCCACCGATAGCTACTCTTTTCCAGATGTTCTTTACACTCTTTATCTTTAGTTCTACCCAGGTAAAAACTCTGGCGTAGTAAAGCGACATTAAACCTGCCAAAATTCCCAGAGCAATGTAGAATGGAACATTATAGTAATCGAATGGCTCCTTCAATGAGAAAGTAAGAATTACTCCCTCCTGCATAATAATTTTTGAAAGCAGTGCACCACAGGCTGCAGATATAATAAGAGGAATGAATGCTGTTGCGCTTATGTCCGCTAACAATACCTCTACGGCAAAGAGCACGCCAGCGATTGGAGAGTTAAAGGCAGCGGCTATTCCGGCTGATGCACCACAGGCAAGAAGTATGGTTCGATCTTTATAAGAAAGGTTGTACGTCCGTGCATAGTTTGAGCCTATCGCTGACCCGGTACTAACCATCGGTGACTCCAGTCCGGTTGATCCTCCGAAGCCTACCGTAAGAGCGCTGGTAATCATATGGGAGTACATCTGTTGAAATTGCACAATACTTGATTTTTTTACTATAGCATAGACAATTTCTGCTGTTCCTTTCTTGAAATCTCCTTTTAAAACATACTGGATGTAAACAACGGTCAGCAAAATTCCTGCAAGTGGAAACAATGCAAAAAGTAAAAATTCGTCAAAGTGATTAGCGTAATAAGAAACAAACGATCCGATTGAGTGAACAAAGTATTTTAGAACAAGAGCAGCCAGCCCCGATGTAAGGCCCACCAAAATACTTGAGAGTATAAAAAATTGGCGTGAGGAAAGCTTATCGTGAAGATAAAACAGAGGCTTGCTTACAATCGCGTGAATTTGTCTAATCATTTCATTTACCTTATGAAAGTTGAGTAGAATTAGTTGCTGATAAACATACACAAAACCATCAACACCCAAACCATTTTTGATGAGGAAATTCTCATTTAGAAGGCTCAGGGATTACTTTTACTTTTGTTGGATGGCTGAGTTTGAAGTCTTTTTTCGTTTGATTAATTCCGTACCGGCGATTTACATATCCCTTTGTATAAGCTTTCACTCTTGCCTCGAACTCAACCCGCGCACCTTCATTTAAGGGAACTCCCTGGAAGCTCTTGGTATAACTGAACCAGATGTGATCAGTTACTACCTTGTTATTCTCTAAGTCTGTCACCTCTTTCAAAAGTATAGTCTCCTCTGAATAGCCATGGTAGTTGACTTTGGAACCCAGTCTGATGAAGGTTGCACTGAATTTTCTCCGTTCATTTTCCGTTTTAGCAAGTGCTCTTCGCATAACACTAATTGAAAGTTATGTTGCTCATCTTACTTGATATTCTACTCTGATGGGGAAATGATCGCTGAAGTCGACATTATAAAGTGTCTGAAATTTAACAGACTCTACTGGCGCTGAATAGAATTGGTTATCAATCCTTAAAACCTTTAGAGTTCCGCCATTGTAGGTAAATCCCAGCCCTTTGCCTGATTCCTCAAACGCATTTTTTAACCTTCTTTTCATAAATTGATAAGAGTAGGAATATGGTAGCTCATTAAAGTCGCCTACGCAAATAACAGGATATGGAGAGTCTGCTATAAAATCGCTCAACTGTTTTATCTGAACACTCCTTTCAAATACTCCCATTTTTAGTTTGTGGAATATTGTTCTGGCCCTCGCCTTTAGACCACCGATATCATTTGCTTTTCGCGGGTCATAGTTACGCAACCCCATGGATTCCAGGTGAACATTTATTATTCTTATAACATTGTCGTTTATCTTGACATCAGCGTAGGACAATCTGTTAAACCCATTGTCACTAGCCATGATATCTCCACTGGCGATAATGGGGAATCGGGAAACAATCAGTGTTCCTGCTTTGGAATAATCAGCATGGTCAGTGTCCTCTTCCTGCGAGAAATAGTAATTTGTTCCTTGTTGATCCAGCTGTTTAATTATGCTCAATTCCTCATTCCAGGGATAATTAGCAAACTCCTGAAAGCAACGAACATCAGTCAATGAATCCAAAATCCAATCCCGAAGGAATGCTCGTTTCTCACGATCTGAAAAAGAATTTTTATTTGGACCATTGAAGCCCCCGATGTTATGGTTAAGTACGCTAAATGATGGTGATGATGTTTCTTTGTGCTTCGAAAAATAGTTCACACCGAATGTGCTGATTAAATAAGGACTACCAATAAGTAGTGCAAGAATATAATAGAGCGACGATTTTTTTCTTAAAGACACCGATATCAATAGTAGCACAAGGTTTGCTGCTAATGCTACTGGAATGATAAAGCTCATAACCCAGAGGTTAAATCTTTCAGAAGGTGGTATCTTTCCCGTTGTATAAATAAGAGAGAATACAAAGGCGACGATAAAATTGAAGTATTTCAAAAGGAAACTTGTTAATCCTGAAGGTAGTAGTCAAATGTATTTATCGACAAAAGCAGCAGCGAATCCGGCAATGCATCTGATCGCCGCAAAACTAATACAATAATTAATTAAGTGGCAATATTCTAAAGGTACATGTCGACCTTTACCAGCATTGCCTGCGAAGTAGATTTCAATCGGTTGAATATGTTCAATGAATCATTTTTGATGAAAGCTCTCACTGACAAATTTCAATACTTCGGGCAGGGCAGTGCGCCAGTACGTCCAGTTGTGGCCTCCTTCACGTACCCGGAATTCGTGAGGTATTTTTTTGTTTATCAAGGCTTCATGCAATGCCATATTCCCCTTAATCAGAAAATCTTTGTCACCACAGTCAATATAATACCGGATATTCTTTAACGCGTCAGCGTTTCCGGTTTCAATAATCTTAAGAATGGAGTTTTTTTGATAGTGATCAGTTAGCCTGTTTTTGCCTGTTAGTTCCTTTTTTCCGAATAACTCACCTAAAACAATTTTCCAAGTCTGATCTTCGGCTGTTATTATTTCATTATCTGTGAAAACTCCGGCGCTCAACGGGGCCGCTGCTGAAAACATATCCGGGTGTTTTGTCGCCATAATCAACGTTCCATAGCCCCCCATAGACAACCCAGCCACGGCACGGTATTGTTTTGTTGTTCTTGCACGATAACTTGACTCAATATGAGGAATTAATTCTTTGATGAAAAAATCCTCATAGTTATTTTTTCCGTCATAACTGTTGATGTACCAGCTTACACCAGCATCGGGCATTACAATGATCATGGGAGCAACTTCACCATTTTGCATCAGTCTGTCACCAATTAAATGCGCTTCGCCAAATTGACTCCATGCGGTTTCATCGTCTGTATACCCATGCAATAAGTACAGCACAGGATAGCTCCTGCTGGATTTCTCATAGTCCGAGGGTAGGTAAATACTGTATTTGACGTCCTTACCCAGCGTTTCGCTTTTTACTTTGAGGCTTTCTTTCAATGTACCCTGTTGAGCAAATGTAAGGGTGGAGGATAGCATCAGCACAAAGAGAATAAAATTTTTCATAGACAATGAATTTTCGCTTATCGTAATTCCTTGGAAAGATAACTTTATTTAAGGCCTAGGTGCGCACGTTTCTTAGCATGAAAAAGTTTCCCTCTAACGCTTTCATACAAATGTTTTTAGAAATTTCGGTGGCACTCGTTTTTTGGAAAGCTGCTCGAATGCATAAGCAAGTGTAATTAGTTGAGCTTCGGTGTAAGCGCCTCCCATAAACGTAAGTCCTACAGGCAATCCAAAAACCTGACCCATAGGAACTGAGATGTGCGGATATCCGGCAATGGCTCCAGGGCTGTAAGCACCATACCCAGTGAAAGAATCGCCGTTTACAAGGTCTATACACCAGGATGGGCCGTTTGTTGGGCCACAAATGGCATCCAGCTGATGCTCTTTCATTACACTGCTGAAAGCACTGCGGGTTGTGTCGAGTATTTTTTTCAATGCTTCTATGTATGTTTTATCCGACAAGTCACCCTTTGCCTCCGAGCTTTCTAATATTTCCTGTTTAAAGAAGGGCATTGCCGTACTCTCATTTGTTTTATTAAAATCAATAACTTCTTTAAGTGACTTCACCTTTGCATTTGCTTTGGAGAGGTACTTATTTAGACCATCTTTGAATTCATATTGCAGCACATCATATTCAAAAGAATCTATTCCGTCTAATTTTTTCAGGAAATCAACTTCAACGACGGTGGCTCCATTTTCCCGCATTATGGCTAGTGACTGTTGAAGTAATTCATCAATCCCTTCATGACCTTTCAATAGTGATTTTTCTACACCGATTCTTTTTCCTGACAGTCCCTTCGAATCCAAAAATATTGTATAGTCTTTTTCATGTTTTCCCTCACTTTCTTCTGTGATCCTATCTTCCGTGTCGATTCCGGTTAATGCTCCCAATAGGATCGCTGCGTCTGTAACTGTACGTGCCATTGGACCAGCGGTATCCTGAGTGTGTGATATTGGAATAATGCCGGAGCGACTTAATAGCCCAACCGTTGGCTTAATACCCACAATTCCGTTGATAGACGATGGACAAGCAACGGATCCGTTTGTTTCCGTACCAATGGCTAGAGCGCAAAGGTTTGCTGCCACAGCTGAGCCCGACCCTGCACTTGATCCGCACGGGCTCCGAGTAAGAACATACGGATTAAGCGTTTGCCCACCGCGACTACTCCAACCACTACTTGAACGACTCGATCTGAAATTGGCCCATTCGCTCAGATTGGTTTTTCCCAAAAGAACGGCTCCGGAATTCCTTAGTTGCTGAATGATAAAGGCATCTTTACCGGCAATATTTCCAACCATGGCAAGAGATCCTGCGGTTGTCATCATTTTATCGCCGGTATCAATATTGTCTTTAATTAATACAGGTATACCATGCATAGGACCTCTTACTTTTCCATCCTTCCGTTCCTGATCCAACGCATCCGCGATTGACAATGCGTCTGGATTAATCTCAATAACTGAATTGAGTGCCGGCCCGTTTTTATCGATGTTCTCAATCTGTTTTAAATACATTTCTGTAATTGATCTGGCAGTATATTCTCCTGATTGCATTTTTTTCTGAAGTTCATCTATTGTTATTTCGTCCAGTTCAAATGGGCTCATTGAGTCAGCTGGGGGCGCTGATTCAGCGGGAGAATTGTTTTTGCATGAGCTAAATCCGATAGTTGTAAATGCTAATCCGGCGACCGTACTGGTCGTAATAAATTTTCTTCTTTTCATTGTTTATGTAGGCTTATCAATCGGGTGTTGTTACAGTTTTAAGTTTTGCAGCGTTTGTTATAAATGCTATTTTTTACATCGATGATGCCAGGCCGGCATAAGTTTGCCGGACAATTTTTCCATTCTGAATGATGAACGTGTCAGTAGCGTAGTCTAACTTGAACGTTGGTGTAGTTGCCTGCCATAGAATATAACCGACATCCTTTATTACGACTGACTTATTCAATTGCAATGTTGCCGAATCTTTTGGAAATGCTAAGAAAGCGTTGACAAAATTTTCGCGAATCTCCTGAAGGCCTTTATAGGTCCGGTCTGGTGTAATTAGTACGGATTCTTCTGTGTAATCTTCCATAGTTCCTTCCAGGTCATTTGCCTGGAATGTTTTCCAATGATGTTCAAGTACTTCTTTGGTTTTTTCTTCGCTGATTGTTACACGGGATTCTGTTTTTTACCCTCACAGCCGGAAAGAATCAGACTGGCAGTAAGCAAAGCTGCGGCTACTGTTCTCATAGAAAAATTAATTTAAAAAATGATTTTAAAAATATAGCTATTAAGAGTGGATTGTATTGCTAAATTTGATTTTCTTCAAAAATTTTATTTAAATGGTTTATTATAGCTATAGTATCGCTTTCCTGTTATTAATGTTATTTTTTACTTCTTGCCGGTCGGGTGAAGATCAGCTAAAGGGAATAATCGAAAAAGAACTTTCACAGACAGCAGGCACCTTTGCAGTAGCTTTTAAAGACCTGAATACGGGCTATCAGCTTTTGATTCGTGCGGATGAAGTTTTTCACGCGGCTAGTACAATGAAAACACCGGTTATGATTGAAGTCTTCAAGCAGGCGTCAACGGGAAGGTTTTCTTTGACGGATTCTATCTTGATTAAGAATGAATTCAGGAGTATCGTCGATCAAAGTACATTTAGCCTTGATTCCGCAGATGACAGCGAACAAACATTATACTCGTTGGTGGGTCAAAAAAAACCATTGAATTCACTGGTATACGACATGATTATCGCAAGTAGTAATCTGGCCACCAATCTCGTAATAGAATTGGTTGACGCGAAAAACGTTACGGAGACGATGCGTCAATTCGGGGCAAAGGATATTGAGGTGCTCCGTGGTGTTGAGGATATGAAGGCATTTCGAAAAGGTTTGAACAACACGATAACAGCAGCTGACCTTTTGATAGTATTTGAAAAAATGGCCAACGGTGAAACTGTAAATAGGGAAGCCTCTGATGCTATGATTGATATTCTGCTGGATCAGCGGTTTAACACAATTATTCCTGCGGAGCTTCCTTCTGATGTGAAAGTTGCCCACAAGACTGGAACCATTTCTGGTGCCCATCATGATTCGGGTATCGTATTTTTACCCGATGGCAGGAAGTATGTTTTGGTTCTTTTGTCAAAGGACCTTGAAGATACAGAGGCGGGAACACAAGCATTGGCACGCGTCTCCGGAATTATCTATAACTACGTAGTAAAGACCGCTAACTAATCATTCTTTAATTGATAGCGGAAAGTTTCTGAAAAAGTGAGAGAAAATTTTCTGTTGTGTACTCTGCATTTTTTATTCTCATAACGGATACTTCTTCTCTGAATTTCTCATTTGTTAATAGTGCATTGATCTTGTTTCCGATCTCATCTTCAGTATCATTTTGGATATCTCCACGTAAACCCATACCGTGATACACAACCCGGGCGGCGTTGCCTTTACAGTCAAATTCACCGTGGACGGGATATAAAAGCATAGGGACTCCCGCATCAATAGATTCTTTGATTGAGCTTAATCCACCATGCGTAATGAACAAATCTGTGTTTCTAAGCAGGTCAACTTGAGGTACTTTGTCAAAAATGTAGACACCCTGATCGTTTAGGTGAGAAACATCTGACGGGTAAGATTTCATTGATATTATCAAAAGATAACTTTTCCGCTGCGTTATTCTGATCAATTTTTCCATAAACACAAGAATATCAGCTCTTCGGTCGGATTCAACCGTACCGAAAGAACAATAGATTAACTTTGAATTCTTTAATACCTTTTGTCTATTCACCACCTCGCGCGCTGAGCTATACACTGAATTTAAAGGTTCATTTCTATTTTCGTTTTTCGTGAAGCCGATATAGTGCTGTAAAGTACTAACCTCAAAGTCCGGAAAGTCAAATTCACGCGGAGCAAGTATAAACTCCGTGATACCGCTGACAGTAAAGTTAAAGAGGCTGGGAGTGGTTGAATAATAACGTTTTGGGATATGATTTTTTCGAATATTTCGCTTGATGATATATCGATCATCAGAAAATAAAAAAATCAGTTTCTGCTTCAGGTTTTTTTTTCCTTGCTGCCATTTCATTTTGGAGGTTGCCTTCTTCACCCTTTCTTTATCTTCCGGGAAGGCATCACAATTTGCAGGAGGCCTGCCCGGAATCACATGAGTAGGGAACATAGCATGGACTATTGCAACTTTAATTCTTCTTCTCTTTAAAAACGGATACAGCACAATAAAGTCAGTTGACTGGGCTGCATCGATGAGAATAACATCGGGCCGCAGCTCATTAAGCATTCCTAATAACGTTGTATGCCGAAGATTGAAGAGCGTGTTTGTAATCCGATCGATGAGTGTGGATAGGTAGATATTTTTTTTCTTTGAAATCGTGTTCATCCACGTTTCAAATCCTAATCCGAAAGGTACAGAGTTTAATGTATGGTAAGGAAAATCTTGCTGGTTTACGTATTGGGCAAAGTACTCAACACCGGCAAAATGCACATCATAATTTTTTCTCGTTAAGGCTTTCGCGAGTGGAAGGCAGGGATTAATATGACCATAGCCATGGTAGAAAAGAAATACCACGCGGGGTTTCATTAAAAGAACCAGAGTTTAATGGCCATACCGATAACCGATGCAATCATCACCCGTCTGATCCATACTTCGCCTTTATCGACACTCCAACGGCTGGCATACCATCCACCAAGAGCGTGGCCAATTGACAATATTAGCGCCGTCTGCCACAAAATTTTATCCTCCATGGCGAACACTACAATGGAAATACCTGTATAAACGATGGCAACAAAAACCTTGATATAGTTCGCCTTCACAAGGTTAATGTTGTTTACCAGACTTAATACACCAATCACTAAAAAACCAATGCCTGCCTGAACAAAACCTCCGTAGATACCAATGAAGAAGAAACAAATGCTGCCAATTATCTGACGTTTGGCTGTCATCTTTTCAACTTCTATAGTTGTTTTGAAGGGATCAAAGATTACCAGGATAACGGAAAAAATCATGACCACTACGAAAATCCTGCTAAAAATTTCGTCATCAATTGTTGATGCCAATTTAGATCCAATAAATCCGCCGACCAGCGAAACTAATCCAAGATACAGGCTATACCGAAGTGGGAGTTCTACTTTTTTACTTTTAAAGCCACCGACTGCTGTAAGGTTTTGGGCGAGTATTGCAACACGTGCTGTGGCATTTGCAAATGTAATAGGAACACCCATGAAGGTAAGGATAGGCACTGTGAATAGAGAACCGCCGCCACCAACGGTGTTAAGAAAAGCAGCGCCAAAGCCAAGTAGAATAATTAATGGAATTTGGTAGAGTTCCACAAAATTTCAAATTAAGGTTGGAATGTTAATAACGTGATAGATCGGTTAAGCCAGTTGACGATGCGACTATCGAACTGTAACTTTTCTGATAATCTTAGAGAAAAGTGTCGGTATAAATCGTTTGATATAAACTAACAGAATTTCTTTTCCACCGATATATACTTCTTCTTTTTTTCTTTCGACTGCCCGTACAATTTTCTCTGCACACCAGTCAACAGGCTTGCCCTTTGATTGAGCATTGTCCATCTTGTTAAGGGGTGTTCCATCGCCAAGAAGTGCGGAGTAAGATATGGGTGTGTGAATGATTCCCGGGCATACCATCGTTACAAAAATATTTTCTTTCCAATATTCAGCGCGTACAGCATCAAAGAAGCCGTGAAGTGCGTGTTTCGATGCAGCATAGCCCGAACGGAATGGTGTACCGAATTTTCCGGTGACACTGCTTAATGTTACAAAATGACCTTGTTTACGCTCTATAAAATGAGGAAGAAGGTTTTTTGTCAGAGCAACGGCTCCAAAGAAATTTACTTCCAGCAATCGTCGGTAAACTTCCATCGATGTTTCCTGTACAAAACTCCGTTGGCTGATTCCTCCATTGTTGATCAGTATATCAATATGTCCAAAGAGCTGAATGGCATCGTGTACTGAATTGTTTAGCGCGGTTGGTTCGGCAAGATCAAGCGGTAGTACCTTTATCTTTGATTGATCTCCCTTGCAGTTGGTCCTGACTCTTTCCAGTTCTTCTTTCCTCCTCGCAGAAAGGATCAGGGTTGCACCATTTTTTGCAAGCTCATACGCAAGTGCTTCTCCAATACCGGATGAAGCCCCAGTTAGCCATATGACTTTGTTCCTTAGTTCAGACATTTTGGTTAAGGCAGTTTTAAATTGTCATTCTCATCTAATTCCCAAAATGGATTATGTGCAACTTCAAACAAATGACCATCAAGGTCTTTGAAGTAACCGCTGTATCCACCCCAGAATACTTTTTGCGCAGGCTTGATAATAGTAGCACCAAGGGATTTTACTTTTTCTAAGACCTGATCTACTTCTTCCTCGCTCTTTGCATTATAGGAAATTGTAATCCCGGAGAACCCTGCTCCCGAAGCGCTCACCATCGCATCTTCGGCAAGCGCTGCACGGGAATGTAATGCTAGCACAATACCGCCCAATGGAAACACTGCAAGTTCTTCTGCACTTGCACTCGATTTTTTCCAGCCGAGTCCTTTTTCATAAAAGTTAACGGCCTTTTCAAAATCAGAAACACCGAGCGTAATCAGGTTTAGTTTTTGTCTCATGGGATGAATTACCTATTGTTTATCGTACACTACGAAATCAAAGCTATATAAATGTCGCTCATCTTTACTATGATGTGTTCGCGATGTTTCTTTCCATTCATCATAATTCAATTCCGGAAAAAAAGTATCCCCTTCAAGGGTGCTATGTATTTCAGTAAGATATAGTTGGTTGGCATACGGCAAACCGAGTTTGTAAATCTCAGATCCACCAATTATAAAGACTTCATGTTCACCGTTTTCTTTTGCTATTTCCAATCCTCGTCCAAGAGTGTTCACTACAATGCAGCCTGGCGCTTTAAACTGAGACTGTCGGGTTACTACAATATTTGTTCGGTCGGGTAGAGGCCTGAACTTTTCTGGTATGGAATCATAATTTTTCCTTCCCATGATGGTATGATGACCTTTGGTAGTCTGCATGAAATACTTCATATCATCTGGCAAGTGCCAGGGCAAATCATTATTCTTTCCAATGACGCGATTTTCACTAAGTGCTGCAATAAGCGATATGATCATTTGTTGACTGGGGATAATCGTTTTTCATCAATTATGAGGACGGCGTGACATGTTGAATGTGAACGTTTGTCTATAATTTATTTCCTCTGAAAAAATCCTGAATATTCATTTTTCGTTTTCCCTCTGGTTGAAGTTCTTCAATTGAAATCCATCCATCCGAGGTCTTAAGATATAGATAATTCTTGTTGTCGGTGGCAATTGATCCCGGCTTATTTTCGTCATCATTTTTATCCGGCATGGAAACACTAAAAACCTTGTACGTTTTATCACGCAAAACGCACCATGCTGCGGGATATGGATTTAGTCCTCTTACAAAATTTCTGATTGCTGTACTTGGTTTATCCCAATTGATTTCACACGTTTCCTTAAAAAGTTTTGGTGCATGTTTCGCTGCGATGATTTCATTCTGAGGTATGGAAGGATAGTTGCCTGCCTCAATTGATCGGACTGTTTTTAAAACCAGATGCGCTCCCAGTTTCATAAGGCGTTCATACAGTGTACCCACAGTATCGTCATCATGAATGGGTTCTTTTTCCTGGTAGATAATGCTGCCGGTGTCGATTTCATGTTTAAGGAAAAATGTGGTTGCGCCTGTTTCTTTCTCACCGTTAATTATTGCCCAGTTTATAGGAGCGGCGCCGCGATATTGGGGCAGGAGGGAGGCATGAAGATTAAACGTCCCAAGGGATGGCATAGACCAAACTGACTCAGGCAGCATCCGAAAGGCAACTACAATCTGAAGGTTGGCGTTGTAGCCCTTCAGCTCTTCTAAGAAATCCGGGGCCTTGAGGTTTACTGGTTGTAGTACAGGTATGTTGTGCTTCAATGCACATTCCTTGACGGGCGAATAGACGATTTTTTGCCCTCGTCCCTGCGGTTTATCCGGCGCTGTAATAACGGCCAGGAGGTTAAATTTGTGTTCCACAAGGATTTCCAGACTTGGCACTGCAAATTCAGGCGTGCCCATAAAAATGATTCTTAACTCCTGCATATGAATTTTAATGTGCGAAATAAGGTAATCCTAAAGATAATTTAATACATAGTATTTTGATATATTGTAATTCTATGCATACATTTGATCATGAATTCAAAAGAGTTATTAAAGGGGACATTATCTGCAATAATCCTAAAATTATTGTCTGAACGGGAGAAAATGTATGGCTACGAAATGTCGCAGCGGGTAAAAGAATTGTCCGCCGGAAAAATCGCGCTAAAGGATGGCTCGCTTTATCCGGCTCTACAAAAAATGACGAGTGATGGCCTATTGTCTTTCAACGAAGAAATAGTTGGAGGACGCGTGAGGAAATATTATTTCCTCACAAAAAAAGGCATGAAGGAAAAAACGGTTTATGTTGAAGAGTTAAAAGACTTTATCAACACGCTAAATAAAATTGTTTTTCCTGAAGTTAATGCAATATGAAATTGTCGACAGAGCAAATAGAAGTTATTCGCTTAATAATTGACCAAAGTGACATAGATATTCAAACTCTGAAAGATGATTTGCTGGATCACTTATGTTGCGTGGTCGAAGATAAAATGGCGAGTTTAGGTGAGGCAAAAAATTTTGAAGTTGCCTTGAACGAAGCGCTTAATGAGTTGGCACCTGCGGGCCTTAATAGAATTCATCGAGAAACTATTTATTTGTTAAACTCAACAAAGATTGTTTTTATGAAAAAAGTAATGTATAGCATCGGACTTATTACAGCGATCAGTATGAGTATTGGCTGGACATTCCGGATATTAGACTGGGCTGGCGGAAGTGAATTATTGACTTACGGATTTCTTGGATTTGTCTTGCTATTTATACCGATGGTGGCAATCAACTATTTCAAAGTGAATTTGCGTGGGGCGTTATCGGAAAAGTTAAAAATCATATTGGGGGTATCCAGTGGAATTATTGTTGGGCTAGCGATTGTATTTAAGTTCATGCATCTTCCGGGAGCAGATCAGATGCTGCTTGGTGGAACCCTTCTTTTCAGCTTTGGTTTTCTTCCATTCCTTTTCTTTGGTTTGTATAAAAACGCTGTTTCCTGATTTCAATAGAGAGTTCCTGGATGATAGAGAGATAACTTTTTTTTGTCGTTTTAAGTTGTAAATTAAAGTTATGAAACAAAACACTTATCGGGTATTGCTAAACAAAGAGCCGGAGGGAGGATATACGGTCACTGTACCCACACTGCCAGGATGCGTGACGTATGGGGAAACACTTGACGAGGCAGTCGACAATGTTAAAGAAGCGATAGAACTGTACATTGAAAGCCTCCGATCTCATGGTTAAAAAATGCGACCGAAGAAAACACTTTTTGAGTATTCTGTCTCTGTTGTTGCATGAGCAAAGATCCATCCTACTCGGCTAAAGCTATAATTAAAATACTTCATCAGAAGGGATTTGTCCTGGACAGAATAAAAGGAAGTCATCATACTATACCGATTGCCAGATGGCTCAAAAAGAGTCGTAGTGCCAATACACAATCGTGATCTTCCGAAGGGGACTTTTCACTCCATTTTAAAACAAGCTGGAATTGCTAAATCAGAAATTTAATCTCTCAATTCCTTTCGCATATACTTCTCGCAAATCGGACACGTTTTCCAAACATGCCCGCGAGCAGGACAGTGTTCTCTGCCAAAATAAATTATCTGTAAGTGTGCTTTATTCCATTTCTCCTGAGGGATCAATCGCTTTAGATCCTTTTCTGTCTGCTCCACATTTTTTCCGTTTGTGAGTCCCCACCGATACGCCAACCTGTGTATGTGCGTATCTACCGGAAATGCAGGAATACCAAACCATTGTGTCATCACAACAGACGCAGTTTTATGTCCCACGGCAGGAAGTTCTTCCAGTGCTTCAAATGTGTTGGGAACCTCGCCATTATATTTTTCAATGATGATCTTTGACAAGCCGTGTATACCCTTTGACTTCATTGGTGATAAGCCGCAGGGTTTTATGATTTCGCGTATTTCGTCGATACTTAGCTTAATCATGTCAAAGGGATTGTCGGCCTTTTCGAAAAGAAATGGTGTCGTTTTATTTACCCGCTCGTCGGTACATTGGGCTGAGAGCAATACTGAGATTAAAAGTGTGTAAGCGTCCTTATGATTTAGAGGAACTTCCGGAGATGGATAAAGCCTGTGAAGGATATTGACAATATCAGTAACTTTTTCAGCCTTTGTCATTTTTTGCATTGCTTTTAGAACATGCGTTTCCATATCCTGCCCTCACGTTTTGGTATTCAGTGGTGTTTAAGGATACAACAGATACTTTTTTCTCATCTCCTTATAAACCTCAAGGTCTTTTTGCCAAGTCTCGCGAATCTGATCTTCAGTCATACCATTTTTAATTTGCTTTGCCAGAGCGGCATTGCCAGCCCACCGCGAGAAATGTTCAACAAAGAATTTTTCTTTTTCAGGAAATGCATTGTACATATCGATGAGGTAATGTAGCTCAATCCGTTTTGGAACAGGTACAGCACGTAAGTCCAATCCATAACAAACCTGATTTTCCAGCGGAGGATCTATAGACATTCCTTCGATATCTACCGGAGTAAACTTGAAGGGCATGTTCTGAAGAACAGGGTGACCAATCACCTGGAATGGAATCTGAGTACCGCGACCTAAACTCAACGCTGTACCTTCAAAAAAACAAATGGCGGGATACAGTTTAACAGCCTGATCGTTGGGCAGATTTGGAGATGGTTTAATCGGAAGTGAATACTCATCAGCGTGTGACCAGTTTTTCAGCTTGATTATTTCCAGTTCACATTTTTTCTCTCCCTCGAGCCAACCTTCACCATTTATCATTTGTGCGTATTCTCCAACCGTTAGTCCGTGGACGATCGGCACTGGATGCATGCCTATAAATGATTTGAATTCCATCTGCAGCACCGGACCGTCGATGTAACTGGCATTCGGATTCGGGCGATCAAGTACAATCAGTTTCTTTCCATTTTCTGCACAAGCTTCCATTACGTAATGCAAGGTTCCTACATAGGTAAAAAAACGAACACCTACATCCTGAATATCGAAGATCACAATGTCGACATCTTCGAGTTGCTTTGGCGTTGGCTTCCGATTTTTTCCGTATAGTGACACGACCGGCAGACCTGTTTTTGTGTCGAAGCCATCTTTTACATGTTCACCGGCAGTCGCGTTACCCCGAAACCCATGTTCGGGAGACATGATCTTTTTTATGGTGACACCATAACTTTTTAACGTATCAGCAAGATGTGTTTTTCCAACTACAGCGGTGTAATTGACTACCAATGCGACACGCTTTTCCTTTATTAAGGGAAGAAGCTGGTCAAGTCGAGAGGCACCGGTAATAACTTCGGTTTTAGCTTGAGAAACATTTTGAAGAGTCGCCGGAGTAGTTTCAACTGGAATCGAAGTCTTGTTAGTGCTGCATTGAATGCAACTAAAGACGACAATAAAAATAAAAATGGATTTTTTCATTTTTTAAAAGGTATAATTATCGTTTGACTTATTTGATATCCGTAAAGAATTACCATTGGACAGGCATTGAAGCCAAAGCTGTTGAAGTTACTTGATTGTACACCAATGATATCTTATTTTGCAAAGAACTTAAGCGGCTGAAAAGTTAGCAATAACCCTTGAACCTTTCCTATTTCATATCCAAAAGAATAAGCCGTGAACAGAAGGTCGGGTTTTCGTCGGCTATCCATAAAATTGCAGTTGCCAGTATCGGTGTTGGCCTGAGTGCCGTAATTGTTTCGTTTTTAGTCATGCTGGGGTTTCAGGAAACGGTAAAGGATAAGATGTATGGCTTTAGTGGGCATCTCATGATAACAAAGTTTACTTTGAGCAATGCTCCCGAAGAACAACCGATGAACTACCATATTGAGGTATATCAAAACCAAAAACAATATCCTTTTATACGCCATATTCAGGAATATATAACGAAACCCGGACTTGTAAAAACAGAGACAGATGAGGTGCTGGGCGTCTTTGTTAAAGGCGTGGGAAAAAGCTACGATGTAGGCTCATTTGCGAAGAACATGTTGGAGGGGTCATTCATAACATTCCCAGACTCAACCTATGCAAATCAAATTGTGATAAGCAGAATTATTGCCAACAAACTGATGGCGAAAGTGGGCGACGATATCATAATACACTTCTTTCAAAATCCACCGCGATTCAGAAGGCTTACTGTAACTGGGGTTTATGAGACTAATCTCTCTGAATACTTTGACAGCAAAGTAATTATTTGTGATATACGGATGCTTCAACGGCTAAATGATTGGTCGGATAGCCTTTCCGGAGGCCTTGAGGTATTCGTAAAGGATACCAGAGAAATTGATGAAGCAGGGTTTGCCATTGGTGAAACCATGGATTTTGACTTAAATATTGAACGAATAAGTGATAAATTTTCTCAGGTGTTTGAATGGCTAAACCTTCTTAGCCGGCAGGTGAACATTCTTCTTGGTATAATTCTGATCGTAGTATGCGTTAATATGATTTCAATCGTACTGATACTGGTAATGGAACGAACTCAGATGATAGGTATGCTTAAAGCGTTGGGAGCGAATAATGGTTTTATTCGGTCGATTTTTATTTTTAACGGCATGAGCCTTATCTTGAAAGGCCTCTTGCTGGGAAATGTTATAGGTATCAGTCTTTGTTATCTTCAATATCAGTTTAAAATACTTAAACTTAATCCTCATGATTATTACATGAGTTTTGTTCCGATTGCCTGGCACTGGGATATTGTGATTCTATTAAACATTCTCACATTTTTTGTTGTTTCACTCATACTTATGTTGCCAACAATGATCATCGCACGTATTAATCCAATTAAAACGATTCGTTTTGATTAGGGTGAAAGGTTATAAAGTCAAATATTTTTATATTTTTGTTACAATAGGGAGCCCACCTTATTCGAAATGCTAATGTTATGCAATTAAAATTCAAAAATCCGGTTAGGCCAGACCTAACCAACACTATTCAAAAGCGAAACCGAAGGCTTCAGGCTTTTTTCAATGCGAAAAACCTGGATGTACGATTACACGGTGATGCCCAGAATCCATTAATGGTTTTGTGTGGCTGTGTAGGTTTGTCTTCTTATGTTCACAATTTCGATCTGCGTATGTTGGATAAGCCCAACCAGGGAGAGGTTATGAAAATTTATAAGTTGACAGAAATCATTCAGGGAACGCGCGAAGAAGTTGTGGAGTGGTTACAACAGTATCCTCAGATGCCGTTGTTTCGAATTCAACACAAGGACAGCAAATTATTTCTTTGCGGATTTAATTTTGTTGACCGTGAGCAGAAGCTTGGTCGTTACCCGGTTTTTGCACGTGAAGATTACCACATCTACAAACAACGAGAAGCTGCAGAAGACATTCTGAACATGCTGAAAGAAGATGGTTACGAAGCTGAAATCACTGAACCAGATCTGGAGTTGGTGAAATCGCATGTCGGACCCGTCACTTTCGTCGGATTTCAGGAGTGATTTTGTGTAAGTTGGTTTAGGAAGATTGTCCGTAAGGAATATACTTCTTGAACCAACTCTGTATTGTCATTTGCAGTACACCGAAGAAGGCTTCCTTGAAAATTCCGGCGGACATTTTTGATTCACCTCGAGTTCTTTCTGTAAAGATGATGGGAACTTCTGTTAGGGTAAATCCAAATTTCCAGGCCAGGAATTTCATTTCTATCTGGAAAGCATAGCCTACAAATTTCACTTGATCTAACGGAATCCTTTCGAGCACTTCTTTGCGATAGCAGACAAATCCTGCGGTCGTGTCCCGGATTGGCATACTGGTAATAAGGCGTACATAACTGCTTGCAAAATAGGATAGGAGAACTCTTCCAATAGGCCAGTTTACAACGTTCACACCTGTCGCATACCGAGATCCAATGGCTACATCACTACCGTGTTCGGAGCAAGTAAGGTAAAGATTTACGAGGTCTTTGGGGTCGTGAGAAAAATCGGCATCCATTTCCAGGATGAAGTCATATCCCTTTTCAATCGCATATTTAAAACCGGTAATATAGGCGGTACCAAGTCCTAATTTGCCTTTGCGCTTCACCAAGTGCAGTCTTTTTTCAGTCTCATTGTAATCGAGCTGCATCTTCTCCACAATTTCGGGTGTGCCATCCGGCGAGTTATCGTCTACAATAAGTATGTGGAAGTCCTTTGGCAGGCTAAAGACTGTGTCGATAATCGCGCGAATGTTGTCGCGCTCCTTATAGGTAGGAATAATTACAATGGCGTTGTTCACTGGGCTCATGCGAATTCAACAAATCTATAAAAAGTCAGTATTTAAACAATCGTTTACGGTGCTTGGTTTTATCGAATTTTAGGCTATGAGACGACGAATGCTTGGTTTGTGTGAAGACAATGTCCTTCGTTTTAGCTTTGCAAGTTCGTGGAAGCGCATACCTCGACTATGCTATTGAGCAAAGAATCGCGTCTGGAGGATGTAGTTGGCGCATAGGAATCGTGCTTCAGACTTTTCTTATGTCTTTTCACCTATCAGCCAAGTTCTTGCAAGGATGTTTAAGCCATCTCCATTTCGCTTACATGTTTTGCCAGCTTATGCTGAATATCGCCCGGCACCGACGAGAATTCCGCAAAGCGTTGTGTGAATCGCGCCCGACCCTGAGTAAGGGAACGAAGGGTAGTAGAGTAACGATCTAATTCTGCGAGTGGCGTTTTCGCTTTTATAATCCGATAGTTTCCGGTACTATCCATTCCCATGATTAACGATCGTCGGGTTTGCAAATCGCCCATGACTTCACCCATTACATCTTCGGGGAGCATAATTTCCAGATCATAGATCGGCTCTAGTAATTGCGGCTCAGACTTTAGGAAAGCCTCCCTGAAGGCCATCATTCCAGCGATTTTGAAAGAGATATCATTTGAATCGACTGGATGCATCTTACCATCAAATATCAGAACCCGTACATCCCTCACGTACGACCCGGTAATAGGGCCTTCTTCCATTTTCTCCATCACTCCTTTTAGGATAGATGGGATGAAGCGCGCATCGATTACACCACCCACAATGCAATTATAAAAAACCAACTTACCTCCCCATTCAAGGTCTATTATTTCTTTACCTCTGACAGTATACTCTGTAGGCTCTGGCATACCTTCATAATAAGGTTCAATTTTTAGATGGACTTCGCCAAATTGCCCGGCCCCACCGGACTGTTTTTTATGCCGATGCACCGCTGAGGCAGATTTCCGGATCGTTTCGCGATAGGAAATTCTCGGCGTTTCAAATTCTACCCGAACTTTATACACATTTTCCAGAAACCATTTGCATACAGCAAGATGTAGCTCTCCTTGCCCCGAAATGATAAGTTGCTTGATTTCTTTATCGTACGCTACTTGCAATGTCGGATCCTCCTGATGGATTTTTTGCAATACTTCACCAATTTTTTCATCGTCCTTTTTACTTAATGCGATTACGGCTGTACGGATTCGGGGCTCAGGAAACTCAATAGGCTTGATGGTATGCAGAGTTGATTTTTCGCATAACGTTTGATTTGTATAAGTATCCTTAAGCTTCAAAGTCGCTCCTATATCACCTGCGACGAGACGTTCCACAGGATGTCGTGTTTTTCCGTCCATAATAAACAAATGATGGATGCGCTCTACAGATCGTGTCTCACTATTAATTAATTCGGAATCAGTATTTACTTCTCCTGTAATCACCTTAAAGAAAGATAGTTTTCCAAGGTTAGGTTCTAAATGTGTTTTAAATACAAAAAGCGTTGCGGGCTTTGATCTGTCAAAAGTGAGTTCCTTTCCTTCCACCGTAATTTCGGGTTTAGCATCAATTGGAGACGGTGCTATATTGTCAATAAATCCCATCATCCGCCCACTCCCCATGTTTTTCTTCGCAGACATTACAAACACGGGAAATACATCATGATGAACCATTCCAAGGTTGAGGCCTTGGCGCATTTCATCCTCATCAAGTGTACCTTTTGCGAAATATTGCTCCATCAGTTTTTCATCATTTTCCGCGGCCCGTTCCACCAATTCATTATGGAGACGTTCTGCCTTTTCTTTTTCTGACGCGGGAATCGGATGTTTTTCGGGCTTACCACCCGCTTCAGGGAATTTATACATCACCATCTTGAGCAGATCAATGATTCTGTCAAAACGCTCTCCTTGTTCGAGGGGATATTGCATTTGTACCACTGCGTTGCCTAATTTCTCGCGCAGAGAACTAAGCGTACTATCAAAATCAGATTTTGGATGATCAACCTGATTCACGGCAAACATCACCGGTTTTTGGAATTGGTCGATATAATTCCATATGAGTTCAGTGCCTACTTCAACACCGTGCTGCGCGTTAATTACCATCACACACGTATCGGCTACCCGAACCGAGGAGATCATCTCGCCAACGAAATCGTCAAAACCCGGTGTATCAATAATGTTGATCTTATAATCACGCCATTCCGTATGCATCGCTGAGGCGAATACGGAGTTCCCTCTTTCCTGTTCTATATCATGAAAGTCAGACAATGTGTTTTTACCTTCGATCGTTCCCCGTCGGTGGATAATGCCTGCTTCAAAAACCATGTCTTCGGCCAGCAGGGTTTTGCCGGCCTTTGGCGCTCCTAACAGAACAATGTTCTTAATGTGTTTTTCATCGTAAATTTTCATCGGCGTTGGGGTTTAGTCGTCACATGGAATACCCTTGAAGGAAGATGCAAAAGCCTGATATGTGCATCGCGTGAGCATTTCATAAGGCGAGCGGTTTAGAAATGAAGAATTAGGAGGAATGAGGATTTAAGATAACGTAAAAAGGTGAAAGACGAAAGGGAAAAGTCAGGCAAGAATGGGGCAATCTTTACCGTAAGTTTTTACCTTTAGGATTGATTGTAATCAATACATTGCAATTGGCCTGAAGATTGTAAATAACCCTCACAAAAAAATCCTACTATGAAGCACATCTTATTTCTACTACTCTCACTGTCTGTAACATTGGTTCAGGCCCAAAATTTCGAGGGGATAATAACCTGGAAAATCACAACAGAAATCACGGATCCAAAAGTCAAAGCACAAATGGAGGAAGCGCAGAAGAAAATGAATGATCCTGCTACCAAAGCGCAGATGAAAGAAATGCAGGAAAAGATGAATGATCCCCAGTTTAAAGCTATGATGGAAGCAAATCCGCAGATGAAAACGCAATTGGAAAATGCAATGAAAATGATGCAAGGTGGTGATATGAGTTCGATGCTGCCGAAAGGAATTGCGGTCAAAGTAAAAGATCAAAATATCCTTACTAAAATGGATGGCGGAATAATGGCTAATATGGAAACGTTGTATTTAAAAGATAAGAATACGGCTTACACGATAGACAGGGAAAGCAAGACTTACACGCCGTTACCGCAGGACTTAGACGATCCTTCTGCAAGTGATGTTGAAACGAAGGTGACAAAGACAAACGAAACGGCCAAAGTGTTGAATTATACCTGTACTAAGTATATCGTTGAGGCTACTTCTAAAGATGCCAAAGACGGTAAGATGCAGCAGTTTTTCTGGACCACAACGGAAATTAAAGATCTTGATTTCAAAAGTCTGGCAAACCAGCGCCTGGGGAAAAACAAGCAGGCTTTGTTTTACGATAAACTTGAAGGTGTACCGCTTAAAATGGAAATGACTATGCCGCAGGGAAGGATGGTTATGGAGGCCACTGAAGTTAAAAAGCAATCACTTTCTGCTGCAGAGTTTGCCATCCCTGCCGGGTTCAAAGAAGTAGCGCTTAAGTAAGTAATTAAAAGTAAAAGTCCGAAAGGTTATCTCAACCATTCGGACTTTTTATAATAGTGCACTCCCGATACCGAGGTATCAGAAAACCCGCTTAGTATCCCAGAACCTTCAACATACTTTCACTTGTCTGTTCTGTTGCGAAAAGTTTAGTAGTGATCAACCCGTCTTCGTCGCGATTAATCAATACATGTTTTGGTGCAGGGATGAGACAATGTTGAATTCCACCATAACCGCCTAAAGATTCCTGGTATGCGCCGGTATGGAAAAATCCAATGTACAGCGGCTCCTCATCCGTGATCATCGGTAAGAAAACTTCACCGGTATGGGCTTCCGAATTGTAATAGTCCATACTGTCACAAGTAAGACCTCCGATATTTACTTTGTGGTATGGATCATCCCATTTGTTGAGGCCCAGCAGAATGTACTTCTGGTTAAGTCCCCAGGCATCCGGTAGGTGGGTGATGAATGAACCATCAATCATATACCAGAGCTCCTTATCGTTTTGTAATTTTTGATCTACCAGAGAATACAAAACTGCACCACTTTCACCAACAGTATAACTTCCGAATTCAGTGAATATGTTTGGAACAGGCACATTGTTTTTATCGCAGATCCATTTTATGTTTTCTACGATCTGCTCGATCATGTATTTATAATCGTAATGAAAAGTAAGTGATGTTTTGATAGGAAATCCACCTCCTATATCAATTGAGTCGAGCGAAGGACAGATCTTTTTCAGCTCACAGTACTTGAAAATAAAACGACTCAATTCACTCCAGTAATAGGCTGTGTCCTTAATTCCGGTATTAATAAAAAAGTGCAACATCTTGAGAGAAGCTTTTTCGCTTTTCTCAATCTTGTCTTTGTAAAAGCTATTTACGTCGTTGTAACGGATGCCCAGGCGGGAAGTGTAGAACTCAAATTTCGGTTCTTCATCGGCTGCCAGACGGATGCCGACCTTATAAGGAACTTTTACATTTCCTTCGTAAAAGTCTATTTCACCCAGATTGTCAAGAATGGGCACACAGTTTTCAAACCCGTCATTAAGTAGTTCACTTATGTATTGCCTATAGGATGGCATTTTAAAGCCATTACAGAGAATGTAGGTATCTTTTGAAATTTTACCCCGTTCGTGTAAGGACCTTACAATCGGAATGTCAAAAGCTGAAGATGTTTCAATGTGAACATCATCATTCTTCAGCGCTTCTTCCATGATGAACGAGAAGTGCGACGATTTTGTACAATAACAGTAGGTATACTTTCCTTTGTACTTGAACCTGTCGATAGCACTGTTGAAGGTCGCCTGTACGAATCGGATGTTTTCACTTATGCGTGGCAGGTAGGTTAGCTTAAGAGGAGTACCATATTCCTTGATGATATCCATCAGGGGTACATCATTAAACAGTAATTCGTGGTCGCGGACCTTAAATTCTTTTTGTGGAAACTCGAAAGTTTGCTCAATAAGCTCGCGGTAACTCTTCATTGCATCATGGGGCGTTAATCGTTTTTGGTTAACCGTGAATTAATCTTGTGTTAATATTCCTCATTCCGACGATTCTTTCAGGGTTTCGATCAAGATTCATCTCAAAACGATCAGCTGCCCGGCATGAAAGAGGTGCAATATTGTGATAAATTTGCCATCTTTGCAATATACAATTGGTACGTATGGTTAATCGTTTTCTAGACCTGACTTTTCCTCCTGAATATAAGGGGATGCTTGCCTTACCTGACCTTTAAAGGTTTAGGAGACGATACTACTTTTCTTTGTAGTGATTTAACCATTTTTATAAACCCTTAATTTAATTCCAAGTGAAAGCGTTGAAGATTATTGAAGTGAAGTCTGAAATTGGTGCCGGTACCCGGGGAGCGAGCCTTGGAGTAGAAGCTATTAAAATAGCGAGTATGGACAAACAATCTGATTTCTTTAAGCAATATGAGTCGGTTGAAGTTGAGCATGTAAACAACCTGCTTTTTGATGAAGCAAAGCATGAACATGCTAAATTTATCGACGGTGTATTGATAATGGAAGAACGAGTCTGTCTGGAGGTGCATGAAACAATCTGGGAAGAAGATTTTCCGTTGATTATTGCCGGCGATCACAGTACTTCTTATGGGACCATTGCCGGAATTAAAAAGGCAGATCCCAAAGTTCGACTTGGTGTAATCTGGATTGATGCCCATGCTGATTTTCAGACACCATTCACAACACCTTCCGGCCATATGGATACAATGGCTTTGTCGATGGCCTGTGATATTGATAACCTTGAGTGCAAAGTGAATGATCCGGGTGGTGAGACATTGGACTATTGGGAACAAATCAAGAATGTTGGGTTACCTGGTGCTAAAGTCAATCCGGAGGACATCGTTTATATTGCTGTACGTGATCTCGAAAAACCAGAAAACTACCTGATTAATAAATACAACATCAATTTTATAGAAACGGAAGATGTAAGAAAGGCCGGGCCTGCAAAAATTGCCGAAGAAGCATTACAGATGCTTGATCACTGCGATCTTATTTATGTATCTTTTGATGTGGACTCCCTTGACTCAGGAATTTCAACCGGTACCGGTAATCCTTCGCCCAATGGACTTACCGTTGAGGAAGCAAAAATACTAAATGCAGATCTTGCGAAAAGTGCTAAAGTCTGTGCCTGGGAAATTGTCGAAGTAAATCCAACACTGGATACAGAAAACAGAATGGCAGAAAGTGCTTTTGAGGTACTGGAGGCTACTGCGAAATCGATTGTAAGCAGACCTGTATTGGCCGAATAGTTTAGCCGTTGGGTCATTTCTTCTCTAATAACGCGACATATTCTTCTATCGTAGTCATGATGTTGCTACGGATAATCGGATCTGTAAAAATTTTCGGAATCCCAATTGGCATCGAAAGGATACGATAAGTGGCTTTTACTCTGGAGGAATCAATCTGCTCAAAAGTCCAGCTTCCCGACAATTGCATTCGGGTTACCCCTTTTCTAAGAGGTGCCAGCTTTTCATTTTTATTTGATTGAAATGTTATGAAGAGAAGTTGATCTGCTTTCAATTCCCTGATTTTGTACTGCATAAAATGATCCTGGTCACTTACAGGCCATGGAATGTCATGATAGGAGTACTCTAACCACGTAGTTGTATCTTTTTGCGGGTATACTTTGAATTCACTGACATGACTTTGCCATTGTTTGATCTTACTTTCATTTTGAAGTAATCGAAACCCTGCATAGATCGTATTGTTAAAATAGAATTCGCCCTTCACTTCACGGGCTTGTACAGGTGGATTAGATTGGGGGTAGGTAATCCAGCGTTCATAAATAGCCGTAGTTCCTTCTTTTTTGACCAATACGAATCCATCCTTGTCTTGAGCATGCGTTGGCATGGTAGGGTAAACCGAGCCAATGCAGATTAAAATAGCAAAAAAAATTTTCATGGATTAACGATGCCTAACTGTATATACGGATTCTAACGCCTGGTAGTATTTTTATCTTGTTTTTCTTATTTATCAACCCTTAAAAATACTCCTTAATCTTCATCCTTTTTAGTTAATTTCGCCAGGGAAATGAGTTTCACCCGAATTTAACGATAGATCATGAGTCAAAACAAACCTATTTCTTCCTTCATAGAAAAGCACTATTTACACTTTAATGCGGCGGCGTTGGTGGATGCTGCAAAAGGATATAAAAAACACCTTGTCGAAGGTAAAAAGATGATGGTCACATTGGCCGGTGCAATGAGTACCGCTGAGCTGGGCATCAGCTTTGCTGAAATGATCCGCCAGGATAAAGTCCACATCATCTCTTGCACAGGGGCTAATCTGGAAGAGGATATCATGAATCTTGTCGCCCACTCACATTACAAGAGAATTCCTAATTACCGTGATCTCACGCCCGAGCAGGAGTGGGATTTACTTCAACATCACCTTAACCGCGTGACGGATACATGTATCCCTGAAGAGGAAGCCTTTCGTAAATTACAAAAGCATTTATACAACGTTTGGAAAGATGCTGAAGATAAGGGTGAGCGCCTTTTTCCTCATGAATTTATGTTTAGGCTTCTTAACAGTGGTGACCTTGAGCAGTACTATGAAATAGACCCGAAAAATTCGTGGATGATTGCTGCTGCTGCCAAGAATATGCCGATGGTTGTACCGGGATGGGAAGACTCAACGATGGGAAACATTTTTGCATCCTATGTTTACACGGGGGAGTTAAAGGCTTCTACCATGAAAAGCGGGATTGAATATATGGCCTGGCTTGCTGATTGGTATATAAAAAATTCGGGTAAAGAAGGGATTGGCTTCTTCCAGATAGGTGGAGGGATAGCGGGTGACTTTCCGATTTGTGTTGTACCCATGTTGCATCAGGATCTGGAAATGGAAAATGTTCCTTACTGGAGTTACTTCTGTCAGATAAGTGATTCGACAACAAGTTATGGTTCATATTCCGGTGCCGTTCCGAATGAAAAAATTACATGGGGCAAACTCAGCATTGAAACGCCAAAGTTTATAATTGAAAGCGATGCCACGATTGTTGCTCCCCTTATTTTTGCATATATCCTTGAATGGTAGACTATGCATCTATGGCACTTGTGGAATCATGTTGCAAAGCTTAGTCTCTTGAAGTAATTCACCAGATGATGCTTGAAAACCATAAGTAATTTTGCTTCTTCTCACTGGCTGAAAATTCATTCATGAACATTGATCAAGTCTTACGAACTGAAATTCAAAAGGCAACCCTTTCTTTATTTAATCATTCGCTGGAAAACTTTCAGGTTCAACCAACGAATCAGGAATTCGAAGGTTCTCATACGTTAGTATGTTTTCCCTTAACTAAAATTTCGCGTAAGAGTCCGGAAGAGACTGCCACACTGGTCGGTGGATATCTTGTGCAGCATGCTGGAATTGTTGAGCGTTTTAATGTCGTAAAAGGGTTTCTCAATATTGTATTGAGAGACAAAGTGTGGATTGAAGCATTCCAGGCGATTTATAACAATCCTGATTATGGTCAGCTACCGTCTAACGGTCTCGAGATTATGGTAGAGTATTCATCACCGAATACAAACAAACCTCTTCATTTGGGGCATTTAAGAAATAATTTTCTGGGTGCCAGTGTGGCCGAAATATTTAAAGCAAATGGCTACACTGTACATAAAGTGCAAATCATTAACGACAGGGGTATACACATTTGCAAGTCAATGGCAGCCTGGAAATTGCTTGGCAACGGGGAAACTCCGGAAAGCAGCGGGATAAAAGGCGATCACCTAGTTGGCAAATACTATGTAATATTTGATAAAACATATAAGTCGCAGGTAGCTGAACTCGTAAGTAAAGGACTAAGTGAAGATGAGGCAGGTAAAGAGGCACCCATTATGCAAATTGCCGTGGATATGTTGCGTAAGTGGGAGCAGAAAGACTCTGATACCGTAGACCTTTGGAAAATAATGAATGGTTGGGTGTACGAAGGATTTAATGCGACGTACACCAGGATGGGTGTTAATTTCAAAAAGCTTTACTATGAGTCAGAAACTTACCTTTTAGGTAAGGAGGAAGTGCTGAAGGGTCTGGAGAATGGTATCTTTTTTAAAAAGGACGATGGTTCAATCTGGGTTGATCTGACGGAAGATGGGCTGGATCAAAAAGTGTTGCTTCGATCCGATGGAACATCTGTTTATATGACGCAGGATATCGGAACGGCTATTCTTCGGTTTAGGGATTTTCCAAAAATTGCCGGGCAGGTGTATACCGTTGGCAATGAGCAGGAATACCATTTCAAAGTTTTATTCCTGATTTTGAATAAGCTTGGTTTTGAATGGGCTAAGCGTTGTTTCCATTTATCATACGGAATGGTTGACCTACCTACTGGCAAAATGAAATCAAGGGAAGGCACAGTAGTCGATGCAGATGAACTGATGCAGGAGATGGTAGATGAAGCTGAGAAACAAACCCGCGAGATTGGCAAAATCGACGACTGGAGTGATGATGATACTAAACAGTTGTTTGAGATGATTGGTTTGGGAGCATTGAAGTTTTTCCTCTTAAAAGTTGATCCAAAGAAACGAATGCTTTTCGATCCGAATGAATCAATTCAATTGCAAGGATTTACGGGCCCGTTTATTCAGTATACGCATGCCCGAATCAGGGCCATCATCCGAAAAGCTGAAAGTATTAACCTTTCAGTTTCGGCGAATGACCTGAATCATGTGACTTCGCTTGAGCCGGCAGAACGCGATGCGTTGAATATTTTAACTTTATTTGAGAACAGATTGCGTGAAGCAGCAAAGGATTATTCGCCTGCTATCATCGCGAATTATGCTTTTGACATGGCCAAGGAATACAACAAATTTTACCAGAATATCCCGATCTTTAGTGAGGTTGATCCTTATAAACTTAAATTCCGTGTTGCCCTCTCAAAAGCAGTAGCAGACGCGATAAAAAAAGCCATGCAGCTTCTGGGGATAGTCGTACCTGATAAGATGTAGGGGATTCTCGGTAAATTCCCATTTTCTTTTGGTGGAGGGAACAAACCTCAATAGAAGGTGTTATAAAGTGATTATTTGTTCTAAACAACGTCCGTTTATGAAAACATTACTGATTTCTGTTTTTTTACTAACAACTCCTATGACATCCGTTTATGATTTTAAAGTTAATTCTATTGAAGGTGAGCAAATAGATTTTGCCAAATACAAAGGCAAAAGTCTGCTTATTGTCAACCTAGCATCAAAGTGTGGGTTCACCCCTCAATATGCGGATCTTCAGAAGCTGCATGATGAATTTGGTGATAAGGTAGCGATATTAGGATTTCCTGCTAACAACTTTGGTGCACAGGAACCAGGAACCAATGTGCAGATTGCTGAGTTTTGTGAGAAGAACTACGGTGTAACTTTCCAGATGTTCGAAAAGATATCGGTGAAGGGGAGTGATCAACATCCGCTATATGCGTATCTGAAAAATGAAACTGGCCAGGAACCCGGTTGGAATTTTTGTAAGTATCTGGTTACTCCAGATGGTGTTGTAAAATTTTTCGCTTCGAATGTTAATCCAATGGATAAACAGATAATCGATGCGATTAATTAAAACATTAGTTTTAATCATAACTGTTATGGGACTAGCTGCATTTCTTTCGAGTAAAATCTCATCAGGGAAAAGGTCAGAAGTAGAAGGCTCTATTTATGACTTCAAACTTACGGCTTTAGACGGTTCTGAAATAGATTTCTCGCAATACAAGGGGAAGAGTATTCTAATTGTAAACACGGCGTCAAAATGCGGGTTTACCCCGCAATATGCTGACCTCGAAAAAATACACGATAACTACAATGATAAGGTAACGGTACTTGGATTACCGGCGAATAATTTTCTGTGGCAGGAGCCTGGTTCAAATGAAGAGATCGCATCTTTCTGCACAAAAAACTATGGCGTAAGTTTTCAGATGTTCGAAAAAATCTCTGTGAAGGGACGCGATAAACATCCTTTATACAAATGGCTTGAAGCTAAATCGGGGAAGGCGCCTTCGTGGAATTTTTGTAAGTACGTGGTCAGCAAGGATGGCACCCAAGTAAAATTCTTCCCATCTAAAGTCACTCCTCTTGACAAAGAAATCATAGATGCTATCGGGATGTAAGTCCCGGATATTTGAATGAACAATCTATATGAATGATTCCCTGGTCAAGCATAAACTTCTGGACGCTTGCCATCAGTACGTCAATCAGCGCATATCCACTGCCACTCAGGCGATGAATGATGCGCAGCAATCCGCAAATGAAGAGGGAAAGAGCAGCGCCGGCGATAAGTACGAGACGGGACGGGCAATGATGCAGATTGAAAGAGATAAAGCTGCCTATCAATTAGAAGAAGCACAAAAACTAAAACAAATATTGGATCAGATTGATCCGTCCGAGCGGCATAACAAAATTTTGCTTGGAAGTTTAGCTATCACCGAAAAATATAAAATCTTCATCGCGGTGGGAGCGGGTAAACTATTGGTTGAAGGGGATGAGTTTTTTGTGGTTGGACAGAATTCGCCCTTGGCAAAAACTATTTCAGGATTGAAAGTTGACGAAAGATTTACCTTTAACAACCAGATGAACACCATAGTGGAAATTTTATAGGCAGTCACTTCATATTTGCGTTATATTTCGCTCAGCATTCAATTGAGATATGGATATTAAAGTTTGGCTACAAGCATTCCGGCTACGCACTTTGCCGCTCGCGCTTTCGTGCATAGCAATGGGCGGATTTTTAGCTGCATCTGCTGATGCATTTCGCTGCGATATTTTTCTACTCTGTATTCTCACGACCATTTTTTTGCAAATACTTTCCAATCTTGCGAATGATTATGGAGATTCTATTCATGGAGCGGATAGTGTCGATCGGATTGGACCATCCCGCGCTGTGCAACGTGGCGAGATATCACCTGTGCAAATGAAAACTGCACTTATAATCTTTGTCATACTTTGTCTCGCTAGTGGAATTTCTTTGTTGCTCATTTCTTTCGGATTAAACTGGAGTGCCATTCTTTTCTTTTTTGGCCTGGGGTTACTCAGTATTCTCGCAGCGATAGCCTATACGGTAGGAAGGAAACCTTATGGTTATATTGGCCTCGGAGATTTTTCGGTACTGATTTTTTTTGGATTAGTAGGTGTGATGGGGTCATATTATTTATTCACACAAAGCATTTCGTGGATGCACATCCTTCCTGCACTGAGCTGCGGTTTCTTTTCGATTGGCGTACTGAATGTAAACAACATAAGAGATATCGAATCAGACTTCAAAGCCGGGAAGTTTTCGATACCGGTACGTATCGGTCGCAAGAATGCAATCCGTTATCATTGGTTCTTAATCATTAGCGGCCTTTCATCGGCATTAATTTATAGTATCCTTGCCTATCATTCTCCCTGGCAGTTTTTGTTTTTATTAAGTGCACCGCTCTTTATCCGAAATGCAGTGGCTGTGAGCAAAAAGCCATCACACGAACTCGATCCTTTCCTCAAACAAATGGCACTTTCTACGCTAATTTTTGTTCTTCTTTTTGGAGCTGGGCTCATTTTATCCTGATCCGTTTAAACCATTCGCCACAATGGCGTGTCTATAGGTTGAGTTTTGGGGATTCGGTAAACAATTTCTGAATCCGCTTTCTCGTTATACTAATGACTTACTTGTATTTGTATGAAAAAGTTTTTGCTATTCGCCATAATAATTGTACCTCTCGCGTGGTCGTGTGAGCCAGCGCCTGACACAATGAGATTACTGGATCAACTTGTTGTATCAACCAACTACGATCCTGAAGTTAACTTTAATCAGTATTCCACCTATTCCATCTCTACAGATACAATTGGTTTGGTGTCTAACAGAAATCCCAACGATACTTTGATCACACAAGGCGAGAGTAATTTTCCAAGACCAGTGTTGCAACGCGTGGTATCAAACCTGAATCAGCTTGGCTATACACGGGTGGAACAAAATGAAAATCCCGATTGGAGGATTAATGTATATGTAGTCAATGACTTTAATCTATTTCAGCAGGTTTTTTATCCTGATTTTTATTACCCGTCCTATTATGGTTATGGTTATGGCTACGGTTCATTCTTTGGATATCCTATCGTTAATACTTATGCCACAAACACAGGTTCTCTGGTATTAGAAATTCTGGACTTAAGAAATGTTACTCCTGATAATAAAGTCAAGGTAATCTGGAATGCCTATATGGGTGATATATACAGTACAATAAATCTGATTAAACAATCAGAGGAAGCCATCGATCAGTCGTTTGTTCAATCTCCTTATCTCGCAAAACAATGATGAAAATTCATCTGCTTTTCTTATTTCTTCTTTGTTCAGGTATAGGTTATGGGCAGGAGAGTTATGTCTATTTCAATTGGGATGTAAATACTCCTCTGACCAATAAGGAATGGATTGATAACACGAGTTTGAGAGGGGCCAGAGCGGGCTTCCGGAAATTTATTGGCGTTGAAAGAAAATTCTCCGCCGGTCTCGATATCAACTGGAGTTACTTTGACGACTATAAGCCCACTGAAACGTTTCAAAATCCAAACGGAGCGATTACAACAGACTACTTCAATAACATTTTCCAAATGGGAGCTGCCGTGAGTAGTCAATACCATTTTAAGGTTACTAATGCAGAGTATTTATTTCCTTATGTTGGTCTTGGACTTGGTGCTGCACGGAATACCTATTCCGTCTCTTACAATATTTACAAAGACGAAGAAAACAGCTGGGGAATGCTGGCTCGACCCGAAGCAGGAATACTGGTGCGGATTGGTACGCGTCGAAAATTGGGGCTTATGGCTGCCGTACATTACGACTACTCAACGGCAAAAAGCAACGACTATGGTTACAACAATTTTTCGACTGTGGGATTCCAGCTTGGCATAATGTCCATGCAATGGTAGTAAACTGCTGATAAACAGGCTATAGAATTTTTTGCGCCATCAGCATACGCACGCGCTGGCTTCTGCTATCTTTGCAGCATGTCACAACAGATTCTCATTCTTGATTTTGGTTCTCAGTACACTCAACTTATAGCCCGACGGGTGAGGGAACTCAATGTTTATTGCGAAATTCATCCATTCAATAAAGTACCACCACTTACAGCCGACATTAAAGGCGTAATACTCTCAGGCAGCCCGTGTTCTGTTCGGGATAACGGGGCGCCAGATGTTGATTTAAAAGTTTTTGACAAGATCCCTGTATTGGGTGTTTGTTATGGAGCACAGCTTATTGCGCTCAAGGCTGGAGGAAACGTGCTTCCGGCTCAAATCAGGGAATATGGACGAGCCCGCCTGACCACTGTCGATCACCACAGCGAATTGTTAAAAGAAATTTCTCTGGATACACAGGTATGGATGTCGCATGCAGATACGATTGCTGCTGTACCATCTAATTTTGAAGTGATTGCCAGTACACCATCGGTGGAGGTTGCGGCCTATAAGGTTAAAGATCAGGAGATTTATGGGATTCAGTTTCATCCCGAAGTGACGCATACTACCGAGGGAAAAAATCTTCTTCGAAACTTTGTTGTTCACATCTGCGAATGTGCGCAGGACTGGACGCCTGATCAATTTGTTGAGACCACTATCGCTGGGTTGAAAAATAAGCTTACCGACGACCAGGTTGTTATGGCGCTGTCCGGTGGGGTTGACTCGACGGTAGCCGCCATTTTAATTCACAAGGCAATCGGTAAAAACCTCCATTGTATTTTCGTTGACAACGGACTCCTGCGGAAGGATGAGTTTTCCCAGGTGCTTGATTCCTATAAGCATATGGGTCTGAATGTAAAGGGTGTCGATACAAAAGAAAAGTTCTATACAGCGCTTAAAGGTCTCTCGGAACCAGAGTCAAAGCGGAAGGCTATCGGGAAAACATTTATTGAGGTGTTTGATGATGAAGCCCATCGCATTACCGATGTGAAATGGCTGGGTCAGGGTACGATTTATCCCGATGTAATTGAGTCAGTTTCTGTTAACGGGCCATCGCAGACTATTAAATCACATCACAATGTGGGTGGCTTGCCTGATAAGATGAAGCTAAAAGTGGTTGAGCCACTCAATACTTTGTTTAAAGACGAAGTTAGGATTGTCGGTAAAACATTGGGAATCGATCCACGCATTTTAGGTCGCCATCCATTTCCGGGCCCTGGTCTGGGTATTCGTATCTTGGGCGATATCACTGCTGAGAAGGTTAGAATACTCCAGGAAGTTGACAGTATATTTATTGGAAGCTTACGCGCATACGGGCTTTACGATCAGGTATGGCAGGCAGGAGCAATGCTTTTACCTGTTCAATCTGTGGGTGTTATGGGAGATGAAAGAACTTATGAGCGTGTAGTAAGCCTTCGTGCTGTAACAAGCACGGATGGAATGACAGCAGACTGGGCACATTTGCCCTATGAGTTTTTAGCAAATGTGTCCAGCGATATAATAAATAAGGTAAAGGGTGTTAATCGTGTTGTTTATGATATCAGCTCAAAACCTCCGGCAACAATTGAGTGGGAATAGGAAAGGATAGTTGAATGAACTAAGGAGCATTTGATCCGGTTAATTTTCAAACTTGTATGATGGGAAAGGGAATATTAATATTTTGTATTGTTATAATTTTTCAAATTTCGGCATTTGCTCAGGTTGATTTTACTAAGCAATATTTCAACGCCAAAAATTTGTTCCGGGAAGGAAAGTATAATCTGGCTATGGAAAGTTTTAAACCACTGATTCCATACGACAGAAACAATCAATTCTCTGAATATGCGTCTTTCTATTACGCACTTGCTGCCTACAATATGGGTTATAAGGCGCTGGCCAAAACTTCTCTCAATCAAATCAAAACACTTTATCCTTCCTGGGATAAGCTTGATGAAGTTAATTTCTGGATTGGTAAGATTAATCTGGAGGACAAGGATTATTTCCAGGGTTTGAAGTTACTCTCTACGATAACGGATAAAAATCTGCTAAAAACAATTGAGTCGCTAAAAGTAAAGAGTATATCTCAGATTACAGATATCGAGACTCTGCGAATGATGCGTGAGGAGTATCCGAACGATGCTCTTGTAGCGAAGGTTTTGGCAACTGAATTGGCAAAAAATATTGCAGATGAAGCGAGTAAACTTACGCTTGAATCCTTGATTGAAGAGTTTAAATTTAAACGATCGGATTTTATTCCGGAGGCGCCCAAGACTTACCACAAAGACGTGTATGCTGTTTCTGTCATGCTACCCTTCATGGTAAAAACGTTGGATCCATCACCGACACTCAAGCGAAATCAAAGTGTACTCGACTTATATGAAGGAATGAAACTCGCTGTTGATACGCTTGGTAAGAAGGGAATTAAGATCAACCTTCACGCATATGACACCGAAAGGAGTTTAGATAAAATCCGGACCCTCCTGGCTACTAATGAAATAAAGAATACAGATCTTATTGTCGGTCCTTTTTTTCAAGATGAGAGTAAACTGATCTTCGATTTTTCTCATGAAAACAAAATTAATGCGTTTAATCCCCTCCATAATAATAGTGAGTTGATCGGCATCAATCCATATGCTTTTTTATATCAGCCTTCGCTTGAATTGTTAGGGAAGAAATCGGCAGAATTCCTGGCGAACTATCCGCGTAAGAAAAACTGTATCGTTTTTTACGGTACGTCAAAACGAGATTCTATTGTGGCTGCAAATTTTGTTGAAAGTGCATCGCAAAGGGGGCTTAAAATTGTTTCTTTAAATCGCGTCTCAAGGGATAAATCTCAAATGGTGTTATCTATGCTGGCTACTCCTACCGAGTACGACGATTTTAAATACGCGAAGCAGTTTACCTTAAAAAAAGATAGTTTGGGAAGTATTTTTGTCGCTACTGACGATGCACTGATCTATGCGAAGGTCATCAGCAGTATTGAGACCCGCGGCGACCAAATTGTCGTATTGGGATCTGAAAGCTGGCTTGATCAAAATAGCGTACCGCTTGAAAAATTTCAAAACCTCCCCATTATACTAGCTTCTCCAAATTTTGCCTCACGCGAAAAGCCAGCTACACGTGCGTTTGTGAGAAAGTTTGTTAAATCTCATGGACGACCACCGTCTCACTATGCTTCGATTGGTTATGACATGATGTTGTTACTCGGAAATCAACTCAAAAAACACGGTGTTTATTTTCAGGAGGGATTGAGCAAAGAGGGCATGGTTCCTGGATACCTCACAGAAGGGTACAACTACAGTTCAGGCCGGATAAACGAACTTATTCCATTCGTCAAGTTTGTGGATGGAAGTATGACTGTCATCGAGAAGAAATAGTTGCTCATGTGTGTCATTCTTTTTTTTTAAAGGCTATTCTACCGTCCAATTGGTTTTGGAATGCCAGTACTAAATTATGATTAGCAGAAATTAGATTTTTATAAAGATGAAGGAATTTCCCACCAGTAAATCACTATTTGAAAAGGCGAAGAACTTTATCCCAGGGGGTGTCAATTCCCCCGTGAGAGCGTTTAAAGCGGTAGGAGGAAATCCGGTTTTTATAAATAGAGCCAGTGGCGCCTTGCTTTATGATGAAGATGGAAATGCTTTCGTTGATTTGATCAACTCATGGGGTCCAATGATATTAGGACATGCTCATCCGTTGATTGAAGAGGCTGTAATCAAGGCACTGAAAACCTCTTCTTCTTTTGGGGCCCCTACAGCACGTGAGGTCGAAATGGCTGAACTGATTTGCTCGATCGTTCCCTCAGTTGAAAAAGTGCGCATGGTGAACTCAGGAACCGAAGCTACCATGTCAGCTGTTCGCGTAGCCCGGGGGTACACCGGAAGAGAAAAGATAATCAAAATGGAAGGCTGTTACCACGGGCATGGTGATTCGTTCCTAATAGCGGCAGGCAGTGGTGCAATGACTTTCGGGACACCGGATAGCCCTGGCGTTACAAAAGGAACAGCGAAGGACACACTTATTTCTCCTTTTAATGACCTCGAGGCTGTACGAAAAATTATCGACGAGAATAAAGGAGAAGTTGCTGCCATTATTCTTGAACCTGTGGTGGGTAACATGGGATGTGTTCCACCCCAGCCTGGATACTTACAAGGATTAAGAACGTTATGTGATAAACATAGCATCATTTTGATATTTGACGAGGTGATGACGGGCTTTCGGCTAGCCCTTGGTGGTGCGCAGGAACTCTATGGGGTTATACCTGATCTCACAACAATGGGCAAAATAATCGGAGGAGGGCTCCCGGTAGGGGCTTACGGTGGAAGAAAAGAAATCATGGATTTTGTTTCTCCGCTTGGTCCCGTTTATCAGGCGGGTACACTTTCAGGGAATCCTCTTGCCATGGCAGCAGGACTCGCAATGCTGAACCACCTGAAACAAAACCCTTCGGTGTACGAAAGTATTAATAAGAATACAACATCTCTCGTTGAGGGTATTCGAAAACAACTTTTTGATAGTGGATTGAACTATACGATAAACCAGGTAGGATCTATGTTCACGTTGTTCTTTACGGATAAGCAAGTCGTAGACTTTGAAACAGCAAAAACTGCAGGTACCACGTTATTTGCAAATTATTTCCAGGCGATGCTCCAACAAGGAATTTATATGGCGCCGTCACAATATGAGGCTATGTTCATATCAACCGCCATTGACGAGCAAATTGTTGTGCAGATTATTGAAGCTAGTAAAAAAGCTTTGACTGAAACAGCATTCAGATGACGTCTATCTAGTTCAGTTCCAAATTAGATTGATCTTTGAAATCTTCAAAAGATATGAATTTCATACATTGGAATGGATTGATATTTTTACATCAATCCACCGCTCGCTTTTCATTTCAACCGATTATTAGTTAACTTTTCACCGGGACTTCCCGCTTTTAATCACTTAACTACAATTACTGAAGACCATGAGAAATCGTGCGCTTAAGTTTACGATCGGATTTGCCACTGCCGGACTGATCATAACCATGCTTATTGCTTATGTTGAGCGAGGTATGCTCACCACTTATCAGGATAATGTTCCTTACCTGGCATTACTTGAAAATGTTAACAATCGCACACTTAAAGCACATCTCTGGTTAGAAGAATTGATTGCAGGGGATGCGAGTCTGGATTTTGACCGCGATGTGCTTTCTCGTCTTAAGTCAGCACAAGAGATTCTTCAAGGTGCTTACGATGGAAGAGAAACTGAGCTTGGTACTTTTCGGATAATTGATGAAGAAGAGACGAAGGTTCTGCTAAAGGAGGCCATCTTCAAACTTGAGAGTCTTATCTCCGGGGTTAATAAACGCTGGGAACACAAACTTGCAACAACCATTGCTGCTACGGATACTACAGCAGCGGTTGTAGTAAGCCGTGCCGGGGACGCAAGCGATCAGCAATTGGATGCGTCATTTGAAGATTTTCAATTGGCAATGGATAATTTTAACGACCACATCGAAGAAAATGTTGAAGCAGACACGTCATACTTAAGCATCGTATCCTGGATCTCTATCGTGCTCTTGTTGATAGCCTTTGGAAGCTTGTGTGTCTTGCTTTACAAATTGCAAAACAATGCCAGCAAAATGGTTCTGGAACATGAAGCACGATCCGCTGAACAAGGAAAAGCTGTTACTTCACTGTCAAGCTTTATTGAGTCTATTTCTGCTGGCAACTATACAGCGGATTTGAACCTGGAAGACGACGGTGCAAATCTCGGATCAACATTGATAACGATGCGTGATAAGCTCCGGATTAATGCCGAAGATGATCGCAAAAGGAATTGGTCCACTTCAGGACTCGCCCAGATAGGGGAAATACTTCGTGCTACTACTGGAACAACGGAAGAACTTTTCGACAACATTATCAAATTTGTCGTTAAGTATACCAAAAGTAATCAAGGCGGATTATTTATTCTGAATGAGGAAAGTGAAAGCGACCAGTTTTTGGAATTAGTTGCCTGTTATGCTTTTGAGAGAAAAAAATATTTAACAAAGAAAATCGCAATCGGTGAGGGGCTGGTTGGTCAATGTTTCCTGGAAGGTGAGAAGATCTACTTGCTCGAAGTTCCAGGTGAATACATCACGATCACCTCCGGATTAGGAGGGGCCTCACCAAATGCATTGTTGTTGGTTCCCCTTAAAGTCAATGAGAAAATCTTTGGAGTTCTGGAGCTGGCAACATTTGATAAATATGAAAACCATGAAATAGATTTGGTTGAGAAACTTACGGAAAGCATCGCCTCAACAATATCAGCAGTTCGGATTAGCGAGAGTACCAGAATCCTTTTGGAAAAGACGCAGCAGCAAGCAGAAGAGATGCGGGCTCAGGAGGAAGAGATGCGCCAGAATATGGAGGAGTTGGAAGCTACGCAGGAAGAAATGAGAAGAAAAGAAAAGCATATCCAAAATATGCTTGATGGAGAGAAAAAACGAAATGAGATAAGTCATAAGAACCGTCAGGTACTGATGGAACTAACCAAAAATAAAGATATCCAGGAAGGCAAATGGGATGCATCTCTTGAAAAAATCACGGGCACCATAGCCCGACAACTTGGTGTTTCTCGTTGCAGTATTTGGGTATATAAGCCTCAGGAAAATAAAATCGTTTGTGAGAAACTTTATCAGCATAGTAACGGATCATTTGAATCCGGAATAGAGTTGTCCGGGAGGGATTATCCTGGCTATTTCGAGGCTGTAACTAGTGAAGAGATCATCATCGCAAAAGATGCCCATACGCACCAGGCAACAAGTGAATTCTCTGAGGTTTATCTAAGACCATTATCCATTTACTCCATGTTGGATGTTCCCTTCTTTAATGAGGGAAAAATAGCAGGTATCATTTGCTGTGAACATCAACATGAAGAAAAGGAATGGACCGATGAGGACGTAGAGTTTCTTAAATCATGTTCCGATCTGATTACGGTGGCCTTTAATACTACTAAAATTAATCGTATGCTCGATCAGTTGGGCGATGATCAGGAAACAATGCAAACGATTATAGATAATATCCCCCGGGCTGTATTCTGGAAGGATAAAGAATTACGGTTCCAGGGATGTAATAGAATTTTTGCTAACGTCGCCGGACTCAAATCGCATCGTGACCTTGTCGGAAAAACCGACTACGAAATGCCATGGAAAGATCATGGTGATGCATACAGGGAAGACGATCTTGCTGTTATGACTAGCCGAAAAGCACGCCTCGATCTTGAGGAGAGGAACGTGAACAGTGATGGCGTAGAATCCTGGGTGTTGACTAGTAAGGTGCCGGTGATGAACAAACATGGGGAAGTAGTGGCTGTTCTGGGTATGTTTGAGGACATCACTGAGCGGAAACGCAAAGAAGCAGAAATGGAAGCTAATGTGGCTGAGTTGGAACAGCTTAGAAAGATGTTTGAAAAAAGGATTAATTAACCTTTTTTAGTACTACGGTATTACCTCTGGGGCTCTGGCCGTATTCAGATTAGCTATTTTTTAGGAAGAGTTTTACTACTTTTACTTACAAATACCCAATACTTAGGTTATGAATCATCGCTTTTTAATCTCAATGGCTGCGTTTCTGATGGCTTCCATCAGTCTTTTTGCGCAGGGCGAACGAAAGGATAAGACGGCAGTCACTTACGAGGAACTCTATGATGAGCCCTATTCAGTTAATAAACTCTTCGTTGGCTTCATACCCCTTTATGCCGACATGTTTGTAACAAACCTGAATGCTGGCTATGGCGCTGAAGCGATCTATTACCTCAAAGACAAGGTGGATTTCCGTGCTCACTTCAGAAAAACCTACAGTCAGCAATTTTATGATTTCTCGAGAGATCTGGCCATCAAAAAAAGTGACGTAGATAATCGCGCAGAAGTGTATAATTACTTTGAGTTCGGTGGTACGTATCACATAAAAGATTTTGAGGAAAGCTCAAAGACTAAAATGTTCCTTTATAAAAATAGCTATAAGGGTAATAAGTGGGCTGCACGCGTTCCGCTCAATGCAGAAGTACCCTGCAAGGTTAGGAAAATATATGGTGCGCGACTAGGGGCTGTCATTTGGGATAGTTCAACCGATATCAACCGGGTGTTGGAAAAGCAGGGCCTAAAAAATGGCGACCTAAAAAATGCAGAGGGGGTAGGGCTTCCGGAGACCATTGTGGTAGGTGGTAGATCTGAGTCGTTCGACGTGTTTAGTAACGTTGCTGTAAAAGGACTCTACGTTGGTGGCTCTATGGCATGGATAAAAAATATTGCTGTAAACTTCGACAAGTTTGAAGAGGGAATTGACGACCTGATTTTTACGGTCTATGTTGACGCACTGATTTCTCCTATAATGAATCTTGACAATGTAATTTACGTAGATGACAACCCATCAAGTCCAAATGCTGGAACTCATAGTTATGATGTTAGTCCGATTAAGACTAATATGTTTGGTTTCCGCGCAGGAATAGATGGAAGGTTTAATCGGATGCTCAGTTGGTCATACGGAGGAGAGGTTGGCTATCGCCCCAGCCTGGGAGGCAGAACGTTCTACGCTATGTTTAAAATCAGCTTTCCTGTATTTGGTACTAACCTTGATTACAAGGTTGAGTCATTTGGAAAATAAATGTAAAATTGCCTTTCCTTAATCTTCATGTCCTGGGATATACTCATCAAAAATATCAAAGGGCTGGTTCAGGTAAGAGAGCAAAGCGTTGAAGTTGTTGCGGGTTCAGCTATGGCAACGCTTCCGATATTGCCTGATTCCTATCTCGCCATTAAAGATGGAGCTATCGCAGATTTTGGCGATATGAATAATCTTCTTTCTCAAAATACAGTACTGACAGTTGATGCCACTGACTGTTTCGTTTTGCCAAGTTTTGTTGACTCACATACGCACCTCGTGTTTGCTGCTAGTCGTGAAGAAGAGTTTGTAATGAAAATAAAAGGTGCCACATATGCCGAAATTGCAGCAAAGGGAGGTGGCATTCTTAACTCAGCTCGTAAACTACAACATACCTCAGAGGATGAACTTTTTGAAAAAGCATTAGTCAGAGCAAATGAAATAATTCGGACAGGTACAGGTGCTGTAGAAATAAAAAGTGGATACGGTTTGACCACAAAAGATGAATTAAAAATGCTGCGTGTAGCCAGGAAGATTGGTAGAGAGACTCCGCTTACGGTTAAAACTACTTTTTTAGGGGCGCATGCAGTTCCTAATGGAATTTCCAAACGGGACTATATCAACTGCATTCTTAACGAAATGATACCAGCTGTTGCAGAGGATAAATTGGCGGAATACATTGATGTGTTTTGTGAGGAAGGGTTTTTTACTCCTGAGGAAACAGAAAAAATTGTTGAAGAAGGAAAAAGTTTTGGTATGAAGCCCCGTATTCATGCCAATCAGCTTCATTGTTCTGGGGGAGTTCAGGTTGGGGTAAAAACCGGGGCTGTAAGTGTGGATCACCTGGAAAACATTGGTGAAGAAGAGATTAGTGTTTTGAAAAATAGTACAGTGATGCCAACCGCGCTTCCGGGCGCAGCATTTTTTCTTGGACTTCCATTTACACCAGCGCGGCAGCTTCTATCCGAAGGCTTGCCAATTGCGATCGCCTCCGATTATAATCCGGGAAGTGCGCCAAGCGGAAATATGTTATTCATTCTCTCATTGGCATGTATCAAAATGAAAATGACTCCTGAAGAAGCTATTAATGCAGCGACTGTAAATACTGCCTTTGCCCTGGAGCTTCAGGATACCCACGGTAGCATAACACGGGGAAAAATTGCAAATGTCTATATAACAAAACCCATTCCCTCAATTTCTTATTTGCCTTATGCATTCGCTGGTGATTTGATCGACAAAGTAATCCTGAATGGCAAAATGATTTAGGAAGTGTCCAACTCCGCGCTTAAGGCTGGCGTTTTATTTCTACCGTGAAGGTTATTTCTGATTTCAACGATGCTGCTACAGAGCAATATTTCTCAATCGAAAGGCGGGCTGATTTATTGAGCTCCTCTATTGTAACATCCGGAGAGGTAATTACATAATGACAATTAATCGACGTCAGCGATCGTGGTGTCTCTGTCCTTCGCACGCCTTCAGTTTCGATGGTAAAACCCTGTATAGTTTTTTTTCTTTTCCTGAGCATGATTACAATGTCAATGGCTGCGCATGCTGCCAGTGATGACAATAAAAGTTCTACTGGTGATTGGCCTTGTTTAAGGGGATTTTTCCGCATGTCTACAATCGCCTTATTGCCATACACATTGATGGATTCATAAAGATCATCTTCAAGCATATGCGTTGTTATCTTCATAGAATAGAAATTTTATGGTTTAAACTTACAACATATTTGTTTACACAAATGACTAGCCTATTTTTGGTCCGAAGCAACTATCTTCCAATGGAGCTCTCAGAGAAAATCAAGCAAACTATCCGTGATGTAAAGGATTACCCAAAGGCTGGAATTATTTTTAAAGATATCACCCCGGTGCTGGCCGACCCAGCCTTATTCAGGGAGGTTGTGCAGCAGATGGTTCAGGAGTTCAAGTTACAGCAGATCGATGCCGTAGCAGCGACGGAAGCGCGTGGATTTATTTTTGGGTCTATCCTGGCACATGAGTTAAACTGCCGGTTTATACCTGTTCGGAAGGCTGGGAAATTACCTTACAAAACGCGATCTCAGCAATATGATTTGGAATATGGAACTGCTTCTATCGAGATCCACGAAGATGCTATTAAGCCTGGCTGGCGTGTGTTGGTTCACGATGATTTGCTTGCCACCGGAGGCACCGCCGGAGCAACAGCTGATTTGATTTTAGCTTTGGGTGGTATAGTCGCTGGTTTTTCCTTTGTTATTAATCTGGATTTCTTGCCTGGTAGGCAGAACTTAATGACTCGTTTTGGAGTTAAACCGCATTATTTGGTTAGTTATTAACCTTAACCCCCATTTTGTGTTAAAGATATATGTCTGAAGTAGTCCATATACCTATGTTTCCGTTAGCAATCCTTCCTTTACCTGGAGAGTTGGTACCGCTACACATTTTTGAGCCCCGATATCGGCAATTATTGCATGACGCGGAGACAAATGACATTCAGTTCGGAATATATTTTAGCCACGAAAGTAATGGGCATAAAATCGGATCTTTGATGAAGCTCGAAAGTGTTATAAAACGATATCCGGGAGGGGAAGCAGATATTATTGTTAAGTGTGAAGATATTTTTTACATGAACACCCTTTTACGGACCTATAAAACCAAAATGTATCCTGGTGGAGATGTCCGTTTTTCGAAGGTTGAAAAAAATGCCTACCCTGGTCTGGAGTTAAGTGATTTGTTCAACGCGTATCTGAAGCAGCGAAATATAAATCAACATCTTAGTGTATTTACGTTATTTCAAATTGCAAACGAGCTTAATCTCGATGTAAACGATAGGTATAAGTTTCTAACAGCGCATCCGGATAAGCAGGATGCATTTCTACTTAATCGTGTTAAGTTCCAGATGCACCTACTTCATCAGGAAGACTTAAGTCGAGATACCTACCATTTAAATTAGATGGTAGCGCAACCAAGCGCAGTCAAAATCGTTGCAAAAATATTTTATCGATACACGCATCTAATTTCAATCTTTTCCGTTTGGAACACTTCCGTAAAGTTCAACCCATCGTAAATTGATGTCTCCAAAATTTACCGGTTGTCTACTTATTGTTAACATAAATTAACGTTTGCGCTGTAACCTTTGCAAAGCTGCTGTCGTCTTAAGCTCAGTATAAAAAATAATACATTTATGAAAAGAAACGTTTATGTTTTAGTTGCGCTATTGGTAAGTAGCAATTTAGTTTTCGCGCGTCGTATTGATAATCCTGCTTCCTTAAATAGGATGGCAGTAGTTAAAAGTGGAGCAACCTTTAAGCTATACTACAAGTCTTCTGAAATCACCGATGTTAAAGTATCTATCCTGGATGCAAATGATAAGGTCGTCTTCACGGAATCATTGAAAAAAGTTGAAGGTTTTGTGAGACCTTACAATTTCTCAAATCTTCCCGAAGGAGATTACTCTATTGAAATTTCGGATAGAAATGGTAGGAGTACTGAAAAGGTAAGTTATCAAACAAACACGGTGCCTGATGCGGACGGCAAATTCGCCCGCTTATTGAAAGTGGCGGGAAGCGAAAGGTATTTGTTAACGTTATCAAATAAAGAGGCCGACGCTATTACTGTGAAAATTTTTGATGACTCAAATAATATCATTTACAATCAGAAGGAAGAAATTAAAAGTGATTTTGGAAAGATTTATAATCTAAAGCGATTCTCTGGAAAATTCACCTTTGAGATTACAGATAAAAATGGAGCGGTAACGTCATTGAGCAACTAAGGTGTAATCGACATTTAAAAGACTTCTCTCAAAACGCAAGGGATTTCCTTTACATTAATAAGCACGAAAGCAATCTCAAGCGAGGTTGCTTTTTTTATGAATCTACTTATGCATCTGGCGCAATCGTTGTACTAAATTTTTTTTCGCCGTCAGCGTTTGCGGTACATTTCCAGGTTACTCTTTTGCAATTTTTAGAAGAAAAAATACCGCAATCGATTTTTAACAAATTAAAACAGGTTTCCTTACAGCATCGAGCTTCGTAGTATGTGGCTCCCGTATATTTGTATCATAAACAAAAACAAACACGACTATGAAAATGAAATCACTTTACATCGCAGCTGTTATAGTAATGGCAGCGGCAGTAACAACAGTCGGAAAAGATGAACCACGGAGCGCAGGCTTAGCGGTTGTAGCTGTTAAAGGATCTGAAGTATTCAAGGTTATTTATAGAGGCGAGAGCTCAAGCAAAGTAAAATTGAATGTTTACAACTCTTCTTCTAAACTTGTCTTTTCTGAAACCTTAAACGGAAACGAAGGCTTTATCCGCCCGTTGAATTTTGCAGGACTTGAGTTTGGTGAGTACACTATCGAATTGGTTGACGCAACTGGAAAAAAGGTAGAAAAGATCAATTACCAGCCGACAAAATCTAAAAGCATTGTTCATTTAACAAAGTTGACAGATTCTGAAGGTAAGTACTTATTGTCTGTAGCAAAGAAAACTGATGATGTTATTACAGTAAGAATCTTTGATGCAGCGAACAATCTTCTACACTCGAATACTGATGAGGTTTCAGGTGACTTTGCTAAATTGTATAATCTGAAACACGTTTCTGGTTCAGTTACATTTGAAGTAACTGATAGCACCGGAAATACCAAGATTGTACGGTTTTAAGGTTAGACTAAGAAATGTTAATAACACGAGGCTGCCTGATGGTGGCCTTTTTTTGTACTCAAAGGTGACGGTATGTTGCAATCGCTCAGAAGTTAATTGGTTTGTGGATGAGTGGTCTTAGTTCCTTTTGCATCACGTGTGTGGATTATATTCGGCGTTTACAATACACGAACCATGATTAAAACCACCCTATCCCTGTTCTTTGTATTCACAGGCTTTTTATTGTCCGCTCAGGACTTCGAAAGACTTTTTCAGGCAGAGGATTTTACAGAGGAAAATTTGTTTACTGGAAACATTGAAGGACCTGCCTTTGATAAAAAAGGGAACTTTTATGTTGTAAACTTTGAAAAGGACGGAACAATCGGGTTGGTTAAACAAGATGGTCGGGTTGAACGGTTCATCACACTTCCTGACGGGAGCACTGCGAACGCCATTCAGTTCGATAGTAAAGAGAATATGTATCTGGCAGACTGTACCCGCCATAATATTCTGAAGGTTGACATGAAGAATAAAAAAGTTGTGATCTACGTTCACAATGATGCGTTCAATCAACCAAACGATATGTGCATTAATAAGAAGGACCAGTTGTTTGCATCAGATCCCAATTGGAAGGAAGGCACTGGGAAGCTTTGGCGTATAGACAAAGGAGGCAAAACTTTGTTGCTCACAGATCAGATGGGTACAACCAATGGTATCGAACTTAGTCCGGATGAGAAAATACTATATGTAAATGAGAGTGTCCAGCGCAAAGTATGGGCATTCGATGTAGATGATAAAGGAAATATTTCCAACAAAAAACTTTTGGCCGAGTTTGAGGATTTTGGGTTTGATGGAATGAAGTGCGACAAAGACGGAAATCTTTATATTACGCGATATGGAAAGGGAACTGTTGTAGTGGTTAGTCCTAAGGGTGATATCATTCGGGAAGTACAATTGAAAGGAAAAAAATGCAGTAACCTGGTTTTCGGTGGCTTGAATGGTAAGCTTGTCTTTGTAACCCTTCAGGATCGTAAGGGGATTGAAAAATTTAGAAACGACATCCCTGGTAGGAATTGGAGGTAGTTAGCACTGTTCGACCAACTCCAGACGCTTCACGATACTATTAGGTTTTAGTAGCGTACCCGGTGATAATACTGCATTAGCTCCAATTTTTGAGCCATCACCAACTAAAGCTCCAAACTTTGTACTGTCTGTAGCTACTTTCGTATCCCCAATCATTACAAATATCGTTTTATCATGGCGTTCATTGAAATGGTTGGCAATAACACTTCCTGCTTCCATGTTTACATTTGACCCAATAATGGAATCGCCAACAAAATTGAAATGCGCTAATGCGCTTTGACGCATGATCAGGCTGGACTTAATCTCACATCCTGGACCAACGACTGACTGCTGGCCTAAAAACACCCCACCTCTCAAATAAGCATGTGCGCCAACAAAACAACCTTCCGAGATGATGACCACACCTTTAAGCGTGACATGCTCTTCCAGTTGGGCATTTTTGTGAATGGCGGTTTCCCCTTTGATTTTATATTCGGCAGATAAGGTTTTGAGTTTTCTGAGCAGTACAGCCTCGATCACAGGCGGGATCATCCAGGGAAGTTGTTTTTCAAATTCAGGAAAACTCTGGGGAAGGTGCTGTAGGTAGGAGTAAATATTAAAAATGTTATCTTTCATAAAGCTCAAGGGGTAAGTCATCAGGATCTGCAAAGAATGTAAACCTTTTTCCGGTATATTCATCTGACCGGATAGATTCAAAGTCTACTCTATGCGCAGTCAACCAATTTGTCGCCTTTTCCAAATCATCTACCTCAAAAGCGAGATGACGCAGTCCACACGCTTCGGGTCTTGATACGCGGGATGGCGGGTTAGGAAACGAAAACAGCTCAATGCAGTATCTGTTACCAAGCGCCAGGTCAAGTTTGTAAGAGTTTCTGTCCGCTCTGTAATGTTCAGCTTTAATTTCGAAGCCCAGAATTTTTGTATAAAATTCTTTGGATGCTTCATAGTTTGAACAAATAATGGCGATGTGATGTATTGCATTCAGCTTCAGCATTTCCGAAAATATGTATTTTAGTCGAAACCCTTCACATGATGATTACCGTGTTAATAGTTATTGGAATATTGTTAATGTTAGCGGGGATCGCCGGATGTATTTTACCTTTAATACCAGGCCCTCCACTTTGCTTTTTCGCACTACTTATCCAACAGTTAAACACCGAGCCTGCCTTTACCACACGCTTCTTACTAATTTGGGGAGGCATTACCGCCGTTGTTACGATGCTGGATTATGTTATTCCGCTGTATGGAACGAAAAGATTTGGCGGAACTAAATATGGTGTGTGGGGATGTACAATCGGTTTGATTGCTGGTTTTTGGCTCGGTCCCCTCGGAATTATCATTGGTCCTTTTGTTGGCGCGTTTATCGGCGAAATTATTGCCAACAACGACTCAGCAACTGCGTTGAAATCAGCCTTCGGTTCGTTTATGGGTTTTTTATTGGGAACTCTACTAAAGGTCATCGCATGCTTTACAATGGGCTGGTACTTTGCTCAATATTTGTATGCCATGGCCATTTTGTAAAAAATGGAATTACTGAATAACAATCGTTACTTTATTTATACGTTTCTCATCCAGTTTGCCTGTCTGCTCGCCACCACCTACATTATCTTTATCACCCTTTCTGACAATTACGTAATAGGAGATCGCTTTTAATTCTTTGAAACGCACATATCCTTTGTCGTCGGTGGTACCTTCAGCGGCAACATTTTCTTCAGCGTTGTAGTCATCTTCATTTTCAAAGAGTTGGACTGTCGCACCCGGCACAATATTCCCAACCTCGTCGCGTGCTGTGACACCTAAAGAAGTTTTAATGATCTGAAAGTTTAATGTGAGGACCAACATGGTCAGCCCAAATACAATTCTTGCTGAAGTTTTCATAACTAAAATTTTTTAAAATCTTTATCGCAGTAGAACTACTCCACCGCGCTGCTCCTGGATACCTCGTTCTGGGCGGTATGAACTCTTATACCGTACTACATACGAATATGTTCCCGCAGGTGAAAGTTGCCCCAGGTTGTTATTGTAACCGCCATTCCATTGGAAATCGCGCTGGCTGGATTGAAATATCATTTCACCCCAGCGATTGAAAATGAATACCTGGAAATCAGAATCATCAATAAAGAATGTAAAAAGTTTAAAAGATTGATTTACCATATCGCCCCCCAAACCTAATACAGTGCTGGTTGGACGGAAGGCATTCGGCCCTACAATTACAGGGTCACATTGAATTAAGACGGTAGTTCTATCAGAACTAAAGCACCCAAATGAATTTTCCAGCTCCACCGAGTAAAGACCAGCCTCACCAGCGGTAAGAGTGGGCGTAACAATCCCCAAAGAGACACCGTCTTTAAACCAATCATAACTTGCAAAATCGCCAGGGCTAAGGACAACCTCGCGCGTGTCTTGATCTTGGTTAGCGGGATCAGGACAGATAAAGGCTTCATCATTCATCAGACCGGGAGTGACAGGAGCCAGTAAAATTTGAAGCGCTGTAGTGGTTGAGCATTGTGTCGTAGTGGCAGTTACTTCATACAGACCTTCACGTTCATCTTGTAAGGTCAACGCGCTTTGGCCGGAGATCAAGGTGCCGTTCAGCTCCCATTGAATGGTCGCGGCCGGGTTAGAGACGTCAGCAATAAGGGTAAAGGGAGATCCTTCACAGGCCGTTGAGGATGTTAAGCCAACATCCAGAACACCTTCAACTTCTACAGTTTTGGTTTGCGAATCGCGTAAGCAACCAGTAACCGTACTTTGCAGACGCACAAAATATTGCTGGCCATCATTTGCCGTTGTTGCTGTAATCTGTGGACCGGCCAGCGAGAGGTCGAGTACTCCATTTCGGAACCAACGGTAGAGGTAGGGTCCTGTTGCAGGGGTTGCGTTGATGGTCACGAGGTCTTCACAACCGTCAGTCTGTATAAAATCAGGTGTGAAGGGAGCTTCGATGGTTACGGTCACTGAATCCGTCGTAGGACAACTTGGTCCGGCACCATCATCGACCCGTACACGTAACAACCAGGTTCCGGGGTTAACATTCACCGTTGAATTATTGGTTGGTGCATTTACACTTCCTGTCTGAGAAAGGCTCCAATCAAACGTAGTAGCTCCGGGAGAAATTGCTGTGACATTCTGATCGCAAATATCAGTGACATCGAAAGTAATTGGCAAGGTTGCCGCCTGATTGATCACAACAGGGTCCGAAGATACTGTACATCCTGTTCCCGTAGCTGTGACTTCTACAATATAACTGTTACTGCTTAAAAGCCCTGCTGCATCCGTGTTGAAGGGAGATCCTGGCCTGCTTCCCGTTTCGACCAGGGCAGCAGTTACGCTATTTATAACACGATAGGTCAACGCGGCTTGTGGTACGTCTGTGGTAACGCTAATACCAATTGGATCACACACGGCGTTAGCGATACCGGTTACAAGAAAACCCGGATCATCCAGAGTTGTCGTAGTAGTCGTTGCACAACCCGATACCTGGTCGGATACAGTAATGCCATACGTACCGGCATCCAGACCAGTCGCTTGAGGCAATGCCCCAATACCCTGGTTTATTCCTGAAACTGTAGCAGACGGGCCAGTAATAAAATAGGAGAACAGAGTGTTTGGAGGCCCGGTAATGCTAAGATCGATTGTACCATCTCCGGCACCACAAACCGATGGATTAGTCGGAACGGGAGGTGTAATTACTGGCGAAGGATTGATTGTATAAATTACCGAATCTTTAAAGAAGCAGCTCGTAATTGGATCTGTAATGGTCACTTCATACTCAAAGGTCGGTGGACCAGGTATTGAAGTGTCAACACTCTGAGTCTGACCTGTTCCCGCGGGAATGCCATTAATGGTCCAAACGTAAGTTGCACCAGGATTCTGCGCATTAAGTGGAGCGACAGGTGTGTTTTGGCATAATGTGAGGTCTGCACCCAGGTTCACCGTGGGTCTGTTTTCAGCCGCCAGTATTGAACCCTCTGTCGCACATCCCCCTGTATTCGTTACTGTTACCGTGTAAATAGCTTGCCTGTTGACGGAGATTGTTCTGGTAGTTTCTCCCGTTGACCATAAAAAAGTCAAGCCGGCGAGGTTAGAGGGATTTGCATCCAGAATCTCTGAACCTGTACACAACACCACAGAAGTGGTAGGATCAGGTGGGACATCAAAAATGCGATGTTGCTGTGTCAAGGTAGTATCGAGTCCACATCGGTTCGTAAGCCTGAGAGAAACATCATATAGCCCTGGCGTGGTGAAAAGAAAATTAAAGCTCTGCTCACTGGAGGTGGTGATCACAGCGCCACCTAATCTTACCTGCCAGAAAAAGAGATCTATAGGATCTGTTGGCGTCCCCTGGAAACTAACGGAGTCCTGAATACAAGATCCTGCAATTGATATGCCCGGACCCTGCAATGGATCAGCAAGGTTTTGAATGAAGTTTGGTAACCCGAGGTTACTGTTTGTTCCGCCGAGTAATCCGAATCCATTTAATAAAAAAGTCGATACCTGAGTTGTATCTTCATTCGCTTGAATGGTACCCAAAAATGGTTCTCCGTTCACGGCGACATACAATGAACCATCGGGCCCAATTTGAATTGCACCCAGTTCTTCAGCGACAGGTGGAATAGGCGGAGCCTTTAAATATGGGTTGGACAGTGAATCAAACGCAAACTCAACGATCTGTGATGTGGCGGCGCCAGATATGGTTGCGAATAATTTATTTCCTCCCGGAGAGAATTCTACTCCGTAAACTTGTCCATCGGGATTGTTGAGGTCCGCAGTTCTGAAATTTGAAATTACTCCTGTAGAGTCTGCGAAATCAAAGATCTCCACGACATTGGAAGTTCCTGGCGTTGAAAGGGCAACGGCAAGACGATTTTGAACGCCTAATTTCATGTATCCCTGGCCATTTTCTGCTGACGTAACGGTATGATCAGATCCAATGCTGGAGATCACGGGATTACCGATACCCAGATTGGAAATTCTATACGACCGAAATGAATTGTTACCGTATTCATGAACGATTAACCAATTGGCATTGCCGGTTAGTCTTTCTGTACTTCTGGCAAAGAGTAAAATATTCTGTTCTATTAAGCCCCCTGTACCACCATTCAATTTTAAATCGAAAAGTGAATATCTTACTTCATAGGTATTTGTACCGTGTACCTCCTGGGTTGTGAAGATATAAAATAATGTTTCGTCACCGGGAACAGGTATAATCAATGCGGATTGAGAGGAACCTGGTTCTCCTCCTATGCCCGTTGCAATTTCAACATTGGTACGATTCCAGACTTTATCTCCATCAGTAAAAAATATGACTTGCCCGTTGCGATCACTAATGGTTGATGTACCTTCTGGCGCATTCATTACAGGGTTGGAAATCGCGACGACCGGATTTTCCGGCAACGGATTAAAATCCAGTCCTGCATTATTTCCAAAGTACCAGATATTAGCGCGTTGATCTTGTACGCCATATTCCTTAATGTTCACCCCCGCATAGGTCGCACATCCTCCAACGGTTGCTACCAGGTAATAGTAGCCAGCTGAATCAGGTTGAAAGGTTTCCGAAGTTGCTCCCGCGATCAAACCGCCCGGACCAAACCATTGCAATTGGGGTGTTCCGCTTCCCTCGATGGATGCTGTAACACTAAATTGTCCGCAATTAGGAGGTGGATTCGGCGCCTTTGGAAAAGGTAGCTCACAACTACAGGCTGTCGTATCCTGCACCAGGCTTATCTGTGTATCAAATTCAATAATGTTTACTGGCTGAGAAGTTGTAGTAGTTTGACCATTGAGGAATGCTCTAACGGATACGTTGTAAGAACCCCCTGCGGTGTAGGTATACACGGGACTCCAGTCGCTCGATCCATTGCCATCACCAAAATCCCATTGCAGACTGTCTGCCGCCGGCTCGACCGTTGGGAAGAATGCGGTAGGAGCGTTGGCACACAAGCCGTCAGATGTAAAGGAAAGTAAAATACTTACGGTGTCCTGAGGTGCAAATGATGGAAACTGGGTAGCGTTAAAGTTTAAGTTTGGTCCAAATGGTTCTGCCGTGTAGGTAACAAGACTGGCAACGGAATCGGTATCTGTTAATCTACCAATCAAAAATGGTCCTCCTGAGTTCTGCTGGTATAAATGATAGATCGCACTATCGGGAGCCATTTGTAATCCGAAACTCCTAAAAATACTGTTCGGAAGAGGTAAGACAGAAGCAAGCGTCGTAGCTGGGTTATTAAAGTCAAATTGTAATACATCTGCTTGAATCCCCGCTTCGCCATGCCTGGATAGATAAAGAAATCGGCCGTCATTGCTCCACTCGGTATCAAATATTGCCTGGTTTATGGTACTTATTACTCCCGAATTCAGAATACGTTGTTGAAAAGCTAACGCGCCAGTCTCCGGATCAAAACTTAATACTTCAACATCGCGAATAGCTTCCTGAGGAGAGACTGCGATTCTACCGGATTCGGGGTGGTACGAAAAATTAGCCGCAACCTCGATCAATCCAAGTCCGGAGAAGACGGTCGTTGTAGTTGGCCCGGTAGGGGTAAATAGTGTAACAGAGTAATCTGGTGAACCATTTGAATGGGTGATTAGCCAAAAATCATCTCCATTGTCATGCGGTATAGTTATCATTGCTTCAGAGGTTCCGGTGAGTCCGGCAATAGGTGTGTTTACAGCTGAAGTTGCGTCCCCTAACGCGGGGGTAGGAAAAACCGCATTACCAAAGAGCGACATATCAACAATCCTAAAAGAAATTGAACCCCCCGTTGTAAAATTCGCATTGTTGGTAAATATGTAATACTGATTGTCTTGCCCGGGTACTTTTGCCACAGCTACAGGCTGATTACCAGAGGTATTAGCATTTAAGCCTCCACCACTGGGCATGAGTGTGTTCGACACGTCAAAAATGTTATTGCCATCTGTATAAAAAAGCAGATTTCCATTTAGCTGATCGCTCGCAACGGCACTACCCCCCGTCCCAAACGGTGTCGCCTGATTGTTGACGAGCGTGCCCGTATTATCCGACCTGCTGAATCGCACACCTTGCTCACTATTACCAAAATACCAATTGTAGCCGGCAAAATTTTGGGCCGTTGCGCCAACAGGAAGAAGGACCAATAACAATAAATAGAATCGTAATAATTTAGTTTTCAGCATCTTCATAATTAGAACACTCTTCAACTTACCTTCAAAAGCATACGGGATCAACTGTAAAACGCCCAAGTTCAGCTAAAGTATACAATTTGCATAAAATTGTCGTTAATAGTTACCGAGGGCGACCTGTGATTATACCAATTAATTAAGTGTGCAAGAGTGGGAGTGTACTAAGAGGATAAACATAAATTGCATATTAAGTGATATCATTACCGGACAAACTATTTTATAAATTTCCGATATACCATTAATTTGCCTTGATTGCAGTTGATAAATTATGAAGTTGATGTATAGGATAACCCTGCTTTTGTGTGTTTTAATGCTGGCGTTTGATGGTGCGGTAACTGCTCAGGACCCTCAATTTTCTCAGTTTTATGCAGCACCGTTGTATTTGAATCCTGCCATGGCGGGATCAACCGGGCAGGCAAGGGCCGGTGTAAATTACAGAAACCAATGGCCCGCAATCGATGCAAATTTTACTACGATGTCCGCTTACTTTGATTATTTTATAGAAGATAAAAATAGTGCTGTCGGAGTAATTCTCACCAGAGATCGTGAGGGGTTGGCGGGTCTCAGATCCCTTAGCGTCGGACTTCAGTACGCATACGAGTTAAAAATTAATGATAATCTTGGATTCAGGCCGGGTATACAGGTTGCACTTTTTAATCGTGATATAAATTTCGGCAGGTTAACGTTTGGCGATCAGTTCGATCCATCAACAGGTCAGTTTTTAGATCAGCCCACCGCAGAATCTTTCCAGACTAACTTCAGTAAGACATTTGTAGACCTATCGTTTGGTGGAGTGCTCTTCACGAGGAAAGCATGGTTAGGAGTTTCGGCCTGGCATTTGACAGAACCCAATCAAAGTATTATCGATGAGAGTAGCCCATTGCCAAGAAAGTATTCTATTCACGGAGGGTTTAAATTCGTTTTGAAGCCAGGATCTGTTGGGAGTGGAATGTATGCACGCAAGGCAGAACGAAGTATTGCGCCGGCAATACAGTATCGTCATCAAGGCAAATTTGATCAGATGGATGTCGGTCTTTATTTTACAGCCGAGCCAATGGTTTTGGGTGCATGGTACAGAGGTGTGCCCTTTAAGAATTTGGACCAATTCGTGAATAACGAATCGATTGTTTTACTATTAGGATTTACACAACTTGGAGCCAAGGATGCAATAAATATTGGTTATAGTTTTGACTACACTGTTTCCAAGCTTGGACCTGGAAGTGGAGGTGCTCATGAATTCAGTCTTGTGTACACATGGCCGATGCGAAACCCGCGCAAACCACCTAAAGACAAGTTGATGATTCCTTGTCCGGATTTTTAATCTGACTTTTACAAGAGAGACACACGGAGCGTATAAAAAATCCTTATTAAGAAATTCTGGGTGTTGATTATTATCAAAACGCAGAAAGCTCCTGTATAATTGCGAATAAACAGGAGCTTTCTACGGATTTTAAAAATGGGGATACCCAATTACTAATGTTGGTGCCCACCCGGTCCGTGGACGTGGCCATGGGAAATTTCTTCTTCCGTTGCATTGCGAACTTCCATGATCTCAACAGCAAAATTAAGCTCAACACCGGCAAGCGGATGATTCGCATCGACAGTTATTGAGTCTAATCCAATGTCAGTTACAGTAACAACATCTCCGCGATCAGTCGAAAATTTCATTCCCTTTTTTACTTCCTGATCGCCAAAGGCAGACCGCGGGACCTTCTGAGTCATTGCAGGGTCTATCTCTCCGTAGCCTTTGGCAGGAGCGATTTTTAATTGAAATTTATCGCCTTGAATTTTTCCCTCAAGTCCCTCTTCCATCCCCATAATCAGATTCCCCGCTCCGTGGAGGTAATATAGTGGATCGCGTCCATCACTAGTATCGATAATTGTTCCTTCATTGTCGCGCAAAGTGTAATGAATCCCGGCAACTTTGTTTTTTGAAATCTGCATAGTTTATGACATTAAAATGATTAAAAGAAGGTTGCAAATTGAGCTGATTTTTGTTCAGATTAGCTCAAAAAGGTGACCTTCGACAAATTTAGGCAAAGGTAAGAAAGATGTTCCTTTTTACGGAGGATGATGGCGGATTTCACCCCCCATTTAAGCCTGTAAGTATTGCGATTTCTAAAAGCCTTTTTAAGAAATAATATTTTAACAGTTCAAATGTTTAAGTTGGTGTATTCATTCGAATAAACGTGAAACGGGATGCCATGGATTATTTTAATTATTGCCGGGCTTTTTGAAGTCGGCAAGGCAAACCACGGGAACAGATTCTTTACTGTGGTGGGCTGGTTTCCTGGTAGGCCTTTCTATCAGAATGCTGCTTTTATCCAAGGCAACAATAACTTTACCGATAGGAACCGCTTATGCAGTGTGGACCGGGATAGGAGCAGTAGGAACCGTTATAATCGGAATCTTGATCTTCAAGGAGCCATTGGAGTTTTGGAGGCTTTTTTCTATCAACATTAATTGCTTCAGTTGTAGGTTTGAAAATCGTAACGCAGTAAACCACAATGATTATTTTTGCAAGTATAATTTCAATTTTAAACTAGCGTGTTGAATGCCGGGATACTCGAGTTTGTGGCTGTACGCTGTTGATTTTTGCAAACTCTTCGTGCGATATAGGTTTGTGTAAAACACATTAATCAGTTAATGCATTCTCTGCACCAGATATGGAAATGGTGGAAGTTGTATTCGTGGCAATACCTGCGCAATTTTTCTTACATTTCAATAGCGTTAGTCCTGTATCTACCATAGAGAAAGATTGTCACTTTAAAGATTCCATGCTCCTGACACGGTTATGATTCATAAAACCACATCAAAGGATGTTTCCAATACCGGTGCGTACATTAGTGACCAAGGGTTCGTTACTTGTTTGTTGTTTACCGAAGAATGATGACGATGTGTATAGGTCTGACTAAAATCAGTATTGGGCGTGATGGAAGTCATTCTCCTATTTCAATCTAACCTAGGTTGAGTAGAAATGGTAACCCTTGGGTGACGAAGCGGCATCAAAGCGTGAAAACGCTCAAAAGTATGCGATTATTAAAGATTTGTTTTAATTTTAGAAAATTGAAACAATTGAATGTAGATGGGAGGTTAGCCCTGCACACTACCGCAGAAATTATTTCAACGAAATAAAAATTAAATATTGACGACCTAAAAACAATTTCTATACTATGAAAAAAATTCTTGTTCCTACCGATTTTTCCAAACCGGCTTTGATAGCTACGGAAGTTGCTGCTGATATAGCAAGAAAATCGGGATCTGAGCTTACGCTCTTGCACGTTATCGAAGAGGCAGTTGGTAATTCCTTTAGTGTCACGGGGCAGGTAGCCCTGGATGGTGGCTGGGAAGAAAAACTTTTCACCATGAAGCTTATCGAAAAGGCAAAAAAGCAAATGGCAAAGGCGGTGGAAAATCCAAAGTTGGAAGGTGTTCGGGTGAAGCAGGAGCTTCGGATCGGCTCACCGTACCACGGCATGAATGCCATTATTACGGAAAAAAAAGTGGATCTGGTTGTGATGGGAACCTCTGGTCGGTCGGATATTCAACAAATGGTGATCGGATCTAATACAGAAAAAGTTGTGCGAACCGCCCATTGTCCGGTTCTTACGATGCATAATAAACCTGCGAGCAAAAACTTTAAGGATATCGTCTACGCAACTTCTATGGATAAGCATGAAGAAGTTTTTTCACGTATCGTAAGGACCACACAGAAACTTTATGATTCAACCATTCACCTTGTGAGAGTCAATACGCCGGGGAATTTTCAACGTGACGTGGTTGTGAGAAGATACATGCAGGACTTTGCCAAAAAACTTCAACTGCAGAATTATACCATCAATGTTTTCAATGATATCAGTGAAGAAGAGGGTATTGTTTACTTTGCCGACAGTATCAATGCCGATCTCGTTGCAATGTCAACACACGGCAGGACCGGGTTCGCACATGTATTAGCCGGAAGTATTGCTGAAGATGTAGTAAGTCACTCAAGACGCCCGGTACTTACCTTCGTTACCAAAAACCGAAAGTAGAATTGATTCAACTCCAATTATTGTAAAGCCTGGTTTTCGCCAGGCTTTTTTTTAATTTTTATAAATGGATTATTACCAGGTTTTAGGAGTAAGTCGAAATGACGGAGAAGCGGAAATTAAACGCGCCTATCGACGGCTCGCCATTTCCTACCATCCAGACAAAAACGCTGATCCAAAGGCTGAAGATATTTTTAAACGAATCAGTGAAGCTTACGGGGTCTTAAGTGACCCGGAGAAAAAGCGTTTGTATGATTTAAGATTACAGAATCCTTATTCAGAATACGTTCAAGAACCTGTTGCTCCGCCTCATAGAGATCCTGCCTACAGACGACCGCGTCCCCATGTACGCCGGAAAGGGGAACGGGAAAGACTGCGTGATTTAATGGCCGAGTACTTACCCGCGATCCAAAAAATTGTATTGTTCTGTTTTTTAATTTCGCTATGCCTGCTTGTTGATTTTGCTTTGCCAAGCCAGACGAAAGAAGAAACGATCACCAATACAACTTTGCGAAAAACCTATTCCAGAAGCTATTCTACTACCTGGGTTGTAGTTGAAACAAGTGGTGGGCAGATGGTCGATTTACCCTATAACTATGTCGATGACTTTGTGAAGGGCCAGTCAATAACTGTTAACTCCTCATTTTTTTTTAACATCCCTTTCAGTCTAAAAACCCCGGGCGAATTTGTACCGATTAATAAAACTATTTATGGAAATTTTCTTTTCGCGCCAATCACGTTGTTAGTTATTTCTTCACTTGGTTTGATTTTTAGAAAGAACATTGACTATGGATTTAATCTTGGCATTACAAGTTTTGTGATTCTTTTGTTTATCTTAATATTAGTATTAATCCTGTGAGGTATGGCGAAGAAGAATGATTGGAAAAAACGAGATGGTGTGGTTTTTTCTACCGCTGAAAATTTTGAATTTTCGTATCATCAAAGTGAAGAACTTTCCACGTTGCCTGCAAAACAACAGAATCTGAAAGTGATGCTCGACAAAAGTATGCGCGCCGGGAAGCAAGTTACGCTTGTTACCGGTTTTGTAGGAACGAAAGGTGACCTCGAAATATTGGGAAAATTCTTGAAATCAAAATGTGGGGTCGGTGGTTCTGTGAAAGACGGAGAAATCATTGTTCAGGGTGATCATCGTGATAAACTTTTGCTTATCCTTCAAAAGGAAGGTTACAAAGCAAAACGGGTAGGGTAGAGCAAAAGATTTTTATGTTTACGGCACCCGACCAGTGGGGAACGACGATACCCCAAAAGCATTTAACATTATCCTGCGGAACAGCAGAGTGGGAATTTTAACCATCAAATTTCTTTTTATTTAGGCAGGGTTTTAATTGCATCGCGAGGTTTGCTTTTGTACTTTCCTTTAATTTTTCTAAATACTGTTATTATGCAATGGAGAGGAAGGCGACAAAGCTCAAATGTTGACGATCGGCGCGGACGAAGTGGTGCCGGCGGGATGGCATTTAAAGGTGGTCTGGGGACTATTGCTGTTGTAATTGTTATAAGTTTGATCATGGGTGAGAACCCACTCAACCTTTTACAGCAAATGCAAACCCAGTCAGGTTCTGCATCGTCAGAGCAAAATGTTGATTGGCAACCTACCGCTGAGGAAGCAGAGCTGGGTCAATTTGTAGGTGTTGTTTTGGCTGATACTGAGGATGTTTGGAATAACCTGTTGGAAGATTACCGTGAACCCAAGCTGGTAATGTTTAGTGGTGCGGTTCAATCAGGATGCGGATCGGCATCATCTTCGACCGGGCCATTTTACTGCAGTGCCGACGAGAGTGTATATATTGACCTTAGTTTTTATGAAGCTCTCAAAAGTCGTTTTAATGCTCCTGGAGATTTTGCGCAGGCATACGTCATTGCACATGAGGTAGGACATCACGTTCAACATCTGATGGGAATAACTGGAAAAGTACACGCAGCCCGGGAACGGGTTAGCGAAGAAGAATACAACCAACTCAGTGTAAAGCTGGAATTGCAGGCCGATTTTTTTGCGGGCGTTTGGGCTCATCATGCACACAGCATGAGTCAAATTCTCGAACCAGGCGATATCGAGGAAGCGCTTAATGCTGCCAGTGCAATAGGAGATGATCGGCTACAGATGCAAACCCAGGGGCAGGTAGTGCCTGATTCTTTTACGCACGGCACTTCTGAGCAAAGAATGCGATGGTTCAAAAAGGGGTTTGAATCTGGTGATGTTTCTCAAGGTGATACTTTTAACGTATCAAACCTTTAGCATTGCGTTTACATAGTGTGAAATAACTTTGCATGCTTATCTTTGGTCATCATGGACCAGCATCAGTATTTATCAGCTTTTGGAGAGATACTTCTTTTTATCATCGCCGGGATAATTTTCATTCTCGGTACACTGTTGGTTTCCAATTTTATTCGTCCTGATCGCCCCAACCCAGAGAAGCTTTCAACGTATGAAAGTGGTGAAGAACCTGTTAGTACTGCCTGGACTCAATTCAATATTCGGTTTTATATTGTCGCACTTATATTTTTATTGTTTGAGGTTGAAATAGTTTTTCTTTTTCCGTGGTCAACAATTTTTGCAGACAAGCAACTGATTGAACAAACCAATGGAGCGTGGGGATGGTTTGCTATGACGGAGATGCTGATTTTTATTCTTGTATTAGCATTAGGTTTGGCGTATGCCTGGGTAAATGGTTACCTTGATTGGGTGAAACCGAATCCTTCTCCTACATCCTATACATCAAGGGTACCAAAGGAATTGTATGAATCGATTAATGAAAAATACAAAAGCAACAGGCCATCCTGACTCTATATGGGGTTATTAGATCAACGATTTGAAAGTGGCGGAGTGATTGTGACGCGTGTGGATGATTTGCTGAATTGGGCAAGACTGTCGTCGATGTTTCCTATGACATTTGGATTAGCATGTTGTGCTATTGAGTTTATGAGCACCGGAACAACCGTGTACGACATGGATCGTTTTGGGATGGCGCCCCGTGCAAGCCCACGGCAGGCAGACGTGATGATTGTAGCAGGAACCGTCACATTCAAAATGGCAGACAGAATCAAGCGTTTGTATGAGCAGATGGCAGAACCGCGTTACGTTATTTCGATGGGGTCTTGTTCAAATTGTGGAGGACCATATTGGCAACATGGGTATCATGTGGTCAAGGGTGTAGATCGGATTATTCCAGTTGATATTTATGTGCCCGGTTGCCCACCAAGACCAGAAGCTTTGATCGGAGGATTCTTAAAACTGCAGGAAAAAATAAGAAGTGAAAGTCTCATGGCGCCTACTGCAATTGAAAAATTAATGAAGAACGAAAAGTCGAATGTCAACGTTTGATCAGATTTTAGAAGTAGTCAGAAAATCCTGTACACACAGCGAACCCGTTGTAGATGAAAATGCTACACCCAAAGCAATAAAAATTTCCAAAGAAGATTTAACAGCAGTTGCTGAGGAATTACTCCAAAATCCGCTTACTTATTTTGATATGCTCTCCTGCATAACAGGACTCGACAATGGTCCGGATGCAGGAAGGATGGAAGTTATCTACAACGTATATTCTATTCCGCTCAACCATCACCTGATGGTGAAAATCACAATACCCCGTGATGCGCTGGAAGTTGAAACTGTTTCCCACATCTGGAAGACAGCAGAATGGCATGAGCGTGAAATTTTTGATATGTATGGAATTTATTTCATGAATCACAAGGACCTGAGAAGGATACTTATGCCGGCTGATTGGGAGGGACATCCACTCAGAAAGGACTATAAGCATCAGGAGTATTATCGGGACATAAAAGTGCAGTTTTGACTCATGTCTGACAATAACGTACAATACAAGTCTAAACCCGGGAACCTTACCGATTCTGTTCCCAATAAATTTGATGCTTCGAATTTACGCTCGGAAGAAATGATCGTAAATCTTGGGCCTCAACACCCATCAACGCATGGTGTCTTGCGGCTGGAGGTTTTAATGGATGGTGAAATTGTAAAAGAAGTAAGTCCTCACATTGGATACCTGCACCGTTGTTTTGAAAAACATGCAGAGAACTTGCCTTACAATCAAATTATTCCTTTTGTTGATCGTCTTGATTATGTGGCGTCGATGAACAACGAGCATGCCTATGCTATGGGTGTAGAGCGAATGCTGGGTATTGAGAACCAGATTCCAAAACGTGTGGAATTCGTTCGGGTGCTGGTTGCTGAACTCAACCGGATCGCTTCGCACTTTATCGCCGTGGGTACCTATGGTATGGACATCGGAGCCTTTACGCCTTTCTTTTGGCTCATGCGCGACAGGGAACATATTCTTCGCCTGTTGGAGTGGGCGTCTGGTGCGCGTCTATTGTATAATTACATTTGGATAGGCGGGTTGTTTTATGATTTACCGGTGGGTTTTGAAGATCGGTGCCGCGAATTTGTCCGTTATATCAAACCTAAATTGTCTGAATTGGAGACAATCCTAATGGAAAACAAAATTTTTGTTGACCGGACAGCAAACGTTGGTGTACTTCCACTTGACCTTGCCATCAACTGCGGTGTAACGGGGCCTGTTCTGAGGGGTTCCGGATTGCGTTTTGATTTACGGAGGGTAGATGGCTATTCAGTATACCCTGAACTCGATTTTGAAATACCAGTAGGAGAGGGGAAAGTAGGAACCGTTGGTGATTGTTGGGACCGAACCAATGTACGGGTCCTGGAGATTCACGAATCCCTCAAGATTATAGAACAGTGCCTTGACAGACTTACTGGTGACCATAAGCGTACCCGGGACTTTGATCCACAAGCACTCGTCCCAAAAAAAATCCGACCTAAGGCACAAGATTTATATGTCAGGGCTGAGATTCCAAAAGGAGAACTTGGATTCTTCTTCCGTGCCGATGGAAAAAGTGATATCCCTTTTCGTTGTAAATGCCGTTCATGCAGTTTTGTAAACCTGTCTGTGCTTCCGGAAATTTCCAAAGGTATTCTGATAGCTGATCTTATAGCTATAATCGGATCGATCGATGTTGTTATGGGTGAGGTGGATCGGTAAGGATCTAATCCTTACACTTCTAACCAGGTCGGCGCACTGTAATGTTATTCCACTTTTACCATTGAATTGTCTGGAGCAAGCCCTACTTTAGTTTAACCGGATCAACAAATCATGCTAAAAATTTTAAACGCCGAACAGATCAAGGCACTCGATACCGTTACTATTGAGCATGATGGCATTGCAGCAATTGATCTTATGGAGCGTGCCTGCCGAGCATTTGTTAATTGGTTCGTCGGGCATTTTGATCAACCGCAGACTGTAGGTATTGTTTGTGGAACTGGAAATAATGGTGGCGATGGAATGGGGATTGCCAGACTTTTGAAAGATCTTGGGTTTACAGTTCGGGTGTGGGTTATTCGAGGCTCAGGACAAGAATCAATCGACTTTACAATTAATCTTGATAATGCCAGGAAAAATAAAGTCGAGATTAACGATTTCATGATTACTTCTGAAACGCAGTTATTTGGCGATTGCGATATTTTAATTGATGCAATATTCGGCTCAGGATTAAACCGGCCTGCTGAAGGAACTTATGAACATGGTATCGCGCTAATAAATAACACTAATGCAATAAAAATAGCAGTGGATATTCCTTCGGGATTAATGTTGAGAGGACATTCCACAGGTGTTATTGTTCAGGCTAACTATACTATTTCATTTCAATTGCCTAAGCTTCCCTTCTTTCTTCCTCAGTATTATTGCTATACAGGTTTTTGGACTCTTGTGGATATCGGATTGAATAACAACTTTATCAGACAAGCGGAAACCGCTTACTTCTATGTGAGACTAAAAGATGTGCGCAGGATACTCAGGAAGCGGTCGAAGTTTGATCATAAAGGGGTGTATGGACATGCATTACTAATTGCAGGAAGTTATGGCAAGATAGGAGCAGCCGTACTGGCGTCCCGGGCTGTACTTCGCTCCGGTTCCGGACTTTTAACAGTACATAGTCCGAAGTGCGGCTACGCAATATTGCAGTCTTCTGTACCTGAAGCGCTGGTGCAAGTAGATAAGGATGAGTACAATTTTACGGAAACACCTGATCTGCAGCACTATTCCTCTATCGGATTTGGGCCAGGGCTGGGGTTAGCAGCAGAAACGGTCAAGGCTTTTGGTCGGGTTATGGAGCAGTTCCGCAAGCCAATGGTAATCGATGCGGATGGTTTGAATATACTTTCTGCCAACCGTGAAATGTTACACCTTATCCCGGTAGGCAGTATTCTCACACCACATCCAAAAGAGTTTGAAAGGCTCGTCGGTAAATGGCAAAATGATTTTGAACGGTTAGAAAAACAAAAACAACTGGCAGCTCAGTTAAAGTCAATAATCATAGTAAAAGGCGCACATACGGCAATAGCCCATCCCGAAGGCCAAGTCTATTTTAACTCAACAGGGAACCCTGGCATGGCGACCGGGGGTAGCGGCGATGTTCTTACCGGTATCCTTACCGGATTATTAGCCCAACAATACAGTCCACTGGAGGCAGCCCTGTTAGGTGTTTATCTACACGGTCTTGCCGGAGATTTAGCACTCCCAGATCGGGGAATGAATAGTCTGATTGCTTCTGATCTGATAGATTATCTCCCGGCATCTTTCTTGAGACTGCGGCGCGAGTAAAAGAATTTCAAAAAAAATTCTGCTGATTTTAAACCTTTAGCGGTGTTCCTGCATCTAAGAGGCGTAAAAAGTTTTATAAAGAAGTGCATTTATGAAAACTTTGGTGTCAAAGTTGTCGTATATTAGAATAAATACTATGAAAATACGTTTACTGTCGTTCGTCATAATTCTAACCTTCCTTGCCGGCCCGGTAATGGCGCAGGTCAGTTACGATTTCCCATCTGATGATCGGAACGATATTTCAAAGTCTGTGCAGATATTCCCCAACCCCGCTGTTGAATTTGTCCACATCAAATTAGATCATATTAATTTCGATAAGGTTAAAGTTTCTATGCACAACATTATCGGTAATGAAATCAGAATAGAAACGGAACGCGTGGATGAACACGAGATCAGAATTCGAGTCAAAGATATGGATGCAGGTTATTATCTTTTAGCTCTCAAAGATGACCAGTCAAAATTCAGGGGAACCTACAAGTTCTTAAAAAAATAGTTTACTCCTGCTCGGGTAGAAGTGCTCTCAACTTCCTTCCAAATCGAACAACCTCCTCTTCCGTTGTGTCAAAAGAACACATCAACCTCACTTCTGAAATCTTTTCATTCCAAACATAGAAGAAGTTCTCTTCCTGCAGCGCAGGGATGATGGCGGCTGGTAGTTTTACGAATACGCCATTTGCGTCAACAGATTTGGTTATCTCTACCTGAGGAACTGTTCGAATTTCCTTTTCCAGAAGTCTCGCCATTTTATTAGCGTGGGCTGCATTTCTTTTCCAAAGGTCATGACTCAACAACGCATCGAATTGCGCACCTATGAAACGCATTTTTGAGTGCAGTTGCATTCCCTGTTTTCGGATGAAGCTAAAATCATTAGCCAACAGCGGTGTGAAGAAAATGATTGCCTCCCCAAACATTAGCCCGTTTTTCGTTCCACCAAATGAAAGTACATCGACCCCTGCATCACGTGATATCTCTCTAAACTGTTTATCAAGACTTACTGCGGCATTGGAAATCCGAGACCCATCCATGTGTAGCAAAAGATTATGTTTTTTAGCTACCTCGGATATCTCTTTTATTTCCTGGCAAGAGTAAACAGTTCCGTATTCTGTAGATTGAGAGATCGAAATCACTTTAGCCTGAGGATGGTGTTGGTCGTCAACACGTTGAATTTTTTCTTCGATTTGTGATGGATAAATTTTTCCATCCCGGGTTGGTATAGTAATGAGTTTGCAGCCCATGAATTTTTCAGGAGCCGTTGATTCATCCACATTGATGTGTGCCAGGTCAGAACAAATAATGGAATGGTACGATCGGGTGATCGCGCTTAGACCAAGAACATTAGCACCCGTGCCGTTGTAGGCAAAGAAGACTTCAATATCATCTCCAAAAAATCCTTTGAATTTGTTAATCGCTCTTTCAGTAAATTCATCTGCTCCATAAGAAGCGGCATGCCCCTTATTTGCATTGGTCAAAGCTATCATAATCTCTTCGTGAACCCCGGCGTAATTGTCGCTGGCAAATGTGTGTTTCATTTATGATGCAAATCAGTTGTTACAGAACCAAAGAACCTTAATTTAGTGGTATAATTCAAAAAACAACAGGCAAAACATGGTAAACATTCTGGTGCCCACAGACCTTTCTGATCTTTCAAAAATAGCTGTCCATTACGCTATTAAAGTTGCCAACAAGTTGGATGGCACCCTTACATTACTGCACGTTATCAATGTTGTTCAACCTACCCGCGCGACAATGCGACTTCGTCTGAAAGCATTGGAAGACGAGTTGGTTGAGATTGCGAATGAAGACATGGAAAAACTTGTGCAGGAAGTTTCGAAATCGTTAAAGACAACAAACCCTATAAAAATCAAGATTGTAAAAGGTTCATCTTTTAATGACACCGTTAAGCGGGAAGCGAAAAAATTACGAACGGGTCTGGTGGTGATGGGCACGAGAGGTGCAAGTGGGCTCAAAAAATATATTCTTGGTAGTAATACCGCCTCCGTAATAGAGATTAGTCACGTACCCGTATTGGCTGTGCCTGAATTCGGTGACTTCAAAAATTTTAGAAACGTCGTATATGCTTCTGATCTCAAACACATTGAAAAGGAGTTAAAGACTTTGATCCCTTATCTTGAGAAATTCGGTTCCACGGTCCACCTTATACACATCGCGTCATCGCTTAAGAACGTTTCTGCCCTGGAAAAAAAGATTGACAGCGTTGTTCAGAAATGTGGATTCGAGAATGTAATTGTTCGCGTAATGGTGAATAAAAATATTGATGAAGCGATCGATCATTACGTGGCGACTACCAAGGCCGACTTGCTGGCCATGTTTACTCACGATCCAACCTTTTATGAAAAATTGTTTAATCGCAGCATAACCCGCAAAATGGCTTTCCATGGAAAGGTGCCATTGTTAGCTTTCCGGCAACGATGAGATCAATGGAATGTAGTACCCAGGTAATCAAAATTCTGCATTGCCGGGGAAACGCGGGAATGGAATAACATCTCTGATGTTCGTCATACCTGTAACGAACTGCATCAGTCGCTCAAACCCTAATCCGAAACCGCTGTGAGGTGCCGAGCCAAATTTGCGTAGTTCAAGATACCACCACAAATCTTTTTCAGGGAGGTTAAGTTCCGTCACGCGGTTAATCAGTCGGTCATAACGTTCTTCGCGTTGAGAGCCTCCGATGATTTCTCCAATACCCGGGAACAATACATCCATCGCGGCCACTGTTTTACCGTCATCATTCTGTCGCATGTAGAATGATTTTATTGCGGCAGGATAATTAAACAAGATTACAGGTTTCTTGAAATGCTTTTCTACCAAGTAGCGTTCATGCTCGGATTGCAAGTCGGTTCCCCAGGTATCAATCATGTATTGAAATTTCTTTTTCTTATTTGGATTAGAGTTCCTAAGTATCTCGAAAGCCTCAGTATAGGATAACCGTTGGAAGTCATTCTCGGCCACAAACTTCAATCGATCAAATAAGCCTAATTCACTCCGTTGATCCTGCGGTTTGTTCTGGTCTTCTTCAAGGGCACGTTTGTTCAGAAACTCAAGGTCTTCTGTGCAATGTTCCAACGCATAGCGGACCAGGAATTGAAGGAACTCCTGAGCAAGCTGCATGTTGTCGTTAATGTCGTAGAAAGCCATTTCGGGTTCTATCATCCAAAACTCCGCTAAATGCCGAGTTGTATTGGAGTTTTCCGCTCTGAAAGTTGGGCCGAAAGTATAGATGTCACCAAGTGACAGGGCGTAAGATTCTCCTTCTAACTGACCGGAAACCGTTAAGTTAGTTTCACGGCCAAAGAAATCTTCTTTAAAGTTAACTTCACCCGCTTCGGTGCGGGGAGGGTTAGATGCGTCAAGCGTTGTCACCCGAAACATTGCTCCGGCTCCTTCAGCATCTGATCCGGTTACGATGGGAGTATGAACATAGAAGAATCCACGTTGGTTAAAAAAGGTATGCACAGCGTAAGCCATTGCATGCCGAACCCGCATAATAGCACTAAACGTATTTGTTCTTGAACGGAGGTGAGCAATCTCTCGCAAGTATTCGAGACTGGGCCGGTTTTTTAATTGAAGAGGATATTTTTCAGGATCACAATCCCCGAGTACTTCAAGTTCTTTTACTTTTACCTCTACAGCCTGACCCTTACCAAGCGAAGGAATTAATTCACCGGTTAATGCCAAACAGGCACCTGTTGTAATTCTTTTTAATGTTGCCTCATCCAGACTGTTTAAGTCTATTACGGCCTGGAGGTTTTGTATTGTCGATCCATCATTGATGGCAATGAATTGATTATTGCGAAATGTTCGTACCCAGCCGTTTACCAGTACTGTTTGGCCCGTTGGACTTTGCGTAAGAAGTGATTTAATTTTTGTCCGCTTCATTTGTAAAAGATTCCGCCCGATTTTATTTTTTTGCCTTGGGGCTTTGGGTCGGCAAAAAACGAAAAAACTTGTGGATTTTCATAGTTTACGCCTCAGTAAAAGCGATTTGAAGGACATTAATGCGTCCTGGGCTGGATGTCATGATTTGGTCATGTTCTGGCACCACAGACTATGACTATTTTTATTTAACTTGGCATTATTTTTAATATAAATGCATTTCTATTCATGCAAAAGCTTGGTTTAAACCAGTCATTACAGCAAAAATTATCTCCACAGCAGATTCAGTTTATCAAATTGCTGCAGGTACCCACTGCTGAGCTTGAAGGGCGGATAGAAGAGGAACTTGAGATAAATCCTGCGCTGGAGGAAGGGGAAGAACAGGAAAAACCTGAAGAAAGCAATAACGAAGCGGAAGCTGAAGAATATCAGGAGTCAACATCTTCGGACGATGATGTTGATATAAAAGATTACCTGCAGGACGACGATTACAGTGGATACAAAATGCAGGGTGATGGCGATGGTGATGAGGAAAACCGTGAAATGCCAATACCTATGGCATCGTCCCTACATGAACAATTGATGAGCCAGCTTGATTTTCTAGGGCTCGATGAAAGAAATTATGCCATTGGTAAGCAACTTGTGGGCAGCATTGAAAGCGACGGCTACATCAGAAGAGATCTTGAAGCTATTGTCAATGACATGGCCTTTTCACAGGGAATCGAAACAACCGCCGAAGAAGTTGAAGTCGTCCTCAAGAAAATCCAAACCTTCGACCCTCCAGGTATTGCAGCAAGAAATTTACAGGAATGTTTGTTGCTCCAGTTAGACAGGATGGACAATGGACATGATATCGATGTGGCTGTTGCCAAACAGATTATATCAGAATGCTACGAAGAATTCACTAAAAAGCATTATCAGAAAATCCAGAAAAAGCTCGATACTGAGGATGAAGAGTTTGTACGGGACGCCATGGAGCTGATTATTAAACTGAACCCTAAACCAGGAGGAGGAAGCGGTCAAACGGCGACTAAAAATCAATACATCATCCCCGATTATATTTTAACCAACAACAACGGAAAGCTTGAGCTTACCTTGAACAGCCGAAATGCTCCCGACCTCCGGATCAGCCGCTCGTATACAGACATGTTCAAGGCTTATGATAAGAGTAATAAAAAGGATAAAAAGCTGAAGGAAGCCGTTACGTTCGTGAAACAGAAACTGGATGCAGCCAAGTGGTTCATTGATGCCATAAAGCAGCGGCAACAAACTTTACTTCGGACGATGAAAGCAATTATCGACTTTCAGTACGACTTCTTCCTGGAAGGCGATGAAACTAAGTTGAGGCCGATGATTTTGAAAGATATTGCGAACATGATCAATATGGATATTTCAACGGTTTCAAGAGTTGCCAGTAGTAAAGCAATCCAGACTGACTTTGGAATTTATCCATTGAAATATTTTTTCTCTGAAGGCATTGCAACAGATTCCGGAGAAGAAGTAAGTAGCAGAGAGGTAAAACAAATCATAAAAGACATTATCGAAAGCGAAGATAAAGACAAACCCTTTTCAGATGACAAGCTTGAGACGATCTTAAACGAGAAGGGATATAACATTGCCAGGCGTACAGTTGCCAAATACCGTGAGCAACTTAACATACCTGTAGCCAGATTACGAAAGGAGATGTAGTGGTGAATTTGCTGGCCAGGATTTTATCTTTTGTTTTCCATCCGCTTTTACTGGCAACGTATATGTTTGCCTTATTTGCCTTCACGTTCAGGCCTGGTTTAGATCCTATAAAGGAAGAAGGCCACTGGAATTTTATCTTTCTTATTTTCTGCGTTACATTTATTCTTCCAGCGCTTAATATCGGTATTTTCAAAACTTTTGGATCCATTAAATCATTGGCAATGGAAGAAAGGCAGGAACGTATTATACCGTTTTCATTTATAACCATACTCTATTGTGTTGTTACCTATCTATTTTACTCTCGTACCCGGGTTGGCTGGAATGATAACCTGCTAAAGTTTTTGATTATCGTTGACGTTTTGGTTTTAATCGCAACATTGGTTACCATTTTTTATAAGGTGAGTATACACAGTATGGCTATATGGGGCTTGATTGGAATACTGCTGCCACTTAATGAGGCATCAGAAGATGGAGCACTGTTTTATCCGACTCTCCTCACGATTGTAGTCGCGGGCTTCGTCATGGCTGCAAGGCTTCAGCTGAATGCGCATACCCCAAGGGAGGTAATGATTGGCGGGTCCATGGGCTTTGCGATCAGTTTTGCCGCGATGATGATCATGTTTTGACAAAATTCGTTCGAATGGAATATAACTGTCTGACTTACACCCTAAATGGTGGTGTAGCTACTATTACTTTAAACCGCCCGGAAGTTTACAACGCCCTTAATGATGAAATTACATTTGAGCTTCAGCATGCCTTTAAATCTGTCGCGAAAGATAACGCAGTAAGAGTGGTAGTGCTGACCGGAGCAGGTAAAGCGTTTTGCTCAGGGCAGGATTTGAAAGAGTCTTCTAAGCAAAAAGATCGCTCGTTTATGGAGTCGCTTCATAAACGGTACAATCCTATCATTCGTGCGATGCGTAATCTGCCAAAGCCGGTAATATGCAGGTTAAATGGCGTTGCAGCCGGAGCAGGATGTTCATTAGCTTTAGCGTGCGACCTGATCATTGCTTCAGAAAGTGCTACAATGACGGAAGTATTTATAAACATAGGTCTCGTACCAGATTCAGGATCTTCGTATTTTTTGCCAAGGCTTGTGGGTATGGCAAAAGCATTCGAGTTGTGTAGTATGGGAAGTAAGATAACCGCGACGGAGGCTTTGACTTTGGGCTTGGTTAATAAATCTGTTCCTCCAGAGCGACTTGACGATGTTGTAAAAGAATACACTGAATACTATTCTACAGCACCGACCAAAGCTATTGGGCTCATAAAAAAAATGCTTAACCGATCCTCGGTATCATCACTTGATGATATGCTGGAGTATGAAGCTTACTGCCAGGAAATTGCTGGAAGCACTGCGGATCATAGAGAGGGTGTTAAAGCATTTATCGAAAAGAGGAAGCCTGTTTTTCGGGGTGTGTAAAATTGAAACGGCAATCCTGGCGTTGCCATTGCAATAAACCCAAACGAAAAGAAGCTATGGCTACAACACGACTCTGATTTTATAGGCACACTTCAACTAGACGATGTCTGGTACAACAAATGGATCCCTGTATTTCCGGGTAAGCAACTTGTCAGCTTCTGGATCGTTAATAAATTTTTCTGATGTAGGATCGAAATCCAGGACTCTGCCCACCCTGTAGGCAATATTGCCGAGATGCGCCAAGCCCGATGATAAATGAGCTGTTTCTACCGGACCATTGCACAATGCAGGATTCTTTGCGAGAACAGCATCTATGAAGTTTTTGTAATGGTCTCCACCCTCTTTCCGGGTTGGCCCAGGCGTCTTTTCACGTCCAAGAAAGGTTGAATATTTATCGTATCCATTTACAACCATGTATCCTTCACTTCCATAGAAGATGTTCCCTATGCCCGTTCCATCTTCGGTGTTTGTAACCCATGGTCTTACTTCAAATTCAATCATCTTTTTTTGTGAAGGATAGTGATAATTTGAAGTCAACACTTCCGGAGTTTCCTTGGAATCATCCCATAAAAACTTTCCACCCATGGCCGTAATTTTTTCCGGTAAACCAACATTCAGTCCCCACATACACAAATCCGTTTCATGTATTCCCTGGTTTCCAACATCACCATCTCCATAATTCCAATGCCAGTGCCAGTTATAGTGCACGTAATTACGAGAGAAAGGTCTCATTTCTGCCGGCCCTGTCCAGAGTTCATAATCAAGTCCTTCTGGTACCGCTTCCGTACCTTTATCTCCTATATCAGGTCTCCACTTAAAAACAAGTCCCCGGGCCATATAGACGTCACCAATCAGTCCATCTCTTAGGTGTTTAATAGCTTCCTGAATGGCGACAGAACTTCTCAATTGCACACCGTGTTGAAAAACCCGATTGTGTTTTTTTGCCGTTTCGATAAGCATACGCCCTTCATGAACTGTATGAGATCCTGGCTTTTCTACATAAACATCTTTGCCCGCTTCCATTGCCCAAATGGCTGCAAGTGTATGCCAGTGATTTGGTGTAGCGATACTTACAGCATCGATTTTTTTGTTTTCAAACACTTTACGTAAGTCCTGTTCAAGTTTAACTTTCCTGGAATACTCCTTTTGAAATTCGGCCGACCGTTCTGAAAGTACGTTCATGTCCGGATCGCATAAGCATACTACCTGAGCATTTTCATTTCGTTGAAAGCCCTTGATGTGATCCTTTCCTCTTCCATTAACACCCAATACCGCTACCTGTACTTTATCATTTGACCCAAATGCACTTGCAGGGATTATGGTGGGGATACTCAATATTGCAGCAGCCCCGGCCGTGTTCTTAATAAACTTTCTCCGTGAAATCTTATTCTTGTTTTTCATAGCAGGATTTTTTTTGAAAAGGAGTAGTAAACTTCCGGAAGACAATGGTTTTACTGTGTTACTAAGATCTCATAAAAAATTCATTCTCCCAATTTTATTTATGTATTTGGCTATCCCTTGTAGGTGTTCGAAGGCTGATTTGGACTTCCAGCCATAGAAATCAATGACGGCATTAAACACAGTCAGCGGGAAGTAAGTGGGTCTGATGTTGAGATGATCGGAATTCTTCAATAGCTAAAGATATTTTGATACATCTTCAGCTGTGATTTCCTCTCCGCTCATAATCACCAGCCTTTCAATTACATTCCGAAGTTCCCGGATGTTACCGGTCCAGTTGTGTTCTTTCAAAGCATCAATTGCTTTCGCGTTGATATTTTTTTTACGTGCACCGTATTCTTCAGCGATGTCATCGAGGAATCGACTGACAAGTATCGGGATGTCATCTTTCCTTTCATTAAGTGCAGGTACCTTAATTACGATTACACTTAATCGATGATAGAGATCTTCGCGAAATTTGTTTTCTTCAATCTCCTTCTTCAGATCTTTATTGGTTGCCGCAATCACCCTGACGTGGACTGCAATTTCTTTATCACCGCCAACGCGGGTAATTTTGTTCTCCTGTAAAGCACGTAAAACTTTTGCTTGTGCGGAGAGACTCATATCACCGATTTCGTCAAGGAAAAGTGTTCCACCTTCTGCTAATTCAAATTTTCCAAGACGCTGTTTGATTGCGGAAGTGAATGACCCTTTTTCGTGACCGAATAATTCACTTTCGATTAGCTCAGAAGGAATAGCAGCACAGTTAACTTCAATAAGTGAACCTCCAGAGCGTTTACTCTTTTCATGAATCCAACGCGCTACAAGTTCCTTACCGGATCCGTTTGGTCCGGTGATAAGAACCCGAGCATCAGTGGCGGAAACTTTTTCAATCATATCCTTAACCTGAAGTATCGGTTCCGATTCGCCAACCATTTCAAGCTTTTTTGAAATTTTCTTCTTGAGCGTTTTGGTCTCCTTAACAAGTGACGTTTTGTCAAGGGCATTTCTTAATGTAATTTCCAGCCGACCCAGGTCAAATGGTTTCTGAAGAAAATCGAAAGCGCCTTTCTTAACAGCCTCAACGGCTACATCTATCGTTCCATGCGCGGAAATCACAATGAAGTTGGTAGCAATCCCCGCTTCCTTCGCCTTTTCCAATACTTCGAGTCCATCCATTTTCGGCATTTTGATGTCGCAAAGACACAGATCGAACGCACCTTGTTCCAGCTTTTTCAAACCTTCCACACCATCTGCAGCTTCGTCTACTTCATGATCTTTTTCCTCTAAAATTTCCTTTAGAATAGCACGTATCTTATTATCATCTTCAACGATTAATATTTTTGACATTGCGGAGAATGGGTTAAGTGCAAAAGTTTTTTTCGTGATGAATATTTAACAGAGCTGAACCAAAAACAATCTGTGTTTTGTTGGTCAGGCCTAAAAATAAATAAACCTGTCAGCTTTTTGAACTGGCAGGTTTTAAAATAAGCAAGCCTGTAAGCCGGGTTCTGTATCCGACAAGTCGGATCCTTATCATTTATCTGGTCGCGCCATTGCTGACGGGATCAATCAGTCTACCCACCCCGACATCCCGGTAAACCGGAAGCTGAACGAGCCGCTCATGATCGGGGCCTATTTGACCTTTCAACGCATAAGGTTTACCAAGCGCTAAATGTCACCATTCAGCCGGTGAGCTCTTACCTCACCTTTTCACCTTTTCCCCTCCACCAATTGGCGGATAGGGTAGTTTATTTTCTGTGGCACTTTCTGTCCCCGGGATTAACCGAAGCCTTCCTGTTAGGAAGTATGCTGCCCTGTGTTGCCCGGACTTTCCTCCCCACTCGTTTCTGATATGAGGCGATAAGGCGACTTGCTCGTTGCAAAGGTACTCTTTTCCCGTGCTATTATTGCAAAGTAAACATCGCTAATGAATATCCTTGCCGGTCAGCTTTAGTTCATACTGATCAGCTAAATGGGCAACTTCCTGAATCATTTCTTTGACTTGATTTTCTGAAACGCTGGAAGTAAGGCAGGAAGCTTCTATTTTTACATATCCTTCCGTGACTACGAACTTGCAATAGTCAAACGTAGCATTTTGCTCCATTAAATTTTTTAGATCAATGCTGGAGTTATACTCACAAACTTTCGACGTAAATATTGCCTGATCTTTACCGGAGGCACTGGTTTGGGTAATGGCAAGTACCGTTTGAAAGCGACTGCCATCGATGGGTACAACGACTACTGATTTTGTGTGATCATAATCAGTAAACTGACCTCCAATCTGATCAGCATATTGCTGAACGTAATTCATGATATCCATAGGTGGGGTTGGTTTATCTATTCGGAAGATAGGAAAAATAGCGCTTTCCATCCGAATTATGATCATTAAAAAATCTAAACGTCAGAAGTAAAATGCCCGGAATTTTGTTCCCTTAGATGAGAATTCAAGTGTAGGAGCGGGAAGTTTTATCATACTTGCGATGAATATTAAAGTTTTCACTGCTTTTGATCTTGTCTTAATAGCGGTTAAATCAAAATCAATTGAAAGGTAGTATTGTCGGTAAGGGAATGGATAACCGGCTTCCACGTTCTGATCATCCCTGGCATAAATCATTCCTTCAGCGCCATAGCCGACTGCCAGATTTAGCCAACGTGGAAAGCGCATGAACTTATCCATATCAAAAGATAGCCAATACGTTTGGCCGTTATAGTCTTTAAACATTTCGGTGATCAAATTATTTCCCAATGTTGAAGGTCGGAGGGATGCATACTCAGTTCGGTGAAATGAAAACTTTGGATAGATGCGGATATCATCCCAAAGTCTCGACTGCCCAAGAAAAAAGACTGCACCAGCAGCGTTTGCCAGTAAATCACCGGTGGAGGCACCATAGCCTTCAGAAAATCCGTCCAGAATTTCAATAGGAAGCATGATCCCGAAACCGACAATCGCGCCGATTACGTCCGATTTTTTTTTCTCGACATTGCACCACTGAAACGTTTTAGACGCTCCGTAACTGAGGTAAAAGTTGGAGTAGAAATGTCCAATTTTGTCCACCTGTTTCCATTCTGCATTATCGTTAAAAAAACGAAATGATTGTCTTCCGTAGTCCTTATACCATAATTCGTTAAGTCCGACTAAGGTGATACCATACGCTGCAGTCGAAGCAATCACCACAGCGTTTAATCGTTTTTTGTTTACCACAGTGGAAGAATCGACAAGTTGTCCATTGGCAAGGAGAGGCAATACCGCCAGGCATAAAATTAACTTATTCACTACCTTCTTCATCCTCTCTAAGAGCTTCTCTTATTCGCTCGTTTTCTTCCTGTTCCTTTCTTCTTTGCTTACGCGATGAGGTAAACAAATCTTTTATTTCGTCAAAACTTTGCGTGTGAATAAGGCTGGCGCCAGTTGTCATGGTGGTCTGATTGTTTACTGAACTGAGAATGGGATTAACATTTGTTCTGCTATACATCTTTACTCTTAGTTTGCCATCCGCAGTAAGTTTGTAATCTACGGTCCAGTCGCCGGCGACGGTGGAAGGATTTGGGGTGCTGGACGTCGGCTGGCTGCTGGTATTGTTAAAGGTTCCATCACCGGTAACGCGCAGACGACCATTTAAAAAGGTATATGAAAATCTCAATTGAAAAGTGTTAAATGACTCCTGATCCATCGAAGCAATATCAACGTCGATCTCTAGATTTTCATCGACCTGGCTCATCCAATAGCTAAGTTGATTGGATAACAGTTCACTTAAACTGCT
>JBGTEP010000080.1:0-5278 GCA_041747735.1 Chryseolinea sp.
ATCTGAAGGCTGAACCCGGATAAAAATGACTCCTGCGTTGGGTTTGTATCCATGTTTAAAGATAAGCTCGCCGTAATCGCTGTCGTAAGTAATGATGGTACGGTTTTCATCGATTGCAATGCTCATCACATCTTCATCTGAAATACCAGGAGTATCAATTCCTATTGCTGTTATATCAAAATCCCTGGATTTTAAATACATCACACTGGAACTGGGAACATTCTCGTTGGCTAAAAATTTCAAAACCTGCTATTTGGCATTCGAATATAAAAGCCCATCCTTCATGCATTCCTGAATATATGAAAAAACGGCCTGTAAGGATTCATTGGTCAAACGCGGATAGTTCTCAAGGATTTGTTGCTCTCTCCAGCCCTGAGCGAGTAGTCCAATAATGTGTTCCACAGAAATTCTGGTTCCCTTAACGGTTGGCTTGCCAATCAGAATGTTATTGTCAGATATAATATGATCCCGCCATTCCATATTCAAAGTTATAAATATTTCTCAAGAGACAATCAAATGGATAAAAGCTCCCACTCCCCGGGCATCCTATAAGTCTGAATTAGGATTAGTAGGATTAGAGGATGGAAAGGATCGTGACGCACCCAGGAGTTGTGAGGCGTCTATTGCACTTGTTCTCACGCCGGGCATCCTATAAAACTTACAAATCCTAAAAATCCTAATTCAAACTAAGGATTAAAGGATTAGTCTGAAACTTGCTGAGTGAATGTTAATCTATTTCCATTTGATAATCTGAGGCGAATAATTATCTTTCAACCATATGACCGGAGACATATCCAGAGCAATCGCATTAACAACATGCGGTACAGCTTACCTTAAAAATGACTATGACATAAGTTGCCTGACCCTCGCACACCCTGTCTTTACTTTTACAAATAAGGTGGAGTTTCAGTACTTTAAAAAACATTTCTTTCGTAAGTCTGCCTGGCAGGTATATGCTGTAAGTCCTATTGACTGGCTTCAAAAATTAAAGAAAGCCGGATGCATAGAAATCAGGTTCGTTTTCCAATCTGATAATCATGTAACTCTTAATGGAGAAAACGTGCCTGACCATCAGCTCGCTGGTTTTGTAGGTGGTGGTGGTCAACGATACATACAAGCTGTATTTAAAAATCATTCTGACTATTGGCAGTCACGAGAAGAAGTGACTGATAAAGACGCACTTGATAGTAGAATCTGGACTATTACATACGGAAGAACGCTCACTGCACAACCCACCCCGACTTACACCCTATATGACATTGAGGCAATTAAACAAAAACTAAAAGATAAACTGACGACGATAAGCTTATTTGCAAAGAATGTAAGCCAAACTTACTGGGCTGAAAGGTTTGATAAAGCACTTGATCTTCTTGATTCTGTCACACTTGACAAAAGCCAACTTCATGTTCCCACAGATAAAATGAAATACAACATCCTTCAACTTTTAGCGGGTTCAAGACAAGCCTGGGTATTCGGTGGAATGGGTTCGTGGAATGATATAATTTTTCAAGATAAAGACGAGGAAGCAACTTATGACAAACTTTCAAAAGAATTATATGATGTTCTAAATGAGAGCTATCTTGCAGTTGCGAATTCATACCATTAACATTCCAGGCAACTGCCATTCCGGCATACTGACCCCCCCACTAACACCCTCATGTTCTCGCCGCCCACGCCCCTTCGGGACCTTACCATCTCCCGGTCCTCTCCCAATATAACGACTATGAAACAGACACTTTTAATTTTGACTTTGACAGTTTTCGGACTGACATCTTGTAAGCAAAAACAGACGACCGAAATCCGGGACGACTTCAAAAAATATTATGACCAATTCCAAGTTGAAGGTTCGTTTGTGCTATACGACCAAAATAATGACAAATTTATTTTTTACAATCAGCAACAATTTAAAGAACAATTTTCTCCTGCCTCGACATTTAAAATTTGCAACTCACTAATTGGTCTTGAAACAGGTGTAATTAAAGACGAAAATTTTATTATTCCCTGGGATAGTATCGTTCGACAAAACCCAAAATGGAATCAAGACCACGATTTGAAATTGGCGTTTAAAAATTCGACAGTTTGGTATTATAGAGAGCTTGCAAGACGTGCAGGCGGGGAAAAAATGAAATTTTGGCTCGACAAAGCTCAATATGGAAATGTGGACACATCAGGCGGCATAGACCTGTTTTGGTTAAGAGGGGGGCTTAGGGTAACGCCAGAGCAACAAACTGATTTTTTAAGACGACTTCACGAAAACAAACTTCCCTTTTCAATGCGAACAACAGATATTGTAAAAAATATAATGATTGTAAAAGACACCTTGGGTTATACACTCAGAGCAAAGTCTGGTTGGGCTGACGATACTATAAAAAGTGCAGGTTGGTATGTTGGCTATTTAGAAACAAAAGACAATGTTTATTATTTTTCAAATTGTATTCAGACTCCTGACTTTGACAAAGCAAAAGCAAGAATTGACATTGTTTACTTAATCCTTGACGACTTAAAACTAATGAGGAAATAAAAATTGCTGCTGCTAACAACTAAGGTTTTGTTCGGCCTGAAGGGCCTGGAATAAAACCGCTGTTGCACGGAGCCGATCGCCTCTTAATATTTAACCCAATCACGACCCAATAGCGACCCATACATCAGTCGATACGAAGGAATCCAATGGGCCACCGGACACACGCTAAAATTAGATGTTTGAATATGATGAAAGGATTGATAAGATCCGTGATTCCATCCTGTGAATCTTCAATTTTTAAAGATATTTACACCCATGAAAATAAACAGAAAAAAGCTTTGGTTCTTGTTTTGGACATTTTTGACAGCTGTGGTTTTCTCAGGCCTCGCTGTTATCGGATCAGAAATGGTGGTAAGCGCCGAATCGGGGCACTGTTATGATCGTGTGGAAGAAATACCCAAAGCCGGGGCAGCACTGGTTCTCGGAACTGGAAAATACACCAGCCTGGGCAATATCAATTTGTATTATCAATACCGGATTGACGCTGCCGTGGAATTATATAAATCAGGGAAAGTGAATTACATCCTTGTCTCCGGTGATAATTCCAGAAAGGAATATGACGAACCTACAGAAATGAGGGACGATCTGATTGGTCGCGGCATTCCCCCTGAAAAAATATACCTCGATTATGCCGGATTTCGGACCCTGGATTCAGTGGAACGGGCAAAAGCCATTTTCTCACAGGATGACATTGTTATTGTTTCACAAGCTTTTCACAATGAACGGGCACTTTACATCGCTCGTCACAAGGGAATTAAAGCATCCGCATTGAATGCCCGGGACGTAGGCAGCCGATATGGCTTTAAAACCAATCTCCGCGAAAAATTTGCCAGGGTAAAAACGATTTTGGACATCTATCTGCTGGATACGAAGCCGAAATTCTATGGGGAAAAAGTGAATATGATCTGAGGTGCGCATGCCGAACTGATGTGAAGGGTCGAATTTTCTCCTCCACCGAATATGAAAGGAGAGTAATTGAATAATTCTGTCTGAACAGAAACAATGTACATTTGTCTGCTCTTCTTTACATGACTGTTTGCAAAAGTAGTGCAACGCAGATATTGGACTTTATGGACAGACACTAACAAACCTGCAGAATAATCCGGCATACAGAACCCCCGTCTTTTCCGGTCTGCCCATGCCCATGTAAACAGATCACCAGGTTCCTTCCCGCATGAAAAACAAAACTTTACGCAGTCTTATTGGATTGATTGGATGATTCTGGTACATTTGGAAACTTTGCATCTGGATTCCGCACGTAGAGATATATCAGCAAGAGGTCAATTTGTGAGAGACTGATATACGGATGTTGGCGGCAAGTTTAGGGCGACAGTGCACAAACGAACTGACCTGCAAAAAATGAAAGATATCAAATGACAAGACAAGAAGCAGAAACAATTTTACAACGTACATTCAAGCTCCCTAAGTTCTATGACGAACAATGGCTGACTATTGACAAAATCCTGAAAGGTGAAAAGGTTTTGTTAATAGAAAAGACAGGGTTTGGCAAGTCACTGTGTTTTCAATTTCCAGCGACAGTTTTCAAAGGAACAACAGTTATATTCTCTCCTTTAATTGCATTAATGCGTGACCAAGTCAAAAAAATGACGGCTCTTGGTGTTGCAGCAAAGTGTATCAATAGCGAACAGACACTTGAAGAAAACACACAGATAATAAATGAAGCCAAGCAGGGCAAAATAAAAATCCTTTACATAGCACCCGAAAGACAAGAAAACAGCGAATGGATTGAAGCGACTCTAGAAATGATCTTGTCAATGGTGGTAGTTGATGAAGCACATTGTATTTCTGTTTGGGGACACGATTTCCGACCTGCATTTAAAAGGATAATTAATCTTGTAAAACTATTGCCTAATGGACTTCCTGTTCTTGCAACTACCGCTACAGCGACAAAAAGAGTTGAGCTTGATGTTGCCCAACAGATTGGTAACAACATTCTGACCATTCGGGGAAACTTAATGCGTGACAACTTCAAATTATATGTTGTCAAAGTTGCCTCCGAAGATGAAAAGTTGATTTGGCTTGGCAAGAACTTAAATAATCTTCCAGGTTCAGGAATCCTTTACACAGGAACAAGAGTTGATACCGAAATTTACTCAAAGTGGTTTGAGAATTTAAAAATTTCATCTACAGCATACAATGCAGGTTTGGATGCAGATTCGAGAATTGCTATAGAAAATGGATTGATGAGTAATAAGTGGAAATGTATTATTTCAACCAACGCATTAGGAATGGGGATAGACAAACCCGACATTCGATTTATAATTCACACTCAAATACCACAATCACCGATTCACTATTATCAAGAAATTGGTAGAGCAGGTAGAGACGGACAACCTTCATACATTATTCTGTTTTACAACCAAGAAGACAGAAAATTACCAGAAGCATTTATTGAAGGTGGCAGACCGGCAATTAAGAAATATGAAAGAGTTATTAATGCTGTAAAATCCGAATTACTTGGAGAGAGAGATTTAATGAAGCGAACCAACTTGAAACAAAACCAAATTAGAGTAATTAAAGCTGACTTGATTGAGCAAAGAATTATTCGTGAAGTAATGATTGGAAAAAGTAAGAAATATGAATTTGTTCCAAACTCACAACCTTTAAACACAAAAGCGTTTGAAGAGTTGCGAAATGCAAAGTTGGCAGACCTTGAAAATATGATTGCGTATGTTGAAACCGATAAATCAAGAATGAAATTTCTTTGCGACTATTTAGGTGACAATTCAAATCATA
>JBGTEP010000081.1:0-10371 GCA_041747735.1 Chryseolinea sp.
CGAAAGATAAATTCACTCCATATCCGTGTGCGGTGAATTAGAGGAAGGTATTCATTATCAAAATCATCCTTCACCATGAACGGCTTGATCGATGGCCGTCCTTTAAATATCTCACAAACCCATGAAAACCTTAACGGAGCAGGAATCGGATCTTTGTCAGTGTAACTCATCGAAACGATAAGCTCATCGCATTGACCAGCAGCAAAATTGATCAGCGCTATGTGACCCTGATGAATGGGCATAAACTTTCCGATGACAAGACCGCGGGTCATATACTTTCTGAAATTACATCACAACTATCTTAAACGTTACCATTATTCAACTTCAATTGCCAGTTAGAAAAAATAAGACCGATAGCACAGCCTAACGAATTTGCGATCATATCATCCATACCAAAAGAGCGATGTGGAATAAAGTTACCCTGAACGAACTCGATAATGACACCATAACCTGCCATCGCAAGTGCGATCCAGATGAAGAGAGTTCGTATACGTTGTTGATCACTCATTCTATAAATCAACGGCAGGCAGAACAGTGAAACCATTCCTGCAAATAAACCAACATGAATCCACTTATCCAGATAGATGTCAGCAAACCAGTTCTGCGTTGGAAATTCGTTCCCTGGCATACAGAACAATCCGGTAGCCAATAATAAACCAATAGCTGCCGGCCAGAACGATTTGATTTTTACTTTCATGCTACTGCACGTTGGTTGAGCTTATACTCACGAATCCAGTTCCAGAAACCAAAGGCTGCTATAAAACAAAAAACAAGATATTCGAGGCCCACGAATTTTATTCCTTTTGAAAAATAAAGGTAGGCTGCCACTATATCTACAACAATCCAGATAATCCAGCATTCGATCTTTTTTTGAATCATAAAGAAGGTTGTAATAATGCTCATCACGGTAACGAAAGAATCTGCATAAGGAAACGCACTGGGGAGACTAAAAATACCTGGGAACAATTCGTGCAGGTTTTTAGCAAATGTTCCGAATAAATAAGTGCCAACGATTCCAATTAAACTGATCGCTGTAAATTTCTTCCAACCCATAAACGTTGCTTTCAATTCATTTTTCTGATTCTCCTCACCGGGTTTAGGGTTGGCCCATCGCCACCACCCCATCAGATTAGTAACAAAAAAGAAAGCTTGCAGAAACATATCCGGATAAAGCTGTACCTGATAAAAGAGGAAAAAGAAGAGTACCACATTAATGATTCCGATTGGCCAACTCCAAATTATTGCGCGGGCAGATAGCCAGACTGCGATTGCTCCGGCAATGGTGCCGAAGAATTCGAGGTAGCTCATTTGGTAGCCAAGAATCTCAAAGAAGATGTTTTCGATATCAAAAAATTGCATGGATGAAAGGTAAAAAACGTAATCGGAATTTCGGCGCTACTCAGACAAAATGGGGTGTAAATCTTATCGTTTATTCTGGGAGAGCAAAAACTGGAAACCCACGCTATCTACAAAGCAAACCTTGTCTTTTTTATCCGTAATGGTTGAATAAAAAATTTTACACTATCATCGTAATCGCGGATTGACCTTACAACATCCGTAATTGAATCAGCAGGGGTGTTTTTATCAATTGATAACACAACACTGAATTTATCTAGTCCTAGCAGCTCGTTTATTGCCATCCGTTGGTCTAGAACTTTTGCCATATCCGCTGAATTAATAAACACATCGCGAAATTGTATTGCAAAACGATTCTCTTTCCGTTTTTCTTTTCCAACACTAACAAAAACAAAATTTCCCTCGCCCAATGAATGCTCACAATTACTCCTTGCATGCACTGGCAACTCAACTTGAACTTCTAGTTCAGAAAACAAATCAGCCTCAAAATTTGGTTCTTTTCTCACAAAATTAAAATCCCCAATGACGACACTCCCGGGAAACAATTTCAACGTATCATTGCGAATCATTAATGAGGAGATGAAACCAGACTCATGGTAAATATCATATTGATCATTACCTATTGGTCTAAGGGTGCCCTTTATTGAGAACATCTTAACCAAACTGTTTTTGTTCTGCCAAAATGTAGAATCTATAATATCGACCGTTCTATGCTGGGTCCCATCTCCGTATCCAACTGAGACCCAATGCCCTTCAATTTTTTTTTCAGTCTCACAGGAGATAAACAGGACCAATATACCCGCTCCATAGAGTCCGATCTTAAATTTATTTATGAAAGTATTTTTCAAAGTAAAGAAGACTATCGACATAACAAATTTTCCTCATTTTTCTATCGATTAATGGAAACCTAATCCTAATCCCCGCATCGTAAGAATGAATCGATTCCACTACTTTTTCAACCAGATCGCCGGGCACATTTTGATCAACGGATAATACCACGGTGATTTGGCTTTTTTCCTTTAGTTCATACCGATACATCTCGGTAGTGAGGTACTGAGGAAGTATTTCTGGTCCTATAAAGACATCGTTCACTTGAAGTGCAATCGTATCAAGATTAAACCTGTTTTTGCCTAAGCTAATAAACGAAGGGTGTAAAAAGCCAAGGGAATCACAATAGGGCGTTTCCCTACTGTCTGGTAGCTCGATTTGAACAACGAGGTCAGCAAAAAGATCTGCCTCAACATCCGGTTCGCGTCGGGTATAGTATTGTCCACTAAAGATATCTCCATAAACTACTAATGTATCATTGCGAAGAGTCACGGCATAAGAAGGAATAACAGAATCGCGAACAATCGGATAATCGGGATAGTAGACACCAAAAAGGTTTTCGAGTTTTTCCTTTCCTTCGAAGTCCGGAACCGATTTAAGGTTTAACTGACGAACGATAAAAGTTTCACCTCTATAGGTCTGCGTCAAACTACCAATGTCGTGTATTAATGACGAACCATTTATATCTATTGTTCTATAATAATTATGACCCCCTCTTTCATGTGGAATAGATACCCAATGTCCGGAAATATCAGGCTTGGGGTCACATGATATGAATGCAACGACAAACATTATCCAAAGAAGTTTGATCATAACTTCACACAAACATTTTTTGCCTCTGTAAAAAAACGTAAAGCTTCCCATCCCCCTTCTCTTCCTACACCTGATTGTTTCATGCCACCAAAAGGTGTTCTCAGGTCGCGAAGCAACCAACAGTTCACCCAAACAATACCACTCTTTATTCCTGCTGCTACGCGGTGTGCACGCTTCAGATTTTCTGTCCAGACGGTGGCAGACAACCCATAGGCTGTATTGTTCGCCAATAAAACGACTTCTTCTTCTGTATCAAAAGGCATAATTGTTACAACGGGGCCAAAGATCTCTTCTTGATTTGTACGGCACCTCTCATTTAATCCAACGATAACCGTAGGCTCAACGAAATATCCACCTTCACATCTTCCTTGTAAGGTTACGTGATTTCCGCCTGTAAGAATTTCGCCACCTTCTTGTTCTGCAATTTTGATGTATGACAAAATTTTGGATCGGTGTGCATCGGATACCAATGCTCCCATTTTAGTTTCACTTTCAAGTGGATCTCCTATTGTCAACGCCTTAGTTCTTTTAACAAACTCTTCTACAAATTTCGTATAGAGACCACGCTCCACAAATATTCTCGATCCGCAAAGACATATTTCACCCTGATTTGAAAATGACGACAGTATCGAAGTACTCATCGCCTGCTCAAAATCACAATCTTCAAAAATGATATTTGGGTTTTTTCCGCCAAGCTCCAGAGATAATTTCTTGAACATCGGCGCTGCTGTTGCCGCAATTTTTTTTCCGGTAATTGTACCTCCTGTAAAAGAGATAGCATTTACATCGCGGTGTTCAACAATTGCCTGCCCCGCTTTATTTCCAAGTCCATGAATAATATTTAATACGCCCGGTGGCAACCCTGCCTCTATACACAAATCAGAAAATAAGAATGCTGTCATGGGCGTTAATTCAGACGGCTTAGCCACTACCGTACAGCCAGCCGCTAATGCGGGCGCAATTTTCCAGGTGAATAAATAAAGCGGCAAATTCCAGGGAGAGATGCATCCGGCTACGCCAACGGGAGTTCGTACAGTATAGTTTATTGCTGTCGTGTCGGTTATATGGGCTTCACTGGCAAAATGCAGAATAGCGGTTGCAAAGAAACGCAGATTCGCTGATGCACGTGGTATGTCCAGTGTTGACGCGAGTTTTAATGGTTTGCCATTATCAATACTTTCTGCAAGAGCCAGTTTGTCTTTATCTCGATCAATTAAGTCTGCCAGGCGAAGCAGAAACTCTGATCGCTTTTGCACAGACAACTCAGACCATTGCGTGAATGCATTGGTAGCGGAAGAAACCGCTTGTGCCACATCGCGTTCATCTGAGTCAGGTATGTAACTGTAGACCTTTCCTTCAGCCGGATTATAATTATCAATATAACTGCCACTAAATGGTTCAACCATTTCGCCGGCTATGTAATTTTTGATTTTAATCATTTCACTCACAAGCTCCCGGTTCTGCCGCCATCGACAGGCACATTGATACCATTGATGTAGCCAGCAGCTGGTGTGGCAAGAAATGCTACTGCCGCTGCCACTTCATGTGATTCCGAAATTCTCCCTGCCGGAATTTCCGAAATCATATCTTGCTTTACCTCTTCAAAAGTCTTCCCGGTTTTTGATGCCTTATCCTGAAGAATGGATTCCAACCGGCCTGTCATAGTCGAACCAGGCAAAACATTGTTTACCGTGATACCGAAAGCACCGAGTTCGTTCGCCAGAGTTTTTGACCAATTCGCTACCGCTCCGCGGATGGTATTAGAAACACCTAATCCTTTTATGGGGATTTTTACAGACGTTGAAATTATGTTAACAATTCTACCATAACCGGCTTGCTTCATCCCTGGAACCACAATCGTTGCAAGAATGTGATTACACAATAAATGGTTGGAAAAAGCTTTAACAAATGCATCAGGCTCGGCATCCATGGCCAATCCTGCGGGTGGCCCTCCGGTGTTATTCACGAGGATGCTTACGGAATTTTGTGCCACATAGTCGCTTACCTTCTTTTTGAGCTCTTCGGTATATGAAAAGTCGGCGACGATGTAATCGTGTCGTTGCATTTTTCCGACATGAAGTTCACGCAATACTTCCTGAAGTTTTTTTTCGTCGCGCGCGATAAGCGTGATGCTTGCACCCAGTAACGCCAGCTCAATTGCCGAGGCCTTGCCTATTCCCTGCGTACTCCCGCAGACTATCGCTCTTTTACCACTTAAATCGAGATTCATATTAGTATCCTGTCTTTAATCCAAATTCTTAGTAATTTTAGTGAATAATGGTCATCTCTGAAAACTATCTTTTTTTGACACCGTTTATGATTGGTCACGGGAATTCTCAGGACTGAAATAAAAGTCAAACCGTTTCAAGATCACCGCATATTTAACTTTGTCGTTATAACCCTTAAACTTTATATGGCTATTCGCAGACCTTTTAATTTAAAGCAGTGGATAAATGAAAACCGGGATCTGCTTAAGCCTCCCGTGGGCAATAAAAATCTTTATACAGAAGCGGGCGACTACATCGTGATGATCGTTGGTGGCCCAAATGCAAGGAAAGATTTTCACTTTAACGAAACTGAAGAGTTGTTTTATCAGCTGGAGGGAGAAATTAAGGTTACTATCCAGGAAGATGGGAAAGCTGTTGAGATTCCCATTAAAGAAGGTGAGATGTTTCTATTACCCGCGCGCGTACCACATCAACCCGCACGGCCTGCCAACACGGTTGGCTTAGTGATCGAATGCAAACGGGAAGATGAAAACATGCTGGATGGCCTTCAATGGTATTGCGAAAACTGTAACAATCAACTTAACGAGTACAAATTTCACCTGACCAATATCGAAAAAGATTTCATACCTCGTTTCAAATCATTTTATGGATCTGAAGAATTGAGAACATGCAAAAAATGTGGAACTGTAATGGAGGCTGATCCACGGTTTGTATGATAAAAATCAGAAAGAATCAATCAGATCTTATCGGATGAAGGGATTAGTATACTTCAGTTCGCCTGTCGGTGAACTTCTCATAGAATCGGAGGGCGATAAAATTACTACTGTTAATTTTCTTAAAGATTCAAAGCAACAAGAAGTCCGCACACAGGTTATCGAGCAGTGTATCTTTGAGCTTGATGAATATTTTTTTTTAGGTCGTAAATTTTTTACGGTTGAACTTGATCTTAAGGGCACAGATTTTCAGATTAAAGTCTGGAATGAACTGCTGACAATTCCATATGGCACCACGCTTTCCTACGAAGCACTGGCCATCCGAATTGGAAATGTTAAATCCATTCGCGCGGTTGGTCTTGCAAACGGACAAAATCCAATTGCGATCATAGTACCATGTCATCGTGTCATCGGTAAAGGAGGTGAGTTAATTGGGTATGGGGGCGGATTTGAAAATAAAGAATGGTTGTTACACCATGAAGGAGCGATGCAGAAACAACTTTCTCTTTTTTAACACACCTAAACTTTAAACAACAGAGTGAAATATAAAAACACCCTTCGGTTTGCAAAAAAAATGGATCAGGAAGATCCGTTACGATCATTTCGGAGCCAGTTCATGATTCCAAAATCCAACGGTAAAACTGTTATCTACCTTACCGGAAATTCATTAGGTCTTCAACCAAAAATCACGAAAAATTATGTTTCCGAAGAGTTGGACGATTGGGGCACCCTGGGCGTGAAAGGTCACTTACAGGCCAGGCGACCCTGGGTCTACTATCACAAATTAACGAAGAAAGCACTCGCTGAACTTGTCGGCGGAAAAACTTCTGAAGTTGTTGCGATGAATCAACTGACTGTCAATCTTCACTTGTTGATGGTATCCTTCTATCGCCCAACAAAAGCACGTTATAAAATACTTACTGAAGCTGGCGCATTTTCCACTGATCAATACGTTTTTGAATCGCAGTTAAAATTCCATGGACATGATGCCGCAAAATCACTGATTGAAATAAAGCCGCGTGACGGAGAACACACCCTTAGAACAGACGATATCGTCCAGGCGATTAAAGAACATGCCTCTGAATTGGCACTGGTTATTTTTGGCGGTGTACAATATTATACAGGACAATTTTTTGATATAAAAAAAATCACTGCTGCCGCCCACCTTGCCGGAGCAAAGGCTGGATTTGACTTAGCTCATGCAATCGGGAATGTGCCCATGTCACTTCATAAGGATGACGTCGATTTTGCTGTTTGGTGTAGTTACAAATATTTGAATTCAGGTCCGGGTGGTATTGCAGGAGCATTTATACACGAGCGGCATGCTGAAAGTTTTGACTTACCACGTTTTGCCGGCTGGTGGGGGCATGACGAAAAAGAGCGGTTTCAGATGAAAAAAGGTTTTAAGCCGATGCGCGGAATTGACGGATGGCAACTGTCGAATGTACCAGTCTTTCAAAACGCTGCACACCTTGCGTCACTTGAGATTTTTCAAAAGGCTTCCATAAAAGCTCTCCGCAAAAAAAGTATGTTACTCACCGGATATCTGGAGTTCTTGCTGAATGAATTTGATTCACAAGAAAAATATCTTAAAATCATTACACCCAGGAATCCTGCTGAACGAGGGTGTCAGTTCTCACTGTACATCCATCAAAATGGAAAGAAAATTTTTAATGCTATTTCAAAAGCCAGAGTCATTGCGGATTGGCGTGAGCCCGATGTAATTCGCGTCGCGCCGGTACCACTATATAATACCTTTGAAGATGTGTACCGCTTTGTTGAAATTTTAAAGAAGAACGTATCAACAAATTAATATCTATGAATAACGGTAAACACATCGCTATCGTAGGTGCAGGTCTTGTAGGGTCACTACTTTCTATTTACCTGGCCAGGCGAGGATACAAAGTTTCGGTTTTTGAGCGAAGGTTTGACATGCGCCAACACCAAATTGAAGGTGGACGTTCTATTAACCTTGCCTTAAGCAACAGGGGTATTCGTTCATTGGAGGAAGTTGGTTTAGCAGATCAATTGAAAAGTACAGCAGTCCCGATGCACGGGCGAATGATTCATTCCATCGAAAGCAAACTTACGTTCCAACCGTATGGCAAGGAGGGGCAGTTTATAAATTCTGTTTCGCGCGGCGGATTGAACTTAGTGCTGATTGAAGAAGCGGAAAAAATTGGCGTTGAGTTTTTCTTTGAACACAGATGTTCGAGCGTTGATTTTAGCAAGACGGAAATTTCATTTCAGATACATGCAGCAGTTATTCACAAAAAGTTTGATGTAATAATCGGCGCAGACGGCGCTTTCTCTGCGGTTCGCGGATCAATGCAGTTTACAGATCGGTTTGAATATTCGCAGTCTTACATTGAACATGGCTACAAAGAATTTCGAATTCCTCCGGGTGATGACAGAAAATTCCAGATGGAAAAAAATGCATTGCACATCTGGCCTCGTGAAAGCTTTATGCTGATCGCCCTTCCAAATCCTGACAGAACATTTACCTGTACGCTTTTTTTTCCCTTTGAGGGTAACCCTTCCTTTAATAGTCTGCAAGACCCTGTAGCATTTCAATCATTTTTTGAAAAAACATTTCCTGATGCTGCACCGTTGATGCCAACGTTAACTGAAGACCTACGTGACAATCCGACATCTTCTCTTATTACTATTCGTTGCTACCCGTGGACATCAAATCAAACATTAGTTCTGGGTGATGCTTCACATGCAATTGTTCCTTTTTTTGGACAGGGAATGAATGCTGGTTTTGAAGATTGTCGGATCCTCAATCAGCTGTTGGATGAGCACAATGATGATTGGCAAACCGTACTACCTGCATTTCAACAACTCCGAAAACCCGATGCTGATGCTATTGCCCAACTTGCTTTGGATAACTTTGTAGAAATGCGAGACCTTGTAGCAGATGCTGATTTTCACCTGCGCAAGAAGATTGAAGCAACCATTCATGAACGTTACCCCGAACGATGGATTCCATTATACTCCATGGTTACATTTCATGAAAACATTCGCTACTCTGAAGCGTATGCTATCGGTCAAAAGCAAAAAAGGATCATGGATGAAGTGATGAAACTACCGAATATTGAGACTACCTGGGAGACGTTGGACTTTGAACAACTTGCTCACCGAATGCAGGAAGGGTGATGTGAATTTTATACTCTTCAAATCTTTCCAACACTTCAGCTACGTAATTTACAGGCTCCTCACATTTGCAATAACCTGATGTCACTAAAGGATCACGGTAATATTCAGGGTCGGATTTTTTTAAGAGATAGTATTCAACATCGCTCCATAGGGTATCGTCTTTTCCATATTTCTTGGAAAGCTTCCGGGCATCCAGAATGTGACCCGGACCGGCGTTATACGAAGCAAGAACGAACTTTAGTCTTTCCTGTTGATCGGGCACACGCTTCGTCCAATATTTCTCCAGATACATCAAATAATTTACACCGGCCTTCATACTCTGCCTCGGGTCTCCAAGATCCACGGCACCAAACCGTTTTGCTGTTGCAGGCATCAATTGCATTAAGCCACGAGCTCCGGCCCATGATTCACCTTTCGGATTAAATTTTGATTCCTGATACACCACAGCGGCGAGCAATCGCCAATCCCACCCCAATTTTTCTGCACCTGCTTGAATAAGTTCGTCATATGGCGACAGCTTATTCCCTCCCAGCGACGAATAATCACTTTGAAGGCGAACTAATGACGTTCTTGTATTTTTAAAGTAGCGGTTATAAATCACCATAAACGTTGGCTGTCGTTTAATCCTTGATAACCAGGTATCAATTTCTTCCAACAACTTGTCCGAATTTTTGCGAACAGCCCATGCAATTTGTTGCGGCACACTAAGCACTGTACTCACATCAATGTTGGGGTAATAAGCAGAATTTACTTTCGCCATCGTGTGATCAGCCACCGCGTAATCAATTTCACCCAGTGCTACTCTTCGAATAAGCGATTCGCTTTCAGCATTGAGCGTATCATTCCGAATTAGAATATCTCCCCCTAATTCTTCTGATAAATTTTTAAGTCTTAGCTGATGACTTGTGCCCTCAATAACGTGCACCTCTTTTCCAATCAAGTCTGCCGGATTGCGGATAAGGTTATTGTTGACTTCATCAAGTGTTAGCTTTCGCCAATTATTTGGCTTCCGCTGCACAAGCACCTGATAGGTATTAAAATGCGGATGTGTGAATTTTACCACTTCCCTTCTGGGCTTGGTGATAGTAAGCGGAAACGCAATTATATCCCCTTCACCGGAATTGAGTTGCTCGAAAGCCCGCTCCACTCCTGATGTTACTTTAATCCTAAGACTGATGTTGAGATGTTTCGCCAGCAGCTGTAACAACTCATATTCATAGCCCATGGGATGACCCTTGTAAATAAAATAGCTGAATGAATTATTATCTACGAGT
>JBGTEP010000082.1:0-2155 GCA_041747735.1 Chryseolinea sp.
CCGATGTTTTGACCCAGCACTATAATGCTAATGCAACAAATGAGCAATGTGACGACGTATTTCTTAAGCATAACATTTTCTTAAAATTCCACACAAACTACTCTTAAAAACTATTGGCAAAACGAACCTTGGCGTTTTGCATTTCGGTCGGTCTAAACCAAAGACTATCCCTTAGAAATTCCTGATGTGATATCTTACTAAACTCTGATCTCATACAAAAATGGTAAGTTAAAATTCAGTAGCACCTAGGACGAATCGTGAAAGCGATGTAATGGTTCGTACTACATCAACAAGCAGTGTTTTCTTACTGTCTCCAAAAAGAAAATTTTGAATGTATGGTTTCTCATGAATTCGAACCAACAGGTAGGAGTATTATTATCAACTTGTAATGGCATAATTATACACTTCATGCCCGAATCAGTTCATAGAAACAACTACCCGCTCTTGGCGAAGCAGCCAAAGGCAACAACGAGGACGGCGAACGTTGGGGACTTCTAAAAAAAAACACAGACAGGTTAACCCACTTAAAAAATGAAAGCAAAAAAACTTTTAACCCCTCTCTTAATAACTACCTGTTTATGGTGTTGTAAACCCGCAGTACAGGAGCGCGCTGATGTGGATTCAGTCGCGACAACATCACCCGACGATACCTTAACAGACGAAATGCTCGGCAATGCAAAAGCGGATGAATACTTCGAATATGAAGAGGCCATGCTTAATACCTGGGAGTATACTATGGTAGGCAGTCTGCGCAAGCTGGAAGATTACGACCATAATAGTATTATCCTTATCGCTATGAAGTTAAAGTCAGATAACGGAATCATGTCTGGAAAATACTTTTATGCCAACTCAAAAAATCGACAGGACATTTCCTTGCGCGGTACGATGGAAGGTGATTCAATTGTTTTGGTGGAGTATGATCCGAATGACAACATCACAGGAAGGTTTAATGGCAGGATGGATGACCTCTTTGAGGGAGAATGGTCATCGCCCGACAACAAGAAAAAGTACTATTTCAAAATCAAAGGAGACGACCACCGCAGCTATGAAGAACTTAAGAACATCGGAGTAAAAATAGAAGACCTGGAAATCGATTAACTTAATCACGAGGATAACTGCGTGTGTTATCAAATTGTGAATGTAATATTTAGATAAACTTTGTGGTAAATTGTTTTCATGCTGGTACTAACTTTCGTTTCTTAATCTTCGGCGTTATGCCAGACAAAATGGTTAAATAAAATTCCTCTATTAAAAGTCAATTCAGAAGACAGTTACTCGAATTTCGCAGCTATGATTCTTTTGACATCGTGGACTGCAAACTTGATATCATCCCCAACTATATCGCCCCAAATAAGGGCGAATTAAATTAATTAATTCAATTAATTCTTTTGAAAACAAAGTTTGTGTGCTTGATAATTCTAAGCATTGTTTTTTGCAACGTCCCGACTATTGGGCAGAGTAAAGTTGCCGCGGCCTGGTCAGCCAAGTTCACAAGCCCCATCAACTGACAGCGCGTTCATGGACTAGGTTACATTATTGTTAGCACCAACGACGGCCTTTATGGCGTCAATCCGAAAACTGGAAACATCCTCTGGACCAACACGCGCTTTGCATCTCTCAATCCTGACTATTTTGAAGAGGTCGCCGGCACCGAGTTTTTATCAATTGCCTCAAAACAGGGTGGCGATTTTTCTCTCCCAATGCAGACCATCATTGAAGTTTCTGGCGGAAAGATATTGTTTGACTCTGAAAAGGAACAGATCGGTATTCTCAGCCGTCATGTATTGGCTTCATCTGGGCGCCTGCTAATCATCGGCGCGAAACAGGGAACGCTTTCAGGAACGTTGTTTATGTATGATATAGCGAGCGGAAAGCAACTTTGGCAGAATGATCAACTTTTTAAACCAAGCGAGTCCCCGCAAAAGGGAATGCTTGGAGCTTTGCAATCGCTGGGAGGTGTATTTGGAAGCTTACAATCACTCACGAGTGAACCGTTGGAACTTGACGATCAGACCATGATCATTACGCATCCCAATTTTGTGTTTCGTATAAACACTGTCGATGGAAAGGTATTATGGAGAAATAGTGTCATGCCCTCGACACGTGCAGAAATCCACTTTTCCCAATTCCAACCTGATATGGTGTTTGTTGGAAC
>JBGTEP010000083.1:0-9511 GCA_041747735.1 Chryseolinea sp.
ACATGGAGATCGAACCGATTTAGCACTGCCTAAAGTTCAGGAAGATTTGTTGAAAGAACTTCAAAAGACAGGTAAGCCAATCATCTATGTGAATTTCAGTGGAAGTGCTATCGCATTGAATTGGGAGAATGAAAATCTTCCTGCCATTGTTCAGGCCTTTTATCCAGGTGAAGCAACAGGCACCGCACTAACGCGTTTGTTATTTGGAGACTTCAATCCATCCGGAAGATTACCCATTACCTTTTACAAATCGATAAATGACCTCCCTGATTTTCAAAGCTATGTCATGCAAGGAAGAACGTATCGATATTTCAGGGGTGAGCCACTCTTTTCTTTTGGTTATGGATTAAGCTACACAAAGTTTTCGTATGCTAACCTTAAAGCACCACTTTCACTTTCTACAAGCAGTGAGGCAAAAATTACCGTGGAAGTTACGAATACGGGTAAGAAAGACGGTGATGAGATTGTACAACTTTATATTTCCAATACGAAGGCAACAGTTCCAGTTCCTATTCGAACACTTGCAGGATTTAAATCTGTATTTGTAAAAGCGGGTGAAACCAAGAAGGTAGAATTTACATTAACACCTCAAAATTTTTCGGTTATCGATAACGACTACCAGCGTGTGGTGGAGCCGGGAAAATTCACACTATCAGTAGGTGGTAAACAGCCTGATGCCAAAGCCATAGCAATAGGTTTGGTAACGCAACTTGACGTGGCCGTTACGGGCAATCGCTTTACCATTACAAATTAACAAAATGTAATAATGAAACTACTTGCAGTCTTTATTCTATCATTGATTTTAAATACACAACTGGCTGCACAAATTCTTTTAGACAGTACATACATCAATGTTTCAACTGTTGCTCAAAACCTTGTATTTCCATGGGAAATTATTTGGGGACCGGATAGTGCTGTTTGGTATACACAGCTTGGGTCTGTTAATCGGGTTAATTCGCAAACAGGTGAAATTAAAAATTTGTTGACTGTTTCTGATTTTAGCTTTTCAGGGTCTAAACAAATGGGATTGGCAATCGATCCTGAATTTGAAACTAACAGCTTTGTTTATATCGACTATAATTATACAGGAGATAGTTATAATCCGCCTCTTAATCATAATGTTTATTTGAAAGTTGTTCGCTACTCGCACAATACTTCCACGCATCAATTGGAGAATCCGGTGATCCTTATTGATGGGATTAGAATATTTGAAGGCTACCATGATGGGGGCAAGTTATTGATTGCCGACAATCATATTTTTGTAACAATTGGTGATGCCAAGCAAGTTGAAAATCCAGATCTGCATCCTTACCTATCCACCGAAGATATCTCTCTACCCGAAAATCTTGATGTGTTTAATGGTAAAGTATTGCGCTTGAATTTGGATGGCTCTGTGCCACACGACAATCCATTTGCAAAAGCACCATACGATAAAACACCACGTAATTTAATTTGGTCGTATGGGCATAGGAACACACAAGGATTGGTAGTCGGAAACGGTGGCAAACTTTACTATGCTGAGCATGGCCGCGATAATGACGATGAGATGGGGATCATTAAAAGAGGAATGAATTATGGATGGCCATTGATTGAGGGTTTTTGTGATGAGCCATTCGAAACGATTTCATGTGATACAATAAAGAATCATCAGGAGCCGCTTACGTCATGGAATCCAAATGTAGCGCCAAGCAATATGGAATATGTAGGCGATTCGCCAATAGGAGAATTTCAAAATTCAATTTTAGTAGGCACACTAACCGGTGATAATTTCGGCAATCATATCGCTGTGTTAAGCCTCAATGAAATGGGTGATGAAGTGACTAACGAGCGCGTTCTTTTTTTCGGTCAGTACGGCAGAATACGCGATCTGTGTATTGACCCACACGGAAATATCTATTTCTTAACCTCCAATACTACGGCAGGTGGAATCGATGGTGATAGGATTATGAAGATCGCTTTCGATTCGAAAAAAGTAATTACGGGAGTTACAGAAAAAATTCAGACTGAAATCGTTTTGTATCCAAATCCATTGGGCGATGAAAAGAGAATTAACATAACGCTTCCTTCTGCTTCGGGGATTGTGCAGTGTTTTGATTCAAATGGAAAAATTTTGGCTACCTACAGCGTAGAAAAAAACACAGTAATAGTGGATGCGAACGGTTTTGGAAAAGGATTGTTTTTTGTGCGCTACGTTCACGGAGCAGAATCGTTTGTGAGGAAAATAATTATTGAATAGTATTGATAGCTTTCCGGATGCTTGGGCTTTAGTCCGAGTAACAAAACTTTCCCTACATCCTACTAAAAAGTTTTCCGGTATGGAGCTGCGATTGCGCATGATTTTATCGTAGGCTCCAAATGAGTTAAATTTCTAAAATGGCTCTTTATTAATATGATAAACTGCTGTATTATGAAATGCAATCTGCTCCCCGCTTCGCGTTTTTGCATTATTTTCTATTTTGGTTTAATTGGATATCATGTGCAAGGTCAATATGAAGTTAACCCGCTGATGCCCATCACCAATGATGGTTACACAATGACCGTGGAGAAGTTTGTTAAAATTCCGGATGATGGGAGTGCGCGACCAAGGATAAACTCTTTTACTTTTTTTGAAGACCGAAATTTTGTGAGCACAGAATTGGGTGGCAAGATTTATGAAATTATTCAGAATGGAAATGGTTATCAACCTGTTTTATTTCTCGATGTTAAAGCAGCCATTTTTCAGAATACAGGTCGCCATCTCGATGAAACGGACGGCTGGCACAATGGATTACGATGTGTAGCATTCCATCCCGACTTTTTAAATAATGGAAAATTCTACACCTCCTTAATGGAGGAAAGACCTGTTACTTTAGAAGATCATCATTATCTCAGCGATGTTACAAATCCAATTCCGTACGATGGAGTGTTAATAGAATGGACGTATAATCATACAACTGCAAGTGTCAATATTAATAGTTATGGAGAAGTTTTTAGAGTTGGTATGCCTGTGTTTGATCACACGATAAAAGATATTGCCTTTAATCGTTATGCACAGCCCGGTGACGAAGATTATGGTTTATTGTATATCTGCCACGGAGATGGTAGTGAGTTGTCTGCAACAGTGGGTGGCGGTCAGAACAATGATGCGCTGGGAAAAGTTTTACGGATTAACCCATTACAATCCGGAAGCGATCCATATAGTATACCTCCATCAAATCCTTTTGTTAATGATGATTTGTGGCTCGATGAAATTTATTCACTAGGTCATCGCAATCCGCATACGATATGTTTTGGAAAGGATGCCTCAGGTAACGTACATATAATTGTTGGAGAGGCTGGACGAGATAACATGGAAGAACTAAACATTATAAAAAAGGGAGGAAACTACGGATGGTCACAGCGTGACGGAACCTATGTCCACCTTCCACAAGGTGGATTGCAAACCGGAATTGCCGCCTTACCGGAAAATGACGCGATCAATCAATTTATCTAACCATCAGCCCAATTCAGCAAAGTGGGTCAAGCTGGTTTGGGATTTGCAAGCCAGGCCATTGCTGGAGGATATGTTTACACTGATCCGGTCGATGGAAAAAAAATATACCTATGCGCTGATTTTGCAAAGTCCGGACGTGTGTTTCATGTTGACATGGACGAACTCGTTAACGCAAAAACGCAATTGGATCCGAGCAACGCCAATTTGGATAACCCTCGGGATCTGACACAAGCGCACATGGGTGAAATGAATATTTTATTTGATCATGACAACGATACCAATACGACTCCCATTGTAAAGGCATCCATGAAAGATATTATTAATGATGAACCTGACTATGATAATTTTCTAGGCGGTCGAGCCGACCTTCGTTTTGGACAAGATAAAAATGAGAATGTCTATATTTCCAGTAAACGAAATGGATGGATTTATAAAGTTCTTTCTATAACTCCTCCAGCTCCCGTGGGTGTTAATGAAAATAAGGAAGAAGTGGTTTCGGTATTTCCGAATCCAGTTTCCGGTAATAGCGTTTTACACGTTGCATTAGCAACATCATCAAATCAAGAAAATGAAATATCCTTAGTAGACGTCTACGGCAGGAAACATTTTAGTCAAGTTGTAGCTGGAAATGAGAAAAAGTATGAAATAGATTTATCATTGCTATCGTTAGCCAGTGGGTATTATATTGTCCGGATTTCGGCTGTAACAGTTAATCGCTCTTATCCGATTATAGTCAGGTAAAAACTCTTAAATATTTTAGTAGTTAACATTCTTTACGATTTGTTTTTGAAGGCGTAAAGTCGGGCAGGAATTTTGAAAAATATGGTATCAAAGAATTCCTTCATTCCCCATGAAGATAATTTCGAAGGAATCTCATCCAATAGAAAAGTAAGCCCTGGCTTGCCTCCATAACTTTTCCAATACGATGATCTCGCCATGTCCATCCCCAATGTTATTTGATTGTTATATTGAGGAAGAAGTTTTTCAAGTAGGAGATAGGTCCAGTTTTCTTCATTTTCCTTCCATCGAAATGCACTGTCATATTCAACCGTAACTCCGGTATCTAAAACCGCGCGATGATAGTCCACATCCTTCATCCGATCGACATGTGATAAGACAACATGGTTTAAATCTGCACCAAGCTTCTCGAATAGTAGTGCTTGCTCCAGTGCGTGTTTTCCAAAATTGGTGTGGGTAAGAATGGGTGCACCAGTGGCTTTATGCGCATTGACTACAGCACGAAATATTTTTTCTTGATGTAAAGTTATCGGTTCATCTCCCGTAGCCAGCTTGATTAATCCGGCTTTGTGTTCGGTACGTTTTACATAGGGACCATTGTAATCATTTTCATCAACACCCAATTCAATATCATCAATGAATAATTGAGTGAGCTGATCTTCTGTATAGCTATAGCGCCAATGATTGGGAACGTAATATATTTCAAGATGAATCCCGGTAGGTACTACAATATGTACCCCACTTCGCTTACTTACTTCTGAAAGTTTCAAAACATTTCTCCCGCAGTTTGCAGGCATCGTATCGACCACAGTGCGACCGCCTTTCGAATAGAATTCTTTAAGCTCTGCGCTAATCTTGTCGACATCGTTCAGAATAAAATCTTTGTTGGCACAGGTTGGAAAACTTTCTTCAATAACAATGTGCTCGTGAGCATAACACAACCCCATTGAGGGTATCGCTTTATCACCGTTGACTGTTCTGAAGAATGGTTGCATACTGTTTTATCAATTAAAATTCTTTTTCCAATCGTTTCGTCCCGTAGCGGCTGCTGAAGAAGGTAATTCCACTATTGCCCCGATATTTATTAATGTATCCTGCAAAGTATGGGTATCTACATCGGCACTACTTGTATCAGAGTTCAATGATTGAATGGCAGCGAAACCCGCAGCTTGCCCCATGCTCATGGTTTGAGCCATTGATCTGCACGAAGCATGCGCATCGTGGGTAGCGGAAAAGCATCGGCCTACCATCCAACTGTTTAGTGACTTTTGCGGAACAATCGTTTTGTAGGATACTCCATACACGCCAGTTCCGGGTACATATTGCCAGAACGTCTCCGACTCACCGCTTGCACCTTTACGATGATCTTCAATCGGTGCCCCACATAATAGTATTCTATCTTCGGGCATAGCCTCGTTCATAAAATCTTCTTTCGTTAGCCTTGATAGTCCGTAAACTCTTCGTGTTTCTCTAACACCAATCTGATGCGATAGTCCAATGATCTTCGAGTTCTCATATCCAGCTACTTCAGCACGAAAGAAATCTTCATAAATGAAGGATTGTCTTCTTCCTTCCATTTCAGCTTGGGTGAGTTGCTCAACATCTAAAGCATCTTTATCGGCTACCTTAACAGCTACTGTAGAAATACAAAATGGCGCACACATCTCATGAGCAGATCCTTCTTTGCGCGGTAATGCGTGTTTACCTGAAAGCACAGCATCTTTCATTTTGGTGCTTAACATTTTTTTGCCACCGGCTTCTTCGAATTTTTTTAAATCCACGTTGGCCATGCGAAAGGTTGTCGTCATGCTTTGTGCAGGTTCTGCTTCACCTGCTTTTTCATAAGGTATTCCGGCAAGATGGCAATAGTCGGCATCGCCTGATGCATCAATTATTCTTTTTGCATTGATCGAAAAAAAACCAATTCCTTTTGTAAAGAAAATACAGGTACTCATTTCCTCTTTTACCAACACATCTACCAATAGAGAGTGATAAAATACCTGAATATTATTTTCTATAAACAAAGTATCCCACACCAACTTTAACCTTTCTGGATTGTAGTTTACTCCCGTGCCAGCGCCATAGGTATTAGGCCTCAAGAAAATATCGCCTGTTGTATCTAACCTGTTAACAACCTGATCGGGAATTCCACCCACTATTTTTTTGGAAATTTCTCCTGGTGTAAAGAATCCGTAGAAGGTATCAAGGACTTGTGTAGAAGATCCTCCTGGAAATCCATAACGCTCTGCAATGGTTACTTTGTATTTGCCAGATGCGGCACCGATAGCTGCTACACATCCCGCTGATCCCGCACCGATAACCAGAATATCTGTTTCAAATGTTTTGTTGATTGCAGTATGGTTGATAATGCTCATAGGATTGTTTTTTCTCCAATGTTGGCATATAGCTTCGCCATTAAATGAGCATGCTCATCATAGGCGCTTTCAAACAACTCAACAGCGCGTTCTGGCCCAACAACAACTGCGGCACTTAGTACTTTAGGTATTTTTCCATTCGTCATTAACATCTTTGCGATCTCAGCTTTTAAACAATTGATCAATAGTACACCACCAACAGTTGAACCTGGAGCTACCGGAGTTTCCAACCCTTCAATCCTAATCATTGCATCACCAACAGGCGCACCGGTATCCAACACGATATCCGAAAAGTCAGTTAATTTCTTTCCGTCTTTTCTTTTGGAAGTAGAGGGCATTAAATGATCCATGCTGACAATCGAAATGACTTTGATATTTTGCTTTTGAAATTCTTCTGCCATCTCAATAGGCACGACATTACATCCGCTGGAAGAGATGATGAGTGCTGTATCAACATCTGATAAATCGAAATTGCGCAATATGCGTGATGCAAAACCGGAAACATTCTCAAGGAACATCGCTTGGCGTTGACCATTGGCGCCTATTACCAGGTTGTGAAACGAAAGCGATAGCTCTACAATCGGATTGAATCCTGGAAATGATCCATATCGCGGCCACATTTCTTCTGTCATTATTCTGCTGTGTCCAGAACCGAACACATGTGTCATTCTGCCTCCTAAAATACTTTCAGCACACCACGTGGCTGCTTTTACAATTTCTGCTTTTTGTGCTTCTACTTTCGAAATAATTTCTCGGCTCTTCTGTAAAAATTCAAGCGTTGGTTCCATGAAAATGATTTGTCTTTAGTTCTGTAAATAATGCTGCACCGATAGCGCCAGCATACTCGCCCAGTTCGGCTTTCTTAATTAATGTTGGATGTTGGCCGGGCTGCCATTCATACAAACTTATAAATTCTTTTAAAGGATCAAACAACGATTCATTTGCGTTGGCAATACCTCCACCAATCACAATCATTTCCGGATCGAAACAATTGATCAAGGAGCTCAAGCCGCACGCCAGCTTGTTAATGGAATCGAGCCACCAGTAGGTAGCTTTCACATCTCCAAGTCGAAAGGCTTTTACTAATTTTTCAGTATCGTCATACTTGCCAAAGGTTCTATCTTTAACTGATAAATTTCCAATCGCTTGTTCAAGGCTTCCTACCATATTGGTGGACGTAACCATGCCGTTATAGTCCAATGTAATGTGACCGAAGTGTCCTGCTCTTCCCATCGCTCCCTGATATAAACTTCCGTTGAGGATTGCAGCTCCACCTACACCGGTCCCAAGTGTAATCATTAAAACGTGTTGCTTATCTTTTGCTGCCCCTAATTTCCATTCTGCGATGCAAGCAGCGTGAGCATCGTTGATAACACACAAAGGCATGCCGAGCAGTTCATTCCACTCAAAGTTTTCCAGTCCGTTCATTCTTCCGGGCATCCATTGAATCATGCTATTGTCGTTGTTTGCTAATCCTGGAGCAGCAATGCCGCAGGTAATTTCAGATGAATACTTCATCTTCATATTATCCACGAACGATTTTATTTTATCCTTCCAGATCGCAGTGCGTTGTGCATTGTCTTCTGTGTCAACAGAATATTGCTCTACTATTTTTAATGAAGGATCGAGAAGCACACCTTTGATATGTGTTCCACCCAGGTCAATGCCGATGTAGTGTTTTTTCATGGTTTAATATTGACCGTCTGTTACACTCCAACCCCCGTCTACACTCAACACTTGTCCTGTTGTAAAAGAGGATGCGTCCGACATAAAGTAACAAGCAGCACCCGTAATGTCTTCCGGATACCCCGCCCTTCCATTGTCTAGTGGTTGTTTTGTTTTTACATACGCCATAATATATTCATCTTCAGCAGCACGTTTGGCCATGGGTGTAACGAATAGGGAAGGAGCAATAACGTTTACACGGATATTATGAGGCGCATAATAAGATGCAATGGATTTACTGAAGCCAATAATGGCTGCCTTTGTAGCCGCATATGCATGCGTTGCAAAATATTTAGGTGCCGGTGAATACCCTAGAACAGAACCCATGTTGAGAATAGAGCCTGCTATTTTGTTGGCAAGAAAATATTTTACCATCGCCTGATTTGAAAGCATCAGCGAGGTAAGGTTTAACTCAAACGTCTTATTCCATCCTTCTAAAGTGAGTTCGTGCAGCGGTCCATCACCAAACTTTCTTCCACTTCCTCCGGCTACATGAAATAGTCCGTGTATTATTTTCGACTTTGAAGTGAATACATGAATAGCCTGCTCCATTGTAGTGGGAACGGTGGCATCACCCTCTATGACAATTGCATCATTACCTAATTCTCTTTCAGCGTCAGCGCAAGTTTCAGGATTTCTTCCGATCACCACTACACTAGCCTCTGCATCTATAAACGATTTAGCGCCAGCAAGTCCCAGACCTGATGTTCCTCCCATCACGATAATATTTTTTCCTTTCAGTGAGAACATATTTTAAATTTCGATTGAATGATTTTCGGAGTTGAAATAGACAGAAGAGTAAATATTAAAATTCTCACGATTCGTACTTAGCTTTCTAATAATGTGCAGCAGAGGATTTCCTTTACTGATACCTAAAAGTTTTGCCTGATTTCCTTGTGCTTTAATGGCGCGGAAATTTTGTACTCCATTTAAGATTTCAATCCCATACGATATATGGAGTGTATCGAAGAGTGAGCCATTCACAAATGGCTTTGTGCAAAATTTTGGTAAGTCTAAATTTGCAATAAAGGTGGCCTCGAATATTACTGGCTCTTTGTCTATTTTCCGCAGACGTTCCATCTTAATACAGCCAGCATCAATTTCTGTTTTACTTAATTCGAAAAAGAAATCTTTTCCCCAAGTAGTTAGGGATGGGTTCTTGATGATTTTGGTCTGAGCTTTTAGACTTTCTGTTTTCATC